>NZ_JBDZYI010000020.1:0-223 GCF_040329435.1 Roseibium sp. SCP15 | reverse complement strand
GATGGCGAAGGAAAAATTTGAGCGCAACAAGCCGCACGTTAACATTGGCACGATTGGCCACGTTGACCACGGCAAGACGACGCTGACCGCTGCAATCACCATGACGCTGGCTGAGGCTGGCGGTGCTGAAGCAAAAGCATACGATGAGATCGACGGTGCGCCTGAAGAAAAGGCCCGCGGTATCACCATCTCCACGGCGCACGTTGAGTATGAGACGGAAAAC
>NZ_JBDZYI010000019.1:0-223 GCF_040329435.1 Roseibium sp. SCP15 | reverse complement strand
GTCGACCTGGTCAACCTTGTTCATGAAGACAACAAGGGCCGGAACGCCAACCTGACGCGCAAGCAGGATGTGCTCACGGGTCTGCGGCATCGGGCCGTCAGCTGCTGAACAGACCAGGATCGCGCCGTCCATCTGGGCAGCACCGGTGATCATGTTCTTCACGTAGTCAGCGTGACCCGGGCAGTCAACGTGAGCGTAGTGACGGTTTTCCGTCTCATACTCA
>NZ_JBDZYI010000018.1:0-259 GCF_040329435.1 Roseibium sp. SCP15 | reverse complement strand
ATCCTTCGGACGCTCCGGCGTCGGGATGTAGGCGTCAACCTGAGCCATCAGCTCACGGATCGCATCACGGCCGATAGCCGCATCGCGGTTCTCGACAGCTGCAAGCGCAGAGCCTTTGACGATCGGAATGTCGTCGCCCGGGAACTCGTAGGAAGACAGAAGCTCACGGATTTCCATTTCGACGAGCTCGAGAAGCTCTTCGTCGTCGACCTGGTCAACCTTGTTCATGAAGACAACAAGGGCCGGAACGCCAACCTGA
>NZ_JBDZYI010000017.1:0-265 GCF_040329435.1 Roseibium sp. SCP15 | reverse complement strand
GTTCCGCAAGCTGCTGGACAGCGGTGAAGCAGGCGACAACATCGGCGCACTTATCCGCGGTGTCGGCCGTGAAGAAGTTGAGCGCGGTCAGGTTCTGTGTAAGCCGGGTTCCGTTACCCCGCACACGAAGTTCAAGGCTGAGGCTTACATCCTTACCAAGGAAGAAGGTGGTCGTCACACCCCGTTCTTCACCAACTACCGCCCGCAGTTCTACTTCCGTACGACGGACGTGACTGGTGTGGTTTCTCTGCCGGAAGGCACGGAA
>NZ_JBDZYI010000016.1:0-287 GCF_040329435.1 Roseibium sp. SCP15 | reverse complement strand
CTCCATCACGGCTCCGACGAGTTCAAGGCACTGGCCATGCAGTTCGGCTTCAACCATGACGGCGAGCTGACAACAGGGGCCGCCTACACCGAAGGCACCGATGCTGACGAGACGCTGGACGGATCGGATGAGGCCGACGCCATCAATGGCGGTCTCGGCGACGACATTCTCAACGGCAACGGTGGCAACGACGTCCTGCAGGGTGGCTACGGCAATGACGACCTCAATGGCGGTGACGGCAATGACGTTCTGGACGGAGGCCATGGCGAGGACATCCTCAATGGCGG
>NZ_JBDZYI010000015.1:0-304 GCF_040329435.1 Roseibium sp. SCP15 | reverse complement strand
GTTCTCGTTCTCACCGGCCACGCCATGCCATCTGATGGTGCCGTCATCCTGGGTGTGTTCCTCCAGGAAGCGTTCCTTGGCATTGATCAGGGTCTGGAAGTAGAAGACGTCACCGCCGGACCCTCCGGTGAGGACATCGTCGGCCGGGATCGGCTGGTCCGGATAGAGTTTGCCGCCGGACAGTTCATTATATGGATCGCCTTCGTCGCGGTCCGGGTCATGGGCGACCGGACCCTCGCGTCCGTCTGCCTGTGAGATCAGCAGGTCGTTGCCGGCGCCGCCATTGAGGATGTCCTCGCCATGG
>NZ_JBDZYI010000014.1:0-380 GCF_040329435.1 Roseibium sp. SCP15 | reverse complement strand
TCTGCGCTTGCAGCTGTCGAGAACCGCGATGCGGCTATCGGCCGTGATGCGATCCGTGAGCTGATGGCTCAGGTTGACGCCTACATCCCGACGCCGGAGCGTCCGAAGGATCAGCCGTTCCTGATGCCGATCGAAGACGTGTTCTCGATCTCCGGCCGCGGTACAGTTGTGACCGGTCGTGTTGAGCGCGGCGTGATCAACGTGGGTGAAGAAGTCGAGATCGTCGGCATCAAGGACACCCAGAAGACGACCGTTACCGGCGTTGAAATGTTCCGCAAGCTGCTGGACAGCGGTGAAGCAGGCGACAACATCGGCGCACTTATCCGCGGTGTCGGCCGTGAAGAAGTTGAGCGCGGTCAGGTTCTGTGTAAGCCGGGTTC
>NZ_JBDZYI010000013.1:0-388 GCF_040329435.1 Roseibium sp. SCP15 | reverse complement strand
CAACGGTGGCAACGACGTCCTGCAGGGTGGCTACGGCAATGACGACCTCAATGGCGGTGACGGCAATGACGTTCTGGACGGAGGCCATGGCGAGGACATCCTCAATGGCGGTGCCGGCAACGACCTGCTGATCTCACAGGCAGACGGACGCGAGGGTCCGGTCGCTCATGACCCGGACCGCGACGAAGGCGATCCCTATAATGAACTGTCCGGCGGCAAGCTCTATCCGGACCAGCCGATCCCGGCCGACGATGTCCTCACCGGTGGGTCCGGCGGCGACGTCTTCTACTTCCAGACCCTGATCAATGCCAAGGAACGCTTCCTGGAGGAACACACCCAGGATGACGGCACCATCAGATGGCATGGCGTGGCCGGTGAGAACGAGAAC
>NZ_JBDZYI010000012.1:0-452 GCF_040329435.1 Roseibium sp. SCP15 | reverse complement strand
ACGGGCAATCTGTCGGTCTCTGACGCCGATGCTGTCGACAACCCGAGCTTCACACCTCAAGAAAGTACCGTCGGAACCTACGGCACATTCGAAGTGAACGCGGCAGGCTTGTGGACTTACACCCTGGACAACGCCGCCGCTCAGGTTCTTGCCGGTGGCGAGGAGTTCGAAGAAGTCTTCACGGTCGAAGCGACCACGGAAGACGGTGAAGTGGTCACCCAGGATGTGACCATCACAGTGACCGGCGAGGAAGACGGGCCCGTCATCTCTGGTACTTCCGAGGGTGAAGTTGATGAGGACGCCGAGATCCTGACGACGTCCGGTACTCTTTCCGTTTCCGACGCGGATGGGAACGACGATCCAACGTTTACTCCGCAAGAAGGCACCGCCGGAACCTACGGCACCTTCGAAGTGAATGCTGCCGGTCTTTGGACCTACACGCTGGACAATGC
>NZ_JBDZYI010000011.1:0-1075 GCF_040329435.1 Roseibium sp. SCP15 | reverse complement strand
GAACTCGTCGGAGCCGTGATGGAGTTGCTGGAAGGCGGGCATCAGGTCGTCCTGGGCCAGGGCCTCGAGGGCCTCTGTCTCAAAGGCCGGATCGACTTCGCCTGCAAGGGCTGCCATGTCTTCACCGGCTATCTGCTCGTCGAAGACCATGACATCGGAGATGGTGCCGTCAAATTGTTGACCAGCAGTCTGGGTATCGGTTTTCCGCCAAGCGCCGGTTGCCCCGATTACCAGCGAGCGCTCGTTCATGTCGAGGCCTTGCTTGAACTCCGGCTCGGCTGCCACCAGCTCGCCGTTGAGGTAGACCATCAAGCCATCTTCACCGAAGGAGACAGCAAGGTGGTAGGCCGTGTTGGCAGCAATCTCGACATTCTGAACCTTCAGATACTCGGACTTGCTGTCCGACTGCTGGCGGATATAGAGCTTGTTGTCACACAGATAGGCGGTGATGTGACCACCATCGTCATACCCCGAGCCATCCTTTGAGAAGAGAGCCTGACCGCCGGTGACCTTGTCCGCATTGAAGGTGAGGGCGATGGTGCCGTTTGCCAGATCGAGGCTGTCCGGATTGCCTGCCTCAAGATAGTCGCCACGCTCTCCAGTGAACTCGTTGGAACCGGCAATGGCGAAGACCGGCGTCATGCCTTCGGGCAGGGGCAAGTCGCTGACACTCGGAAGATCGGATGGAGGTGGCACGTCCTCTCGTTCTTCTCCCATCTCGATGGGCTTGAGGGCTTCCTGGAGGTCTGAGATGGAGCGGACGATGCCGTAGGCCGGTTTGGCCGTTGTGGAGATATCGGTCTGTGTGACGAGATCGCCATAGACGGTGATGGTTCCCAGGTCATCGTTGTTGTGGGCACCGCCGCCCGAGCCCTGGTCGGAATAGAGGCTGATCACGGTGTGGTCGACAACACCGTCGCCATTGCTGTCGCCATAGGTGATGGAGCGGATCTTGGTGGTGTGGCCCTCGATGACGATGCGGTCGCCTTCGTCGCGGTTGAAGTCGGTGATGACGTCATTGCCGATCTGGTCGACCCAGTGGTCGTGGATGTTCTCGTTCTCACCGGCCACGCCA
>NZ_JBDZYI010000010.1:0-1525 GCF_040329435.1 Roseibium sp. SCP15 | reverse complement strand
CAACGGTGGCAACGACGTCCTGCAGGGTGGCTACGGCAATGACGACCTCAATGGCGGTGACGGCAATGACGTTCTGGACGGAGGCCATGGCGAGGACATCCTCAATGGCGGCGCCGGCAACGACCTGCTGATCTCACAGGCAGACGGACGCGAGGGTCCGGTCGCCCATGACCCGGACCGCGACGAAGGCGATCCCTATAATGAACTGTCCGGCGGCAAGCTCTATCCGGACCAGCCGATCCCGGCAGACGATGTCCTCACCGGTGGGTCCGGCGGCGACGTCTTCTACTTCCAGACCCTGATCAATGCCAAGGAACGCTTCCTGGAGGAACATACCCAGGATGACGGCACCATCAGATGGCATGGCGTGGCCGGTGAGAACGAGAACATCCACGACCACTGGGTCGACCAGATCGGCAATGACGTCATCACCGACTTCAACCGCGACGAAGGCGACCGCATCGTCATCGAGGGTCACACCACCAAGATCCGCTCCATCACCTATGGCGACAGCAATGGCGACGGTGTTGTCGATCACACCGTGATCAGCCTCTATTCCGACCAGGGATCGGGCGGCGGTGCCCACAACAACGATGACCTGGGAACCATCACCGTCTATGGCGATCTCGTCACACAGACCGACATCTCCACCACCGCCAAACCGGCCTACGGCATCGTCCGCTCCATCTCAGATCTCCAGGAAGCCCTCAAGCCCATCGAGATGGGTGAGGATCGTGGCGAGATCGCACCGCCCTCGGACCTGCCTGATGTCGGCGATCTGCCGTTGCCAACGGGTATGACGCCAGTCTTCGCCATTGCCGGTTCCAACGAGTTCTCCGGTGAGAAGGGCGATTATCTGGATGCGGGCAATCCGGCTTCGCTGGACCTTGCCGCCGGAACGGTCGCGCTGACCTTCAACGCCGATCATGTCTCCGGGTCCCAGGCCCTCTTTTCCAAGGATGGCTCGGGGTATGACGACGGCGGCCACCTGACCGTCTGGCTCAAGGACGGCACCATTTATGTCCGCCAGCAGTCGGACGACACCACCGAGTATCTCAAGATCCCATCGACCCAGATCGAGGAGAACACCGACTACCACCTGGCGGTGACCTTCGGTGAAGATGGCTTGATGGTCTACCTCAACGGCGAGCTGGTGGCGGCCGAGCCGGAGTTCAAGCAGGGCCTCGACATGAACGAGCGCGCCTTCCTGGTCGGGGCTTCCGGTGCCTGGCGCTCCGATGATGCCCACACCGCCCACCAGCAGTTCAACGGCACCATCTCCGATGTCATGGTCTTCGACGAGCAGATTGCCGGTGAAGACATGGCTGCCCTTGCAGGCGAAGTCGATCCGGCCTTTGAGACAGAGGCCCTCGCGGCCCTGGCCCAGGACGACCTGATGCCCGCCTTCCAGCAGCTCCATCACGGCTCCGACGAGTTCAAGGCACTGGCCATGCAGTTCGGCTTCAACCATGACGGCGAGCTGACAACAGGGGCCGCCTACACCGAAGGCACCGATGCTGACGAG
>NZ_JBDZYI010000009.1:0-2623 GCF_040329435.1 Roseibium sp. SCP15 | reverse complement strand
CGCGGATGGGAACGACGATCCAACGTTTACTCCGCAAGAAGGCACCGCCGGAACCTACGGCACCTTCGAAGTGAATGCTGCCGGTCTTTGGACCTACACGCTGGACAATGCGGCTGCCCAGGTTCTGGCCGGTGGAGAGGAGTTCGAAGAGGTCTTCACCGTCGAGGCGACCACGGAAGACGGTGAAATTGTCACCCAGGATGTGACCATCACAGTGACCGGTGAGGAAGACGGACCCGTCATCACAGGGGATGCTGAGGGTGCAGTTGATGAGGACGCCGAGATCCTGACGACATCCGGCAATCTGTCGGTCTCGGACGCCGATGCTGTCGACAACCCGAGCTTCACACCTCAAGAAAGTACCGCCGGGACTTACGGCACATTCGAAGTGAACGCGGCTGGCTTGTGGATCTACACGCTGGATAATGCCGCGGCGCAGGTTCTGGCAGGAGGTGAGGAGTTCGAAGAGGTCTTCACAGTCGAAGCGATCACGGAAGATGGCGAAGTGGTCACGCAGGATGTCACCATCACGGTGACCGGCGAGGAAGATGGTCCCGTCATCACTGGAAATGCCGAGGGTGCTGTCGCTGAAGATGCCGAAGTTCTGACGACTTCTGGAACGTTGAATGTCTCTGACGCCGATGCCGCCGACAATCCAAACTTCTCGCCACAGAAAGGCACGGCCGGGACCTACGGCACCTTCGAAGTAAACGCGGCTGGCCTTTGGACTTACACACTGGACAATGCCGCAGCCCAGGTGCTGGCGGGTGGGGAAGAGTTCGAAGAGGTCTTCACCGTCGAGGCGACCACGGAAGACGGTGAAATTGTCACCCAGGATGTGACCATCACAGTGACCGGTGAGGAAGACGGACCCGTCATCACAGGGGATGCCGAGGGTGCAGTTGATGAGGACGCCGAGATCCTGACGACATCCGGCAATCTGTCGGTCTCGGACGCCGATGCTGTCGACAACCCGAGCTTCACACCCCAGGAAGGTACCGCCGGAACCTACGGCACGTTCGAAGTGAATGCTGCCGGTCTTTGGACCTACACGCTGGACAATGCAGCTGCACAGGTGCTGGCCGGTGGCGAGGAGTTCGAAGAGGTCTTCACCGTCCAAGCGACCACGGAAGACGGTGAAATTGTCACCCAGGATGTGACCATCACCGTGACAGGTGAGGAAGACGGACCAGTCATCACAGGGGATGCTGAGGGTGCAGTTGATGAGGACGCCGAGATCCTGACGACATCCGGCAATCTGTCGGTCTCTGACGCCGATGCTGTCGACAACCCGAGCTTCACACCCCAGGAAGGCACGGTCGGGACTTACGGCACGTTCGAAGTGAATGCGGCTGGCTTGTGGACTTACACGCTGGACAACGCCGCCGCTCAGGTTCTTGCCGGTGGTGAGGAATTCGAAGAGGTCTTCACGGTCGAGGCGACCACGGAAGACGGTGAAGTTGTCACCCAGGATGTGACGATCACGGTGACCGGTGAAGAGGACGGGCCTGTCATCACAGGGGATGCAGAAGGCTCGGTTGAAGAAGACAATGTCTTCAGTGCGACGGGCAATCTATCGGTCTCTGACGCTGATGCTGTCGACAACCCGAGCTTCACACCGCAAGAAGGCACGGCCGGAACCTACGGCACGTTCGAGGTGAACGCGGCTGGTTTGTGGACTTACACACTCGATAACGCAGCAGCCCAGGTGCTTGCCGGTGGCGAGGAATTCGAAGAAGTCTTCACTGTCGAAGCGACCACGGAAGACGGTGAGGTGGTCACCCAGGATGTAACCATCACGGTGACTGGCGAAGAAGACGGGCCTGTCATTACGGGCAATTCCGAAGGCTCGGTTGAAGAAGACAATGTCTTCAGTGCCACAGGCAATTTGTCGGTGAGTGATGCCGATGCCATCGATAACCCAAGCTTCACACCCCAGGATGGCACAGCCGGAGCCTACGGCACGTTCGACGTGAATGCGGCTGGTCTGTGGACCTATACACTGGACAATGCCGCAGCCCAGGTTCTGGCTGGTGGCGAGGAATTCGAAGAGGTCTTCACTGTTGAAGCAACGACGGAAGACGGTGAGGTGGTCACGCAGGATGTCACCATCACGGTGACCGGTGAGGAAGACGGGCCTGTCATCACTGGGAATTCCGAAGGAGCTGTCACTGAAGATGCCGAGATCCTGACGACATCTGGAACGTTGTCGGTGAGTGATGTGGACGGCAATGACAACCCGAGCTTCACGCCTCAGGAAGGCACGGCCGGGACATATGGCTCGTTCGAAGTGAATGCTGCTGGCTTGTGGATCTACACCTTGGACAATGCGGCTGCCCAGGTTCTGGCAGGAGGTGAGGAGTTCGAGGAAGTCTTCACCGTCGAGGCGACCACGGAAGATGGTGAGGTTGTTACCCAGGACGTGACCATCACGGTGACAGGCGAGGAAGACGGTCCCGTCATCACGGGGAATGCCGAAGGCTCGGTTGAAGAAGACAACATCTTCAGTACCACGGGCAATCTGTCGGTCTCTGACGCCGATGCTGTCGACAACCCGAGCTTCACACCTCAAGAAAGTACCGTCGGAACCTACGGCACATTCGAAGTGAACGCGGCAGGCTTG
>NZ_JBDZYI010000008.1:2500-5972 GCF_040329435.1 Roseibium sp. SCP15 | reverse complement strand
CACCGTGCGGGCTTTTTTTGTTTTGTTGTTTGTGCATGATTTTCTTGTTTTGTGCGCCGTTGCGTCGGACGTTGTCCTCGTTGCGGGGACCCCGTCGGGTCAAAATCGACGAGCGGTTCCAACAAAAAACCCGGCACGAGGCCGGGTTGTTTTATTGGTTGCGGGAGCAGGATTTGAACCTGCGACCTTCAGGTTATGAGCCTGACGAGCTACCGGGCTGCTCCATCCCGCGTTATTTTTGTTTTGCGCGTCCTTGATCCTTTGGATCTTCGGGCGTCGCGGGAGCTGCTCCATTTTGGAGACGCTCAATATGTAATTTCGCTGGATTGGAACGTGTGTTCCCAAGCGCAGCGAAGGCAAGCGCAAAGCGCGTCGGCCACTTTTGGCCGCCCTCGCGGAGGCCAGGGCAGAGCCCGGTACGGCCGTGAGCGCTTAAGTTGAAGAGATTTCATCAAACTGCGTTTTGCAGGCCTGGCAGCGACCTACTCTCCCACACCTTAAGATGCAGTACCATTGGCGCTGGGGAGTTTCACGGCCGAGTTCGGGATGGGATCGGGTGGGGGCTCCCCGCTGAGGCCACCAGGCCGGCGAAGCGCAGTTTGTTGTGAACTGGTCTTGGTTTGATCATCTTAACCGCACTCAAGTAGGCGATAGCCGGTAGTGCAGTAAAGATGATCTTTTCAAAGCGCCAAGGGCGCTTTTAAAAGATGAACATTGATTAATGAGAGGATCAAGCCGAACGAGCTATTAGTAAAGCTAAGCTTCATGTGTTGCCACACTTCCACACGCTTCCTATCGACGTGGTGGTCTTCCACGGCTCTTCAGGGAGAACTGGTTTTGAGGTGGGTTTCCCGCTTAGATGCTTTCAGCGGTTATCCCTTCCGTACATAGCTACCCTGCAATGCGGCTGGCGCCACAACAGGTCCACCAGAGGTACGTCCATCCCGGTCCTCTCGTACTAGGGACAGATCCTCTCAATTCTCCTACACCCACGGCAGATAGGGACCGAACTGTCTCGCGACGTTCTGAACCCAACTCACGTACCACTTTAATTGGCGAACAGCCAAACCCTTGGGACCTGCTCCAGCCCCAGGATGTGATGAGTCGACATCGAGGTGCCAAACAATGCCGTCGATATGGACTCTTGGGCATCATCAGCCTGTTATCCCCGGCGTACCTTTTATCCGTTGAGCGATGGCCCTTCCACGAGGGACCACCGGATCACTATGGCCGACTTTCGTCTCTGCTCGACTTGTCAGTCTCGCAGTCAGGCAGGCTTATGCCATTGCACTCAACGAGCGATTTCCGACCGCTCTGAGCCCACCTTCGCGCGCCTCCGTTACCATTTGGGAGGCGACCGCCCCAGTCAAACTACCCGCCACACACGGTCCCGGATATTGTTGTACCGCGGTTAGATATCCATGACGACAAGGGTGGTATTTCAAGGGTGACTCCACAAGAGCTGGCGCCCTTGTTTCAACGTCTACCACCTATCCTACACATGTCGTGACGAATACCAGTGTGAAGCTGTAGTAAAGGTGCACGGGGTCTTTCCGTCTGACCGCAGGAACCCCGCATCTTCACGGGGAATTCAATTTCACTGAGTCTATGCTGGAGACAGCGGGGAAGTCGTTACGCCATTCGTGCAGGTCGGAACTTACCCGACAAGGAATTTCGCTACCTTAGGACCGTTATAGTTACGGCCGCCGTTTACTGGGGCTTCAATTCGGTGCTTGCACACCTCCTCTTAACCTTCCAGCACCGGGCAGGCGTCAGACCCTATACGTCGCCTTGCGGCTTCGCAGAGCCCTGTGTTTTTGATAAACAGTCGCCACCCCCTGGTCTGTGCCACCCCAATCCGGTTGCCCGAACTGAGGTCTCCCTTCTCGCGAACTTACGGGAGCATTTTGCCGAGTTCCTTCAGCATAGTTCTCTCAAGCGCCTTGGTATTCTCTACCAGTCCACCTGTGTCGGTTTCGGGTACGGTTTATACGGTGGAGCTATTTCCTGGAACACATTCGCTGCACCCCCAATCCAATAAGGAGATACAACACACTGCATCCGTCACTACCACCAAGCTGCAGAATATTAACTGCATTCCCATCGACTACGCCTTTCGGCCTCGCCTTAGGGGCCGGCTAACCCTGCGCCGATTAGCGTTGCGCAGGAACCCTTGGACTTTCGGCGAGAGGGTCTCTCACCCTCTTTATCGTTACTCATGTCAGCATTCGCACTTCTGATATCTCCAGGACCCCTCACAGGTATCCCTTCGCAGACTTACAGAACGCTCCGCTACCGCGCATCATAAGATGCACCCGCAGTTTCGGTGTATGGCTTGAGCCCCGGTACATTTTCGGCGCGGAACCCCTTATTTAGACCAGTGAGCTGTTACGCTTTCTTTAAATGATGGCTGCTTCTAAGCCAACATCCTGGTTGTTTTGGGAGTTCTACATCCTTTCCCACTTAGCCATAACTTAGGGACCTTAACTGGCGGTCAGGGTTGTTTCCCTCTCCACAATGGACGTTAGCACCCACTGTGTGTCTGCCGGATAGTACTTCTCGGTATTCGGAGTTTGGTTAGGATCAGTAAGGCGGTAAGCCCCCATAGCCCATCCAGTGCTCTACCCCCGAGAGTATTCATCCGACGCTCTACCTAAATAGATTTCGCGGAGAACCAGCTATTTCCGAGTTTGATTGGCCTTTCACCCCTAGCCACAGCTCATCCCCGACTTTTTCAACAGGCGTGGGTTCGGTCCTCCAGTGCGTGTTACCGCACCTTCAACCTGGCCATGGCTAGATCACTCGGTTTCGGGTCTAATCCAACGAACTAAAACGCCCTATTCAGACTCGCTTTCGCTACGCCTACACCTACCGGCTTAAGCTTGCTCGTTAAATTAAGTCGCTGACCCATTATACAAAAGGTACGCTGTCACCCTTGCGGGCTCCAACTGTTTGTAGGCATCCGGTTTCAGGAACTGTTTCACTCCCCTCGTCGGGGTACTTTTCACCTTTCCCTCACGGTACTTGTTCGCTATCGGTCGACAAGGAGTACTTAGGCTTGGAGGGTGGTCCCCCCACGTTCAGACAGGATTTCACGTGTCCCGCCCTACTCGAGGACTATAAAGATTTCTACCCGTACGGGGCTGTCACCCACTAAGGCCCGACTTTCCAGACGGTTCCGGTTCTTACTCTATAGCCACTGGCCTGGTCCGCGTTCGCTCGCCACTACTAGCGGAGTCTCGGTTGATGTCCTTTCCTCCGGGTACTTAGATGTTTCAGTTCCCCGGGTTTGCTCCCTTGCGGGTACTCCATACGGAGTGGGTTTCCCCATTCGGAAATCGCCGGATCAAAGCTTATTCGCAGCTCCCCGACGCTTATCGCAGCGTATCACGTCCTTCATCGCCTCTTGTCGCCAAGGCATCCACCGAATGCCCTTAAGACACTTGATCACTCTCATTATCAATGTTCATCA
>NZ_JBDZYI010000007.1:0-16557 GCF_040329435.1 Roseibium sp. SCP15 | reverse complement strand
CAGCGTCATGGTGATTGCAGCGGTCAGCGTCGTCTTGCCGTGGTCAACGTGGCCAATCGTGCCAATGTTAACGTGCGGCTTGTTGCGCTCAAATTTTTCCTTCGCCATCGGATTACTCCGTTTCTCTATTTCTTTTTGACGTTAAGAGGTTGGGATCAGGCGTATTTCGCCTGAACCTCTTCGGCGACAGCCTGCGGCACCTGCTCGTAGTGATCGAACACCATCGAGTACTGGGCGCGGCCTTGAGACATGGAACGCAGGTTGTTCACGTAACCAAACATGTTGGCCAGCGGCACCATTGCTGTGATGACGGTGACGATGCCCCGGTTCTCCGTACCCGCGATCTGGCCGCGGCGGGAGTTCAGGTCACCAATCACATCACCCATGTAGTCTTCAGGGGTAACAACCTCGACCTTCATGACCGGCTCGAGCAGTTTCGGGCCAGCTTTCTGGATCGCTTCGCGGAAACCGGCACGACCAGCGATTTCGAAGGCCAGAACAGAAGAGTCAACGTCGTGGTATGCACCGTCGGTCAGGGTTGCCTTGATGTCGAGCATCGGGAAGCCTGCCAGCGGGCCGGAAGACATGACGCTTTCGATACCTTTGGAAACACCTGGGATGTATTCCTTCGGAACGTTACCGCCAACGATCTTGCTCTCGAAGACAAAGCCTTCGTTTGCTTCTGCCGGTTCGATGGTGAGCTTGATGCGGGCAAACTGACCGGAACCACCGGACTGCTTCTTGTGGGTGTAGTCCACGTCAGCAACCTTGGTGATGGTCTCACGGTAAGCAACCTGAGGTGCACCGATATTCGCCTCAACCTTGAACTCGCGCTTCATGCGGTCGACGATGATGTCCAGGTGCAGCTCGCCCATGCCGGCGATGATGGTCTGACCGGATTCTTCATCAGTCTTCACGCGGAAAGACGGATCCTCGGCAGCCAGGCGGTTCAGGGCAAGGCCCATCTTTTCCTGGTCGCCCTTGGTCTTCGGCTCAACAGCGATTTCGATGACCGGCTCAGGGAATTCCATGCGCTCCAGAATCACCGGCTTCAGCGGATCACAAAGAGTGTCGCCAGTCGTGGTGTCCTTGAGGCCCGCGATAGCAACGATGTCACCAGCGTAAGCGACGTCGATGTCATCACGAGAGTTGGAGTGCATCTGCATCATGCGGCCGACGCGCTCGCGCTTGTCTTTCACGGTGTTGAGCAAGGACACGCCCTTGTTCAGTACACCGGAATAGATGCGGCAGAACGTCAGAGAGCCAACGAACGGGTCGTTTGCGATCTTGAACGCCAGCAGGCCAAGCGGCTCTTCGTCGGAAGACTTGCGCTCAACTTCTTCTTCGTTCTTCGGATCGATGCCCTTGATCGCAGGAACTTCGACCGGGCTCGGCAGGAAGTCTACAACAGCGTCGAGAAGCGGCTGCACACCCTTGTTCTTGAATGCAGAACCACAGAAGACCGGAACGAAGTCACCGTTGATGGTGCCCTTGCGGATCAGTTCCTTGATCTTGTCCATGGAGGGCTCTTCGCCTTCCAGGTAGGCTTCCATGGCTTCTTCGTCGACCTCGACAGCAGTCTCGATCAGAGCGTCGCGCATTTCCTGCGCACGATCAGCGAGCTCTGCCGGAATATCGACTTCATCCCAAGCAGCGCCGAGGTTTTCGGACTGCCAGATAAGAGCCTTCATCTTAAGAAGATCGACAACACCGGCGAATTCGTTTTCAGCACCGATGTTCAGCTGCATGACCAGCGGGGTTGCGCCGAGGCGCTCCTTGATCATGGTGACGCAGCGATCGTAGTCGGCGCCCAGCTTGTCCATCTTGTTGACGAAGATCATCCGCGGAACGTTGTACTTGTCGGCCTGACGCCAGACAGTCTCGGTCTGCGGCTCGACGCCGGCATTGGCGTCCAGAAGTGCAACAGCACCATCGAGAACACGGAGGGAGCGCTCAACTTCAATGGTGAAGTCAACGTGACCCGGAGTGTCAATGATGTTCAGGCGCTTATCGTTCCAGAATGCGGTGGTTGCAGCAGAGGTGATCGTGATACCACGCTCCTGCTCCTGCTCCATCCAGTCCATGGTGGCTGCACCATCATGGACTTCACCGATCTTGTGGCTCTTACCGGTGTAGTAGAGGATCCGCTCGGTCGTAGTCGTCTTGCCAGCATCGATGTGAGCCATGATGCCGAAGTTGCGGTAGTCCTCGATTTTATGCGTGCGCGACATAGCGTCAGCCCTTCGAAGTAACTTTTACCAGCGATAGTGCGAGAACGCGCGGTTGGCGTCTGCCATCCGGTGCGTATCTTCACGCTTCTTAACTGCGGTACCACGGTTGTTGGCTGCATCGAGCAGTTCGCCGGAGAGACGATCAACCATTGTGGTTTCGTTGCGGTTGCGCGCAGCGGAGATCAGCCAGCGAATGGCCAGCGCCTGGCGGCGATCGGCACGAACTTCGACTGGAACCTGGTAGGTCGCACCACCGACACGGCGGGAACGAACTTCCACTTGCGGCATAACGTTTTCAAGAGCAGCGTGGAACACTTCGATCGGGTTCTCGCGGGTCTTGTTCTCTACAACGTCGAAAGCACCGTAAACGATGCGCTCGGCGGTGGATTTCTTGCCGTCATACATGATGGAGTTCATGAATTTGGTGACGACCATATCCCCGAATTTCGGATCCGGGTTGATTTCGCGTTTTTCAGCGCGGTGACGACGGGACATCTAGTGTGCTCCTTACTTCGGCCGCTTGGCGCCGTATTTCGAACGACGCTGCTTACGATCCTTAACGCCCTGGGTATCCAGCACACCACGGATGATGTGATAGCGAACACCCGGCAAATCCTTGACGCGGCCGCCGCGGATCATCACCACCGAGTGTTCCTGAAGGTTGTGACCTTCACCCGGAATGTAGCCAATGACTTCGAAGCCGTTGGTCAGGCGGATCTTGGCCACCTTACGCAGAGCCGAGTTCGGCTTCTTCGGCGTCGTCGTGTAAACGCGGGTGCAAACACCACGCTTCTGCGGGCAGGCCTCCATGGCCGGCACTTTGTTCCGCTTCGCCGGATCTTTCCGCGGCTTGCGGATCAACTGGTTGATGGTCGGCATATTGTGCCCTTTACCTTGTCCATCCAAAAATTCGTATGCAACTGCAGTCCCCCGCTGATCAAACAAGCCCTTAAGCATGCAAAATCGCGCCCGCGCGCTCTCGATGGAGCGGCAGGCGCTGCGAAAAACCAGAGGACCACGAGTTGCCCCGCGGTCATGCAATCGACGCGTATTCGCCTATGTAACCCGGCAGCGTTTAAAAGGATTGGGTCCTGCGCCTTGAAGCAGCGCTGGACGGGTTCACTCTTACCGCCTGCCCTTGGGATGCGCGGAAACTACTCATATGCACCCTTTGCGTCAAGTGCTTTGTCGAAAAAACCGCGTTTTGGCCGATTACATCCATGCAATCTGAATTTTCGACATGAAAACAGTCTTCTATCGTCATTTACAGCCATCAACGATGCTGCTTTTGTAATTTTCTTGCGTGACCGGATTCGACCGCACCTCAAACCTATGAATCAGTTCTGAAGCCGGTGATTCAAATTGGTTCAAATCACCCCCTCCCGAGGGGTGCTCTGATCAACCGATTCCATATTCTCGATTCTGTTTTGAAATCCTGACTGATACGAAGAATGCTTCTGGGGCCTGGATCAGGCGCGCTACTAGAAACGCGAAGATCCGCAAGACCGGTCAAGCGGTCTTGCGGATCTACGTTTCAGGTGCAGGACCTCAGGCGGAAAAGGTTACAATCGCAACATTTCCAGCCAGAGCATCCTGATAGGCCCCCTCATAAACCGGGTCATCTGGTTCGCCGTCCATCACTCCAATCTGATCGAGTTCTGCTTCCGCGAACCCCTGCGCCGATAGGGACTCCAAGGTTTTACGCACCGCGTCGTCATCATCAGGTGCCGTCAGCAGAGCGTGGATCGTAATGGCATCTTCCGGTGACGCCTCTTCATTTTCCCAGACCCGGCCGATCACGATATAGACCACCGGTTCCATTTCCATGTCATTGTCGTTCATCGTTCATTTCGCCTGTTTCAATAGTCGAAGGTTCGATATCTGTCTGTCTCTATACAAGAAAGGCCGCCCGAGGGCGGCCTTTCGATCGTTACTCTTCAAACCGGTTATTCGGCTGCCCCGGTCATGTCTTCCAAGAGCCCTTCCGCCGCGCTGTCCGAAGACTGCTGGCGCTGAGCCTCCTGGATCAGGTCGTCGCGATGCGTTGCAATCTTGCGAATGCGCTTCATCACTCCACCGGTACCGGCCGGGATCAGACGTCCGACAATCACGTTTTCTTTCAGGCCGACAAGTGGGTCGGTCTTGCCGTTGACAGCAGCGTCGGTAAGAACGCGAGTCGTCTCCTGGAAGGAGGCGGCGGAGAAGAAGGAACGTGTCTGCAACGACGCCTTGGTGATACCAAGCAGAACCGGAACACCTTTGGCCGGGTCACGAGCAGCGTCGATCGCTTTCTGATTGGCTTCTTCGAAGTCAATCTTGTCGATCTGCTCACCCGAGAAGAACTCGGTGTCACCCGGATCCGTGATTTCAACCTTCTGCAGCATCTGGCGAACGATCACCTCGATGTGCTTGTCGTTGATGGTCACGCCCTGCAGGCGATAAACCTCCTGGATCTCGTTGACGAGGTAGGCAGCCAGTGCCTCAACGCCTTTAACGGCCAGAATGTCATGCGGTGCCGGATTACCGTCGAGGATGTACTCACCCTTTTCGATGGCGTCGCCTTCCTGAAGATGGAAGTGCTTGCCCTTAGGGATGAGGTATTCGACGGGTTCAGCACCATCCTCTGCAGGATCAATGATGATACGGCGCTTGTTCTTGTAGTCGCGACCGAAGCGGATAGTACCATCGATTTCGGCGATGATCGCGTGATCCTTCGGACGGCGAGCTTCGAACAGTTCCGCAACACGCGGAAGACCACCGGTGATGTCCTTGGTCTTTGCACTTTCCAGAGGAATACGGGACAGAACGTCACCAGCCTTTACCGTCGAGCCTGGTTGAACTGAGAGAACCGCGTCCACGGAAAGTATCAAACGAGCGTCTGATCCGCGGGCATTCTTCGCAACAGCACCCTTGTCGTCCTTGATGACGATGGCAGGCTTGAGGTCCGCACCACGCTGGGATGACCGCCAGTCGATGACGACACGCTTGGTAATACCGGTCGCCTCGTCGGCGGTTTCCTGAACGGACACACCATCAACCAGGTCTTCGAAGTCAACAACACCGTCAACTTCCGCCAGCATCGGACGGGTATACGGATCCCACTCGGCAATCCGCTGACCACGCTTGACCTTGTCACCATCATCGACATGCAGCTTGGAACCGTAGGCAATCCGGTGCACGGCGCGCTCGTTGTCGTCGCTGTCAATGACAACGATAGACATGTTGCGGACCATGGCAATCAAGTTGCCGTCGGAATCCCGCTGAACCGACCGGTTGCGGATCTTGATCGTACCGTCGACGTTGGATTCGATGAACGAGCTGTCAACAACCTGCGCTGTACCACCAATGTGGAAGGTACGCATCGTCAGCTGCGTTCCAGGCTCACCGATGGACTGCGCAGCGATAACGCCGACAGCTTCACCCATGTTCACCGGAGTACCGCGGGCAAGGTCACGACCGTAACAGGTCGCACAAACGCCCGTTTCGGTTTCACAGGTCAGAACCGAACGGATCTTGATCTGCTGAACCTTGGCGGCCTCGATAGCATCAACGTCCTTCTCGTCGATCAACTTGCCTTTCGGGACAAGCACTTCGCCGGTCTGGTTGTTGATGACATCTTCCGCGGTCGTACGACCCAGAACGCGCATGCCAAGCGAGGCAATGACGTTACCGGCGTCAACGATCGGCGCAACCGTGATACCGCGTTCGGAACCACAATCCGGCTCGAGGATGATGGAATCCTGCGCAACGTCGACGAGACGACGCGTCAGGTAACCGGAGTTTGCCGTCTTCAAGGCGGTGTCGGCCAGACCCTTACGGGCACCGTGGGTGGAGTTGAAGTACTCCAGAACCGACAGGCCTTCCTTGAAGTTCGAGATGATCGGGTTCTCGATGATGGAGCCATCCGGCTTGGCCATCAGACCACGCATACCGGCAAGCTGTTTCATCTGCTGAGGTGAACCACGGGCACCGGAGTGGGACATCATGTAGACCGAGTTCATCGGCTTCTGACGTCCTGATTCCTCATCAACCTGAACCGCCTTAATGCGGGCCATCATCTCATCAGCAATCTTGTCGGTACATTTCGCCCAGGCGTCGACAACCTTGTTGTACTTCTCGCCCTGGGTAATCAGACCGTCATTGTACTGCTGCTCATATTCGGTCGCGAGCGATGCGGTTTCGGCCACCAGCTTCTGCTTGGTGTCCGGGATAACCATGTCGTCCATACCGAAAGAGATGCCGGCGTTACATGCATTCTTGAAACCAAGCTGCATGATCCGGTCACAGAAGATGACCGTCTCCTTCTGACCGCAGGCACGGTAAACCGTGTCGATCATCTTGGAGATTTCCTTCTTGGTCATCAGCTTGTTGCAGACCTCGAACGGCACTTCGTGGTTCTTCGGCAGAAGCTCCGCGATCAGCATTCGGCCCGGAGTGGTCTCGATGATTTCGGAAGTCGGATTGCCTTCCGCATCAACGGACTTGAAACGGCCCTTGATCTTGGTGTGCAGTGTGATGACCTTGTTGGCGAGCGCATGGTGAATTTCACCGATGTCACCGAAAGCCATGCCCTCGCCCGGCTCACCTTCCGCCATGATCGACAGATAGTAAAGACCGAGAACAATATCCTGCGACGGCACGATGATCGGGCCACCGTTTGCCGGGTGCAGGATGTTGTTGGTGGACATCATCAGCGTACGTGCTTCCAGCTGGGCTTCCAGCGAAAGAGGTACGTGAACAGCCATCTGGTCGCCGTCGAAGTCAGCGTTGAACGCCGAACAGACGAGCGGGTGCAACTGAATGGCCTTGCCTTCGATCAGCGTTGGTTCGAACGCCTGAATGCCAAGACGGTGCAGCGTAGGTGCACGGTTGAGCAGAACCGGGTGCTCGCGGATAACCTCATCGAGGATATCCCAGACTTCCGGACGCTCTTTTTCAACCAGCTTCTTCGCTTGTTTGACCGTGGACGAGAAGCCCTTTGCGTCGAGACGCGAATAGATGAACGGCTTGAACAGTTCAAGCGCCATCTTCTTCGGCAGTCCGCACTGGTGCAGCTTCAGTTCCGGACCCACGGTAATCACCGACCGGCCGGAATAGTCAACGCGCTTACCGAGCAGGTTCTGACGGAAGCGGCCTTGCTTGCCCTTCAGCATGTCGGACAGCGACTTCAGCGGACGCTTGTTGGCACCGGTGATGACGCGGCCACGGCGACCGTTGTCGAACAACGCGTCAACGGACTCCTGCAACATACGCTTTTCGTTCCGGATGATGATGTCCGGAGCACGCAGTTCCATCAGGCGACGCAGACGGTTGTTACGGTTGATCACACGGCGGTAGAGATCGTTCAGATCCGACGTCGCAAAGCGGCCGCCATCAAGCGGAACCAGCGGGCGAAGATCCGGCGGGATAACCGGAACGACGGTCATGATCATCCATTCCGGGCGGTTGCCCGACTCCATGAATGCTTCAATGACCTTCAGACGCTTGGCCAGCTTCTTCGGCTTCAGCTCCGTCGTTGCTTCGGCGATTTCCTGACGAAGACGCTCGCTTTCACGCTCAAGATCCATGCTCATCAGGATCTCGCGGATCGCTTCAGCACCAATCATTGCGGTGAATGCGTCTTCGCCATACTCGTCTTGAGCGGCAATGTAGTCTTCTTCCGAGAGCAACTGGTGCTGCTTGAGCGGGGTCAGGCCCGGCTCCAGAACCACATAGTTCTCGAAATAAAGAACGCGTTCCAGATCCTTCAAAGTCATGTCGAGCAGCAAACCGATGCGGCTCGGCAGGGACTTCAGGAACCAGATGTGGGCAACAGGAGCTGCAAGCTCGATGTGCCCCATACGTTCGCGGCGCACGCGGGAAAGGGTGACTTCGACACCACATTTCTCACAGATAACGCCCTTGTATTTCATGCGCTTGTATTTGCCGCAAAGACATTCGTAGTCCTTAATCGGGCCAAAGATGCGCGCACAGAACAGGCCGTCGCGTTCAGGTTTGAACGTACGGTAGTTGATGGTCTCCGGCTTTTTGATTTCACCGAACGACCAAGACAAGATCTTTTCCGGGCTTGCGAGCGAAATCCGGATATTGTCGAAGGTCTGCGTGGGAGCCTGCTGGTTAAACAGGTTCATGACCTCATGATTCATGGTCCGTCTCCTTCGATGCGCGGCCGGGGAGTGAGCACCAGTGCCCCTCCCCGTGTCCGGCATCCCAAGTCATTTGGGGTCCGTTGCCGGGGTTACTCAGCGGCGTCCGCTGTTTCTTCCTCGGCAATCGCTGGGGCATCAGTGCGTTGAAGTTCAACGTTGAGACCCAGGGACCGCATTTCCTTCACAAGCACGTTGAAGCTTTCCGGAATGCCCGCCTCGAACGTGTCGTCGCCGCGAACGATGGCCTCATAGACCTTCGTACGTCCGGCAACGTCATCCGACTTGACGGTAAGCATTTCCTGCAGCGTGTAAGCCGCACCGTAAGCTTCAAGCGCCCAGACCTCCATTTCCCCGAAGCGCTGGCCACCGAACTGCGCCTTACCACCCAGCGGCTGCTGGGTAACAAGCGAGTACGGGCCGATCGAACGGGCATGGATCTTGTCGTCGACCAGGTGGTGCAGCTTCAACATGTAGATGTAGCCGACGGTCACCTTACGATCGAACTCTTCACCGGTACGACCGTCGAACAGCACCGACTGACCACTTGGGTCATATCCGGCGATGTTGAGAGCATCAACGACATCAGGTTCACGGGCACCGTCGAAGACCGGCGTTGCAATGGAAACGCCCTTCTTCAGCTGGTCCGCCAGGCGTACAATACCTTCGTCATCGTATTCCTTGACGTTATCGCCCTTCATGTTGTCGCCGTAGATCTCGACGATCTTGCCGCGCAGCTCTTCGATCTGACCGGATTTCTTGTACTCTTCGTACATTTCACCGATTCGGTTGCCCATGCCGCGACATGCCCAGCCAAGGTGGGTTTCGAGGATCTGGCCAACGTTCATGCGTGAAGGCACACCGAGCGGGTTCAGCACGATATCGACATGCGTACCGTCTTCGAGGAACGGCATGTCTTCGCACGGGTTGATCTTGGAGACCACACCCTTGTTCCCGTGGCGACCGGCCATTTTATCGCCCGGCTGCAGCTTGCGCTTCACCGCAACGAACACCTTGACCATCTTCATGACGCCAGGGGGCATTTCGTCACCGCGCTGCAGTTTCTCGACCTTGTCGATGAAACGCTGCTCGAGACGCTTGCGGCTGTCATCATACTGACCGCGCAGGGCTTCGATCTCGGACATGAACTTCTCGTCCTCGGTGACAAACTGCCACCACTGAGAACGCGGGAAGTCATTGAGAACGTCCCCGGTCAGTTGCGTGTCCTTGCGGAAACCCTTCGGACCGGTCACGGCAACTTTGTCCATCAGCATCTCGGCCAGGCGGCCATAGACGTTGCGGTCAAGGATTGCCTGCTCATCGTCACGGTCTTTTGCCAGGCGTTCGATTTCCTCGCGCTCGATTGCCATCGCACGCTCGTCTTTTTCAACGCCGTGGCGGTTGAACACACGAACTTCGACAACGGTGCCCGAGACACCCGGCGGCAGACGCAGGGAAGTATCGCGAACGTCAGAAGCCTTTTCACCGAAGATGGCGCGCAAAAGCTTTTCTTCCGGCGTCATCGGGCTCTCGCCCTTAGGCGTGATCTTGCCGACGAGGATGTCACCCGGGTTCAGCTCTGCACCGATGTAAACGATGCCTGCTTCATCGAGATTCTTCAGCGCTTCTTCGGAAACGTTCGGAATGTCGCGAGTGATTTCTTCCGGGCCAAGCTTCGTATCACGGGCCATCACCTCGAACTCTTCCAGGTGGATGGATGTGAAGACATCGTCGGAAACGATGCGCTCGGACAGAAGGATGGAATCCTCGAAGTTGTAACCGTTCCACGGCATGAACGCGACGAGCACGTTCCGGCCAAGAGCCAGATCACCAAGATCGGTGGACGGACCATCGGCGATGATATCGCCCTTGTGGACCCGGTCACCTACGCGAACCAGTGGACGCTGGTTGATACAGGTGTTCTGGTTGGAACGCTGGAACTTCTGCAGACGGTAGATGTCGACGCCGGACTTGCCGGGATCGAGTTCTTCCGTTGCGCGGATAACGATACGGGTTGCGTCCACCTGGTCGACAACGCCTGCACGGCGTGCACCGATGGCCGCACCGGAGTCGCGAGCAACGATCGGCTCCATGCCGGTGCCGACAAACGGTGCTTCAGCACGGACAAGCGGCACTGCCTGACGCTGCATGTTCGAGCCCATGAGCGCGCGGTTCGCGTCATCGTTCTCAAGGAACGGAATGAGCGCGGCCGCGACGGACACAAGCTGCTTTGGCGAAACGTCCATGAGGTCGACCTTGTCGGACGGAACCATCATGTTTTCACCGGCGTGGCGGCAGGTAATCAGTTCAGTCGTGAACCGGCCGTCATCGTCGTATTCAGCATTGGACTGAGCCACATAGTGCTTGGCTTCTTCCATTGCCGACAGATAGACAACGTCGTTGGTGACGACACCGTCCTTGACCTTCCGGTACGGGCTCTCGATGAAGCCGTACTTGTTCACGCGGGCAAAGGTAGCCAGCGAGTTGATCAGACCGATGTTCGGGCCTTCCGGCGTCTCAATCGGGCAGATACGACCGTAGTGCGTCGGGTGAACGTCGCGGACTTCAAAGCCCGCACGCTCGCGGGTCAGACCACCCGGGCCAAGGGCCGAAAGGCGGCGCTTGTGCGTGACTTCAGACAGCGGGTTGGTCTGGTCCATGAACTGCGACAGCTGCGAAGAGCCGAAGAATTCACGAACGGCAGCTGCAGCCGGTTTCGCGTTGATCAGGTCCTGCGGCATGACGGTGTCGATCTCGACGGAACTCATACGCTCCTTGATCGCACGCTCCATACGCAGCAATCCGACGCGATATTGGTTTTCCATCAGCTCGCCAACGGAACGCACACGGCGGTTGCCGAGGTTGTCGATGTCGTCGATTTCGCCCTTGCCATCACGCAGTTCCAGAAGAACCCGGATAACTTCCAGAATGTCTTCCTTGCGAAGCGTGCGGACGGTGTCCTCACACTCAACATCGAGACGCATGTTCATTTTCACGCGGCCAACCGCGGAAAGATCGTAGCGCTCTTCGTCGAAGAACAGCGACTGGAACATGGCTTCGGCAGTGTCGATGGTGGGCGGTTCGCCCGGGCGCATCACGCGGTAGATGTCGAACAAAGCATCTTCACGGGACTCGTTCTTGTCGACAGCAAGCGTATTGCGGATGTATGGACCAGTGTTGACGTGGTCGATGTCCAGCATCGGCAAGTCGTAGTAGCCGCGCTCAATCAGCTCTTCCAGCAACTTGCCGGTGATCTCATCACCAGCTTCTGCGTAGATTTCGCCGGTCTTCATGTCGACGATGTCTTCAGCCAGATACTGACCGTGCAGATCTTCGTCGGTGACCTTCAGAGCTGTAACGCCCTTTTCGCCGAGCTGTTTGATGGTACGCGCGGTGATCTTGCGGCCGCCTTCGACCACAACTTCGCCGCTGTCGGCATCGATCAGGTCATAGGATGCCTTGGTTCCCTTCAGGCGGGCACCGTCAAACGGCATGCGCCAGGAACCGTCCTTTTGACGGGTATAGTCGATGCGCTTGTAGAAGGTGTTGAGAATCTCTTCGCCGTCCAGGCCAAGAGCCATCAACAGGGAAGTCACCGGGATCTTGCGGCGACGGTCGATACGCGCATGCACGATATCCTTGGCGTCGAATTCGATATCCAGCCAGGAACCGCGATAAGGGATAACGCGGGCGGCAAACAAAAGCTTGCCGGAAGAATGGGTCTTGCCCTTGTCGTGATCGAAGAACACACCAGGGGAACGGTGCATCTGGGAAACGATCACACGCTCGGTGCCGTTGACGATGAACGTGCCGTTGTCAGTCATGAACGGCATATCGCCCATGTAGACATCCTGTTCCTTGATGTCCTTGACGGATTTCGCACCGGTGTCTTCATCAACGTCAAAAACGATAAGGCGCAGAGTAACCTTCAGCGGAGCCGCGAAGGTCATGTCGCGTTGGCGGCACTCGTCGACGTCGTATTTGGGAGCTTCAAATTCAAAGGAAACAAATTCCAGAAGGGAAGTGCCCGCAAAATCGGAAATTGGAAATACGGACTGGAAGACCGCTTCGAGGCCTTCATTTTTGCGGCCACCGCCCGGCATCTCGTCGACCTGCAGGAATTGGTCGTAAGATGCTTTTTGAACCTCGATGAGATTTGGCATAGCCGCGACATCGCGGATCGATCCGAAGTATTTACGGACCTTTTTGCGACCGTTGAACGTTTGGGTCATTGTCGCTCCTAGTATCGGCCGGGTAACGGCTTCCCGAAACGCCCCTTGTCCAATCGGGCCGTCCTGCCCAGGCGCTTCGGAAAACCGTCCCCCTAGTGGGACGTACGCCCCGGAACCGGGTCAGACCCGCCGGGGCAAGAAACGGCCCCGGCGTTCCGGGACCGTTCGAAAGGCAAAAGCCTTTATTACTTCAGCTCTACGGAAGCACCAGCTTCTTCAAGCTTCTTCTTCAGCTCTTCAGCTTCGTCCTTGCTGACAGCTTCCTTGACCGCCTTCGGAGCACTTTCTACGAGCTCTTTAGCTTCTTTCAGGCCAAGACCGGTGATTGCGCGGACTTCCTTGATGACGTTGATTTTCTTGTCGCCGGCAGAAGCCAGAACAACGTCAAATTCGGTTTTCTCTTCAGCAGCAGCAGCTTCGCCGCCAGCACCTGCAACAGCAGCAACTGCAACCGGAGCAGCAGCAGAAACGCCCCACTTTTCTTCCAGAAGCTTGCTGAGTTCAGCAGCTTCCATGACAGTCAGTGCGGACAGTTCTTCTACGAGCTTTTCAAGATCAGCCATTTTTTAGTACCTTAAGTTCGAACCAGATATTGGTTTCTTTAGACAGTGTGTTTGGACGCCTTATGCGGCCTCGTCCTTGTCGGCATACGCGCCGAAGACGCGGGCGAGCTGCCCGGCCGGTGCGTTGACAACCTGAGCAATCCGGGAAGCCGGGGTCTGGATCATGCCAACCAGTTTCGCACGCAGCTCATCGAGCGACGGCATGGTTGCCAGAGACTTGACGCCTTCCGGGTTCAGATTGGTCGTTCCAAGAGCACCGCCAAGAATTTCCAACTTGTCGTTGGCTTTGGCGAAATCGACAGCTGCTTTCGGTGCTGCTACCGGATCGTCTGAGTAGACGAGTACGGTAGGGCCCTGAAACAGGTCGGAGATGTGCTCAAGGTCGGTGCCTTTAAGGGCGAGCTTCACAAGGCGGTTTTTTGCGACTTTTACAGAACCGCCGGCTTCACGCACAGATGCCCGCAATGCAGTCATCTGAGCAACCGAAAGACCTGCGTAGTGCGCGACAACAACGACGCCGGTGTCAGCCAGCTCGGCGTTGAGAGCCGTCACGAACTCGTGCTTTTCCGCTCTTTCCACTTGCCTTCTCCATTTGATGGCGTTGCCGCCACCGGTTTACCTTTGCCGCCTGGCAGATGGTCCCGAACCCGGAACCGCCCTCAAGGCGACGCTCAGGGTCCTGTCCCCCCACCTTCGCGCTCGAAAACGCGCGGCAAGGTCTGGTTCGAACCTGGTCTTCCGCCTGACCGGCGGAGAATTCGGTTCTCACCCATCTATGCAGGCCTTTACGGCTTAAGCCGGTCTCCCGGCACCTGCAGTCTCGGACAGGGCAACCCGGCGGAGAACCGCCGGGTCTATTCAGCCGTTCGGCTGAAATCTCGTTTCAATCCGGAAAGTCCGGATTATTCGCCAGCTACGCTGGACAGCTCAACCTTCAGGCCCGGCCCCATAGTGGAGGACACGGCAATGCGCTTCAGGTAGGAACCTTTTGCGCCGGACGGCTTGGCCTTCTGAACGGCATCGACCAGAGCTTTGACGTTCTGGGAGATTGCCTCTTCAGAGAAGGACACCTTGCCAACACCGGCGTGAACGATACCGGCCTTTTCGACGCGGAACTGAACGGCGCCACCCTTGGCGTCGTTAACCGCAGCCTTGACGTCCGGGGTCACGGTGCCAACCTTCGGGTTGGGCATCAGGCCGCGCGGGCCAAGAACCTTACCGAGACGGCCAACCAGCGGCATCATGTCCGGTGTCGCAATGCAGCGATCGAAATCGATCTTGCCGCCTTGGACTTCCTGGACCAGCTCTTCGGCACCAACGATGTCGGCGCCAGCTGCTTTTGCTTCCTCAGCCTTGTCGCCACGTGCGAACACGGCAACCTTGACGTTCTTGCCTGTGCCGTTCGGCAGGACGCAAACGCCGCGGACCATCTGGTCTGCGTGACGCGGGTCAACGCCGAGATTGATTGCAACTTCAACGGTTTCGTCGAACTTGGTCTTGGAACGCTCTTTCACGAGGCCAATGGCTTCGTCCAGAGAGTACAGCTTGTTGCGGTCGATACCTTCACGAGCTGCTTTGATACGCTTTCCAACCTTAGCCATGATCTTACCCCTTAACCTCAAGGCCCATGGAACGGGCGGAGCCTTCGACCATCAGCATGGCTGCATCGATATCGTTGGCGTTCAGGTCCTTCATCTTGGCTTCGGCGATTTCCTTCACCTGATCCTTGGTGACGGAACCGACGGTGCCACGACCCGGAGTCTGGGAACCCTTCTGCAGCTTGGCAGCTTTCTTCAGGAAGAAGCTGACAGGAGCTGTCTTCACTTCGAAAGTGAAGGACTTGTCGGAGTAATACGTGATTACGGTCGGGCACGGAGCACCCTTTTCAACATCCTGGGTCTGTGCGTTGAACGCCTTACAGAATTCCATGATGTTCAGACCACGCTGACCGAGCGCCGGACCAATGGGCGGCGACGGAGTAGCGGAACCTGCCGGCACCTGAAGCTTCAGGAAACCTTCAATCTTTTTCGCCATTATTCTCTCCAATCGATCGCAACCGGATGGCAATCCGGCTGCCTGGGAGTTGGTGGTCTGGTCCCTGGCGATGCCCGGCGAAGAACATCAGAACCTTCCACCCATTTCACCCCGACTTCCTTACACAAGAAGGCCGGGCACTCACACCGTCCCGCAGGACGGCAAACAGTCAGAGCTTGTCGACCTGACCGAATTCCAGTTCAACCGGCGTTGCACGACCAAAGATGGACACCGCCACTTTCAGACGCGCGCGCTCGTCATCAACTTCTTCAACAAGACCGGAGAAGGACGCGAACGGCCCGTCGGACACGCGCACCTGCTCTCCAACTTCGAAGCTGACCGACGGCTTCGGCCGATCAACGCCTTCCTGAACCTGATTAATGATGCGAAGGGCTTCTTTTTCCGGGATCGGCATCGGCTTCTGGTCCGCGCCTAGGAATCCGGTCACCTTCGGCGTGTCCTTGATCAGGTGAAACGCCTCGTTGGTCATGTCCATCTTCACAAGCACGTAGCCAGGGAAGAACTTGCGCTCAGCGTCAACCTTGCGGCCACGGCGCACTTCAACGACCTTTTCCATCGGAACGAGAATTTCTTCAAAAAGATCGGAAAGACCTTTCTGCTCAGCCTTCTCGCGAATGGAATCGGCGACCTTCTTCTCAAAATTGGAATAGGCGTGCACAATGTACCAGCGCTTGGCCATGGTTCTCAGTTCCGTTTCTTGTTCTTTGTTCAAACCGGACGGGTAGCGCTAAAATCAGCCGCCAACGCCAAGAATGTACCCAATCCCGAGGCTCATCAGCTGATCCGCCACGAGAAAGAAAATCGAAGCGATCAACACCATCACGAACACCATGGCGGTGGTCACGGCTGTTTCACGGCGCGTCGGCCACGTCACCTTGGACGTTTCGGAGCGCACTTCCTGGATGAATTTAAAGGGATTGGTCTTCGCCATTCCGATTCCGGTCTGTTAAATACGAGTGGGCGCGCGAAAATCCTTCGCGCGCCTCACTCGAGGAAACTCTTTAAGCCCTCGAGGCAAATTAATCAAGAGCAAATTGGCAGGGGCAGCAGGGTTCGAACCCGCGACCTACGGTTTTGGAGACCGTCGCTCTACCAGCTGAGCTATACCCCTTCAGAGGATCGCGTTAACGATCTTGCTCCTGATACCCTCTGAAGCCGCGTACCGCAACACTTAAGAGGAGGAGTTGCCGGGGACAAGTCCCGGCAACTCAATTTCGTCTTATTCTACGATGGAAGCGACGACGCCGGCGCCGACGGTACGGCCACCTTCGCGGATAGCGAAGCGCAGGCCTTCTTCCATGGCGATCGGCACGATCAGCTCAACGTCAAC
>NZ_JBDZYI010000006.1:0-196449 GCF_040329435.1 Roseibium sp. SCP15 | reverse complement strand
ATACCGAACCTCTAGATCCGGCCCAATCAGACCAATTTTCAGGAATTAAGGTCAAAAAACCTTGCCGCCAGCGACGTTGCCGCCGTCGATGAGCGCGGTTATACGCACCCAACCAACCACCGTCAACAGCTGTTTTGATTTTTTTTGAGAAAAATTTCGACGCCTCTGCAGCAGTGGATATTAACCATTTGTTAGGTAATGGAGCGCGGCTTGCCGATCACCCGATCGGGGAGTTTCCAAAGCCCATGAGACGCTGACCTGCATCGACCACAAGCGTGTGCCCGCTGACCTGCCGCGCTTCCACCAGATACTGAACGGCCGCAACAATATCGTCAGGACCAAGACCCGGCCCGAGGGGCGTCAGCTTCTGGCGACTGTCAAAGTTCTCCTGTGTCTGATCGCTCGGCAACACCAGGCCAGGCGCAACCGCATTGACCCTTATGCCTTTCGAACCCAGTTCAAAGGCAGCAAGACGTGTTGCGCCGTCCAACGCAAACTTGCCGCAGAAGTAGCTGAACCGTTCGGGCGAGGCGGACAGCATCTGTGTATCAAGCAAGTTCACGATCGCGCCTTCCACCGGCAACGGATCCTGATTGGCGAAAGCCTGCATGAGAAAGACGGGTGCGGCGGCGTTGACATTCATCAGGAACTGCCAGCTTTCCGGCGTCAGGTCGAAGATGTTGTCGGTATTGAAGGCGGAGGCCGAGTTCACCAATACAGAGACCGGACCGCCCAAAGCGTTCGCCGTTTCCGAAATCAACTCGCCAGCCAGCTCCGGCTGACTGAGATCCTTCTGCAAAAGGACTGCTTTCCCGCCTGATGCCAGGATCTCATCCTGAAGCTCCTTCGCACCACCCACAGATGAGTTGTAATGGAGACCGAGTGCGTAACCCTTTTCCGCCAATCCCCAGGCAATTGCCTTGCCGAGCCGTTTTCCGGCTCCGGTGACCAAGGCGATCTTATCGGCTGCCATGCTCTTATCTCCCCAGAATTGTCAGGTGTAGTCCTGAAGGTTCAACACCGGCTGGACGCGCGAAACTTCGTGACTGCGCACCAGATTGGCCTTCGACATCACCGCGAGCGTTGCCGCACTTGTCTGCGCTACGCGCACTTCGTCCCGGAACAGATAGACCGCGCCGGTCAACTGTACCGTCACAGGCCACCCCAGTTCACGCAGCCGGAATGACTGCAGGATGCTGTCTGTCTGATACCGGATCCTGTCAGGCCCGTCGGGCAAGTGCAATGCAAAGCCGAAGCCCGGATCAACCCAAAGCCGTTCAATCCCGGCATTGGTCGCCAGATCGATCCGCTCCTTGAAAAAACTCAGCTGGTGATCAAAGATTTCTTCCGAAGGCGGCAGGTAGTCCTCGGACCGGGCATTTTCTCCAGGCGTGTAACACAGAACCACACCTGCGTGATGAAAGGCGAGTGCTTCATAAAATGCCGGGTCGTCCACCCTACCGGTCAGATTGACTACGCCCGCGCCTGCTTCGACCAGGGCAACACCCACTTCCGGGTGATAGGTTTCAACCGATACCAGGATGTTTTCATCGGCCAGCGCCCGCACGACCGGCCGCATCCGATCAATCTGCCGTTCCGCCGCCACGATATCGGCCGTTTCACCAGTTGATTCCGCCCCGATATCGATCATGGCGGCGCCTTCCAGCGTCATACGCCGTCCGCGATAGAGGGCGGCATCGAACGTATGGCAGACCGTTTCGCGATATGTGCTGTCCGGAGAGAGGTTCAGAACACCCATCTGATAGGTCCGATCTTCGAACCTGCGATCGAATTTGGGAAACTCGAACGTTTGAACCGGCGCTTCCAACGCCTCACGGTATTTGAGCCAAAGAGGCAGGAGACGATCGGCAGAAATCATGAAAGGCAAAGCTCCAGAGTGTTCAAACCTGTCGGTTGGACGGTTCGGAGGGAAATAGGAAGGTTCTCACCTGTGGCAAGTCCACGTCAGGTTCGTTTGCGCGTGATGCGAATTCCGACACCCGAGGCATCTTCAAAGATGTCCGGTTTGGTCACTGTGACAGTGACTTTGTCGGCGAGCGGATTGGAGAGCACGAATTCAGCGACCGCTTCGGCCCAGTCTTCGACCAGATCGACATGCCCGCCGGAAGCAGCCTTGTTCTGAATGAACTCCACGGCATCGGCATAGGAGACAAATGTACCTGTGTCGGTCACCAGCTTACGATAGCCGGCAACGGTCTCGATCTCGATGTCAAAGCGGACGGCCTGGTCCCGGCCCTGCTCGCTTTCCAAGATCCCGATCCGCGCAGGGATCAGAAGATTGTTGATCAGAATGGTGTCCTGGCCATCTTCGATGAGGCTGGAGCTGCTTTGTTGGCTGTCGGGCATTTGGCTACCTGCTGCGGGGATCGGATCCCTTGAAACGATGTCGTCATCTCCAGACCATGGAAAGAACGACAGCGTCAAGAAGCAGGTTCACTGGTCGCGCGCCTATCCGGCGGCTGCGCCATATCCTTCCAGTACGTCGACGGCCTTGATGACACCGCGCAATTCGCCAAGTCCTCTCAGGCGGCCAATAGCCGGATAGCCGGGTGTCGAGTTGCCCGCAAGATCGTTCAAAATGCGGTGACCGTGATCGGGACGCATGGGAATTCGCTTGCCGGTGCGAGTTTCCAGATGACGGAGTGCCCGAATGATAGCGACCATATCTATATCGCCTTCCAGGTGGGCGTCTTCATAGAAGCTGCGCGGATCATCCTCGCGGCGCGTTGCACGTAGATGTGCGAAGTGAATGCGCTCGCCGAGGCTTTCGGCAATGGCCGGAAGGTCATTGTCCGGATGAACTCCAAGCGAACCCGTGCAAAGTGTAAAGCCGTTTGATGGAGAACTGTGCATCGCCGCGATGCGCTCCAGATCCGCCTGTGTGCCGGCAATACGCGGCAATCCGAATAGCGACCGCGGAGGATCGTCCGGGTGCAGCGCCAGAACCGCCCCGACCTCCTCGATTTCGGGGATCACCAAATCCAGAAAATTCTGCAGATTTTGGAAGAGTTCCTCGCGGCCGGTCTCCCGGTAGGCACTCAAGCGGGTTTTGAAGCTGTCCAGCGTGTAGCTTTCCTCCGACCCCGGCAGACCTGCAATGATGTTCGCCGTCAGACGTTCGCGTTCCGCCTCCGGACGCGTCGCCAGGTAGGCTTCGGCGGCCGTTATGTCTTCCTGGCCGTAATCCGCTTCGGCTCCTTCGCGTTTCAAGATGAACAGGTCAAAGGCGGCGTATGCGGCAAACTCAAAGCGCAGGGCCGTTGCGCCGTCCGGCAGTGCGAAATCCAGATCGGTGCGGGTCCAGTCCAGTACCGGCATGAAATTGTAGCAGATTGTCCTGACGCCCTGGCGGGCGAGTGCCCGCGCTGTCTCGGCCCAGTTTCGGGCCCAGCGCTCCCAACCCGGCGCACCGGTCTTGATATCCTCGTGAACCGGGATGCTTTCGGTGACTTCCCAGGTAAGACCTGCATCCTCGATCATCTGGCGACGTGCGGCGATCTCTTCTTCCGGCCAGAAGGTACCATTCGGGATCTCGTGCAAGGCGGTTACGATGCCGCTTGCCCCGGTTTGGCGAACGTCTGTCAGGGAAACCGGATCCTGTGGCCCGAACCAACGCCAGCTTTCGATCATCGCAGCTCTACTTTCTTTTTCTTATGGGGAAGCCACAGCGGGCGTATAGAGGTAACCGTCGAATTCCGGATCTCCGACATCCGATAATTCGAGCAGGGTCTGGCGAACGTTTTCGAGATGATGCCACATCGCCTGACGCGCCGTTTCCGAATTGCGATGCCTGAGCGCCTCCAGAATCGCCGCGTGATCATCCAGCCACTTTTCCCGGTAGCTCAGATCGAAAATGCGGTCGTGCAGCCGGGCCCACATGGAACTTTCTTCGCGTTTCGTCCAGAGATCCTCTACTTGGGCGACGAGAACGCTGTTCTGAGTGGCCTCGGCGATCTGCAGGTGAAACTGACGATCAGCGAGATAATCTTCTTCGCCAAGTTCAATGGCCTTGCGCTCAAGCTCAAGGGTTTCGCGAAGCTTCAGGATATCGTTCTTGGTGATTGTCGTTGCGGCGAAACCCGCAATGCTGCTTTCCAGAAGCTGACGGGCCTGAAGCAACTCGAACGGACCGAAATCGGCTTTTGGAACATTCAGCGAAATCTTCTCTCCGGCGGCGACATAACTTCCGGAGCCTTTGCGCACATCCAGATAGCCCTCGATTTCCAGCACGATGTAGGCCTCGCGGACCAGCGACCGGCTGATCCCCATTTCCAGGGAAATCTGGCGTTCCGTCGGAAACTTGTCGCCAGGCTTGTAACCTTCCTCGGTAATGCGCCTGGCGAGCAGCTCGGCTATTTCCTGATAGCGGCGCTTTGAAACATCGCTGGTCATGAGGCCTTCCTTGCATCCTCATCGCTGGCGGCGATCTGGTGATAATACTCCGCCAGAATATGGAATGCTTTTTTCTTGGTTCTTTTGTCGGCAGCAATCAGCCCTTTGTGATTATAGCCATTTTGAAAGATATTTTGCCGGCGCTCTACACGGAAATCGTAAAGGATCCAAGGCGACATACCCTTGACGTAGTCCAGTTTGCGCAAGGTGTCGATCTGCCGGTGGTAGACTTCAGCCATATATTCTTCACTGAAGAGGCCCTTTTTCGGCCCCTTGTCACCGATCACGCCATCCGCACCGGTTTCCGAGATTACCACCGGCCTGTCGGGGTCCGAGTTCCTGCCGATCGCGACAAGGTCGTCGAAATTTTCTTCATACCAGCCATAATACTCGTTCAGACCGATGACATCGATATGCCTTGCAAGGCGGTCCTCGATCCGGTTCTGGGCATGGTTCACCAGACAGGCGGCCGAAGTCAGACGGGTGGGATCGAGTGACTTGCAGGTATCCGCAAGCCCTTGCATGAATTTCAAACGCGCATCCGTGTCCGGATTCTCGTTGCCGACCGACCAGATGATGACACTGGCCCGGTTCCGATCGCGCTTGATCAGTTCGCGAAGCTGATTTTCAGCGTCCTTGTATGTGGCGGGGTTGGCAAAGTCGATCGCCCAGTAGACAGGAATTTCTTCCCAAAGAAGGAACCCGAGCTCGTCGGCCAGCTCCGCGGCCCGTTCATGATGGGGATAGTGGGCCAGGCGCAGGTAATTGCATCCCAACTCTTTTGCATGGGAAAAGCGGCGGCGCAGATCGTCTTCATTGGTGACCTTGCCCAGCTCTGCATCGTCCTCATGCACGGAAATGCCGCGAAGGAACACAGACTGGCCATTCAGCAGGATATCGGTGCCGCGCCTTTCGACCTGGCGAAAGCCGACCCGATCCTTGATCGTGTCCTCCCCAAAGCCGACGGAAACGTCATAAAGCTTCGGTGAAGCAGGGCTCCAGAGTTCCGGCGTAGCGGTAAGCTCTACCTGTCCCTTTCCGCTTTGATCGAGCGGAACAGTTTGGTCGATACCGAGTTCAGGGATCGACAGATGGACGGGAGCTTCAGGAGCGCCGTCAATTTCAACTTCGGCGCGGATCCTGGAATAGGTGCCATCGGGCACAAGATACAAAAAGAAATCCCTGATCAGATTTGCCGGCGTTTCGAAAAAAGACACTTCACGGTAAAGACCACCATAGTTGAACCAGTCCGTGTTGCGCATCGGAACCCGGTCGCGGGTGCGAGTATTGTTCACACAGGCCATGATCCAGTTGCGGCCCGGCTTCAGCTTGCCGGTCAGCTCGACGCAAAACGGAGTTGAAGCGCCGTAGTGATTGCCCAGGAATTCGCCATTCAGAAAAATCTTGCAGTCATAGCTTGCGGCGCCAAATCTGAGGAACTGCCGCTTGCCTTCGTCAATTTCACTTATATCAAGCGGACGCGTGTACCAGGAACTGCCTTCAAAGAAGTACCACTTTTCCTTCACCATCGCCCAGTTGGAGGGCACCGGAACGGTTTCTCCCATATAGGGATCGTAATCCCATGGCTCCGTCCGGTTTTCAGGTTCCTCCGGCAACATGGAGAACCATTTCTGCCGCAAGCCGGTGTCCAGAAGATCGACGCAAAAGGTCCAGTCGCCGTCAAGGCTTGCCGCTGACCGGCCTCCCATGAAGATCAGACCTTCATGATTGAGAGACTGCGTGTTGAAAGGCACGTCATAGTCTTCGTCATGCAAAGCCTGCAGCGCATTGTCGGCGAGTTGTGAACGTTCGAGCATCTTTCCGTCTCCGGCAACGTCGGGAGAGCATTCCGCGTGTTTTCGCAAACGACACGGAATGCTCCAAGCTGGTCTTTCAGGCGTTAAGGAGCAATGTCCTTGATGCGCTTGATCAGGTCAGCCACGACCGGTGACTTCTGTGCAGCTTCTTCGTGCATCGGCAGGACAGCTTCGATGAACGGACCTTTTTCGACTTCGATGAATTTAACACCGAGTTCGTTCTTTGCGGTCTCAACAGCCTTAGCGCTCATGGCATCCCACTGCTCGCGGTGGAAATCCATGGATTCCTTGGCAGCCTTGGTAACTGCAGCCTTGTGCTCGTCAGACAGGTCGTTCCATGTCTTGGACGAGATCATCACGACAGACGGGATCATGGTGTGGCCATCGTCGGAATAAACCTTTGACACTTCACCATGACGAGCCGAGGTCAGAGCCATCGGGTTGTTTTCCGCACCGTCAACGACACCCTGCTGCAGCGCGCTGTAAAGTTCACCCCAGGCGATCGGGGTCGGGTTGCCGCCAAGAAGCTCGACCATACGGATGGCGGACGGGCTCGGCTGAACGCGGATCTTCATGCCTTCAAGATCTGCCGGCGACTTGATTTCCTTGTTGGCATAGAAGGAACGCGCACCTTCGATGTAAAATGCGATGCCGATAAAGCCCTTGTCTTCGGAAGCGGCCAGGATGTCTGCACCGATGTCGCCGCTCAGAACGTCATAGTAGTGATCGGCATTGACGAAGATGTAGGGCAGGTTTAGCGCACCGTAGGATTCTTCAAACGCTTCCAGTTCCGAAGCATTGGAGCGCGCCATGTCCAGGGTGCCGTTCTGCATCAGCTCCATGGATTCACGCTGCGTGCCAAGCTGAGCGTTGGCGTAGATGCGGATCTTCAGATCACCACCGGTCGCTTCTTCCAGACGCTCGGCCATGTATTCCATGGATTTGTGCAGCGGATGGTCTTCCGGATTGTTGTGGTTGAGACGCAGGGTCTTGGCATTGGCAGCCGTACCCAGTGCAACAACGCCAGCGGCAAGAACGGCCGCGAGCTTAACGAACTTCGTCATGTCTTCCTCCCAAATGCAGCCTCGGCCACGCGACCTGTGCTCCTCAATGAGCCGGTCCCGGCCTCGGGTCTCGCAGCCAATTGCTGCTGCGGATGGCGAATTGTTCGTCCAATTTTTCAAATCAGTCAACCTTTTTTACAAAATTGGTTGACCAATTTAATTTCTTGGCGCAAACCTTAGGCCGTCGAATTCCGCCGACACACCTGCTTCAATGGGTATTCCGGGTCGGCATGGGAGGAACATCGTGACAAACGTAACAAGAGGCGTCGATCTGATCCTGCGCCTCGTCATCTCCATCGCTTTCGCCATTCTGGTTGCCTGTGTCATCTGGCAGGTCTTTTCGCGTTACGTGCTTGAAAGCCCGAGCACCGTGACCGATGAAATGGCGCGTTTCCTGTTTATCTGGGTGGCCTTGCTGGGTGGTGCCTATACGCTTGGGCAGCGGCGCCACCTTGCCATTGATCTCCTGCCGGTGATCACCAAGGGGACTGTCCGTCTCCTCGTGAATGCCGGAATCATCACGGCCATAGCAGTCTTTGCGGCGCTGGTGATGATCTACGGAGGCCTGGACCTGGTAAGCCGCACACTGGAAACCGGGCAGGTGTCCCCGGCTCTGCGGATGCCCATGGGCCTCGTCTATGTCGCGATCCCGTTTTCAGGATTTTGCATTCTCTACTACTGCCTGACCTTCATGGCCGACCTCTTCCGCGAGGGCCGCGGGCCGAACGATCAGGATGGCGCGCCCAAGGCGGGCGGCCCGCTGGACTAAGGGACTGGGGGAAATTTCATGGATACTCAATCGGTCCTGGTTCTGTTCGGGACGTTCGCACTGCTCATGATCCTGGGGGTGCCGATCGCGTTTTCGATCGGCCTGGCTGCCTTTGCCACCTTCCTGCTGTTCATGTCCTTCGACCAGTCGGTTTACATCGTCGCCCAGCAGATCGCCTCGGGTCTGGACAGTTTCACGTTGCTGGCGATCCCGTTCTTCATTCTGGCCGGCAACATCATGAACCGCGGCGGCATTGCAATGCGGCTCATCGAGTTCGCCAAGGTTCTGGGCGGCCGACTTCCCGGCGCCCTGGCCCACTGCAATGTCATCGCCAACATGATGTTCGGGTCGATTTCGGGATCGGCTGTCGCGTCCGCAGCTGCCGTCGGTGGTGTTATGGCGCCGTTGCAGAAGAAAGAAGGCTATGACCCGGCCTATAGTGCCGCCGTCAATATCGCTTCCTGTCCGACCGGGCTTCTCATTCCGCCAAGTTCCACCTTCATCGTCTACTCGCTGATCACCAACGGCACGTCCGTCGCTGCGTTGTTTGTCGCCGGCTACATCCCGGGCATCCTGATGGGTCTCAGCCTGATGGTGGTGGCAGGCATCATCGCCAAACGCCGCGGATATCCGGTTGCCCCGCGCCCGAGCGGCAGGGAAGTTGCCGTCAAGGCTGCGGATGCAATGCTGCCACTTGGCCTGATCGTCATTGTCATGGGTGGCATAATCGGCGGCATCTTCACCGCGACCGAAGCGTCAGCTGTGGCCGTGGTCTACACGCTGTTCCTGGCAGTCGTCTGGTACCGCGAGATCACGTGGCGCGAATTGCCGAGCATCATTCTGGAAAGTGCGGTGACAACATCCATCGTTCTTCTGATGATCGGATGTTCCATCGCGATGTCGAAGGCAATGGCTTTTGCCGACATTCCATATTCAATCTCCGATGCCTTGCTGAACCTGTCTGAAAATCCGCTGGTTCTGCTGCTGATCATCAATATCGCATTGCTGGTTGTCGGCACTTTCATGGACATGACACCGGCACTTCTGATCTTCACGCCGATCTTCCTGCCGGTCGTGGTGGACCTCGGCATGGATCCGGTTCATTTCGGCGTGGTCATGACGTTCAACCTGTGCATCGGCATCTGTACACCGCCGGTCGGGTCAGCTCTCTTTGTCGGTTGTTCCGTCGGTGGCGTGAAGATCGGGCAGGTGATCAAACCGATGCTCGGCTTTTATGCCGTTCTTGTCAGCCTGCTGCTGGTGGTCACCTATGTTCCATCGATCAGCCTGTTCCTTCCACGCCTGCTGCTCGGCTACTAGGAGCCTTAGATGAAAGCCTTGAACCGCTGGCAGTTTGCCGAGCACCTGCAAAACGGAATCGTCCTTGAAGTCGAGGAAAAGCATCGCCTCCAGATCTCTGTTCTGGAATCCGCTCTGATCCGGGTCTGCCTTTTGAAGGACGGCGAATATCGCCTGAGCCGCACTTGGGCGGTGGCTCCTGGAGCAGACGTGCCCTGGGACGGGCGTTGGAGAGATGCGCTGGCCGGTTTTTCCTGCCCCGAATTCTCGGTCAGGCGAAATGAGGAGAACGTTGTTCTTGAAACGCAGAACCTTCGTCTGACCATCGGCACTCCCCTGAGCATGACGTGGGAGTGCCGATCGGCTGATCAAGATGACTGGCGGGAAGTGGCTCGCGACCGGCCGCAAAGCGCCTACATGATCGGCCGGCGGGATCATCGTAAACAGCATTTCCTGCGCCGGTTTCCCGGCGAGAGGTACTACGGTCTTGGTGAAAAGAGCGGGGCTCTGGAGCGCTCCGGCCGTCGTTACGAAATGCGCAATCTGGATGCGATGGGCTATGACGCCCAAACGACGGATCCGCTCTACAAGCACATTCCGTTCACAATTACGGATCGCGGCGATCTCGGCGCCTACGGTCTATACTACGACACCCTTGCGCCCTGCTGGTTCGATCTCGGCAATGAAAAGGACAATTATCATCCGCCGTTCCGCGCGTTCCGCGCTGAAGACGGAGATCTGGACTTCTATTTCAGTTGGGCGCCGTCCGTTCTGGATATTGTCAAGCGTCACCACTGGTTGACCGGCGGCACCGCTTTCATGCCCCGATGGGGGCTTGGATATTCCGGCTCCTCAATGGCCTATGCCGATGCGGAAAATGCCCAGGAACGCATGGAGGAATTTCTTCAAAAACTGGATGACGAAGACATTCCCTGCGACAGCTTCCAGATGTCATCAGGCTACACCGCGATTGAGGGCAAGCGCTACGTCTTTCACTGGAACACGGACCGGTTTCCAAACGCGGAAGAGATGACCCGGAAATATTCGCAATCCGGCGTCCATCTGATTGCCAACATCAAACCGGTGCTGCTGGATGATCATCCGCTTTATGACGAGGTGAACGACGCCGGCCTTTTCATTCGGGACAGCGAAACGGGTGAACCCGAACAGTCTCCCTTCTGGGATGGCAACGGTTCGCATCTGGATTTCACCAATCCCGACACCGTTTCCTGGTGGCAGAAAAACCTCAACGACAAGCTGTTTGCCAGGGGAATTCCGCACACCTGGAACGACAACAACGAATATGAGGTCTGGGATGATGAGGCAGTTTGCAACGGCTTCGGCAATCCCATACCCGTAAATCTCGTTCGCCCGCTACACAGTCAGCTGATGACCCGCGCATCCCATGATGCGCAAAAGGCCAGCCAGCCGGACAAACGACCCTATCTGATTTCGCGCTGCGCGGCGCCTGGCACACAGCGTTATGCGCAGACGTGGACCGGAGACAATTACACCTCCTGGGATACGCTTCGCTGGAACATTCCGATGGGGCTCGGTCTCAGTCTTTCCGGCTTCTACAATATCGGGCATGACGTCGGTGGGTTCGCCGGACCGCGTCCGGAGCCTGAGCTCTTCCTGCGGTGGGTGCAAAACGGGATTTTCCATCCTCGCCTGACCATTCATTCCTGGAACGACGACGGCACCGCAAATGAAGCGTGGATGTATCCGGAAATCACACCCCTCGTCCGGGACGTCCTGAAGTTTCGTGCCCGGCTGATCCCTTACCTATACACCTTGCTGTATCAGGCGGTGACGGAGGGAGAACCGATCCTGCGCCCGCTTTTCCTGGACTACCCGGACGACCCGAATTGCCACGCGGCCGAGTTCGAATTCCTGCTGGGCCGGGATCTTCTTGTCGCAACAGTGGTGGAGCAAGGCGCGACACACCGGCAGGTAACGCTTCCGGCAAACGAAGAAGGGTGGTGGACCTTTGACGGCAGTGCCTGGCATCCGGGTGGCGAGATCCTAGAGGTACCGGTCTCGCTTGAGACCATCCCTGTTTTCGTGCGCGGAGGGACTGTGCTGCCACTTGCCGCACCCAATCTACGTGCCGATGCCGCCACCGATACAGAGCGGAGCTGGAGGATCTATCCGCAGACCGACAATGGGGCTGCCAGACTTTCCTTCGCCTACGACGACGATGGCGTTACTGTGAACGCACTCGCGGGCGACCATTGCCTGACAAGATTCGAGCTGACTCGAAACAATGGAGATGTTCACCTTCACTGGCATCGTTCCGGCGACTGGCAACCGGCTTTTGACTCGGCAACAATCTGGCAGGCAGGATCCGCACCACTGACTGTCAACGGACTTCCGGTCACTTCCGGAACGAAAATCGCATTCTAATCCGGCCAAGAACTCATGACTGAACAGCCCATCCAGATCCTTTCCCCGACCTATGACCGCGGCGACTTGCGCCCTCGGATGCTGCATATCGGCTTTGGTGCCTTTGCCAAGGCCCATGTCATGGTCTTTCACGACGAAATGCTGCGTCATACAGAAAGCGATTGGGGGGTCATCGCCACGCGCTTGAACTCCGGCGCGGCTGAACTGACCCAGCTTGACCAATCCGATGGACTTTATGTCGTCGGGGAAATGTCCGACGATGATCTCACCCTGAGGGAGATTGGCGCGGTGACCGGGACACTGCACCCCGTGCGCGATGGTGCCGATGCAGTTGTGGAACAGATCTCGAGCCCGGAGCTAGCGGTAGTCACGCTGACAATCACCGAGAAAGGATACTGCCTGTCGGGCGGGCAACTGGATCTTGGCCACAGGGGCATCGTTGAAGATCTCAAGGGAGCCGGGGCTCCCAAAACGGCAATCGGTACGATCGTTGAAGGTCTTCGCCGGCGAAAAGAAGTCGGCGATAAGGGGCTGACGATCCTTTCCTGCGACAATCTTCCGGCCAACGGCGTACTTTGTCGCCAGGCCATTCTCGACTATGCGCGAGAACTGGATCCCGAACTTGGCACCTGGGTTGATGAAAATTGCCGGTTTCCGTGTTCCATGGTCGACCGCATCACACCGGCCATGACCGGCCAATCCCACGACCGCCTGAACGACGCTCTTGGTCGCCCCGATCCAAACGGGATCCTGTGCGAACCGTTCCGCCAATGGGTCATCGAGAACAGCTTCGCCGGGGAACGGCCTGCCTGGGACCTTGCGGGTGCTGAGTTCGTTGCCGATGTCGCTCCCTTCGAAGAGATGAAATTGCGGCTGTTGAACGGAACACACTCGTTTCTTGCATATCTTGGTGCCTTGGCTGGCAAGGAGACGATTGCCGAATGCATGCAGGACCCGGTTCTGTTGACTGCCGCCAGGAAGTTGATGCTGGACGAGCAGGTGCCGACGCTTGAGGTTCCGGACGGTGTCGAAGTCTCCCGCTACGCCGATACCCTGATTGACCGGTTCGCCAACAGGGCGCTGCATCACAAGACCACACAGATTGCGACCGATGGCAGCCAGAAACTGCCTCAAAGACTTCTGGCCTCCATTCGCCAGCATCTTGAGGCAGGTCGTCCCTGGCCACTTTCGGCTCTCGCCGTCGCGGGGTGGATACTCTATTGCAAAGGCACTTCGGAAACCGGCCAGCCCCTGCCCGTCAGCGATCCCCTGTCGGATCAGATCGCCGCCTTCGCCGCTCAGTCCGACGGATCGGATTATGTAGACCGGATGTTGTCCCTGAAGACGGTCTTCGAAGACGACCTTCCGGCTTCGCCCGAATTCACCGGTGCGGTCCACGATGCCTACAAGCGCCTTCGTTCCAACGGTGTGCTCGACGCACTTTCAACAGCACTGTGATCGCGCGTTCTTCAAGGTGCACAATCCTCTGTGACGCCTTGGAGAGCCTGATGACGAAAGGCCCCCACCTGCACGGCCAACACCCGAATTCCCATGCCGAGTGGAAGCTGTTCCCACATCAATTCAAGGACATGATTGCTGCCCCTTCCCCTTTCCCCTATCATTGAAACGGATACACCGTTCGCGACGCGAATGCGGGGCTGATTGGGAGGAGAGCCTCAACATGACAGTGACGCACGAGCCCTGGCTCGTCGCGCTTTCCCTGGTCATGGCATTTCAGGGAAGCTTTGTCGGCCTGAGCCTCGCGGTTCAGGTAAGAAAAGCCGTTGAACCGAGGCGGCGCATGCTTCTTGTGGGAGCTGCGCTCACCCTTGCACTTGCCATCTGGTCCATGCATTTCGTCGGCATGCTGGCCGCCAAATTCCCGATTGGTGTCGACTTCCTTGTTCTTCCAACTCTGCTGTCATTTCTGGTTTGCGTCCTTGTCGTGGGCGTTGCCGTCTTCACAGCGAGCAATCGACGGCTGACTTCGCTGAGATTGGGGCTGGCGGCTTTCGTCATGGGCGCAGGCATCTGCACCATGCACTATCTCGGCATGTATTCTCTGCACAACTCGCTGCTGCTGGAACATGATCCGGCTTATGTTCTTGCCAGTTTTCTGATCGCATTCAACGCCGCGGGTCTGGCGCTCTGGCTGTTGTTCGGTCTCGGCAAGCGCCCACCCCTGGTCGTATCGGCCGCCGTCATGGGACTTGCCATTTCCGCGATGCATTATACCGCGATGACCGGCATGACCTATTCAGCGACGGATACGGCGCGGCGTCTTTCAGCACCCACGCTCGACCCGGGCATGCTGGCAATTTTCGTTTCGTTTGTCGCCTTTCTGGTCTCGGGCCTGTTTCTTCTGACCCTTGTTCCGGCTCAACAACCCGACGAGGCAGCTGGATCCACCAAAGACCTGCAGGATAATGCGAGAGAAACAGTCACACCGAACGAGGAACCGCTGCCCTCCGAAGCGGCTCCAGGCGATGCTGCCAAGCGCAGCGCCGCCGGATTGCAGGCAGCGCCTTCCGTGCCCAGGTCTTCCACTCCTGCCGCCAAGCGAACGCTGCCGATTGAACGGGACGGCCAAAAGACCCAGATCGGCATTTCGGATATCGCCGCAATCCATGCCGACGCCCACTACACCAAGCTCTATGATGGCCATCGGGAGTACTTCTGCCCCCTGTCGATCAGCGAAGCCGAGCAACAACTCGACCCGAAGGTTTTCAAGCGGGTTCACCGCAGCCATATTGTCAACCTGTCCTGTGTCGCCAGTTTCAAACGTGCAGGTGACGGCGGCGTTCTGGTTCTTGAAGGCGACGAGGCACAGACCGTTCCGGTAAGCCGGTCTCGCTGGAGCCGCATCCGGGCAAGGCTGAATGCCTTGACCGAAAATGCCGAGCAGGACAGCCATCCGGCTGCGGCTCAGTAAGTTCTCTCCACCTGCTTCCGCGCAGACGACAGATTGTGTGCGCTGCCACAATCCAACTTTGAGACACGCCGTTCGTGCAAACGCATTCAGAATGACACAACTTCTAAGCGAGTTGGATTTGTTGAGACCCAGAACCTTCTACCTTGTTACTTTCCAATAACTTAAGCGGCATCTCTGCAATCTTCACCACTCGTATTTCATGAAATACGTCAGAATCACTGCCGTATTTCGTGCCGGAATTCCTGTCTCCCGTGCATTCCTGCACGCTTTCGGTGCATGCCGCCTTGAGTGTGCGGCGCATCAGTCTTCACGCTTGCAATATGTGACAATCCGTCGCCCGGGCGATGGAGCCGCACGAAACTGCCGGATGAGCTCGCCTTGGACGCAAAGGCAGGAATCCGGTGCTCGGTTCGAGATCTCTTGAGCCGATTGAGGGAGGAGAAAAACGTGATCCCTGGTGAATTCACCTATCACCGGCCATCTACCGTGGCCGAAGCCGTCGCCATTCTGGTTGACCATGGCGATGAAGCCCGTCCGCTTTCCGGTGGGCACAGCCTCATTCCGATGATGAAGCTGCGTATGGCCGCACCGGAACATCTCGTTGATCTAGGTGGCATTGCCGACCTCAAGGGAATTAGCGAGGAAAGCGGTACCATCACCATCCGAGCAATGACAACGCAGCATGAATTGATCGCATCGGATTTGCTGACGGAAAAGCTGCCGATCATTCGGGAAACCTCTTTGTTGATCGCAGATCCGCAGATTCGATATCTCGGGACCCTTGGCGGCAATGTTGCCAATGGCGATCCTGGCAATGACATGCCTGCGCTAATGCAGTGCCTGAATGCCTCCTATGTCCTGACCGGACCGGATGGCGAGCGCGAAGTTGCAGCTCGGGACTTTTATGAAGCGGCCTATTTCACCGCTCTGGCACCGGAAGAAATTCTGACAGCCGTAAAAGTTCCGGTCCCACCGGCGGGCCATGGCTACGCTTATGAGAAGCTGAAGCGCAAGGTTGGCGATTATGCCACTGCGGCGGCAGCCGTCGTTCTGACGATGAATGGCGGTACCGTTGCAAGCTGTTCTGTCGCTCTCACCAACGTTGCCGACACGCCGCTTCATGCTGCCGATGCCAGCGATGTCCTGACCGGTTCGTCGCTTGACGAAGCAACCGTGAAACGTGCCGTTCAAGCAGCTGAAGCCATCACTGACCCGGCCTCCGACGGCAGAGGGCCGGCTGAGTACAGAACAAAAATGGCCGGCATCATGATGCAGCGCGCACTTGCACGCGCCGCTGACCGTGCCAACGGCTGATCCGGGATCCAGGGAGAAAACCATGAGCGACATCGAACAAATCCCGGTCACGGTGACCGTCAACGGCAAGAAGGTGCAGCGCTTTGTCGAACCGCGCACGCTTCTGATCCATTTCCTGCGTGAAGAGCTGAATCTGACCGGTCCTCATATCGGCTGCGAGACCTCGCATTGCGGCGCCTGCACGGTGGAAATGAACGGCATGTCGGTGAAATCCTGCACGTTGTTTGCCGCCCAGGCCAATGGTGCCGAGCTGACGACCATTGAAGGTCTGGCCAATCCGGACGGCACTCTTTCCGCGTTACAGGAAGGCTTCCGGCAGATGCACGGGCTTCAGTGCGGCTTCTGTACGCCTGGCATGATCACCCGCGCGCACACGCTTTTGAAGGAAAACCCGAACCCAACGGAAGAGGAAATCCGGATGGGCATCGCGGGCAACCTGTGCCGGTGCACCGGATACCAGAACATCGTCAAGGCCATCCAGTACGCCGCGGCCAAGCTGAACGGCACCGACATTCAGGAGGCTGCAGAATGAATGACATGACCCCGACACGGGAACAGCGCGAAGCCGCCCTTGAAGGCATGGGCTGCAAGCGCAAACGCGTTGAAGACATTCGTTTCACCCAGGGCAAGGGCCAGTATGTCGACGACCTGAAGCTGCCGGGCATGGTGTTCGGCGACTTTGTCCGTTCGCCGTATGCCCACGCAAAGATCACCAAGATCGATGCGTCGGAAGCCCTGAAGCTTCCTGGTGTCATCGCAGTCCTGACTGCTGAAGACCTGAAAGGCGTAAACCTTGCCTGGATGCCGACGCTCGCGGGCGACGTCCAGATGGTGCTGGCGGACGGCAAGGTTCTCTACCAGAACCAGGAAGTCGCCTTTGTCGTTGCCGAAGACCGCTACATTGCCGACGACGCCATTCAGCTGGTTGAGGTCGAATATGAAGAACTTCCGGTTCTGACAGATCCGTTCAAGTCGATGGATGCGGACGCCCCGGTTCTAAGACCCGATCTTGAGGGCAAGACGGAAGGTGCGCACGGACCACGCAAGCACCACAATCACATCTTCACCTGGGAAGTCGGCGACAAGGACGAGACGTCAAAGGCGTTCTCGGAAGCCGATGTCACCATCAAGGAGATGATCTCCTATCACCGCACGCACCCTTCACCGCTGGAGACCTGCCAGGCCGTCGCCTCGATGGACAAGGTGAAGGGCGAACTGACGATCTGGGGCACCTTCCAGGCACCACACGTGATCCGGACGGTCGCCTCGCTGCTCTCCACGATCCCGGAACACAAGATCCACGTGATCGCACCGGACATCGGCGGTGGTTTCGGCAACAAGGTGGGCGCCTATCCGGGCTATATCTGCGCGATCGTCGCGTCCATCGTGACCGGCGTACCGGTGAAATGGGTAGAAGACCGAATGGAGAACCTCTCCACCACATCCTTTGCCCGCGACTATCACATGACCACGGAAATCGCCGCGAAAAAGGACGGCACCGTAACGGGACTCAAGGTTCATGTTCTCGCCGACCATGGTGGTTTCGACGCCTGCGCCGACCCGTCCAAGTGGCCGGCCGGTTTCTTCAACATTGTCACCGGAGCCTACGACTTTCCGGCAGCCCATCTTGAGGTCGACGGCGTTTACACTAACAAGGCTCCGGGCGGCGTTGCCTATCGCTGTTCCTTCCGTGTGACGGAAGCGGCCTACTGCATCGAACGGGCCATGGATATCCTGGCTCAAAAGCTGGAGATGGACCCGGCCGACCTTCGCATGAAAAACTTCGTCAAAGCCGATCAGTTCCCCTACCAGTCCGCACTCGGCTGGGAGTATGACAGCGGCGACTATCACACCGCCATGCAGAAGGCGATGGACTCGATCGGTTACCGCGAACTGCGCGCCGAACAGAAGGCAAAGCAGGAAGCGTTCAACCGAGGCGAAACCCGCGAGATCATGGGGATCGGCGTTTCCTTCTTCACCGAAATTGTCGGGGCCGGACCGTCGAAGAACTGTGACATCCTGGGTGTCGCGATGTTCGACAGCGCGGAAATCCGCGTTCATCCGACCGGGTCCGTGATTTCGCGGATGGGAACCAAGTCGCAAGGCCAGGGCCATGAGACCACCTGGGCCCAGATCATCGCCACCGAAATCGGCATACCGGCTGCCGACATCATGGTCGAGGAAGGCAACACCGACACGGCGCCTTACGGTCTGGGCACATATGGGTCCCGCTCCACGCCGGTTGCCGGCGCGGCCATCGCACTCGCCGCTCGCAAGATCCGCAACAAGGCCCAGATGATCGCGGCCCATATGCTGGAAGTATCCGAATATGACCTTGAGTGGGACATTGACGGTTTCCAGGTGAAGGGCAATCCGCAGGCACGCAAGTCCATGAAGGAAATCGCCTGGGCTGCTTATCACGCACCGCCACCGAACATGGAACCGGGACTGGAAGCCGTCAGCTACTACGACCCACCCAACATGACCTATCCATTCGGTGCGTATTTCTGCGTGATGGACATCGACGTCGACACCGGTGTTGCCAAGACCAGACGGTTCTATGCACTGGATGACTGCGGCACACGGATCAACCCGATGATCATTGAAGGTCAGGTGCATGGCGGGCTGACGGAAGCCTTTGCCATCGCGATGGGCCAGGAGATCCGCTACGACGAGCTGGGCAATGTGCTCGGTGCGTCCTTCATGGATTTCTTCATCCCGACGGCCGTGGAAACTCCGCATTGGGAAACCGACTTCACCGAAACCCCAAGCCCGCATCACCCGATCGGTGCCAAGGGGGTTGGCGAGAGCCCGAATGTCGGCGGGGTTCCAGCCTTCTCCAACGCGGTCAACGATGCGTTCCAGTTCCTGGGCAGCACGCATATCCAGATGCCGCACGACGCGTGGCGCATCTGGCAGACAGCCAAGGACCTTGGGGCCCACGGCTAAGACACTCAGAAACAGATGTCGCGGGCACGGCCCGCGGCTCATATCTGGATTCCAGATCGGCGTGCAGCAAAGGCTGCACTTGTCTGGAATGACGATTTGCCGAGTTCGGGTTGTCATCCCGGACAAGTACGGCGAAGCCGTTTCGCAGATCCGGGATCCAGCGCATCAACGCAGGCACAGCCTGCACAACGAAACGAAACAGCGATTGTTGCAAACCGGATGAGCAAGACCAAGGAACAACTGGCTGAAGCGTTGGCAAAAACCGGCTATGTTGCCGATGAAGGATTGGCAACAGCCCTTCTGTTGACGGAAATGCTGAACCGCCCGCTTCTGCTTGAAGGTGAAGCCGGAGTGGGCAAGACCGAAGTTGCCAAGGCACTTGCCAAACTGGAAGACACCGACCTCATCCGCCTGCAATGTTATGAAGGACTTGACCGGTCCGACGCTATCTACGAATGGAACTACCAGCGCCAACTGCTTGCCATAAAAGCTCGCGAAGGCAGCGGTGAAGACGCTGAAACCGTCGAAGAAGCTGTCTTTTCGGAAAAATATCTTCTTGAACGGCCGCTTCTTGCTGCCATCCGCCGGGAGACCCCTCCTGTACTCCTGATCGACGAGGTGGACCGGGCCGATGAGGAGTTCGAAGCCTTTCTTCTTGAAATCCTGTCCGATTTCCAGATCTCGATCCCCGAGCTTGGTACCGTGAAGGCAACATCCATTCCCCGTGTCGTTCTGACTTCGAATGGAACCCGGGAACTTTCCGACGCTCTGCGCCGCCGCTGTCTCTATCATTATGTCGATTATCCGGCCCTGGATCGTGAGGCGCGTATTCTGCTGGCCCGCGTTGACGGTCTGGACACAGCGCTGGCGCTTCAGATTGCCGACCTGATGGGCAAGCTGCGCAAGGAAGACCTCACGAAGGTTCCAGGCGTCGCTGAAACGATCGATTGGGCGGCGGCACTGCTCGGCCTGGGCGTCCGCAACCTTCAAGAGGACCGGGAGCTTGTCTACGACACGCTCGTCTGCGTTCTTAAAACCCGGGAAGACCAGGCCCGTGTCACCCGTGAGGTGACCGCCCGCCTTCTGGGGAAGGTGGCCTGAGCCATGGCTGCTACGACCTTCAATACCAGAGAAGAAATTGGCGCGACGCTTCGATTGCGTCTTGCCGGTTTCGTGCACTCACTGAGGGACAGCGGCTTCAAGGTTGGTCTGGCGGAAACACGTGATGCTTTGAAGCTGTTGTGTTCACCGCTGATAAACCGGCAACACAGTCTGAAAAGCGCTTTTCGCGCACTCTTTTGCGGCCGCTTGTCGGATTGGAAGAAATTCGATGACCTTTTCGACGCCTATTGGTCCGGAAAAGGAGTGAAAACCGGCATAAAGGTCTCAGGCACAAGTTCGAAGAAAACCCAGAAGACCATTCGCGAGCTGATGGATGCTCATGGCTCCCGGCAAGACACAATAGCCGGTGACGTTGAACGACAACCCGGCGAAGAAGACGAAGAAACAGGCGATGCTCCCTCGGGCAGACGGGAGGGGGCCAGCATTGCTGAAAATCTCGGCACCATAGATTTCCGCAACCTTCATGACCCGGACGCTCTGGCAAAGGCGCACGAACTTGCCGAACGCCTCGCACATTCGATGCGGATACGCCTGACACGGCGCGACCGGCAAAAACGAAAGGGGCCCCGGCTCGATCTCCGCCGCACGATCCGGCACTCGATTGCCCATGGCGGAACACCGATCGAATTGATCCGGAAAGGGCCACGCGAACGGCAGCTACGGTTGGTCGTCCTCCTGGATGCTTCCGGATCCATGAACAATTACACCGCCGTTTTCACCCGTTTCGTTCACGGCATTCTGGACAGCTTTCGAGAGGCGGAAGCCTTTCTGTTCCACACCCGCCTGGTTCATGTGTCTTCCGCACTTTCGGAACGCGACCCCGCCCGTGCACTCGACAGGATGGGCCTGATGGCACAAGGCATTGGCGGCGGCACGAAGATTGGCGAAGCCCTGGCAGACTTCAACCGCTGGCACGCTGCGCGGGTCATACATTCGCGCACCTGTGTCATGATCCTGTCGGACGGTTACGACACCGGGGCACCCCACGCTCTTGCGGAGGAGATGGCAAGGTTACGCCGTCGCTGCAGGCGCATCGTCTGGCTCAATCCGCTGATTGGCTGGGAAGGCTACGAGCCGACCGCGCTCGGCATGCAGGCCGCTCTCCCGCATGTCGACTTGTTTGCTCCAGCTCACAATCTCGACAGCCTGGCCGCCCTTGAACCTTATCTCGCTCGCTTGTAACGCCATGGGAGACGCACCGATGAAACACTCCGTTCCCGATACAGCTTCCGATGCAGCACCGGAACTGACGAGTGATCTGCATCCGCTGGTGAACAGGCTGAAGGAGGCCAGTGAGCCTTACGCCCTGGCAACGGTCGTGCGAACAATTTCGGTTACCGCGGCGAAAGCGGGAGCCAAGGCTGTCATCGGGCAGGATGGCTCAATTGTCGGCGGTTGGATTGGTGGCGGCTGCGCGCGAGCCGCCGTGGTCAAGGCGGCCAAGGCCGCCTTGCTGGACGGAGAAACGAGGTTGATTTCCATTCAACCAGAAGACCTTCTCGCAGAACTTGGCGTTGAGCCGGGCGAAGAACGCGAGGGAGTTCAGTTCGCGAAGAACATGTGTCCAAGTCAGGGCACAATGGACATTTTCGTCGAGCCCGTGTTGCCAAGACCGTGTCTGGTCATTTGTGGTGCGAGCCCTGTCGCCGTTGCGCTCGCCAGACAAGCCCCGACCATCGGCTTCGAAGTCACCATTGCCGCCCCTGCTGAAGACCTGTCCGTTTTCGCTGCCGGGGAAAAGAAACTGGAAGGCTACGACCTCGGGCCGCTCGGAAATGCCGAAACCTACATCCTGGTATCGACCCAGGGTCGGGGTGACCTCTTGGCACTGGAGGCAGCCCTGAAGGTCAATGCCCGTCACATCGGCTTTGTCGGCAGCCGCCGCAAACTCGCCTCGCTAAAGGAAAAACTCCAGGAGAAGGGTTTTCAATCCCCGGAACTTGACCATATCAAGGGGCCCGCCGGGCTCGATCTGGGCGCAATCACGCCCGAGGAAATCGCCCTCTCCATTCTTGCAGAACTTCTGCTCATCCGGCGCGGGAACCAGCGCCAGGCCACCATTCATCACGTTTGACAGCTCACCGGAGACAATACACATGCAAATGACAGACAGCCAACGGATTGAAGCCCCGCGCGAAAAGGTCTGGGAGGCCTTGAACGATCCGGACGTCCTCAAGGCTTCCATTCCCGGCTGCGAAGAGCTGACCAAACACTCCGACACCGAGATGGAAGCAAAGGTCAAACTCAAGGTCGGTCCGGTGAAAGCCACTTTCGGTGGCAAGGTGACCTTGAACGATCTCGATCCGCCAAACGGCTACACGATTGACGGAGAAGGTTCCGGCGGTGTCGCCGGTTTTGCCCGGGGTGGTGCCAAGGTTCGGCTTGAGGAAGACGGCCCGGATGCTACCATCCTGCATTACGAAGTGGATGCGAAGGTAGGCGGAAAGCTTGCCCAACTCGGTGCACGTCTGATCGATTCGACCGCCAAACGTCTGGCCGGGGAGTTCTTCACCGCCTTTGCCGAGCAGGTCGCACCGACCGCTCCCGCGGATGAGGAGATCGAGGAAGTGACCGAAACCAAGAAAGGCTGGCTCGGCGGCCTGTTCGGCGGCAAGAAAAACGAGGAAGCAGCCGAAGAAACAGCAGGCTGATCCAAGGCGCTCAGGTCAGAAACAGACTGACCTCGTGTTGTTGATGTGGGGAGGGAATAAATGACACTTCTGAAGACCCCGGGACCGATGGCAGACGCCATGCGTGAGATCCGTCAGGACCCATCCATGATGCTGGCTCTGGCGACCGGAACGGTTCTGACCGCGTTTCTGGCAACGGTCCATGCATGCTGCATCGGTCTGGCGACCCCGCAGCACTTCGCGGCCCTCTTGCAGATTTGCACGACGGCGGGCTGACACCGAAGAGCTACGTATCATCCGGCGGCCGGGCGCCGCCGGATCGTCCGGGAAGCAAGTGCTATCCCGGGAACGTTATGCCGGTGCCTTGATCTTGCGCAGATACGGCAGTACCGCGTCGAACTCACCGAACTTGGCCTTGGCATCTTCATCATTCACGCTTGGCGGAATGATCACATCCTGGCCAATTTCCCAGTTGGCAGGCGTGGCAACACCCTTGGCCGACATCTGGAGAGCATCGAGTGCGCGGACGACTTCGGCAAAGTTCCTGCCGACGGTCATCGGGTAAGTCATGGAAAGCTTCAACTGCTTGTCCGGACCGATAATGAAGACAGAGCGCACCGTTGCGCTGTCGGCAGGCGTCCGTCCATCCGGAAGATAGGCTTCTGCGGGCAGCATGTCGAAGGCCTTGGAAACGGCCAGACCGTCATCGGCAATGATCGGGAAATCAGGCGCCGTGCCGGACACCTTTTCGATATCGAGCTTCCATTTCCGGTGATCGTCTGCATTGTCGACGGAAACGCCGATCACCTTGGTTCCGCGCTTCTTCCATTCTTCGCTCAACTGTCCGACAACGCCGAACTCGGTGGTGCAAACAGGTGTGAAATCCTTCGGATGGCTGAACAGGATCGCCCAGCTGTCGCCGATCCAGTCGTGAAACTTGATGGGGCCCTGATCGGTTTCTGCGGCGAAATCCGGAACCGTGTCATTGATACGGAGAGACATTTGAATGAATCCTTTTTAGGTTATTCAAGGGCAGCGGGGAGCATTCATCTGAATGCGAAATAATAGTTAGACTTCTTTTCCAGAACTGCAATGCTTTCACCGACAAGTTGTGGCCTTCGGTGCTGTATTTCGCGCTCAGGTATAGACGTCCATGCGACCCTGCCTGCGCAAGGCCAACCGTCATGCTCCCCAGGTGTCGCTCAGCTTGTAACCGCCCGGCCAGGGGTCGTCCGGGTCCAGCATATGCTGGTGAATTCCCGTCAGCCAGGCGCGACCGCTTATTTCAGGAACAATACCGGCTCTGTCGCCGACAGGCCTTTCAGCCAGGATCTTGCCCGTGAAGGTCGAGCCGATAATGGATCTGGCCTCGAACTCCTGCCCAACCGACAGCTGGCCACGGGCCGCCATCAATGCCATGCGAGCCGAAACGGCGGTGCCTGTCGGGGAACGATCCACCTTGCCAGGCTGGATTGCGACCGCCGACCGGCCTGACAATCCTTTTTGCGTTTCCGATAGTGGGCCGCAGAAGGCACAGAAGGAAATGTGGTTCCAGTCCGGATTTTCCGGATGGCTGAAACCGAGCTGCTCGTTGGCGGCGTTGGTGATGCGCACGCCCAGGCGGGCAATATCCTTGGCCTCACTTTCTTCAATCGCAAAGCCCAGCGCCTTCGCGTCGACCACGACGAAACTGTCTCCCCCATAAGCAGTGTCGACGGTCAGGGTTCCCAATCCTTCGACTTCCAGCGGCACTTCCAGCTTGTCGGCAAAACTTGTGACGTTCTGAACGAATATCCGTTCCGCCTTGCCGTTCCGGCACTCGGCCTTCACACGAACCAGACCGCCTGGCGCTTCCAGAACCAGTTCCGTAACCGGTTCCTGCATCGGTATGATGCCCCCGTCCAGAAGAACCGTGGACACACAGATGGAGTTGGACCCGGACATGGGCGGCGTGTCTTCCGGCTCCATGATGATGAAGGCAGCATCCGCTTCCGGATGCTTCGGTGGCACCAGCAGGTTGACGTGCCGGAACACGCCACCGCGTGGCTCGTTCAGAACGAAGTTGCGCAAGGTCTCATCCCTGGCAATGAAACTGCGTTGCTCCCACAACGTTTCACCTGGGGGAGGAGCGACACCGCCGACGATGACGTCGCCGACTTCACCTTCGGCATGGCAGGAAATGACGTGAAGTGTTTTGCTGCTGCGCATCTTTCAACCTCAGGAATATTGGGCGACGGGATCCCCAAGCGCCTCGAAGATCGGGGTAATGCCGAGACCTGGCCGGTCCGCTGCGGTCATGCGGCCGTTGACACGCTTCGGAGCCCCTTCTGCGATATCGACAGTACCGTAGCTGTTGAAGTCCGTTGCAGAGAAAGTGAACTCCGCCGGTGTCGAACGCGCCAGGTGAGCAATCGCGGCGGTGGTGATGTCTCCACCCCAGGTGTCTTCGATGGTCATCGGAAGTCCGTGCAGGACACAAAGATCACGCATCAGCTTGGCCTTTGTCAGTCCTCCAACCTTGGAGATCTTCAGGTTGATGCAGTCCATGGCATCTTCCGCAATCCCGCGAACCAGCATGTTCGGCCCGTCAATCACTTCATCAAGCACGAAAGGCAGGCCTGTCCGTCGGCGGATCGAAACGCTTTCCTCGTAAGTCAGGCAGGGTTGTTCGACATAGACATCTAGGGAGGCGATGGCCCCAACCACACGCGCCGCTTCGTGCCGCGTCCAGCCGGTGTTGGCATCCGCGACCAGCAAGTCGGACGGTTTCAGAACCGCGCGGGTGGCATGGATACGCTCGATGTCATCGTTGGCATCACCTCCGACCTTGAGCTGGAACTTGGTATAGCCTTCGGCAGCGTAGCCTTCGATCTTCTTGGCCATGATATCCGGTGCTTCCTGGCTGATCGCCCGGTAAAGCACAACGTCCTCCTGAGCAGCGCCGCCCAGAAGTGTGTAGACGGGCTGACCGGTTGCCTTGCCCAAGAGATCCCAGCAGGCGATATCGATCGGAGCCTTGGCGTAGGGGTGACCGCGCAAGGCCGCATCCATGATGCGGTTGATTTCACCGATGTTCAGCGGGTCCTTGCCAATGAGATGGGGGGCCAGTTCCTGCAGCCCGGCGCGGACACCAAGCGCGAAGCTCGGCAGATAGGCGGAGCCGAGCGGGCAGCATTCCGCATACCCCTTCAAGCCTTCGTCAGTGACGATTTCGACCACCGTACTGTCGAAAACCTCGATGAAATTGCCATTTGACCAGCTGTAGCGCCCTTCCTTCAGGGGAAGCCCCACCTGAAACACGTTGATCGCAGAAATCTTCATGGAGGTCTCCTTAAAAGCGGCGCGCGGAAAAGGCGCTCATGTTCATTGGTGATGTTGTTTCATGTGCCAGGGCAGCCACAAGTTCTGCCGTCCCGGCCGATTGGGTGAGGCCAAGGTGGCCATGCCCGAAAGCGTAAATGACGCGGCTGTCCTTCGGCGATCGATCGATCACAGGCAGACTGTCCGGCATGGAGGGCCGGAACCCCATCCACTGCTTGCCGCCATCGGTGTTGAGACCGGGCAGGAAGGTTTTGGCCTTGTTGAGAAGAATGTCCGCGCGCTTGTAGTTTGGCGGCAGATCGAGACCGCCAAGTTCTACCGCGCCGCCGACACGAACCCCGCCATTGATTCTGGTCACGACAAATCCGTGCCCGCCGAATGTCAGGTGAGTCCTGAGGTCAAACGCCCCGTCCCCAAGCGTTGTGTTGTATCCCCGCTCTGTTTCCAGCGGTATGCGATCCCCGAGCGAACGAGCAAGGTGATGTGACCAGGCCCCGGCGCACACGACCACGTTTCTTGCGGCAATATCTCCTTCAGAAGTCTGCAACGAAACATCGTCTTCACCGGGCTTCAAGGCCATGACTTCTGCATCGCCAAGCCGCCCTCCGCGGTCAATGAAGGACTGCAACAGATGCGACAGCCAGCGCGCGGGATCACAGACGTTCATCCAGTCCGGCGTGAACCCTGCATGGGTAAAGCGCGGATGAATGCCGGGTTGGATATCCGCAATCGCTTCAGCGTTTTCCAACAGATCGAAGCGGATGCCATGCTTCTTGCGTTCGTCCCAGGTTTTCAGACTTGCGCGAAACTCACCTTCGCCCTCGTAAAGCTGCAGCTGCCCTTCACGCCGAAAGAGAGTTTCGCCACTCGTGTTGTCGATTTGCCGATCCAGTGCGGATTGCGACAGTTTCATCAGGTCAGACTGCGCCGACAAGGATTGCCTGTAGCGGTCCGGCCAGCTGGCGCGCCAGAAACGCAGCATCCAGGGGGCGATCTTCAGCGCGTAAGCCGGTGGAACCGACAAGGGCCCCAGAGGATCCAGGAGCCATTTCGGTGCCTTGAACATGATGCCGGGAGTTGCCAGTGGCACGACGTCGGTGAAGGCGAAGGCCCCCGCATTCATTTCCGACGCCTTCGCCTTGCCGTCGTTCCTGTCGACCACAAGCACGTCATGACCCTTTGCCTGTAAAGCAAGGGCTGTGCTGATGCCGATGATACCGGCACCAATCACAACGATGTCGTGCTGCGTCGAAGTCATATTCAAAGTCCTACCAGTATGGACGGCAACCAGGTGGCGATTTCAGGGAACAGGATAACAACGACAAGTACCAGCATCTGCGCGACCACGAACGGCAACACGCCCTTGTACATTTGTCCGTATGTCATGCTTCGCGGAGCTATCGATCGAAGATAGAAGATCGAAGGCGCCATCGGCGGTGTCAGATAGGAGGTTTGGATGACGACAAGCACCATCATGGCAAACCACACAGGATCAATCCCGGACGCGTTGATCACCGGCGTGAAAATCGGAATGAAGATCAGTACGATGGAAACCCAGTCGAGGACAAACCCTGCAAGAAACACCACGAACAGGAAGAAGGCGATGGTGCCTACATTGCCGTAGCCGATCGACCCCACGGTCTCGCGCACCAGCGCGCCGCCTCCGGTGACTGCAAAAATGCTGGTGAACATGGTTCCGCCCGCGACAACCAGCATGATCATCGCCGTGATGCGCAGGGTGACGCCCAAGGCATCGATCAGCAGCTTCGGCGTCAGTTCCCGGAACATCAGAGCAAGAATGACAGTGCCGGCGGCTCCGACCGCAGCAGCTTCGGTCGCCGAAGCCGCCCCTGCAAGCAAAGAGCCGAGAACCATGACGATGAGCGCAAGCGGCGGCAGCAATGCGGTCAGTGTGATCCGGACCTTGTCGGCCGCCGGAATGGAGCGTTCTTCAATCGGCAGCTTGGGCGCATCCGAAGGTTTCAGGATGCTGCGGAGCAGCACGTAGCCAATGAAAAAGACGACCATCAGCAGACCTGGCAGAATGGAAGCGGCAAATAACTGACCGATCGACAATTGTGCGATCGAGGCATAGACCACGACGATGACCGATGGCGGAATGATGGTACCGAGAGATCCACCGGCGCAAATGGTGCCTGCAATCAGATCGTTGCGGTATCCGGCTTTCATCATCGCCGGAATGGCCATCAGCCCGACAACGATTTCAACCGCCCCGACGACGCCAGATGCCGCCGCGAATATCGCGCACATCGCGATCGTTGAAAGGGCCAGTCCGCCGGGCAGTCCGCCCATCCAGAGCTGCAGGGCCTGGAACAGGCGCTTGGCGATGCCCGAGCGTTCCAGAATCGCACCCATGAAAATGAAAAGCGGGATCGCGGCGAGGACGAAATTCGAGGCCGTCGACAGAAGAGGTCCGTAAAGCTGAAGAAAAATCAGATCACCGAAGACCGTATAACCAAAGCCGACGGAGACGATGATCAGGGCGAAGGCCACCGGGACGCCGGCAAACACCAGCGCAAACAGGGCAAGAAACATCAAAACCGGGATCATTGATCGCTCTCCGCTCCCTCGAGTTCGCCTTCGGAGGAGTCGGGGCGTTTGTGACCGGACAGATACTTCAAGGCTTCACTGATAAACTGTAATGAAAAGACGAAAAGCCCGAGCGCAATGACGCCGTAAAAGGGCCAGACCAGTGGTGCCCAAGGACTGACGCTTTCCACCTCACCGGTCGAAAAGGCTTTCAAGGCCTTTTGCGTCGCGATCCAGGCAAATGCCAAAACCAGCGGCGCCATGACCAGAAGATAGATCGCACCGTTCAGATACTGCTGAAAACGGACCGGCAGCTTTTGCGAAAGGAAGTCGATGCGTACATGCGCGTCCTTGCGCAGAGCGTAGGCGGCTCCGAGAAGAAAGACGGAACCATTCAGCATGTATGAAATGTCGAATGCCCAAAGGGTTGGTGCATTAAAAACGTAGCGCGCCACAACCTCATAGAGCATGGCAATTATGAGCACGAATATGACCAGACGCCCGGCAAGCCCCAGCAAGTCGGACAGGCCATCTATGACCCGGCAAATTAAAATCATCTTTCCCCCCGCCAAGCAGACTGCCGGCCTTGGCCGGCAGTCCCAAGGTCTGTTGATCCCGATTACTCGGCAGCATCCCGGACAAGGTAGCCGGAGTTGGCTGCCCAGCTCGCCTGGTAGGCAAGGTAGCTGTCCAGAACGTCCTGCATGCGCCGGTCACCGGCCTCGATCTTTTCAGAGGCTTTCGCGCGGGCCCAATCGCGGCCTGCTTCGCGGATCTTTTCCGCTTCGGCCGGGACCATGTTGACGATTTCCACCTTGGTCTTGCGGAATTCGTCCATCGCCCGAATGTCCTTGTCGCCGAAGTGGGTGAAGCTTTCATAGGTGGTGAGCTTCGCGGCTGCGGTGATCAGTGCTTTCAGATCATCAGGCAGGCCATCCCAGGTTTCCTGCTTCACGAACACTTCCCAAAGGAAGGACGGCTGATGAACGCCAGGCATGATCAGGTAAGGTGCAACCTCGTGGAAGCCTTCGGTGATGTTTGCGCCCGGGGTCGACCATTCAATCGCGTCAACACCCTTGCGCTGCAGCAGCGTGTAGATCTCGTTGCCCGGCACAACGGTCGGTACGCCGCCAAACTTTTCCTGCAGAACCGCGGCAAAAGCCCCAGATGTGCGGTACTTGACGCCCTTGAGATCATCGACGGTTTCGATCTTCACATTCGAGTGCGCCATGATCTCGGACGTACCGATGCCGACGACCAGCGAATGCAATCCCATCTCCTCGCGGCGGAAGTCCTGGAGCAGCTTCTCGCCGCCACCTTCGTACACCCAGTGGAGAGTTGCCTCGCCGGACATGCCGCCCGGAAAGCTTGCGAAGATCGCGTTTGTCGGGTCCTGATTGACGAGATAGGACGGGGTGGAGTGGCCGGCCTCGACCACACCATCCTGCACAACTTCATACGCCTTGAAGGCCGGTGCCAGAACGCCTGCGCCAAACGGTTTGATACTGACCCGCCCCTGTGTCAGCGTGTCGACATTGTTTGCAAATCGCTCCATGAAATTCTGATAAAAGAACGAACCTTCACCGATGGCGGCGGTCATCTTCCACTCAACGTCGGCAGCGCTTGCCGGGGTTGCGATTGCCACGGCAACGACCGCGGCAATGTTCAAAAGCCGTTTCATGTAATTCTCCTCCAATGGAAATCCGCACAGATCCGCCTCTTTTCGGGCGATTGTTGTGCTTGGCTGAAATCCCGTCAGGCAAAACCGGCCGGTCTCGCCTGACGAGTTGAATTTGCCTGGTGTTCAAATGGGTTAAGGCAAACTCATCTCATCAGATCGATTGAAAACGCACAGAAATCTGATCCGATATTGCTTTACGGCTGAAGGTATGAGGTCTTCACGCTCGTATAGAATTCGGCCGCATAACGTCCTTGTTCACGGGAACCGAAACTGGATCCCTTGGTGCCGCCAAACGGCACGTGGTAGTCGACCCCGGCGGTCGGCAGGTTGACCATCACCATTCCGGCCTGGGCATTGGCCTTGAAATGGCTCGCATGTTTCAGCGATGTGGTGCAGATGCCGGAACTGAGGCCAAACTCCGTGTCGTTGGCAACGCTGAGTGCTTCATCGTAGTCCTTCACGCGAATGACCGACGCGACCGGGCCAAACACTTCCTCCCGGTTGATGCGCATGTCATTCGAGGTTTCGGTCACCAAAGCCGGCGCCATGTAGAACCCTTCGGTTTCCCTGTTGAGGCGCTCACCACCCTGAACCTTGCCGCCGTCCTCGGCTGCGACATCGACATACGAAAGGTTCTGTTCCAGCTGGCGGCCATCAACGACCGGTCCCATCTGCACACCTGCTTCAAGCGCATTGCCGACTTTCAGAGCCGACATTCGCTCTGCGAGCGCGGCAACGAACCGGTCATGAATGCCTTCGGTCACGACAAGACGGGAACTTGCCGTACAGCGCTGACCGGTTGAAAAGAACGCTCCGTTCAGGCAAACGTCAACGGCAACATCAAGATCGGCGTCGTCCAGAACCACCATCGGGTTCTTGCCGCCCATTTCCAGCTGCACCTTCTTCAGGCTGGCACCACAAGCCGCAGCAATGCCACGACCGGTCGGTACCGAGCCGGTGAAGGAAATGGCTTTGACCTTGCTGCTTTCGATCAGGCGGGGGCCGAGTTGAGACCCCCGGCCCATGACCAGATTGACCACACCTTCCGGCAAACCGCTGCGAGAGAGGATTTCAACCAGCGCATGCGCACAGCCCGGAACCAGTTCGGCCGGTTTCAGGACCACGGTGTTGCCGTAGCAAATTGCCGGAGCGATTTTCCATGCCGGGATCGCGATCGGGAAATTCCAGGGGGTAATCAGACCGATGACACCGAGCGGCGAGCGCGTGACATCAACCTCGATGCCCGGGCGAACAGACGCCAGCCTGTCGCCTGCCTGACGCAGAGCTTCGCCGGCAAAGAACTTGAAGATCTGTCCTGCGCGCGCGGCTTCACCGATGCCTTCCGGCAGCGTCTTGCCTTCCTCTCGAGACAGGAGCCTTCCCAACTCTTCCTTGCGGGCCAGTATTTCAGTACCGACAAGATCAAGCACGTCAAACCGCTGCTGAGGCGTCGACGCTGCCCAGGAGGGAGCAGCACGGTCTGCCGCTTCGATCGCCTGGTCCAGCTGTGCGACATCTCCTCGGGCCGCGTGCCCCAGAACGTCACTGATGTCCGAAGGGTTTACATTTGGCGTACTGTCGCTGGTTTCTACCCAGCTGCCACCGACAAGGTTCTTGTAGTCCATGACGTCACCCCATTCAGGAGCGGATACCCAGGCGATAGGGATCCGCAGGGTCAAAAATCAGATTGGCATCGGAAGTTACAAAGGCCTGCCCGGTGACGGTCGGAATGACACCGCCCTCTTCGCCCAGCTGATAGCTGATCCGGTATGTGCTGCCGATAACGCTTTCCTGTACCCAGTCCTCACCCGGTGCCAGAACACCGTCCGCGGCAAGGCAGGCGAGCTTTGCCGAACACCCCGTGCCGCAGGGCGAGCGGTCATAGGCCCCACCCGGACAAAGAACGAAGTTGCGGCTGTCGGCAGCGGCATCCTCGGGAGGCCCGAACAGCTCCACATGATCAATCCAGGCGCCGTTCGCACCGGTTTTCCCGGCTGCTTCCAGGGCCGACCGGATCTTCATGGTCAGATCGGTCAGGGGAAGAATGTTGGCAGCCTTGAGCGCGATCGGGCTTTCCTTGACCAGGAAGAACCAGTTGCCACCCCAGGCGACGTCACCGGTGAACCGGCCAGCGCCTTCAACTTCCACCGAAACGTCCTTGTGCAGGCGGTAGCTCTCCACATTGACCACGGAGACGGTATTGGCATCGTGCAACAGCACTTCAACGACACCGACCGGCGTTTCGAACTTGTGCCGTCCCGGTTCGATCCGGCCCATATGCGCAAGCGTGACCGCCAGCCCTATGGTCGCGTGACCGCACATGCCAAGGTTCTGCAGATTGTTGAAATAGATTACCGCAGCAACACAGTCCTCCCGGGTGGGAGGCAGCAGCAAGGCACCGATAATCGCGTTGTGCCCGCGCGGCTCCAACACCACTGAAGCGCAGAAATCGATATGCTCCGCTTCCAACTGCGCCGCGCGCTCAGCCAGCGAACCTGAACCGAGATCAGGTCCGCCTTCGATCACCACACGGGTCGGTTCACCCGCTGTATGACTGTCGATTACGCGCATTCGGCAACGACTCCGCCCTGCCGGGACCAGTCGGCGTACCAGTCGTTGAAGAGCTTGTACTGGGATTCAATGTAGTTGCGCTGCGCATCGCTCAGGGCATCGGTTTCGTTGAAATGCAGGCGGTATTCTTCTTCGCCGTTCAACACCATCAGGTGCTTGTAGTAGAGCACCAGGTCAGGACCTTCGTCGAAGCTGGACAGAACACCGAGTGCTTCTTCCAGTTCCTTGGCCTTCTGACGGGCCTCTGCATGGCCTTCGGCAGCCTTTTTGCAAAGGTTCACCAGGTGCAGGACCTGTTTCGGAATGGCGTTGCCGATGCCGGTAATTGCACCGGTTGCACCGCAGTTGACGAAGCCATGATAAACGGCAGTGTCGACACCGACCATCAGCGTGACCTGGTCGTCCTGCGAGGTGATGTTTTCGGCCGCATAACGAAGATCGTCCAGACCGCCGAACTCCTTGAAGCCGATCAGGTTCGGGAAATCCTTGCGCAGATCGAAGAAGAGGTCAGCCCGGGTGGCAAAGCCATAGTAGGGGCTGTTGTAGATGACAGCGGGAAGGTTCGGTGCAGCCGCAAGGATTGCGCTGAAGTGGTGACGCTGCGCCGTCATGGAAACACCGCGTGACAGGACACGCGGGATCACCATCAGACCATGAGCGCCAACCTTGGCGGCATGAGCTGCATGCGCAACCGCAGACCTGGTATTGACGGCACCTGTGCCGACAACGACAGGTACACCGGCCTTGACCAGACGCTCGACGCCTTCCATGCGCTGTTCGTCGGTCAGAAGCGGCCAGTCGCCCATTGACCCGCAATAGACCACTGCGGACATGCCTGCTGCGATCAGCTCCTGCCCTTTTTTGACAAGTGCATCATAGTCAGGCGTGCGGTCCGCCTTGCACGGTGTCATCAGGGCTGGCATGCAGCCGGAAAAGATATTCGAGGACATAGTTTACTCCTTAAGGGCAGGTCCGCTGTTCAGATGTTCCGCGCCGCGCGGGCCAGGGACCTGATGTCACAAAAGTTCGCGCCGATTCAGCGCACGTTTGCAAGAAATTTGCGGGTGTTTTCGGATTCAGCTTCGCCGAAAATCTGTTCGGGCGGACCGATTTCCTCCATCACGCCCTGATGGAAATAGGCCACGCGGTCAGAGACATCGCGGGCAAATCCCATCTCATGGGTCACGCAGATCATCGTCATCCCTTCTTCTGCCAGAAGGCGCATGGTGTCGAGCACTTCACCTACCAGCTCGGGGTCGAGCGCCGAAGTTGCTTCATCGAACAGCATGTAGGACGGCTCCATCGCCAGAGCACGTGCAATCGCAAGCCGTTGCTGTTGGCCGCCTGACAAAGCTCCCGGGTAGACATTCAGCTTGTCGCCAAGGCCGACATGCTTCAGCTGGCTCTCGGCGATCGACTGTGCTTCGGCCTTCGACTTGCCCTTGACGATTTTGGGCGCAAGAGCAACGTTTTCCAAGGCCGTCAGATGCGGAAAACTGTTCCATTGCTGAAAGACCATTCCAAGCTTCTGGCGCAGCTTGTTGATGTCCGTACCCTTGGCGTGAACGTCCGTGCCATCCACGATGACAGATCCCTTCTGGATCGGTTCCAGGCCATTGATGCAATAAAGCAGCGTCGACTTGCCGGAACCGGACGCGCCAATCACGGACAGCACTTCGCCCTTCTCGACATTCAGGTCGATACCTTTGAGAACCTGGAGCGCACCGAAGTATTTTTCGAGGCCACGTATCTCGATCATTGGGCCCACCTTTTTTCAAGTTTTGCGGCATAGCGCGAGATCGGGAAGGACAGCGCGAAATAGAAAGAGCCGGCGATTGTCAGGATCAGGAAGGGTTCCTGTGTTCGTGTGATGAGGATCTGGCTGGCCTTGAGCAGCTCGACATAACCGAGCACGGAGACCAGCGCGCTGTCCTTCATCACGCCAAGCGCAACGCCCGTCCAGGCCGGGAAAACCGCGCGCCCACCGATCGGCAGCACGACGTAGCGCATGTCCTGCCAGTAGCTCATGCCGAGTGATCGCGCTGCTCTGCGCATGGGTCGTTCGACCGCTTCAATTCCACCACGTGCGACATTGGCAACAAGAGCTGCGGTGTAGATCGTCAGGATCACCACACCCGAGCCAAACGGGTCCAGATTGAGCCCTATGATGGGCGCGAAGTTGTAGAACAGCACCAACTGGATAATGAGCGGCACTGAGCGGAACGCGTCGAGCACCGGCGCCAGCGTCAGTGCGGCTGTCAGCTTGCCCTCGTAAAGCAACCATCCAAACACACCACCGAGAACCGTGCCTATGGAGATCGACAGGGCCGAGATCCACAATGTGCGCAGTGCCGCCTCGCCCATGAACCAGAGGTCATTGATGTTAAAGCCGCTGAAGAAGCTAATTGTTTCCTGCAACTTGGCCTCCTCAGTACCGGAACAAACGCATGGCCAGGAGCCGCGAGGCCGCCAGGATGAATTTGACGATGACGTAGTAGATCACTGCGGTCATCGCAAAATATTCGAAGATGCGGAACGTACGGCTGGCAAAGAACTGAGTCTCGCCGCTGAGTTCGCGGAACCCGACCAGCATGCCGAGCGAGGACATCAGCACCGCCCAGACCATCTGATTGGTCAACGGGTGATAAACGATACGGAACACCTGCGGGATGACGATACGCGTATAGGCCTGCCAGGCTGTCATGCCGAGGCTTCGTGCCGCGCGAAGCTGCGTGTCCGGAACGGCCTGGAAACCACCGCGGAAATTTTCCGCCAGATATCCGGCACAATTGAAACTGAGACCCGAAAGCACAATGGCAAAGGGGCTGAGGTGTATGCCGAAAGCTCCAAGGCCGAAGCCGAAGAAAAACAGCTGGAACAGAGCCGGCGTGTTGCGGGCCAGCTCGACCCAGGAACTTGCCAGCCAATAGAGCGGACCGCGCATATGCATGCGGATGAGAGCAAGCACCAGACCGATGATTATGCCGATAATCATTGAAAGCGTTGCGACCTGCAGGGTCAGCAGTCCCGCTTCCAGAAGGTCCGGCAGGCTTTTCATCACCGGCCGCCAATGGAAATTGTAGTCAAACATTCTAGAGTTGCCCCGCCAGACCCCGCCAGACAAGGACGGGATGCATCTGCTTGCGATTTCAGGACCCTAGTTAGGGTAAACGCCTGAATTCACTGGAGAACAGAAGTATAAGACACGCCCGGCCTGCTCTGTGCCGCCGGGCGCACCTGAATGGGCTGTTAGTACATCACGCCCGGGATACGCAGTTCCGGAGCCTCACCGCCGACATACTTGCCCCACAGTTCGTCGTAACGGCCGGAGCGAACCTGATGGGTCACGAACAGGTTCAGGAAGTTCAGCCAGGTCACGTCCTGACGCTTGCCGACGACGGAGGTGTAGTCGGTCGTCCAGGGCATACGCGGCCCGGCATCGACCGTGTCGTACTGCTCGGTAATCGGCTTCACCGCAGTGTTGGTTGTGATGCCGATGTCAGCCTTTCCCTGGGCAACGGCCAGGAAGACTTCGTTTTCGGATTGATAACCCTGGTAAAGGTTCTCTTCACCCCATTCCTTGGCGATCTTCAGCCACTCCTGCTCGGGCACTGTGCCGATGGCAGCGGCGACGCGCTTGCCGCGGATATCTTCAAAGGTCTTGATGCCGCTTTCAGCGTTCACGACGCCCTGTGCATAATAGATTGCGTAGGGAATGGTGAAGCCGACGGTGCGGGCACGCGCCAGGCTGTCGGAAGTCGCTCCGAACACGACATCGGCGCGACCGGTCACGATAACCGGCAGGCGCTCGGCCCAGGTTACCGGAAGAATCTGAGCATCAACTTCGAGTGCAGCAGCAAGATCGTTGCAATATTCGACGTCAAAACCGGCCGGTTCGTTGTTGGCATCGCGGTAGCCGATCGGCGGGAAGTCGAGCACGACGCCGCAACGCAGCGTTCCGCGATCGACGACATCGTCAAGCGTATCGGCTTTTACCGGCAGAGCAGCAACAAGCGTCAAAGCGGCAGCAGCCGCAATTTTCTTAAGCATGGTTTTTCCCCTCTTCATTTCCCGAAGATTTTCGTCAGGCGAGACATTGATAAACCAAATTGGATCCAATATTCAATATAAAATATTCAATGCGAATTTCCGCTTCACCAAATCGGGTCCTTCCCGTAAAAGACGGAGCAAGGAGAGACGTTGCTATGAAACTGAAATCGATGGATATTTCCGCAACGGCGTCGGCGTCTTCAATTGTGTTCGACGCCCTCAGGAAAGCCATTATCGGAGGCCAGCTGGAAGAAGGCGAACCGCTGCGCCAGGACGAAATTGCGCGTCTTTTCAACACCAGCCGTATTCCGGTCCGGGAAGCGATCTCCCGCCTTGAAGAACAGGGGCTGGTGAAGACACAGCGATACAAGGGCGCCGTCGTGGCGGGACTGTCACCTCAGGAGACGGAAGAGATTTTCGACCTGAGGGCTCTCGTGGAGCCAGAAATCATCCGGAACGCAGTGCCGTTGATGTCCAAGGAACTGCTGACGAAGGCTCGTGACAAATGCGCCGCCTTTTCCGCCTCTTCCGATCCGATGGAATGGGGAGACCTGAACCGGGACTTTCATGAAACGCTCTACAGCGCCAGCGATCTGAAGTTCTTTCTGGAAATCGCCCACAATGCCATCGACCGTGTTGAACGACAGATCCGTGCTCAGCTGGTCATGAGCAACGGCATGGAACGTGCCGGGCGTGAGCATTTCGGTATTCTGGAAGCGTGTGAACAAGGTGACGCCGAGCAGGCCGCCAAGCTGACCAGAGACCATATCCAGGGTGCGAAGAAATCGCTTCTGGCGCACCTGCCGCTGAGCTGAGAAAACCTATCAAGGCGGCTCAGAAGCAGCCGTCACAAGCCTCACGGTTCAACTGCCGGCAGGAGCAAAGCGTCTGCGGTATTCGCTCGGCGACAGGCCGACGATTTTCTGAAACAGCTTGCGAAACGCCGAAACGTCCAGATACCCCACGTCCATGGCAATGGACTCAATGCTCGCATTGGTCAGTTCCAACTGCTCCCGTGCCTTTGCGATGCGCAGTCGCTGCAGATACTCGGACGGATTGAACCCGGTCGCTGCATGGAAACGGCGCAGGAAAGTGCGTTCTTCCTGTCCGGCGGCTGCAGCCATTTGCGGAACCGTCACCGCCGACTGGTAATTGGCCTGCAACCAATGCTGCGCCTTGAGCACCCTGGCATCGCCATGGGCCAGGTTTGGTGAAAAGAGATTGTAGTAACTCTGCTCACGTTCCCCCGGATCGATCAGGAAAAATCTTGCCGTTTCCAGCATCACCGCCGGCCCCATGAAACGGACAACCAGCCTCAAGCCAAGATCTGTCCAGGCCATCAAACCACCAGCGGTGATGACATCGCCATCATCGATGATCAGCCGGCCGGCATCCAGTTGCACTTCAGGATATGAACGCGCGAAATCCTCCGCCAACGCCCAATGCGTTGTTGCCTGGCGACCGTTCAATAGTCCGGAAGCAGCAAGGGGAAAGGCTCCTGCGCAAATCGAACACACCAGTCCACCGTGAGCATGTTGCCAGGCAACCCAGCGAGCAACTTCCGCCAGGTCCTCACCCTCAGGGCGAGCTCCCAGACAAGGCGGCAGAATGACGGTGTCGAGAACTTCAAAGCTGTCGGGCGAAAAGCAATCTATCAATTCAACTTGGAACGATCGCGGATTTGCAGCTTCGGTCTGCTGAAACCTGTCTGCCGCCTCAAACAGGTCTTTCAGCCCCAGGACTGCGGCCTGCTGGGCGCAGGGATAGGCTGCGATGCCAATCCGAATGGTCTGAGCACTGGATGTCATTTGTCAAATCTAACCCGAATTATGTCAATTCCGCCAATCACACCTTCAGTGCGGCACCGCGTATATCGGCACTCACCACAAACAAGGAGATACTCATGTCCAAGTCCGCGCTTGTCCTGATCGACATCCAGAACGACTATTTTCCCGGCGGCAAATGGGAACTGCACAAAATTGAAGACTCCGCGGCCAATGCCCGACGCTTGCTGGATCAGGCCCGTGACAAGGGCGAGCTGGTTGTCCACGTCCGTCACGAGTTTACGGGAGAGAATGCGCCGTTCTTCGAGGCTGGCTCACCTGGTGCCGACTTTCATCCCTCCATGCAGCCTGCCGAAGGCGAGCCAACCGTACTCAAGCACCATGTCAATTCGTTCCGGGAAACAAACCTGAAGCAGCTTCTGGATGACAACGGTGTCACAAACGTCACCATTGCCGGAGACATGAGCCACATGTGCATCGACGCCGCAGCTCGCGCCGCCGCCGATTTTGGCTATGCCGTTACAGTCGTGGAAGATGCCTGTTCTTCCCGTGACCTTGAGTTCAACGGTGACACAATACCTGCAGACAGCATTCACAAGGCCTATATGTCAGCGCTTGGTTTTGCCTATGCCACGGTCCTGACGACCGACGCCTATCTGGCTGCCTGAGTGCAATTGGGGCCTCAGGAGCAACCGCGCACCATGGATGCGCGGTTGCTGGCCAGCCGTCACTCAGAAGAAAAGCAGGGCAGGACGTCCTCTTCAAAATAAGGTTCCTGATCGACCCAGAACATATAATCGACTTTCATGAAGTCGTTCGCGAACGCATGCAGAATCGGAACGATGTTGGTGCGGTCCTGGACCACATCATCAGACGCCGTCTGACCGATGTAGTTTCCATCCTGAACCGCGATGCCCAATGGCGCCGTGAAATCGTGCTCGTGCATCATCGCGATCGTGTGATTGAGTGCACCCTTGCGCTTGAACATGAGATCGGGCCCACCGAGACCAACCCCGATTTCCTCACCGAGTTCGTAGATGCTCCTGAGATAGCCTTCGTCCTCCCACGGCAACCACTCTCCGGGCATGAAGTTCGCGTACTGCATCGTTGTGGAAACCGGAAACGCAGCCTTCATCGCCCGCATATTCGTCTTCAAGCCTTCAGCATAACGAGCCGGGGAGAACGAAGGATCTGTCTCTGTGGAAATGCCGATGGTCGATTCCTGAAGGTTGATGCCCTCGATCTCTCCGTCGAATTCTTCCCCGAGCGCATTGAGCAGGGCTGCGAAGCGGGCCTGGATCCGATTGTCCCAACGCTTGGCAACCCATCCTTCCACGTTGCCGTTTTCGGCATATTGCGGAACCGCGCCACCACCGAAGTCGGCCCCCAATAGGTAATCCGGTACAGGCTTGTAGTCCGGCGTGAAAGACGCATCCTGAAGCTGGAGAAACAGGCGCTTTCCATAAGCTGCCAGATAGTCGACATCCTCTCGAATGGCCGAAAAGTCATACTCTCCTTCGGCGGGCTCGAGTTGCCGCCAAGGGTACATGATCTGTGCGCCGACAAAATTGTCGTTGGTCAGCAGTGAATGGTCCCGGACAGCCTCACGATCCCGGGCAAAATAGACAAAGTGCGATATGCGGCCTGTTTCAATCGGACAGCTCGCATCCGCATATTTCTTGTGCGCATCCAGATAGCGGTCGCCGGGATTGTCCCACGCCAGCGCTGAAACAGCCTGAAGGGAAACACCAAGCGCAAGAGCAACACTGGCGACAAAAGCCAAGTTCATTGAAATGCTCCATTTTCAGAAAAGCCGGCCCGGAACGGACCGACTGGACTGCAGTACGGTAGGAGGGCGAAAGTATGGCCGAGCCGCCTGTTTTTCACTGTATGACCTAGTGATCTACAAACTCGCGCAAGCTCACTTGCCGGTCACCGTCTCGGTCCATGAAAGCGATGTGTTCCGCTGCCTTGTAAGCGCCGTGCATTCCAATCGCCTTTCGGCAATTCTCGCTGACATTCACCTCGTCGGCACGCATGGCCCTTTCCAACTCCCCGCGGGTCATATACCCGTTCGAGTCGGCATCCACCTGCACGAACTGATCAGCGCGTTGGCGCTCAAAGGCAGCAACGACTTCCCGAAGCGTCAGTCTGCCGTCACCGTTTCCGTCGGCAAATTCTATTTCGCCGTCAGCCAAAGTTTCCGGAGGGAAAGTCCATCTGCGGGCCAGTTCCGTTCCCTCGCAAGCGGGCGGCAGGTCAACCTGTTCTAAGCGTTTTTGCATGACCGCAATCAGTTCATCCCGATCGACAAAGCCATCTCCATTGGCATCCTTGGCGCGGAAATTGCCTTCGAAATCCGTTCGCGCCTGCGCCCCATTGATTGAGTATAAGACAGCCGTGACAAGCGACACGGCAACGGCCAATGGTACAAGAACAAGAAATGCCTTCCTGAGCATTGGGACCTCCTTTGGTTTGGAACAAGGCACTCCATCCTCGGCAATCATTCGGCGCATCGCTGCGCTCATGCTTTCTCCCCGCTCGGCAGCTCTGCTGGCGAAGTCGGTCTTTTCCCGGTGGCTCAAACGAATTTCGAGCGTCTCGGACTTTTTTTCTTTGCGCATGTCGTCGGTATGAGAGTTGGTGGGGTGCTTCACAGACCAAGGCTCAGGTCGTTAGCGAATGCTAGCAGATTAGCATCCGGACTTGAGTATTTTCGTGTCCGGACAAATGAAAACTCCAGGACATTCCTGTGATTTTTCTCTCACGCAAAGGTTTAATTTTGAAGGAAGTCACTGCTTCCGCGTTGTGCCGTCGGATTTAAGCCTACCGGCAAGCACGCTCATCTCCCTGTAGACACTGCCAGCCTCAGGGTGCCACCTGGCAACATCTTCCCCCTGCCTGGAAACCACAAACTCGTCACCACGTGCCGCGGGTCCTGTCAAAGCCTTTTGCGGCCCCTCCACCAAGACGTTTTCATAAGTTGCTCGCAACATGGAATTGTTCAGTTTCACGGCAATGTCGTCCGGCACACCTGCTTCAGCCCAGGCCTCCCGGGCAATCGCCTGCAAAACGACCGTGAAGTTGTTCGAAAACACGGCTGCGGCGTGATAAAGGCTTTTGCTTTCAGAACTGATCGGGAAAGTTTGTGCGCCCAGCTGCTCCAGCAGCGGATTGATGACCGCGAGAGCCGCCGCGTCGCCCTCAATTCCGCAATGCACGCCGTTGAATTGCTTCTTGGCAAGCTCCGGCGTCGCGAATGTCAGAACCGGGTGCACACTTGCCAGGTGCCAGTTCAGTTTTCGCAGTGCCACCAATTGCTCGGCGGCGAAGAAGCCGCTGCAGTGAAAGGCAATCGCTGCTCCGTCCTCACGTTCTGAAAGCACATCCGCCAATCGTTCCGCTGCTGCAGCAATCTGCGTATCGGGAACCGCCAGGATCCAGAGATCAGCGGGCCGGAGATCGGTGTAGTTCTGCACGGCGCGGCCGGCGCCAGCGAAGCCGACCGCCTTTTCTGCCGACGAAAAACTGTTGCTCAGAATATCCTGAACTGTGCAGTTCGGCTCATCGGCCAGCAGACCGAGCAGCGTTTGACCGACGCGCCCGGCCCCGATGAGGTTCACTGTCATTCGCGACATATGGAATGTCCCTGTTTTGCACCAAGCTTACCAACCGCGCGCACATAACATGGCCGACGCCACGAGGGTCTCGCTCAGGTCATTGAATGTGTGTTTCTCAAGTTTTGAGGCGCTGGAACAGACCCCCGATCAGACTTTGCGACCCAGGTACACAGCCTGGGTCATCTCTCGTCCGTCTTGCAAAGGATTGGCAAAGACAACCGGCTCGGCCCACGCCTCTTCGAACGCTTGTGCAAGCAATGCGATTATTGCCGCATCCGGCGCTTCATCGGACCACAGGCCCACGACCCCGCCTGGTTTCACAAAGCGTTTTAAATCACGCAATCCATCGGCGGTGTAAAACCCTTCGGACTGACCATGCAGCAACCGCTCCGGTGTGTGATCAATGTCGATGAGAATGGCATCATATTGGTGGCCTGGCCTGTGCGCATCAAAACCGTCCTTCGACGTTGCCAGTGCAAAGAAATCTCCCTGCAACAAACGACAGCGGGGATCATCGGCCAACTCGGTTTTTATCGGCACGAGGCCTTCCTTGTGCCAGCGGATCACCGGCTCGAGAAGATCAACGACCATCAGCCGCGTAACCGCATCATGCGCAAGAGCAGCCTGTGCGGTGTAACCCAGACCAAGCCCCCCCACCAGTACATCCAGATTTTCTCCAGATAAAGCCGCGATTCCCAGGTCAGCAAGGGCCACCTCGGACGCGGTGAACAGGCTCGACATCAGATGTTCTTCACCAAGAAGAATTTCAAAGACATCTGTTTTAAGCGCCAGAATATGACGTCGACGCAAGGAGATCGCGCCAATCGGCGTCGGTGCATAATCCAGTTCTTCAAACATAGCGCTCATGACGGCACCATGACGTCAGAATGCCGCTTTGAAAAGAGCAATCTGGAAACGCAACCAGGTCTTGTTACAGGGCTTGCAGTCTGATGAACCGGCTCACCTGCCCTCCACCCTTACGACTTGTGTGTTCACAACGGCCGCCCGGCCCGCAAACCAACCATTTGCTGCAGCCCCGAGGCCAAGCGCCACGAACAATACCGCCGTCCAGGCAAAGCTGCCGGTCCAGCTTCGAATGAGACCAACAATCAGCGGACCGATAGCTGCGAGTATGTACCCGACGCATTGGGCCATTCCGGAAAGATGCGATGCGCTGTGAGAATCTCGCGTTCTCAGGACGATCAGGGTGAGAGCAACCGCAATCAATCCTCCTTGTCCGATGCCCTGCAGGATTGCCCAGAACCAGACCGTTGAAAGCGGCGCAAACTGAAGACCCAGCAGCGCGACGACTGCGAGCGCGCAAAGAGCCAGGTTGATCAGGCGCTGATCCTTACCGCGCACGGCAAGATGCGGGATAATCAGACAGGATGCCGCTTGCACCATGACTGAGACGGAAACGATCGCACCTGCTGTAACGCCGTCCAGTCCCCGTGCCCTAAGGATCGGCACAAGCCATCCGAAGACGCAATAAGCAAGTGCGGACTGCAATCCCATGAACAAGGTGACATGCCAGGCAAGCCTGTCGTTCCAAAGCCCCTTGACGACGAATTTTTCCTTTCTTGCGGAGCGCTTCGCAAGAACAACCTGTGGAAGCCACAGAAGGCCAACCAGAAAGGCTGGAAGTGCCCAAACTGCCAGGGCGGCATCCAGTGAACCACCAAACGCATCTCTCAACGGGATCGTGAGCCCGGCCCCTCCGGCAGCGCCGGCGCAAAGTGCCATTGTGTACCACCCGGTCACGAGCGCTGCCTTGTCCGGAAAATCCCGTTTGACAAGACCGGGCAAAAGCACGTTGCCGACGGCGATGCAGGCTCCGGCAAGCGCCGTCCCGAAAAACAGCAGGGGAACGGAAGAGAGGCCTCTTGCTGCCGTTCCAACAGCCAACAAAAGAACAACGGCAAGCAAAGTCCGCTCCGTGCCGATCCTGGCTGCCAGACGCGGCGCCAAGGGGGAAAACAGGCCAAGACAAAGCACGGGAAGCGTGGTCAGCAGGCTTGCCCCGGTGGTGGAAAGACCAAATCCTTCGCGGATCTCCAGAAGCAAAGCCGAAGCGCTGGAGAAGACCGGGCGCAGATTGAATGCAATGAGCACAAGACTGGCTCCCAGCAGAAACCTTGCCAGGACATTTGGCTTGATGCTTGGCGCGACAGCTGGACCGACACGGGACTTTCCGGTGTCGACCAGACCAGCCTCTTCAGGGCTGACAGCGGCCACCCGGGTCACGACGCGAGCAATCGTTCAAGGTCCCTGAGGACCGGTGCCATGAACCGACGTACGGCAGCGTCAGCCTTCTCCGGATCGCCGGTCTCGATTGCATCGATTATGGCTGCATGAGATGCCATATCAGGCTCTTGCAGCTCCTCCCCCAGGGTTGCCTCGATGGTTTCGCTGATGAGCGTGGAAAAGAAATCATACATGTGCACGAGCACACTGTTGCAGGACGCAGCCACCACAGCCTTGTGAAACGCAAGGTCGCGCGCAACAAACCCGGCCTTGTCGCTACCGTCAAAGTTTCCGCGCTTTTCAAGCAGGGTACGCAGCTCTGCAATCACCGCCGGTGTCTGGCGAATGGCGGTCAGCCGTGCGGCTTCCGCGTCAAGCGCGAGTCTTGCTTCGAACTGATCGCGCAGGTTCGCCCGCCGTGCCATTGTCAGGGGACGGCTGGCGTCGGCAGTGGAAAGAACGTAAGTACCGGAGCCCTGACGCGTCTCCAGATAACCTTGCGAAACCAGCACTCGAACCGCTTCGCGGACAGTCCCCCTGCTTATTGAAAGAAACTGCGAGAGCTTTGCTTCGTTCGGCAGCTTTTCTCCGACCGGCCAGCGACTCCCCACGATTTCAGAGCGGATCGCCTCGACGGCGCTATCGACCAGACTGGTCTTGGCAAGTGCATGCATAATTAGATCACCAAATCATCAGATGACTTGATTATATTGGGACACAGTCAGTTTGTCCATTGCACTTGGAGCGCTCGCGCAGAAGACGGTACCGCCGCTGACCTGGAAGGCTTGGCACAGTTTAGCGAACGTGCTGATGTGGAGGGCGGTTTATCGGCGAGAGGGCAACATGTTCAGATTTGCTGATTGGGGTTTCTGGGTTCGGAGTTCCAAGGCGCTGCTTGCCTTGATCGTTGGCATGTGGGCTCTCGCGGCTGCATACGGCAATGTAGCCGACTACGGCACCAACTGGGTCTATGTACAAAACGTCATGTCGATGAGCACCTCACGGGACAACCCGAACGTTGCGTGGCGGGCCGTCGATAATCCTTCGCTTCAGCACTTCGCCTACGCTGCCATCATTGCCGGGGAAGCCGTGGCAGGAGTGTTTTTTTCTTTTGCGGGAATCCTGATGGGACTGCGGCTGGGGAAATCCTCTCGCAGTTTCCAAGCGGCCAAGGCACCTTACGCCATTGGCCTCATTGCCGCGCTACTCGTCTGGTTGTTCGGATTCATGGTGGTTGCAGGCGAGTGGTTTCAGATGTGGCGGTCGCCAACCTATAATGCGCAGCAATCCGCTTTCATGTTTTATGCAACGATGCTTTTGTCAGGCGTCTATATTTTCCAGAAATCTGAAGAGCCGATTGCCCCTCCGGATAGCCGATGAGAAGTTCCCGTCCGCGAGCTGGTGAAATCAAACCGTTGCGCCTCCATTGTCTGCGTTCACCAGCCATCGCCTTTGCTGAAACTAGCCTCGCCCGACAAAAGGCATCGACGTCGCCATGACAGTCAGTGTCAGAACATTGGCATCAAGCGGCAATCCGGCCATATAGACAACGGCTTGTCCGACGTGCGCCGGATCGATGGTCGGTTCGCTCGCAATTTCGCCGTTGGCCTGTAGAACCCCAGCGCTCATCTTCGCCGTCATCTCGCTTGCCGCATTGCCAATATCGATCTGGCCGCAGGCAATATCGAAAGGGCGGCCATCCAGCGCAGAAGACTTTGTCAGGCCTGTAATGGCGTGTTTGGTCGCCGTATAAGGAGCGGAATTCGGGCGGGGCGTCGTTGCTGAAATCGAACCGTTGTTGACGATCCGGCCGCCACGCGGAGATTGCTCTTTCATCAGGCGGAATGCGTGCTGCGTGCAAAGAAATGCCCCGGTGAGATTTGCAGCGACGACGTTGCTCCACTCTTCGTAGCTGATTTCTTCAAGTGGAACCGGGGAGTTACCGATGCCGGCATTGTTGACGAGGAGGTCCAGACGGCCGAACTCATCGCGGATCTGGTCGAAAAGCGCGCTCACCGATTGAGGATCCCCGACATCGGCCGCGACCCAGCTCACATCGTGACCCGTTTCGCCGGATATTTCAGCAGCTGCCTTGCGGAGCACATCCGCGCGCCTGCCTGAAAGCACGACCCGCCATCCCTCGGCGCTCAGTGCTTTTGAGACCGCTTTGCCGACGCCCGTACCGCCTCCGGTCACAAGCGCAATCTTTCCTCTCACGTCAACAGCACCCTTCGTCATGCCCCTGCACCTTCCAGTTCGTCTTCAATATGTATGCGGATGATATCGTCGAAACGCGTTTCCGCCGCGAAGCCGAGTTCTTTTGCCCGCTGTGCCTCAAAATCTTCCGGCCAACCGGCAACGATTTTCTGAATGTCCGGATCCGGCTCTCTGCGGATCAAGCGAATGGCCTTTTCACCAGCGACACGCCGCAATGCATCGATCTGCTCGCTGACCTGGGCAGAAAGTCCCGGCAGAGTGAGATTTCGGCGTGAACCCAACACCGCAGTGTCCATTCGGGCCGCGTGCACGAGGAAACCAACGGCTGCACGCGGGCTTGCAAACCAGTGACGAACGGAGTCCTCCACCGGCAGGACCGCTTCCTGTCCAACCAGAGGTTCACGCAGGATGTTTGAGAAAAATCCGGACGCTGCCTTGTTCGGTTTGCCCGGGCGGATGCAGATCGTCGGAAGGCGCAGTCCTATGCCGTCGAAGATGCCCCTGCGGCTGTAATCTGCGAGCAGAAGTTCACAGATGGCCTTTTGAGTGCCGTAGCTGGTGAGTGGCGTGGTGAAGAAGTCATCCGCGATCCTGGGTGGGAACGGCTGACCGAAAACGGCAATGGAAGACGCGAAGATGATGCGCGGATGATAGGGTTCCCGCATACTTTCGCGGCGAATGGCCTCGAAGATCATCCGGGTGCCATCCATGTTAATGGCATAACCCTTGTCAAATTCAACTTCCGCCTCTCCCGAAACAATAGCGGCCAGGTGAAAGATCAGATCCGGTCGGCCGGAGATCAGCTTCTCAGGTTCCCCGGGTGTTGCCAAATCGACTGTTTGTGCGGAGGCAATATCCTTCACGGCCGAAGGTATGGGTGGTGCCACAACATCAGCCAGGGTCAGCTTGCTGACCTCGGAGCCAAACAGGGCCCGGTCCGCCGACAGTTTTTCCACCAGCTTGCGCCCCAGCATGCCGGCGGCACCGGTCACGAGTACATGCATTCGCAGCGATCCTTCTGTTGTCCTGCCCCGTTCGGCGGGTTGGTGCGCATAGGCCTGGTCCGCCTGAAGATCCGGCGCCAGTATCACCTGTACAACTGAAGGAATTCAACAAGCTTGAGCTCAACCAGATCGTTGGCTCAATTGCACATATGCACGCTGATTGGCTACCTCTGCCAACGCAGTGTAAAGCACGACACCGGTATTCACTCACCCAATGCCGTGCCTAGACTATCTCAGACGGCCTGCTGCCAGTCGGAAGAGGGCCGCGCAACCGGGCGGCATACACCCGACAACCAGTGTCTGGCGTCTTCTGAACATCTGGCAGCAACCAGCTCTTCCACCTTGGCGTGGTAAGTGTTGAGCCAATCGGTTTCAGCTTCCGACAGACGATCCAGGATCAGTGCATCCGTCTGGATCGGGACCCAGGTGAGGTTCTCGAAATAGAGGAAACCGTCATCAGCCTCGCGAACCTCGAAGAGGTTTTCGATGCGGATCCCATACCCTCCGGCCTTGTAGTAACCGGGCTCGATCGACAGAACCATGCCCGTGCTCAGATCGATGGGATTGTAAGGCTTGCCGATCCTCTGGGGCTGCTCATGCACGGACAGCCGGTGACCGATACCGTGTCCGGTGCCGTGGTCATAATCAAGACCAAGATCCCATAGCGGGCGGCGGCAGATCGCATCGATATGATGCCCTTGCGTGCCTTTCGGGAACCGCAGTGTCGCAAGCGCGAAAAGCGCCTTGTAGACTGCGGTGTAGGCTTCAGCATAGCCCTCCGGCAATGTGCCGAAACTGTAGGATCGGGTCGCGTCTGTCGTGCCCGTTTCATACTGACCGCCACTGTCCAGAAGATATGGTGCGGACGGCAGAACGGGCGCGGAAACGTCCGGATCCGCTGCGTAGTGGCACATTGCGGCGTTGGCACCGGCGCAGGAGATGGTGTGGAAGCTCTCGCTCAGGAATCCCGGTCGTGCCTGACGAAATTCGAGAATTTTTGCTTCCGCTTCATACTCACTCACCGGATTGCCAGCCGCCGCGCGGGAGGGAACGGTGCTCTGCAGCCAGGATCCGAACTCGACCCAGGCGACAGCATCTTCAACATGGCAGGCCCTCAGCCCTTCCAGTTCCGTATCGTTCTTGCAGGCCTTGGCCGAAGTGACCGGGCTCAGACCATGGACGGCTTCCGCCTTGGCTGCCCGTACCAGATGTGTCACCGCGGCCGGTGAGAAATCCGGATCAAGCATAACCTTGTTGCCCGGCTTCACCTCGGCGCAAAGAACGTCAAGAAATGCATCCTTGGGATGAAGCTTCAGCCAGTCCGGCAACGTGTCATCCAATCCGTCTTCAAACTTGTCCCGGTTTACGAACCAGTGCCCAGCTCCCGTCTTGTCCAGAAGCAGGAAAGACTGGGGCATCGGATTGTAGGCGACGTCATCACCACGGACATTCAGGAACCAGGCGATGTTGTCCGGTTGGGTTTCCACCAGGAAATCCGCCTCTTCCGCCATCATCAGCTCCAGCAGATTGCCGCGCTTCTGGCTCGCGGACACTCCCGCGAACTGGAGCGGAAATGCGCTGATGGTGCCAAAGGGTTCCGCCGGCTGGTCGGCCCAGATCGCGTCGACCGGATTGCCGGTCAGCGGCGTCATCACTGCCCCCGATGTGGCGGCCGCACCTTCGAAGCGCTTGACCCAATTCGGCGGCAGCAGCATGGCGTCATAGCCAATCACCCACTCGGGTTGCGCCGTCTCGGCAAGCCAGGATTCGGGGGGATTTTCAAAGAGGTGATCACGTTCGATCAGATTGGCGGGACACTGGTTCTGCGCCTGAACCGTATAGCGGCCATCGACGAACAGGCGCACCCGGTCAAGCATGACGATCGCGACCCCGGCCGACCCCGTAAATCCGGTCACAAAACCAAGTCGCTCATCGTGAGGCGCGACGTACTCGCCCTGGTGCGCGTCGAAGCGCGGCACGACGAGAGCATCCAGCCCGCGTGTTTTCATTTCCTCGCGCAGTGCGGTTAGGCGTTCAGCCAGAACGGCGGAGCGGTTTTCAGGCATTCTCGATCTCTTCAGCATGATGACAGGCAACCGCCCCACGTCCCGGGATAGGGCGCAGCCGCGGCAACTCAGTCGTACATTTCGGGGTCTTGTGCCGGCATCTCACATGGAAGGGGCAGCCGGGGGGAATATCCAGAGGAGACGGCAGTTCGCCCTCCAGATGAATTTTCTTGCCCTTGTCGTCCGGATCGAGTGAGGGCGCAGCGCTGAGCAACGCCTGCGAATACGGATGTGAAGGGTTGGCAAAAAGGGTTTCGCTGTCGCCCAGCTCCACGATCCGGCCAAGATAAATGACCGCGACCCGATTGGAAACGTGGCGCACGAGACGCAGGTCATGTGCAACAAACAGGATGGTCAGGCCAAGCCGCTCCTGAAGATCAAGAAGCAGGTTGACGATCTGAGCCTGGACCGAGACATCAAGTGCAGAAACGAGCTCATCGGCTATCAGCACTTCCGGCTCCACCGCCAATGCCCTTGCAATCGCAATCCGTTGGCGCTGACCACCTGAAAACTGGTGCGGATACTTTTCAAGCGCATCCTGGGGCAGCTGCACAAGCTCCATCAAGGCCGAAAGGCGCCCAGGCAGCTCTTCCTCGCCACACATTTCATGAACACGCAAGGCTTCGCTCAGAATCTGCCCCGTCGTCATGCGTGGATTCAGCGAGGAATAGGGATCCTGAAACATCATCTGGACACGACGGTTGTAGGTCCGGTCCTTGCGCTCATCAGCGGAAAAGACATCCTTGCCGTGAAACAGAACCTGCCCGCCGCCCGGTTCGTGCAATCTGACAATGCAGCGGGCAAGGGTCGACTTGCCGCAACCGGACTCTCCAACAACACCGAGCGTTTCACCCCGTTTCAGATCAAGGCTGACGCCATTGAGTGCGTTGACGTTCCGGGCCGGCCGATTGCCGATGACGTCCAGAACCGTGCGCTTGCCCCTGAAACTGAGACTGACGTCGCGAATTTCGAGAACGGGATCTCTCATGCGGCCGCCCCTCCCTCACTTTTCACCTGATTGAAACAGGCGACAGAGCGCCCGGTGCCCGCGCCGACAAGATCCGGCCTGGACGTTTCACAGATCTCTGACTTGTGAGTACAACGCGCCGCGAATGCGCATCCGGCCGGAAGGGACAGAAGAGAAGGCGGTGTTCCCGGGATGGAATAGAGCGGCGTTCGCGGGGGCACGTTTTCTGGCACCGAGCGCATCAGCCCAACCGTATAGGGATGCTGTGGCGCGCGAAGAACGGAGCGAACCGCCCCCTGTTCCACAATCCGGCCGGCATACATCACCGCAACCTGGTCGCAGGTTTGTGCCACGACCCCGAGGTCGTGAGTCACCAGAATGACGCCCATGTCGAAGTCCTGCGCAAGCGACAGGATCAGATCGAGGATCTGCGCCTGAATGGTGACGTCGAGCGCGGTTGTCGGTTCATCCGCCAGAAGCATCTTGGGTCTTGCGGCAAGGGCAATCGCAATCATTACCCGCTGGCGCATGCCGCCCGAGAACTGATGCGGGTACTCACCCAACCGGGACGCAGCGGCCGGAATGCCGACAACGTCAAGCATTTCGATTGCCCGCTTCTTTCGCTCCGATGCGCTCATGTCCGTATGCGCTTTCAGTGTCTCGTCGATCTGCAACCCCACGGTCAGGAGTGGATTGAGCGACGTCATCGGCTCCTGGAAGATCATGGCGATTTCACCGCCACGGATTTTTCGCATTTGCGCTTCGGGCGTTTCGACGATGTTCTGCCCGCGCCACTGGACAGAACCCGTCGTCGTGCCGTAGCGGCGCGACAAGCCGAGGATCGAGCGCAGGGTTACACTTTTTCCCGATCCGCTTTCACCGACAAGCCCCAGAACTTCGCCCTTGTTGACGCAGAAGCTGACGTCACGAACCGCCGGGATGGATGCCTGGCCGCCCCCGAAGGTGGTGCACAGGCCGGATACCTCCAAAAGAGGTGTTTGCACGCTTTTCAAGGTCATCCGCGCGGCCTCAACAAATCTGCAATTCCGTCACCAATCAGCGAAAATCCAAGCCCGGTCAGCACGATGGCGATGCCGGGCATGAGGCTGAGCCACCAGGCGGTGGTAATGAAGTTGCGCCCTTCGGCGATCAGCACGCCCCACTCGGCCTGCGGTGGCTGCGCGCCAAGCCCGAGATACCCGAGCGAAGAGCCGAGCAGGATAGCCAGCGCCATGTCGGTCATCCAGTAGACGACAATCGGAGTAATTGCGTTGGGTAACAGGTGGCGAAAAATGATGCGCAGGTCCGAATAACCCATCACGATACCGGCGGACGCGTAGTCGTTCCCCATCTGGGAAATGACCTCGGCCCGCATGAGTCGGGCATAGTAGACCCAGCCGACAAGGGTGATCGCGATATACATGTTGACCAGTCCGGGTCCGAGAACCGCGACCACCGCGATGACCAGCACCAGAAACGGGAAAGTGATGATGGCATCGACCACCCGGCCGAAAATCATGTCGGCAATGCCACGATAATAACCGACCAACGCTCCGATCACGACGCCGATAGTCAACGCAAAGATAGTGGCCAGAACCGCCATCTGCATGTTGACCGAATAGGCCCAGATCACGCGTGATAACGAGTCCCGTCCCAGCAAATCCGTGCCGAAAGGATGCAGCCAGCTCGGTGGTTGGCGCACGGCGGTGTAATCGATGAAATTCGGATCATAGGGAGCGAACACACCTGGAAACAACGCCAGAATAGTCGATGTGCCGATGATCGTCGCGCCAACCATGAAGCCCGGTTTGCGGAGCGCCATCCTTATCCGGCTCGGTTTTTGAGCCGGTGCAGCATCTTGAGAAAGGGACAACTCACTCATGACAGGCGCATCCTCGGGTCAAGCCAACTCTGGAACAGATCCGTCAACAGGAAGACCAGCGATACCAGAACGGCAAAAGTCAGGGTGAGCCCCTGTATCAGGGGATAATCACGGGCGAAGATCGCCTCCAGCATGAGCCGCCCGACACCCGGCACCGCGAACACGGTCTCGGTTACCAACGTTCCACTCATCAGCTGTCCGATCGAGAGCCCCAGCAGGGTGACAGTTGAAATCAGGGCGTTCTTCAAAACGTGGCGACCGAGGATGAGCCTGGAGGGCAACCCCTTGGCGCGCGCAAACTGAACATATTCCGCGTCCAGAACTTCGATGATCGCGGCCCTGAGGTTTCTCATCAGGATCGCGGAAGTGTATAGCGCGACCGTCACGGCGGGCAGGAAGAGATGATACATCCTGTCCCAGAATGTCTCGCCATAGCCTCCAACCGGGAACAGGCGCAACTGAGCCGCCAGGAACGTGAGCAGGATGAGGCCGATATAGAACACCGGCATGGACAACCCCACCTGAAACACCGCCCTGATCAGATTGTCCTGCCATCTGCCGCGATTGACGGCTGCCAGGAAGGCGAGCGGCCCGGCGATCAGGATTGACAGGGAGATTGCGTAGACAGCCAGGAAAATGGTTGTCGGCAGCCGCGCCAGAATAACGTCGAGGACAGGTGCCCGCAGTAGGATCGACCTTCCGAGGTCACCTTGAAGCGTGTTGGTCAGGAAATACCAGAACTGGGCCAAGAGCGGCGCGTTCAGTCCAAGTTTTTCGCGGATTGCGGCGATATCCGCGTCGGAGGCCTTGTCGCCCGCGATCGCGATAGCCGGGTCGCCCGGCAGCAGCCGGACCAGAAGAAAAATGATGATCATGACAAGCAGAAATGTCGGGATCATCAGAACCAGTCGGTTCAGGGTGTATTGAAATCCGGCCATTTCTCTTGCCGTTGGTGCTTGTGAATGCCGGAAGGTGAGATCCGGATGCCCAAGGGGACCTCACCTTCCATCCTGAACGATACCTGCTGATCAGCGATCCAGCGAAACGTTTTCAAAAACGTTGTTGCCGAGAGGCGTTTGCAGGTATCCATCCACCTTGCCTGAAACAGCGACGGCAAACGGCGTTTCATACATGAACAGGAGCGGTGCCGCTTCGGCATAGATTTCCTGCATCTGCTTGTACTGATCCGCCCGTTTTTCAGGATCCATCTCGGTGGAAGATGCTTCATACAGGGCGTTGAAATCGGCATTGTTCCAACCGGTGCCAACCGCCTTGCGGGTCGGGTAGTACCCCAGCCAGCCGGTAACCTGGCTCGGATCGTTCACATCATCCACCCAGCCATAGGTGTGAATGTCGAACTCGCCTGAACGGTTCTTCGAACCGCGTGTCGCACCATCGACCTGCTCGGCAACGAGATTGATGCCGATCGGCTGCCACATCTGCTGGAGTGCGGCAAAAATGGTGGCATCGTCGGCAGAGCCAGCCAGTGTGGTCAGCGTCACCTCTGTACCCGGCTCAAGCCCTGCTTCCGCCACGAGTGCCTTGGCCTTTTCCAGATCATAGCCATAAAGCGGGCTCATATCGACGGCCAGACGCGTTGCGGACGACATCACCGGTGAAGACATCGGCTTGCCGGCGCCTTGCAGGACCAGCCCGATCAGAGCTTCCTTGTTCGTCGCGTAGTTGATTGCCTGACGTACACGCTTGTCAGCCAGCGGATTCGGAGATCCGTCAGCCCGTTTTTCCCGCGTGTTGATCGGGGAATAGATGATCCTCGTGGAGGGGAAGAGGTTCATGTTGATCGACGGATCCGCATCCAGTTCGGCAACACGCGAGAACGGGATGAATTCTGCGATATCGACTTCGCCAGCCGTCAGTTTGAGAACGCGGGTGGCGTCGTCCGGAATGATCTGGAAGTTGACCCCGTCGATATAAGGCAGCGGCTTGCCATCTTCACCCTGCTTCCAGTAATGCGGGTTGGCCGTGAAAGCCATCGACGCGCCCTGCTCAAATCCGCTCAGATAGAACGGTCCGGAGCCCAGGCCCGGTCCGCCCTTGGCAAACAGGGCAGCCGATTTTTCCTGATCGGTTGCACCCGGAGCCGCCTCAAAGGCCTTCTTGGAGACGATTGCGGTGTTGAATGTGGCCAGCATCGACAGAAGCGCCGGGTCCGGATTCTCCAGCGAGATGGTGATATTGCCGCCATCTGCAGTGACCGAGGAGATTGCGGCCAGAAGCCCTGCCCACGGACCCAGGTCCGGGTTGCGGGCACGATCCAGAGAGAAGACCACATCTTCGCCCGTTACCGGGCTGCCATCGGAGAATTTGACACCGTCGCGCAGGACAAGCGACACCGTCTTGCCGTCCGCTGAAACTTCATAGCTTTCCGCCAGCGACCCCACCAGATCGGTTCCGTCTGCGGTCGGCTCCAGCAATGTGCTGAACAAGCTGCCAACCATCCAGATGTCAGGGTTTCGGTCCGCGTAGATCGGGTCAACAAGCTTCGACCCGTCATATCTTGCAAAATTCAGTGTACCGCCGCGCTCGACCGCGTCGGCTGATCCAATTGTAAAAGCGCCTAGAGCCGTGCTCATTGCCAGCCCGACGGCAAGTGCTGCAGCCTTCATGGTGTGTCCTCCCAGATGCACATGTCATGATGGGTTGAAGCTTATCCAATCAGCATGTCGCCGCAAGATATTTTTTTAGTATATCTGCTAAAATTTTGACATTTTTAGATTTCACTAAAGATTTTTGACTCTTTTAAGTTTTTGATTTTTTGTAGTTATTTGGATTTTTGCTCACCTTAAAATTCACTAAAAAAAATTTTAGTATTGATAAATTTTGCCATTTGACGAAGGCTGGATATAAGCGATCCGAGGCGATATAAGGGAACGCCGGAATGGAGGACCTTGATGACAACAAGCGGGCAGGCAGCCACACCAGCAGCTGAACAGGACACGCCAAATTACGGCGCGGTCATCCGGCAGCGACGCAAGGCCCTCGGCATGACGCTTGAGGATGTCGCCAAGGCAACCAATCTGACAATCGGGTTTCTGTCACAGGTAGAGCGCGGTATCAGCTCGCCGTCTCTATCTTCCTTCATGCGCATAGCAGGCGCATTGCAGACAAGCCTCGAGCAACTGATCAAGGTTCCCGAGCCTTACTCCGAATACGTTTCAAAGGACGCTCGCCAGTCCTATGTGCTTGGAAAATCAAAGCGTCTTTACGAAAAACTCGGCCCCGGATTTCCCGGAGCCCTGACCTATCCCTGCATCATCCATCGCCCGCCCGGACATGTCTCCGAGCACATGCAGCATGAAGGTGAGGTATTCTGCTATCTGCTGTCCGGGAGCTTGGAATATCACCTGGGGGACAACGTCCACATCATGACGCCGGGTGACTGCATCCATCACGACACCAGCAAGCCGCACTTCTCCAAGGTTCTGGGGGACGAAGAGTCGGTCGAATTGTGGGTCAGCTCGGCTCCCATCAAACACACAGGCGGCTGACGCCCCTTTGCCTCCAACGCATTCAGGAATGCGCAAGATGCCGTCCCGACAAGGATTGCACCATGATCGGGACATGGCATCGGGACTGCCCTCAAGCTGACGCAACCTTGGTCAGGAAACCATCAATCGTTTCAGCAAGCTTGCCGGTGTTTTCAGCAACTTCGGAAGACGTCCGAGACACGTCCCCGGCCGACTGCGACGTCTCGTCGACCGCAGACTTTACCCCGGTCATGTTTTCGCTGATTTCACGCGTACCGGAGGCCACTTCCTGAATGGAACTGCTGATCTCCGCGGTTGCGCTTCCCTGTTGTTCAAGCGCGTCGGTGATGGATCCGGTGAATTCGTTCACCCGGACCATCACTTCGGCAATCTCTTCGATCGCGGCAACCGTGTCGGCAGAAGCTCCCTGGATCGCATTGATCTGGGAAGAGATTTCCTCAGTCGCCTTGGAGGTCTGATTGGCGAGCTCCTTGACTTCTGCCGCGACGACGGCAAATCCCTTACCGGCTTCACCGGCCCGGGCCGCTTCGATTGTCGCATTGAGCGCAAGCAGGTCGGTCTGCTCGGCAATTTCCTGGATCAGTTGCAGAACCGCGCCGATCTTCTGGGCCGAAGCCGCCAGGCTGGCAACCTGCTCGTTTGCGGATGTCGCCTTTGTATTCGCAGCTGAGACCACTTCGCTTGTTTCTCCGATCTGGCGGGAGATTTCCGCGATTGAAGACGATAGCTCCTCAGAAGCAGAGGCCACCGTTTGAACGCTTGCGTAGGCTTGCTCGGTCGCCGCCGCGACCGTTGCCGCCCGCTCCGCGTTGACAGTTGAAATTTCCATCAAGGTTCCTGAAATTCGGCCCATATTTTCGGTGGACCGAGTGACAGGTTCCAGAAGCCCTCCGGTGTCGTCACGGAATTCGGCAATCAGCCCTTCGAGGCAATTCTGCCTTTGCCGCTCATTCTCGACAGTCTGCTGCTGCTCTTCCTCCAACTCGCGCTGACGCAAACCGTTGTCGCGAAAAACTTCGACTGTACGCGCCATCTGCCCCATTTCGTCGGCACGTTTCACGTAGGGTATTTCGATACGAAAATTGCCTTGCGAAAGGGCCGTCATTGTTCGCGACAAACTGCCGATCTGGCCCGTTATCCTGCGGATGAGAGCAACCAGAACCGCTGAAACCACCGCAATCGCAATCAACGTGACCACTAGCGCGGTCCACAAGGCCTCATTGCGTGCGCTTTGGATAGCTGTCTTATCGAAACCGACGTAATAAAAGCCCAGCGTTTGCGCCTCATCTCCGTCCATGCGAACCACCGGCTTGATACCGATCTCATAGTCCGCATCTTCGAAGAACACGGTTTTCATGTCGCCGTTGTCAGTGCGCATGTTCGCAGGGATTCGGGCCACAAGCTGCTCGGTTTCTTCATTCTCATTTCTGGTCAGGGAAGCGAAGATGCTGCCGTTTTCCTCCTGAACCACTGCCCAGGCAAAGTCCCTGTTTGTCAGAAGCGGTGCCAACAGACTGTCCGCAAGGTCCTGATCGAAATCCCAGATCGCGTTTCCGAGCGCCTGATTTGTCAGGTTCGCGCTCATCTTGATTTGCTGTTCGTAGGCCTGCTGAACCGCAGAAACCCGCTGCATTGCCGAGACATATGCAAACACAGCGAATGCCAGAGCGACAACCAGAACGATGGGTACCGTCGTGGTGAACTTAACCGATTGCCAGAATTTCATGATTTCCCCCGGATAAACTGGGTGATCGTGAGGAAGGCGGGAAAGGAAGCCGGCACAAAACCGCTCCGACAAGCGGTTCGGCGTCACCAATAGATCCAGTTCAAGCCCTTGAAGTAACGATCACCCGGTATGCTTCGTGGCCCGGCATGCCGGGCCACGGCGGTTTACTGGGCGAGTGGCCAGTCCTTGACGTAGTCGGTGACGCCGTATTTCGAGAGTGTCTCAGAGTAATCGTCCGAGGCTTTGAAGCTGGTCAGCAATTCGTTGAACCGCGCAAGGTCCTCAGCGGAGAATTTCTCATCCGCGAAAGCTATGCCGAGCGGCACACTGCCGACGGCAAGCGGCAGCAGTTCGACCTGCGAACGGGTGGCACTCTTGTCCAATTGCGCAAGCGACGCGATCGAGGAAAACACCGCTGCATCAAGACGACCACCGAGCACTTTTTTCAGGTTGGTCTCATCGTCCTTTGCCGGTTCAACGGAAACACCCTGAGCCTCCAGGGACGGATAGGCAAAACCCCGGCGTCCGCCGATTTTCTTGCCCCTGAGATCCGACAGCGAGGAGAAGTCGAATGCTTCTCCCTTTTTGACCACGAGGACATTGTAAGCTGTCAGGATGGGATCACTGTAATGTGCCTGTGACGCCCGCTCGTCGGTGCGCAGGACACCGATGGCCACATCAATTTCCCCTTTGTGAATGGATTGATAGAGCCTGGCAAATGGCAGCCGCGTCGCGGAGGCATCATATCCCATGTCCTGCAAAATCCTGCTGCTGGTGTCTCCCAGAATGCCAACCGGATCTCCCTCTGCGCCGACACCCGCAAATGGCAGACTGTCACCCGTCCCCAAGGTGAGCTTTTCCGATGCCAAAGACGGCCATGTAAAACCAACTAAAAATGCGAGTGCTATGCCGATTTTCTTCATGAGATATCTCTCCCCCAAACTATCTTGAGAATCATCATGAATAGGCAAACACATATTCTCAGAAATACACCTCAGGTATTTGCAAGAACGATTTTCAAATCAAACCTGATAATCAATTTTCACTTCATTAACTCTTTGATGCATTTACCAATACATAAAATCGATTTAAATCACGTGATTTGAAATGATCTGGACGGGCTACCCATTTTCAATCGCATACGGCTAAATGCGTATCCATTTTATTGTTTTTCCGAAAGGTTCTCATTCCACATGCCCCATGGTCCCCACGGGTTTTGAGCGCCATAGTCTTGGAAAACCAATAGATACAAGAAAGGTGGCCCGTGTCTCATTCGTACTACGCTCCGAAAGGCGGTCATCCAGGGCAGGAAACGCTTTTGACCGATCGTGCCGTGTTCACGGACGCCTATGCCGTGATCCCGCGCGGCACAATGCGAGACATCGTGACGAGCAACCTTCCTTTCTGGAATGACACCCGACTTTGGGTGCTTTCCAGGCCCTTGTCCGGATTTGCCGAGACCTTTTCCCAGTACATCATGGAAGTCGCCCCGGGAGGCGGTTCCGACAGACCCGAAACAGACCCTGCCGCGCAGGGCGTCCTGTTCGTTGTCGAAGGCGAGGCCGCGCTGACCGCCGAAGGTCGGACTTACGATCTGCGACCGGGAAGCTATGCCTATCTGCCACCGCAAATGGACTGGACATTCAGGAACAACGGAACCGAACCTGTTCGCTTTCACTGGGTGCGCAAGGCCTATGAGGCCGTTGACGGACTGGACTGGCCCGAGCTGTTCGTCACTCATGAAAGTGAAATCACGCCGTCTGAAATGCCCGACACAGACGGAAAGTGGGCGACCACCCGTTTTGTCGACCCTTCCGACCTGCGCCACGACATGCACGTGAACATTGTCAGTTTCGCGCCCGGCGCCGTTATCCCCTTTGCGGAAACCCACGTCATGGAACACGGACTTTACGTGCTTCAGGGCAAGGCCGTTTACCGCCTCAATCAGGACTGGGTCGAAGTTGAGGCAGGCGACTACATGTGGCTGCGCGCCTTCTGCCCGCAAGCCTGCTATGCCGGCGGCCCCGGGCCGTTTCGCTACCTGCTTTACAAGGACGTCAACCGGCACATGCCGCTGAGACCTGCTTCGCGCTTTGAAGCGGGCACCAAGGCGGCGTTCAGGTCCGCGGCTGAGTGACCTCCCCACCCAGTGCGGTCGTCAATGCTTTGGCAGCCTCTTTCACCGAGGCTGCCAGGGCATCGATCTTGTCAGCCGAGACGCGGCTGGTGGGTCCGGAAACCGACAGACCGGCGACGACTTCGCCGTAATTGTCAAAAACCGGAGCTGCGATACAGCGCATGCCGAGGTTCTTTTCCTCGCCATCAATCGAATATCCACGCGCCCGGATCTTTTCCAGGTCATCCTTCAACGCGGCCGGATCACACAAGGTATGCTCTGTGAATCTTTCCAAGGAGCTTCGTTTCAGGATCCGGTCACACTGAGCCTCTTCCATGAAGGCAAGCAGTGCCTTGCCGATCCCGGAGGCGTGTAAAGGCGACAAGGTTCCTGGCGGAAAGAACGCCCGGATGTTCGCATGGGTCTCGACCTGACTGACGAACAGAACATTGCTTGATTTTTCAACGCCCAGATTGGCCGTTTCCCCGGTCTCTTCCATCAGTTTGCGCAACACGGGCCGGGCCCTTTCAACCAGGCTGGTCCGCCGAAGAAAACGGGCCCCGATAATGAAGGCTCCAGGTCCGATATGCCAAAGCTGTTGCGCCTGGTCGAACTCCACCAACCCTCTCGTTTCCAGCGTGAACAGTATCCGGTAGAGCGTCGCGGTGGATTCACCGAGCTGCTCGGAAAGGGCTGAGAGGGACACCCCTGACTGAGTGCTCAGATGCTCGAAAACCGCCATGGCACGGTCCAGCGACTTGATCGTATTCTGGCTGGATTTGTCGTCCCAGGCCCGAGGCCGGCCACGTGCTCGGCGGCTGGCATTACGATCCATTTTCATCTCATCCATGAGACATTCTCTCCAAAAAACGAAAAATCAATTCATCATATGAAAAATTCATCTATTTGACAACATTAGGTTTTTTCTTCTTTTTCGTTTTTGAAAAATTATTTTAAAAAAATTGCGTGCTTCAGGCCGTGTCCTTTACCGTTCAGGAAACCGCGAAAGGAAACGGCCATGAGCTTTCAAAATCCTGTTTTCATTCCAGGTCCGACCAATATGCCCGAGGCCCTTCGCAAGGCCTGCGACATGCCGACCCTGGATCACCGTTCTCCCTTGTTTGGAGAAATCCTTCAGCCCGCCCTCGCCGGTGTCAAAAAGGTCCTGAAGACCGACATAGCCGATGTCTTTGTTTTTCCGTCCACCGGAACAGGCGGCTGGGAAACGGTCATCACCAACACGCTGAGCCCGGGAGACAAGATCCTGGCAGCGCGCAACGGCATGTTCTCCCATCGCTGGATCGACATGTGCCAACGGCACGGCCTCAAGGTCGAGATTGTCGAAACGCCGTGGGGTGCAGGGCTTCCGGCCGACAGGTATGAGGAAATTCTCTCAGCCGACAAGAACCATGAGATCAAGGCGGTTCTTGCCACCCATAACGAGACGGCGACCGGCGTCAAATCCAACATTGCAGCTGTTCGCCGCGCGCTGAACGCTGCCGGCCATCCGGCATTGCTCTATGTCGATGGCGTCAGCTCCATTGCCTCGATGGATTTCCGCATGGACGAATGGGGCGTAGATGCCGCCGTTACCGGGTCACAAAAGGGCTTCATGCTGCCGGCCGGCCTCGCAATCGTTGCGTTTTCGCCAAAGGCGCAAGCGGCTGTCGAGACCGCAAAACTGCCGCGTACATTCTTCGACATTCGCGACATGATGAAGTCCTATGCATCAAACGCCTATCCCTACACGCCGGCCGTTGGCCTGTTGAATGGCCTGAAGCAAAGCTGCGACATGCTTTTGGGCGAGGGACTGGAAAATGTTTTCACCCGTCACCATCGCATCGCGGAAGGTGTTCGGGCCGCCATCCGGGCCTGGGGCCTGGAACTCTGCGCGAATTCTCCGGAGGTCTACTCTGACACTGTCAGTGCAATCCGGACACCCGAGGGCTTCAACGCCACCGACATCGTCACCCATGCAGCCGGGAAATACGGTGTCGCGTTTGGCGTTGGCCTCGGGGAAGTTGCGGGCAAGGTTTTCCGCATCGGTCACCTGGGCAGCCTGACCGACGTCATGACCCTGTCGGGTCTTGCGACTGCCGAGATGGTCATGGCTGACCTTGGTCTCGACATCAAGCTTGGCTCCGGTGTTGCCGCTGCTCAGGACTACTACCGAAACGAGGGAGCAATTGCTTCCAAGGAGGCAGCGTGAAAACCGACGCCATGAACACCTATATTCCGTCCCTTGAAGACATGCTGGTGGCGCATGAGCGCATCAAGCCGCACATTCATCGCACCCCGGTCCTGACCTCATCGTTCCTGAACGACCTGACCGGCGCCGAACTGTTCTTCAAATGCGAGAATTTCCAGAAGGCAGGCGCCTTCAAGGTTCGGGGGGCATCCAACGCCGTCTTCGGTCTTGACGAGGAAACTGCCAAAGCGGGCGTGGCGACGCATAGTTCGGGCAATCATGCACTCAGCCTTTCCTATGCTGCCGGGCGCCGTGGTATTCCGTGTCACGTGGTGATGCCTCGCACGGCACCGCAGGCCAAGAAGGATGCCGTGCGCGGATATGGTGGCATCATCACCGAATGCGAGCCTTCGACAACGAGCCGGGAAGCCGTGTTTGCGGAAGTTCAGGCTGAAACCGGCGCGGAATTCGTGCACCCCTATAACGACCATCGCGTTATCGCCGGGCAGGGAACCTGTTCCAAGGAACTGCTGGAACAGACCGATGGGCTGGATGCGGTGATTGCTCCGATCGGCGGTGGTGGCATGGTCTCCGGCACCTGCCTGACCCTTTCCAACCTGGCGCCGGACGTGAAGATCTATGCGGCAGAACCGGAGCAGGCGGACGATGCCGCGCGCAGTTTCCGGGCCGGTCACATCATTGCCGACGACGCCCCGCAAACCGTGGCCGACGGCCTGAAGGTTCCGCTCAAGGAGCTGACCTGGCACTTCGTTTCCAATCACGTCACCGACGTGCTGACTGCCTCGGAACAGGAAATCGTTGATGCCATGCGCCTGATCTGGGCGCGGATGAAGATCGTGATGGAACCGTCTTCAGCCGTGCCACTGGCCACTATCTTGAAAAACAAAGACGTCTTCGCCGGCAAGCGTGTCGGTGTCATTATCACCGGTGGCAATGTCGATCTGAACAAACTGCCCTGGACGCTCTAATTCGGGAGACTGACCCAATGAACGCTCACACCAAAACAAATACCGGTTTTGAAAACTACGAAGTCGGATACGACATCCCTGCCCTGCCGGGCATGAATGAAGCCGATATCCAGACGCCTTGCCTGGTGCTCGATCTGGACGCGCTGGAGCGCAACATCAAGAAGATGGGCGATTACGCCAAGGCTCACGGCATGCGCCACCGGGTTCACGGCAAAATGCACAAGTCCGTTGATGTCGCAAAACTGCAGGAACGTCTCGGCGGCGCTGTTGGCGTCTGCTGCCAGAAAGTCAGCGAAGCCGAAGTGTTCGCCCGCGGCGGTATCAAGGACATTCTGGTGTCCAACCAGGTACGCGATCCGGCCAAAATTGACCGACTGGCGCGCCTGCCGAAACTTGGTGCTCGTACGATCGTGTGTGTCGATGACCTTGCCAATGTCGCCGATCTTTCGGCAGCAGCAGTCAAACACGGCACGACCCTTGAGGTCTTCATCGAGATCGATTGCGGTGCCGGACGCTGTGGCGTGACTTCAACCGAGGCAGTCGTTGAAATCGCCAAGGCTGTCGATGCGGCAGACAATCTGAAATTCACCGGCATCCAGGCCTATCAGGGCGCCATGCAGCATCTCGACAGCTACGAGGCACGCAAGGAAAAACTCGATATAGCCATTGCCATGGTGAAGGACGCCGTCGAAGGCCTGAAGGCAGCCGGCCTTGAACCGGAACTGGTTTCCGGTGGCGGCACGGGCTCCTACTATTTTGAATCCAACTCCGGCGTTTACAACGAGCTGCAATGCGGATCCTACGCTTTCATGGATGCCGACTACGGCCGGATCCTCGACAAGGACGGCAACCGGATCGACCAGGGTGAATGGGAAAATGCGTTTTTCATTCTCACCCAGGTCATGAGCCATGCCAAGACGGACAAGGCGATCTGCGACGCCGGTCTCAAGGCCCAATCCGTCGACAGCGGCCTGCCGTTCATCTACGGCCGGGACGATGTCGAATACGTCAAATGTTCTGACGAGCATGGCGTCATTGCCGATCCGAAGGGCGTCTTGAAAGTCGGCGAGAAACTGAAGCTGGTTCCGGGCCATTGTGATCCAACCGCCAATGTTCATGACTGGTATGTCGGCGTCCGCAACGGCAAGGTCGAAACGGTCTGGCCGGTTTCCGCCCGCGGCAAAGCCTACTGAGGCAATAGCAAATACCTCGATTTTGTCATCCCGGCTCGCGCTTCGCTTGGCCGGGATGACGATTGTGATGATTTCTCTTAAAGCGGCCACACAGAGAGGTCGGCGCTGTTCCTACAATCGGAGACCCAAATGATCATTGTTCCTGAAAAGGAAATTGCCGGACTGATTGGCCGTGCAGAGGCCTTTGAAGCCATCGAAAACATCTTTGCGGCCATGTCGAGCGGTGCGGCTTACAATTTTCCGGTCATTCGCGAAGCCATCGGACACGCCGATGCGCTTTACGGTTTCAAGTCCGGCTTCGACCGCTCTTCCCTCGCTCTCGGCCTGAAGTCCGGCGGCTATTGGCCCGGCAATGCCGAGAGAGGCCTCACCAACCACCAGTCGACGGTCTTTCTGTTCGATGCCGATACGGGTCAGGCAAAGGCGGTGGTTGGCGGCAACCTGTTGACAGCCCTGCGCACTGCGGCCGCATCCGCAGTCTCGATCAAACACCTGGCCCGCAAGGATGCCAAGGTGCTGGGCATGATCGGAGCGGGTCATCAATCCGCCTTCCAGATGCGCGCGGCAGCTGAACAGCGAAACTTCGAAAAGGTCATCGGCTGGAATTTTCACCCGGAGATGCTGTCCCGGCTTGAGGAGACTGCGTCCGAACTGGGCTTGCCCTACGAGTCCGTCGATCTGGACCAGATGGGCGCTGAAGCGGATGTCATCATCTCGATCACCTCGAGCTTCAAACCGATCCTCAAGGGCGCTCAGGTGCGCGCGGGCACCCATATCGCCTGCATGGGCACCGACACCAAGGGCAAGCAGGAGGTCGACGTGGAGCTGATCGCAAAGGCGACGCTCTTTACCGACGAGGTTGCCCAGTCCGCAACGATTGGCGAATGCCAACATGCCGTCGCAGACGGAATTGTCTCTAAGGACAATATAAATGAGATTGGCGCCGTAATTAATGGTACGCATCGGGGAAGGACGTCGGAAAGCGAGATAACGCTGTTCGATGGCACCGGTGTCGGTCTCCAGGACCTTGCCGTTACCTCCGCCGCGGTTGATCTGGCAATCAAGAAGGGCGTCGCAATCGAAGTGGACTTTTAATCGGGTCTTTGGAATGCGGATAGTCATCAATGGGTTCGGCCGGATCGGCCGAACCGTTTTGCGTCAGGTTCTCAGTTTACCTCAAGACAAAACGATCGAAGTGGTGCGGATCAACGACATCGCCCCGCTGGAAACCTGCACCTATCTTTTCAAGTATGACAGCGTCTTCGGCCCCTATCCGGGCGAGGTCTCTCTCAACGACGAATGCCTGACGGTGGATGGGCGGACCATTCCCTTTACCGCAGAGCCGGACCTGTCCGTTGCCGACCTTTCCGGTGTCGACATCGTGATGGAATGCACGGGCAAGGCCGACACCCTAGACGTCGCCGAACGGGGCTTGAAGGCCGGGGCCGCAAATGTGCTGATCTCCGGTCCGTCTCCAGCTGCCGAAATCACTCTGGTCCTGGGTGCGAATGAAGAAAAGCTCGGCGACCACCGCATTGTCTCCAACGGATCCTGCACGACCAACGCCCTGGCGCCACTGTTGCGTGGCATTGATGATGCCATCGGCATCAAGTCCGGCCACATGACCACCATTCACTGCTACACGGGAAGTCAACCGATGGTGGACGCCCCGCGCGGACCTTTGGAGCGCAGCCGTGCCGGCGGGGTTTCCATGGTGCCGACCACCACCAGTGCCACCAAGCTCGTTGGAAAAGTCCTGCCGCAACTGGAAGGCAAAGTGTCCGGCGCTGCGGTTCGTGTGCCTGCGATCAGCGTGTCTGCCGTTGATCTGACGCTGACGCTTGCCGAATCTCTGGACATTCCCGCCAACACCGCCCTGCAGAACATCTTCTCGGACAGTCCTGTCATCGGCTTCACCAATGACCGGGTTGTCTCGACGGACATGCGTGCAAGGCCTGAATCCTTGGTTATCGCCCTTCCCGAAACGCTGGAAGCAAATGAACGGCAGCTGCGCATTTTCGGCTGGTATGACAATGAGTGGGGGTTCTCCGCGCGCATGATCGATATGGCGAGGCTGATGGCGGGACGGTGAGTGCGCCCAAATTACTATACCCACATAATCAAACTACCTAACAGCACTTCTCGGCTCCTAACCGAAATGCGCAAGCAAACGTTGTTTGCTCTAAGCAGAATGGGAGAGAGTTGAAGTCGTGGCGGCTGGTGCAACGACCAACCGCCTTTGTCGTTTTAGGCCGCTGCAGGTGGCGAGGGCGGAAGCAGTTTAGGCAAGTATTCAAGCGCATTGTTGTCCCGACCGGTGAAGTATTTGACCGCTCGGTTGGGCAACCATTCTTCGTTGAAATGCTCCAGCCAATGATGGAGAAGCCGATTAGGGTATGCTTTTGCCGAGACGCGCCGTCCATCTTCAAATACATGTATGTAGGTCGGTAGTGCGTCTGTATCGATACCGTGTTCTTCTCGAAGCCACTTGCAGAACATTCGGCCATGAGAGATGTCGGGCATCATATGTTCCGGCATAGTGTAACCCATGATTTCAAGCGGAGCGACTAGGGCTTGCGTTAGCGCGGTGAGAATTGAAAAGTGCCCGTAAGGTACGTTTTGATGGTTGGCGACATAACGTCGTAAGTGATAGGGCATCTCCACTCTGGACGGAGCAGCTTTTCCTGACATCCAGTCAAGGACCCATTTGCTGACCTTTACTGCAAAGCTCGGAGAAAGCCACTGCGCAAGATGGATAGCGACCTGCGGATGTACCCATGTACCCTGAAGGCGGGGATCTCCTCCCTTAAGTGATTGAATTAACTCCGATGTCGGAATACCGATATCGGATGATAACTCCTTAGCGAATTCCTTTGCTTGGTTGGTATCCCAGTACCGACTCCAAGGACGCCCCGCCGCTTGGCACATACCGGTTGCGTTGATGTAACCATCTTTTGGGCGTTGGTAGATGATTTCTCCCTGCGCCTCATGGGGGATGAGTTCAAAGTGCTGTTGCATGCGGACATAAACCTTTCGTTATGTCTTTATGCGGTAGCTCGGATTAATTGTTGACAAAACGCATGTTACATACAATATGTCCCAGTGATCACGAACAACCGCAAGGTTGAGATAAATGGCCCGGTTAGGTGTTACCGCACCGCCGGGTCGTTCCTTTTTGTCACGCAATTTACGTGACCTTGGGACTCTGGTGATTGACACTCTAAGTTTCAAGATGGTTGTGTGATTTTCTCCTTAACTTTCTGCGTGTTGCCAACAACCTTTCCAAACACTGCTAGCCAGATACGCCATCGCAAACCCAATAGAACGGCCTACAAGTTCCCAATTGATTTCGCGGCGATATTCGCATGCAAGAGGGAATCAATCCCAGCGATATGACAACGACAAACTCCACAAACAAAAAGGGCCGCTGACGCGGCCCTTTCTTTCTTGGATGCCTGACGCGATTACGCCGGATCTTCGTGCGGCAGAGAACCTTTGCCATGGCCTGCCAAACCACCGGAAACTTCCTCGGTGGATTCTTCGGAAAGCTCCTCCGGCAGCACCAGGTTGAGAACGATAGCGATCGCCGCAGCCGGCAAAAGGCCGCTGGTCAACAGGATGCGCGCCGTGTCGGGCATATGCTGCAGAGCGCCCGGCTCCAGCTGCAGGCCGAGACCGATGGACAGGGAAATCGCGAAGATGACCATGTTGCGCCGGTTCCAGTTGACGTCCGACAGCATGGAGATACCTGCCGCGACAACCATGCCGAACATGACGATCACGCCGCCGCCGAGCACCTCGATCGGCACTGTGCGGATCACGCTGCCCACCTTCGGGATCAAGCCACAGATGATCAGGAAGATCGCACCGAAGGTCACCACGTGACGGCTCATCACACCGGTCATGGCAATCAGTCCGACATTCTGGCTAAACGAGGTGTTCGGGAAACCACCGAAGAAGCCGGCAAGCGCCGTTCCCACACCGTCGGCGTAGGTTGCGCCTTCGATTTCCTTGTCGGTTGCCTCACGGCCTGCGCCCCCTTTGGTGACACCGGAAACGTCGCCGACGGTCTCGACCGCGGAAACAAATGCCATCAGACAGAAGCCGATCACGGCGGCCAGTGAGAACTCAAAGCCGTACTTGAAGGGCTGCGGCAGGGCGAATACTGCGGCATTCGACCAGGACCCGGAAATCGCTTCGAAGCTCAGCATGCCGGTCAGAAGGGCGTAGATGTAGCCGGCAATCAGGCCCAGCAGGACCGCGGCAACCGACAGCATCCCCTTTGCGAAGAACTTGAGCCCGAGCGTCACCAAGATGACCACCGCAGCTGCCGACCAGTTCAGCAGGGATCCGTATTCCGGGGTGCCGATTGCCGGTACGCCGCCCGCGGCATACTGGATGCCGACCTTGACCAGCGCCAGACCGATCATGGTTACGACAAGTCCGGTCACAAGCGGCGGCAGGGCAAAGCGGATCTTGCCGATGAAGAGACCCAGCGCGGCGTGGAAGAAGCCGCCTATGATCACGCCGCCGAACAGTGCGCCAAGCGCATCCACACCCTTGCCCGCCACGATCGGGATCATGATCGGCAGGAAGGCAAAGGACGTCCCCTGCACGATGGGCAGGGCCGAACCAACAGGGCCGAGTGTCATTGTCTGCAGCAGGGTCGCAACCCCGGCAAACACCATCGACATCTGGATCAGGTAAAGCAGTTCCGGAAAATCAGGCGAGTTTGTGCCAAACCCGAATCCGGCGGCACCGGCAACAATGATGGCTGGTGTCACGTTGGACACGAACATTGCCAGCACGTGCTGAATGCCAAGCGGCACCGCCTTCACCAAAGGCGGCGTGTAGTTGGGATCGCGCAGTTGTTCTGCGGTCCCTATCGTTGAGCTGTCCATTTGTACTCCTCAGAAGGTCAAGTGGACGCTTCCGCCTCATTTGGCGGGCAGAAGTCATCCGGGAGTAGAAGCGCGTCTTATCCTTCGGCTGCCTCCACAATCCAGGGATCGGAGAACCAATGTTCCTCCAGATTGGCTCCGTCCCCGATACGGTCGACAACAGCGTAGCGGCCCGCTTTCCCGAGCGGGGCCAGAACGCCGTGCCATGTTCCTCTATGCAAGTTGATCGATTGTCCCGGCTGGCTGACAAAGGCCCGAAGATTTGCAGGCTTGCCGTTGTCATCGTCAGCGACAATGACGAGCATCGGGACGCCATCAAGCGGAATGAATGCCTGGCTGCCTTCAGGGTGCCGCTCGACCAGTTCGACAGTGTAAGGCAGGTTACGTGCCTCGGCGTCGAACAGGCTGATGCCAGCCTGCCCTGTGCCGAAATCCAGTTTCGCCAGGTCGTGATGCCTGCCACATTTGCCCTGATTTATGATCTTGTCGGGCGCGCCGCTAACCTCGATGACATCGCCATAGGGCGCAAAGTCTTCCTTCGTCAGAGGCTTCGCGGTCAAGGCGGATGGGGCCACGGTTCCGGTCACGGCAGAAGATCCTTCAGCCGATGATAGGCAATGCGCTCCACCTGGCGGCAGGCTTCGTTGAACTCCGTCGCCCGGTCATTGTCGATCCGGCGCTTGAAGGCTTCCATGATGGAGGCCTTGTTGTTGTCCCTGACCGCAATGATGAACGGGAAGCCATGCTTTTCGACATAGGCGTCGTTAAGGCGGGTAAATGTCTCCCGCTCTTCATCCGTCAGAAGGTCCAGGCCGGCACTTGCCTGTTCGGACGTGCTTTCCGCCGTCAGGCGCCCGGCCTGAGCGAGCTTGCCTGCAAGATCCGGGTGAGCCGTCAGAACCCCCAGGCGTTCTTCTTCGCTGGCTGTCCGGAACTTCCGGCACAGCGCATTCAGAACGCCTGCTGCGCAATCATGCGCCGGGCCGAGTTCCAGGTCGAATGCCCGCTCGGCGATCCACGGCGAATGCTCAAAGATGCTGCCGAATTGTTCGACAAATTCCGGCTTGTCCATCCGGCTGGGGCGCAAGGATTTCTGCGGCGGATGGTTTGCCGCCCAGTGCTCGGCAATCTCGATCCGGCGAGGGCACCAGACGCCTTCGCGCGCTTGAATGTACTCGATGAATTTCTGAAGAGCCGCGATCTTGCCTGGCCGGCCAATGAGGCGGCAGTGCAACCCGATGGACATCATCTTCGGTGTATCGAATTGCCCTTCGGCATAAAGAACGTCAAAGGCGTTCTTCAGATAGTTGAAGAAGTCGTCACCATCACTCCACCCCGGAGACACCGAAAAGCGCATGTCGTTTGCTTCGAGCGTATAGGGAATGATCAGCTGGGCGCGATCGCCGATTTCCAGCCAGTAAGGCAGGTCGTCATCGTAGGTATCGGAGATGTAGTCGAAACCACCCTCTTCCGCCACGAGTCTCACGGTGTTTTCCGAGCAGCGGCCGGTGTACCAGCCGCGCGGGCGTTCCCCGACAACTTCCGTGTGCAACCGGACAGCTTCCTCGATCGCCGCCTTTTCCTCTTCAGGCAGCATGTCCTTGTGCTCGATCCATTTGAGGCCGTGGCTGGCGATTTCCCAGCCGGCTTCCTTCATGGCTTCGACCTGCTCCGGATTGCGGGCAAGAGCTGACGCCACGCCATAGATCGTGAGGGGAATACCGGCCCGGGTGAACAGGCGGTGCAGTCGCCAGAAACCGGCCCGCGCGCCATATTCATACATGGATTCCATGTTCCAGTGGCGCTGTCCCGGCCACTGGGCCGCACCTGGAATGTCGGAAAGGAAAGCCTCGGAGGCCGCGTCTCCGTGCAAAACGCAGTTTTCTCCGCCTTCTTCGTAGTTCAACACGAACTGGACAGCGACCTTCGCACCACCCGGCCACTGCGGATCGGGGGGATTGGGACCATAGCCACGCAAGTTACGAGGATACCGATTCAAGACTGACCTCCGTATTTTTTCTTCTTATAAAGCAAAACAATGCAGATGACTTTCTTGCAATTCAAGAAAGTGCTTTCGGATAACGGAATGTGCCCTTTACAGGCACACCGGATCATCATGCGCGCGAATGAAGTTTCAAGGGAGGGCCATATGGCCGGATATCTGACCACACATGTGCTCGACACGGCGCATGGCTGCCCCGGCAAGGGGATCAAAATCGATCTTTACGCAATTTCCGGAAACGAGCGCACCTATATCCGCAGCCTCGAAACCAACGACGACGGGCGCACGGACAGTCACATTCTTCCTGCAAATGAGTTCAGAACAGGGGCTTACGAGCTCGTCTTTCATGTCGGCGCATATTTCGATGCACGCGGCGTCACTGCTGATGAGCCGAAGTTTCTTGATGTGGTGCCTTTACGTTTCGGCATGTCCGAAGAAGCGCACTATCACGTGCCGCTGCTGGTTTCTCCGTTCAGCTATTCGACCTATCGGGGTAGTTAGGGCCAAGTCGAAGCGGACGGGGACTGTATCTGCGCGGATCCAGTCCCCGCTTGTCCGGACATGGTCGCGATCTCAAAAACAGTGGGCGACGGGCTCAGACTTTTTCTTTCGCCTGTAAGTCATCCGGTCGCGCGATCGGACCGCCTCCTGCCTCGAGTAAGTGCTCAAGGAAGTCTTCCAGATCAGCCGCTGAAGCCATTTCCTTCATATGTCGATGAATACCGGGGCCATAGACCTCCCACATCTGCTTCCTCAGTTTCGCACCCTCGGGGGTGACGTGCAGGATCTTGCCGCGGCGATCTTCGGCAAACACGGTTTCCTGGATCAGCCCCTTTGACACCAACTGAGCCAACAGACGCGACAGGTTGGACTGCTCGAACAACAGCCACTTCGTCAATTCATAGGCGCGGACGCCTTCATCGCCTGACATTTCCACGCCCCACAGCAGATCATAAACGCGAAGTGGTGGCAGTCCCTTCTCTCGAAGTTCAATTTCCATTTCGCGGTGGGCAAGCCGGTGAGCCCGGTTGAGCAGGATCCAGATTTCGGTTTCGCGGTCGCTTGGCTTCATTGTCTTCAAGTTTCAGTGAACTGGTAAGGGACCGGTTTTTTCCCGGCCTTCATTCTGATAGATGTCATAGCATCTATTTCGGATGCAGCGAAATTCAAGATGCCATCCGACCGTAGGCAATCCGGATTGAACATGAAAAGGAAAGATTTGCGATGATCAGACTTGCCCCCATTTGCATCGCCGCAACCCTGTTGGCTGCACCGGCCAGCATGGCCGCAACCTACAAGACCGATCAGGGTCACACCGAAGTTCAGTTCTTGTGGTCGCATGCAGGTGTTTCCACCCAGTCCGGTGAATTCACCACCGTTGACGGCACACTGGATATCGACCCGGAAAATGTTGAAGACGCCAAGTTGAACGTGACCATCAAGGCCGACAGCCTTGCGACCGGCTTCAAGCCTCTGGATGAACATCTTTCCAGCGCGGACTTCTTTGAAGTGGCGACCTATCCGGAAATCACCTTCGTCAGCACGGGTGTCGAACGGACCGGTGAAGACACGGCCAAGGTGACGGGCGACTTGACCATCCACGGAACCACAAAGCCGGTTACTCTGGATACGAAACTCACTCACATCGGACCGCATCCGGTCGGTGCCAGCCTCGACTACTACAAAGGCGAATGGATTGCTTTCGAGGCATCCACGACGCTCGACCATATGGAATTCGGCGTCGGTCCGTTCTCCACCGGCCCGATCACCATTCGCATTTCGACCGAGATGCGGGCCCAGTAACCAGACAGCCGGCAAACGTCACCAAGCTACGCTGTAGAGAATTGTCGAAAGCCGCCTGCGGGCGGCTTTTTTTGTTTCTTCTGCCACATGCAAGCTCCCTACTTGCCGGACAATTCCGCTAGCGCACTTTGAATATGGGTGACCATGTAGTCGATGAACAGCCGGACCTTGGGGTCCTGGCGCCTACGGTGCGTATAGAGACAGGCCATCTGCACCGGAATTGGCGGTTCGTTTTCCAGTACCGGAACGAGCTGGCCAGAGGCCAGGTAGTCAGCCACTTCAAAAACCGGCTTCAAAACAATCCCATATCCGTCCAGCGCCCAGCCGGTCAGGACATCGCCATGATCCGATTCAAACGGGCCGGACACAGCGACACGCTTGACCCCCTCCTCCGTTTGCAGCGGCCACTGGAATTCCGGGGCTCCGGGATAGCGCATGTTCAGGCAATCATGCTGACCTGAAGACAGATCCTCGATGCTGGATGGTGTCCCCTTGCGTGTCAGATAGTCTGGTGAAGCGCACAGAATACGAGAACAATCGGCAATCTTGCGGATTTTCAGGTTGGAATCTTCCGGTAGCCCCAAGAAGAAGGCTGCATCCAGCCCCTCTCCCGTCAGATCGACTTTACGGTCGGACAGTCTCAGACGGATATCGATAAGCGGATGAGCTTCCTTGAACTTGGGGATGACCGGTGCAATCAACCGCTGCCCCATGCCTATCGGGGCGGCCACGAACAATGTCCCGCGTGGAGACAGGGTCACGTTGGAAATTTCGGCTTCGGCTTCTTCAACAGCCTCGATGATCTTGGTCGCGCCGCGATAAAAAAGGTTGCCGTGCTCCGTTGGACTGAGGGCCCGCGTCGTGCGCTGAAACAGCCGGACATTCAGGTGTTCTTCCAGCTGAGACACCCGCGCCGAGGCCACGGCGGACGATATTCGAAGGTCGCGCGCAGCGGCCGACATGTTGCCGAGTTCATAAACACGCAGGAAAGTCCGAATATTTTCCAGATAGGCCATCGCTGATTATTCTGATTTTTTTGAAACTGCTAGGATTATGCCGAGATACCAGAAAATTTAAAGATCGGCTAGGTTCAGCTCAGAATTCTGTTTCGGAGGAGACATCATGTTGGATATCGCCATCATCTGGGATTGGCTGGCATTTGCCGTCCGATGGCTGCATGTCATTACCGCAATGGCGTGGATCGGCTCGTCATTCTATTTCGTCGCGCTTGACCTTGGCCTGCGCAAGGTGCCGCATCTGCCTGTCGGTGCGCACGGGGAGGAATGGCAGGTTCACGGCGGCGGCTTTTATCACATCCAGAAATATCTGGTCGCGCCGGAAAACATGCCGGATCACCTGGTCTGGTTCAAATGGGAGAGCTACTCGACCTGGCTGTCCGGTGCGGGCCTTTTGATGATCATCTACTGGGTCGGCGGTGAACTCTACCTGATCGATCCTGAAAAGGCTGATCTCGCTCTGTGGCAGGGCATCCTGATCTCGGCCGCCTCGCTCAGCATCGGCTGGCTTGTCTACGACTTCCTCTGCAAGTCCAAACTTGGTGACAGCCCGACGCTGCTCATGATCCTGTTGTTCATCATGCTGGTTGCGATGGGCTGGGGCTACAACGAGATCTTCACCGGCCGGGCGACGATGCTGCATCTTGGCGCCTTCACGGCAACGATCATGTCGGCCAACGTCTTCTTCATCATCATCCCGAACCAGAAGATCGTCGTGGCAGACCTGAAGGCAGGACGGACGCCTGACCCGAAATACGGCAAGATCGCCAAGCTGCGCTCGACCCACAACAACTACCTGACGCTGCCGGTCGTGTTCCTGATGCTGAGCAACCACTACCCGCTCGCATTTGCCAGCGAATACAACTGGGTGATCGCTGCCCTGGTGTTCCTGATGGGTGTCTCGATCCGGCATTACTTCAACACCAACCACGCAGGCGCCGGCAATCCGACCTGGACCTGGCTGGTCACCGCGATCCTGTTCGTCGGCATCATTCACCTCAGCATGGCTCCGATGTGGAGCGAGGACAGCTACGATGTTTCAGAATCGCGCGCCCTGACACCGATTGAGCAGGTCTATGCCAATGCGGAAGGCATTGACGATGTCATGGCCATCGTGCCCGGTCGCTGCGCCATGTGCCATGCCCGGGAGCCGTTCTATGAGGGTATCCATTGGGCACCGAAAGGCATCGTTCTGGAAACAAAGGCAGACGTTGCCCGCGCCGCTCAGCAGATCTATCTCCAGGCAGGCGTCACCAATGCCATGCCTCCTGCAAACGTCTCCTTCATGGAAGAGGACGAACGCAAGAAGGTGATCGAGTGGTACCGCAATGCCAAGAGAGATCTGCCCTTCGGCGTAGCTTCAAGGTAAGGCCCTGCTGACACGAAACGGACAAGGCGCTCTCCTGCAAGGGAGAGCGCTTTTTTTGATTTGGACTGTCAATGCTTCCCGGTTTCCCTGCGCCCACACATATCCAGCCGCCATCTGACGGGAAATGAGATCGTGGTAGACGTCAGCGCTGGATCCCGGGTCTCAACTGCGCTGCAGCCCGAACGTCAATCGGCAGGTAACCTGCCTGTTTGCTCGGCCACCTCAGCATCCAGGCCTTCCAACACTCGGATCGTCATTCCGGACAAGTGAGGCAAAGCCGAACGCAGATCCGGAATCCAGATAAATTTCGCGCTGGAAGTGCGGCCTTCTTCAAATCTGTCGACTTAATCGGTTTCGGCGTTCGCTACGCTCACACTTACGTCTGGATGCCGGATCAAGCGATAGCGCTTTCGCGCCACGCTGTCCGGCATGACGGGGGAACGCGGTGCCCTTTGCGAGAACAGGCTCGCCCTGTTCCTGTCGCTCAAATCGATCTAAACGCTATTTAAAGCCTGTCAGCTATGTCGCCGAACAAGTATCAACAATCTCCCAAGGCTAAACATCAAGTCGAGGATACCCGCCGCGGGAGTCCACACTCGCGGGTTCAGTCAGCACCCACATCCGCGTGCTTGATGACGAAGTCGACGAAGTGCCGGATCTTGGGATCCTGCAGGCGCCGATGAGGATAGAGGCAGCCAAAGATGGTTGGCAGAGGGGGCGTGTTGGTAAGAACTTCGACGAGATCTCCACTCTGCAGATATTGAGCAACATCGAAGCGAGGCTTGTTGACGATGCCATATCCCGACAGAGCCCAGTCGGTGAGGACGTCGCCGTGATCGGCATCGTATTTGCCAGCGACCTGAAGCTTTCTCGGTCCCTCTTCCGTTTTCAGAACCCAGAAATACTCAGGTGAACGCGGATAGCGCAGCAGCAGGCAATTATGATCCTCACTCAGGAGATCATCAGGCGATTTCGGTGTGCCATGCTTTTTTAGATAGCCGGGAGACGCACAAAGCACCCGCTGGCAATCGGCGATCTTGCGAAGCTTCAGGTTTGAGTCCTGCGGCGTGCCGATGAAAAACGCCACGTCCAGACCGTCCGACATCAGGTCGACCTTACGGTCGGAAAGGCGCATATGCACTTCCGTCGCAGGAAATTCCTCAACAAAGCGCGGCACGAGTGGCGCGATGATCCGCCTGCCAGCACCAAGCGGTGCAGTCACTCTGATGACCCCGCGCGGCGTGTCTGAAAAACTTGCGACGGCAGCTTCGGCATCCTCGATCGATTCAAGCGCTTTCACAGCATAATCGTAGAAGACCTTGCCGACTTCAGTTGGCGTCAGAGAGCGGGTTGTCCTGTTGAACAAACGCACGCCCAGGTGCTTTTCAAGCTCCTTTATGCGCTTGCTGGCGACAGCAGGTGTCAATCTCAGGTCGCGTCCGCCGGAGGTAATGCTGCCGAGTTCGACAACACGCGTGAAGACCCGCAGGCTTTCCAGATAGGCCATCTGACGCTCTCCCTCTTGTCCTTAAATCGCGTGTTGTTGCAGTGTCTTGTCCTGGCTCTGCCAACAACGCGCCGGTATTCCTCATATGGGCATGAATGGCAGTTTCGCATGGATGCCGCGTGGTCATTTTCAATAAAATGTTGAAATAATTTCCGGATAAGTCGGATTTTTCGCAGCAGTCCCGAGCAGTACCGTCGCCAACCGAGACGAGAAAACTCCGAGGACGCGATGAACCACCGTAACGAAATCCGGTTTCTGCTGAATGGCGCCGATGTGGCTGTCCAGGATGTCCCGGCGGACAAGACGCTGCTGGACTACCTTCGCCTGGAGCGCCGCCTGACCGGAAGCAAGGAAGGCTGCGCCGAGGGAGATTGCGGTGCCTGCACCGTACTCGTTGGCCGCTTGCACGGCGGCGTCCTGAAGTATGAAACCGTCAATGCCTGCATCCGCTTTCTTGCCTCTCTCGATGGCTGTCACGTTGTCACCATCGAGCACCTGCGCGGCGAGAATGGCGGTCTGCATCCGATCCAGCAGGCGATGGTCGACTTCCATGGCAGCCAGTGCGGCTTCTGTACACCCGGTTTCGTCATGTCGCTTTATGCGCTTTGGATGGAAAATTCCGAACCGACCGAAGAAGAGGTCGAAACGGCAATCCAGGGCAACCTCTGCCGCTGCACTGGCTACCAGCCAATCATTGCGGCAGCGATGGCGGCCAATCGCTACGGCACTCCGGCAAATGACTTCCTGACGGTTGAACGCGAAGCAATCGCAGATCGCCTCAGGGCACTTGACGATGGTCGCCGGGTCATAACCGGTCCGGAAGACAACCGGGCAATCGTACCGGCAAATGTCAGCGACTTTGCCGACGTTCTCAGCGAGTGGCCGAATGCCACGATCGTTGCGGGTTCGACAGATGTCGGCCTCTGGGTCACCAAATTCATGCGTCCCATCGGCCCGGCGGTGTTCATCAACAATCTTGACGAACTGAAATCGATCAAACTGACGGACAGCGCATTGGAAATCGGCGCAGGCGTCACCTATTCGGAAGCCCAGGGAGCCATTCGCAAGGTCTTCCCGCACCTGGATGCCTATTGGGATCGCATTGCAGGCCAGCAGGTCCGCAACATGGGCACCATCGGCGGCAACATTGCCAACGGTTCACCCATCGGCGATACGCCGCCGGTCCTGATCTCTCTTGGCGCCGTCATCACGCTTCGCAAGGGCAAGTCCCGCCGGACGCTGCCGCTGGAAGCATTCTTCATCGAATACGGCAAACAGGACCGGGCGGCTGACGAATTCGTGGAAGCCATTGTCATACCGCGCGCCGAACCCGGCCAGCTGAATGCCGCTTACAAGATTTCAAAGCGCCGTGACGAAGACATCTCCTCGGTTGCCGCCGGTTTCAGCGTCACCGTCGCGAACGGGGTTGTTTCCGATTGCCGCCTGGCATTCGGTGGAATGGCCGGTACGCCCAAGCGCGCCGAGGCGGCAGAGGCAGCACTGCGCGGTCAGCCATGGAATGAGGCCACGTTTGCAGCGGCAGGAAAAGCCCTGGAAGCCGACTTCAGCCCACTAAGCGATTGGCGAGCCTCCGCGCAATACCGGACGAGCGTCGCAAGCAACCTGCTGCAGCGCTTCTTCCTTTCCCATGACGAACAGACTGGCGAGCCGGTCGAACTGCTTTCCGCGTGACTGAGAGAGATCGATGAAACACGACGTAATCACTGACACCGATCAGACCATCAGCGGCGCCGTTCACGTCGACCGCCGTCATGACAGTGCCGAGAAGCATGTGACCGGCCGCGCGGATTACTGCGACGACATTGCCGAACCCTACGGCACGCTGCATGCCTATCTGGGTGTTTCCACCGTTGCCCACGGCCTATTGAAAGACATGGATCTTTCCGCCGTTCTGGCAGCTCCGGGCGTCATTGGTGTGCTGACCGCAGACGATATTCCGGGTCACAACGACATCAGCCCGACCGGCCAGAAAGATGAACCGGTCTTTCCGACAGAAAAGACCGAGTTCCACGGCCAGCCACTCTTCGCTGTTGTTGCAGAAAACCGTGACGCTGCCCGCCGCGCCGCCGAACTTGCCAGGATCGATTACGACGTCCTTCCTCACGCTCTCGATCCGGTCAGTGCCCAGGAAGCGGATTATCCCTTTGTCACCGCTCCGTTGAAGCTGGAACGCGGTGAGACCGCTCCTGCACTTGAGGCCGCAGACAACCGGCTGAAAGGCCGGATGCAGATCGGCGGCCAGGACCACATGTATCTGGAAGGCCATATTGCCTTTGCGCTTCCGGGAGAAGACGACGACGTGGTGGTGCATTGCTCCACGCAGCATCCGAGCGAAGCGCAGCACATGGTGGCGCATGTCCTCGGTGTTCCGTCCAACGCCGTGACCGTCAACGTCCGGCGCATGGGTGGCGGGTTCGGTGGCAAGGAAAGCCAGATGAACCTGTTTGCCGCCGTTGCAGCCGTTGCCGCAAAGAAGTGGAACCGTCCGGTGAAGATCCGACCGGATCGTGATCAGGACATGACGGCAACCGGCAAGCGCCACGATTTCGTCGTCGACTATGACGTTGCCTTTGACAATGACGGCCGCATTCAGGCGGTCGAAGGAAACTTCGCGGCCCGTTGCGGCTACTCCTCGGACCTTTCCGGTCCTGTGACGGACCGCGCTCTCTTTCACGCGGATAATGCCTATTACTATCCGAATGTGCTGCTGCGCAGCCAGCCCATGAAAACCAACACGGTTTCCAACACCGCTTTCCGTGGGTTCGGCGGGCCTCAGGGCGTCGTGGCAGCCGAACGCATGATCGAAGAAATCGCCTACGCGCTCGGCAAGGATCCGCTGGAAATTCGCAAGGCCAATTTCTATGGCGACAAGACCGACGGACGGAACCTGACCCCCTATCACCAGGAGATCGAGGACAACATCCTGCCGCGCCTGATCAAGGAACTTGAAGAGAACTCCGACTACCAGGCTCGTCGCCAGTCCATTCTGGAGCACAATGCCAAGTCGAAGATCATCCGCAAGGGCATCGCCCTCACCCCGGTGAAGTTCGGCATTTCCTTCACGGCCACCTGGTACAATCAAGCCGGAGCATTGATCCACATCTACAATGACGGATCGATCCATCTGAACCATGGCGGCACGGAAATGGGCCAGGGCCTCAACACCAAGGTCGCCCAGGTTGTCGCCGATGCATTCCAGGTGGATTTCGAACGCATCAAGATCACCAAGACCACCACGGAAAAAGTTCCGAACACCTCCGCAACCGCGGCTTCGTCGGGAACCGACCTCAACGGCATGGCGGCGCTGAATGCGGCCGAGCAACTGAAGGAACGTCTTGTCACCTTTGCAGCCGAGCATTGGAACACCGAGCCGGAAACAATCAGCTTCCGCAACAACATGGTGCAGATCGGCAAGGATGCCATTTCGTTCAACGACCTGGTTCGTCAGGCGTATCTGGCACGCGTGCATCTGTCGGCAGCCGGCTTTTACAAAACGCCGAAAATCCATTGGGACCGTGCAGCCGGACGGGGGCGTCCTTTCTATTACTACGCCTACGGCGCTTCGTGTTCGGAAGTTTCCGTCGACACGCTTACCGGAGAATACCGCGTGGAGCGGACCGACATCCTGCATGACGTCGGCCGTTCCCTGAACCCGATCCTGGACAAGGGGCAGGTTGAAGGTGCGTTCATCCAGGGCATGGGCTGGCTTACCACAGAGGAACTGTGGTGGGACAACGCCGGACGGCTGCGCACGCATGCGCCCTCCACATACAAGATCCCGCTGGCCTCGGATCGGCCCCGTGAGTTCAACGTGTCGCTGGCCGAGTGGTCCGTGAACAAGGAACGCACGATCAAACGGTCGAAGGCCGTGGGCGAACCCCCGTTCATGCTCGGCATCTCGGTGTTCGAGGCCCTGTCCATGGCGGTTGCCAGTGTTGCTGACTACCGGGAATGCCCGCGACTGGACGCCCCGGCGACGCCGGAACGGGTTCTGCTTGCGGTCGAGCGTCTGAGAAACGGCGGATAGGACCATGAGCACGCTCATCACCAAAGCCACCACATTCTTCAGCGCGAACAGCCCGGTCGTTCGCGTGGAGCTGACCCGCGTCCGCGGTTCTTCCCCACGCGAAGCAGGTACCGAAATGTTCGTGGCTGCGGCGGACCTGTGGGGCACGATCGGTGGTGGGCAGCTCGAACAAATCGCGGTCAACCGCGCGCGGACAATGCTGGCAAACGGCACGTTGGGTGAAAATCTCGACCTGCCGCTCGGCCCGGAAATCGGCCAATGCTGCGGTGGCCGTGTCGAGATGAAGTTGTCCCGTATGGGCCGCAAGGATCGTGAAGACGCTCTGGACCGTCTGCGTGCCGAGGAGGAGCAGCAGCCGCACGTCTTCATCATGGGCGCCGGCCACGTCGGCCGCGCCATTGCCAATCTCCTGCAACACGCACCAGTGCACTGCGTCCTGGTCGACATGCGCGAGGAAGAATTGGCGAAATGCTCTGCGGATGTTGAAAAACGTCTGCGGGCCATCCCGGAAGTTGACGTCTACAACGCGCCGGAAAACAGCGCCTTCATCGTGCTCACGCACGACCACGGGCTTGATTTTCTTTTGACGTCCGCCGCCCTCGAACTCGGCCATGCCACCTATGTGGGCATGATCGGTTCGGCGACGAAGCGCGCCAAATTGCGGTCCTGGTGCCGCACGCATTGCAACGGGCTTTCGATCGACAATCTCACTTGTCCGATCGGTGCGGCGGGCAGCCGCGACAAGAGACCCGAAATCATTGCCGCATTTGTAGCCGCCGAAGTCCTGACCGCGCTCACCGCGGAAAATCTGGCACTCAGCGGCAAGGAGGAGGCTGTGCCGCTCGAAGCCGCACAGTAAATCACGGGCAGCTCCACTGAACCGGGAGAACGGGTGGACTCTGCCTAAATCGTCGAGAAAGGAGACCCGATATGCGGGTTGGGAGCTACGACTACAAGCTGTTTTCGCGCGGAGATTTCAGTGCCTTCTGGGCATTGTTCACCGATAACCTCGTCAATCTGATGGTGCTCGCCGGCATCTGTCAGTTTGTCTTCCAGATGCCAGCAGAGATCGTCTACGGCCGGATCGTTCCAGGGGCCGCAATCGCCGTTCTGGCTGGTGTCGCCATTTATGTGCTGCTGGCAAAACGGGCAGCAGCGGAACAGGGCCATGACGTAACCGCGTTGCCGTATGGCATCTCGACGCCGGTCATGTTCGTCTATCTCTTCGGTGTCATCGGTCCGATCTACTGGTCGACCAACGACCCGGTTCTGGCCTGGCAGGTCGGTATCGGCGCCGGTTTCATCGGCGGCATCGTTGCCGGTCTCGGCGCCATCGTCGGCCCCTGGCTGAAGCGGGTGACACCGCGTGCAGGCATGCTTGGCACGTTGTGCGGCATCGCGCTGGTCTTCATCGGAACCGTTCCCCTGGCAACGGTCTTCGAGAACCCGTTCATCGGCTTTGCCTCGATGATCATTATCCTGTGGGGTCTGGTCGGCCGTTTCCGCCTGCCGTTCAACATTCCCGCCGGTCTGCTGGCACTGATCATCGGTACCGTTGTCGCTTTGCTGATCGGCCAGTCGAAGTTCAGCTTCGAAGGTGTCGGCTTCTATCCGCCGCTTCCCTATTTCGGTGACCTGGTTGCCGGTATCCAGCATCTGTTCGAAAACCCGCAGCTGTTCCTGGTTCTCGTACCGGTGCAGATCTACAACTTCATCGAAACGATGAACAATGTGGAAAGCGCTGAGGCCGCCGGCGATCATTACCCGGTCGCGACCTGTCAGATCACCGATGGTGCCGGCACCATGATCGGCGCCCTGTTCGGTTCGCCGTTCCCGACCACCGCCTATATCGGTCATCCGGCCTACAAGCGCATGGGTGCACATTCCGGTTATGTCATCGGCGTCGGTATCGTTATTCCGCTTGCTGCCTTCTTCGGCTTCCTGGCCTTCCTGACCAACCTGATCCCGGTTGCGGCTGCCGCTCCGGTCCTGGTGTTCGTCGCTCTCAGCCTGATCACCAACACGGCCCATGCGGTTCGCACGGAACATATGGCTGCGGTCACCATCGCGATGATGCCGCATGTTTCCAGCTTCCTGGTGATCAAGTGGGGCTCCCTGATGGGTGCGCTCAACGCAACCGGTGCCGAAGGCGTGCTGCCGCTCGGCAACCCGGAACTGACCGCTGCGCTGCTGCAACAGGGTGCGCACTACGATGGTCATCTGGCGCTCAGTCAGGGTGCCATCCTCACCGGTCTGATCTGGGGCGCGATCGTTGCCTGCGTCATCGACGGCAAGTTCCGCAACGCCGGCGGGTTCGCCTTTGCTGCCTTCGTCATGTCCTCGATCGGCATCATTCACTCCGCCAACCTGCATTGGCCTGAATTCAGCGCCGTCAGCCTCGGCTACATGATCGCCGCCGCCTTCCTGTTGATCTACCCGATCTTTCACCGGGAAGACGCAATCGTACCGGAAGCGGAGCAGACACCGGAACCGCAGGCAAGTCCGGCCGAGTAACCAAGTACTTCAAATCATTCGGGGCGGACCTTCCGCCCCGAAATTCTGTCAAACGGGATAATTCTCAATGCAATCAGATCGCTTGCTGCTCCGTGGACGTGTTCTCACCTTCAAGTCCGAACCGCAAACTCCTGATGACACGTCTTCCTATGACTATATCGAAGACGGTGCGCTTCTAATCGAGGATGGCATGATCCGCGCTCGCGGAGCCTATTGCGATGTGGTCGCCAAGGCGGGCGATGCGGAGATCATCGATCACCGGCCACATCTGCTGACCGCAGGTTTCATCGACACCCACATCCACTTTCCGCAGGTTCAGATCGTCGCGTCATGGGGAGCACAGCTGCTCGACTGGCTGAACTCCTACACTTTTCCGGAAGAGACCCGCTTTGCCGATGACGATCATGCGGCCAGTATGGCCTGCCGGTTCTTCGATCTCCTGATCAATCACGGCACAACCACTTCCGTTGCCTTCTGCTCGGTCCACAAGGGATCGGCGAATGCCTATTTCGAAGAGGCAGAGCAGCGCAACATGCGCGTCATCGGCGGCAAGGTGATGATGGATCGCAACGCGCCCGACGGGCTCAGGGACACACCGATCGGCGGCTACGACGACAGCAAGGAACTGATTGCAAAGTGGCATGGCAGAGGCCGGGCGCATTATGCCATCACGCCCCGATTTGCGATCACGTCAACACCGGACCAGATGGAAATGGCCGGTGCGCTCGTTGCCGAACACCCGGACTGCTATGTCCAGACCCATCTTTCGGAAAACCGGAACGAGATCGCCTATACGCTGGAGCTCTATCCAAGAGCGAAGGACTATCTCGACGTCTATCAGGGCTACGGGCTCCTGAGTTCCAAAATGCTGCTTGGCCACTCCATTCACCTCGAGCCACGGGAAATCGACGCCCTGGCTGAAACAAAGGCACGCCCGGTTTTCTGTCCAACCTCGAACCTGTTCCTCGGCAGCGGCCTCTTCGATGACGCAGGTCTGCGAGCGCGCGGTATCACCAACGCCATCGCCACCGATATCGGTGCCGGCACAAGCTATTCGATGCTGCAGTCGCTCAACGAGGGCTACAAGATCCTTCAGCTGCAGGACCAGAAGCTACACCCGCTGCGCGCCTTTCACTGGATCACCAGAGGCAACGCGCTCGCCCTTGGTCTCGAAGACAAGATCGGAACGCTGGATGAGGGAACGGAGGCCGATATCGTCGTTCTGAACGCCCGGGCAACCGATGCGATGTCCTTGCGGATGGAGCGTGCGGAAACCCTCAGCGAAGAGCTCTTCGTGCTGCAGATGCTAGGCGACGACCGGGTCATCGACGAGGTCTATGTCGCCGGACGGCCCCAGAAACGTTAAGCGGCCTTTGCCGAGCTGCGGATCATGTCCGCAGCTTTCTCCGCGATCATGACAACGGGCGAAGCCGTGTTTCCCGATACGATTTTCGGCATGATCGACGCATCGATGACACGAACACCGTCCAGTCCGTTGACCCGCAGCTCCGGATCGACCACCGCCGCCTCGTCCGAACCCATCCGGCAAGTTCCGACAGGGTGAAAGATTGTGGTGGCGATGTCGCCAATGCTCTCAAGCAGATCCGCATCACTCGAAACCACCGGTCCGGGCAGAATTTCTTCCGGCCGGTAAGGCTCGAGGGCCTTTGCCGTCATGATCTGCCGCGCTTGACGCACGGATTTGACGGCGATGTCGCGATCCTTGTCCGTCGACAGATAATTGAGGCGGATATCCGGTTGCCGGTCCAGGTCCTTGCTGCCGATGTGACATGACCCGACACTTTCAGGACGCAGGTTGCAGACCGAGACCGTGATCGCCGGGAAATCGTGAAGTGGATCGCCGAGCCGGTTCGTTGACAGCGGCTGCACGTGATATTCCAGATCCGGAGTTTCCAGCGACGGATCGGACTTGGTGAACATGCCGAACTGGCTTGGTGCCATCGACATCGGGCCTGACTGCGTCAAGGCATATTGCAACGCGATCTGTGCCTTGCCGATCAAGCTGTTCGCCTTTGTGTTCAGTGTCTTGGCATTGTGAACCTTGAAGACAGTGCGGATCTGCAAGTGATCCTGAAGGTTTGCGCCGACACCCGCCATTTCATGATGGACATCGATCCCGAACCTGGAAAGAACCTCAGCGTCCCCAACGCCTGACAGTTCCAGTATTTTCGGCGAATTGATCGCCCCGGCTGCAAGCAGGACTTCACCTGATGCGCGTGCGGTCACGGCCTTCCCCTTCTGACGATAACGCACACCAACGGCGCGTTTTCCGTCGAAGAGAAGGCCCTCTGTTTCGGCATGGGTTTCCAGTCTGAGGTTTTGGCGCTTGAGCGCGGGTTTCAGGAACCCCTTGGCCGTGTTCCAGCGCACTCCGTTTTTCTGATTGACCTCGAAAAAGCCGCTGCCTTCGTTGTTGCCGTCGTTGAAGTCGGGACGCGGTTCGACGCCGAACTCCCTTGCACCGTCCTGAACGGCTCGAAGAATGTCCCATTCGAGCCGCTGCTTGCTGACTTTCCACTCACCACCGCTGCCATGGAGCGTGTTGCTGCCAGCATGGTGATCTTCGGATTTCAGAAAATAGGGAAGAACGTCCTCCCAGGACCAACCAACATTGCCCAACTGACGCCAATGGTCGTAATCGGCTGCCTGGCCGCGCATGTAGATCATGCCGTTGACCGACGTACACCCGCCCAGAACCTTGCCACGCGGATAGACGAGAGAGCGCCCGTTCAATCCCGGCTCGGCTGCGGTTTTCATCATCCAGTCGGTCCGTGGATTGCCAATGCAGTAAAGGTACCCGACCGGAATGTGGACCCAATGGTAGTTGTCAGAACCACCGGCTTCGAGCAACAGCACCTTGACCGACGGGTCTTCCGTCAGCCGATTGGCCAGAACGCATCCGGCCGTTCCGGCTCCAACGATGATGTAATCGTAAGTTCCATCCAGTTCCTCTGGCCGGTCCATGAAAAATCCATTCGTTTCTAATACTTGACGACAAGTTTGCCGATCATGGCGCCTTGCTCGATGAGCCCGTGCGCTTGTTTGAAAGTCTCCGCAGTCAACCCATTTAAAACCCTGGTATCGAGGGTTGAAATGATACTATCTTCCACCAGCCGGGCCATGCGGGACAGAATTTCGCCCTGACGAGACATGTCGTGGGTTCCGAAGAGAGACCGTGTGAACATGAGCTCCCACATGAGAGCGGCGGACTTGGCTTGCAGGGCGGAAACATCAAGCTTGTCCGGCGTTTCCACAATCGTGCCGATGCGCCCCTGTGGAGCTATCAGTTCGCACATGGCCTCCCAGTGCTGGGCCGTATCCGCATACTGGACGATGTAATCAACGAACTCGAACCCGGCGTCGCGAACCTGTTCGACAAGGTTTCTGTGATCGACGACCACATGAGCACCCATTTTTTTGCACCAGTCACTTGATTCCCGGCGAGAGGCGGTTGCGATGACGGTCGCATTCGTCAACTTGCGGGCAATCTGAGTGGTGATGGAACCAACACCGCCTGCCCCGCCGATGACAAGCAGCGTAAAGGGGCGTTCGTTCGACGGCACCTGCAGACGTGAAAACAGCATTTCCCAGGCAGTCAAGGACACCAAAGGGAGCGACGCTGCGGCTTCTGCTGAAACCCCATTCGGAGCATGCGCAGCAATGCGATGATCGACACATTGCAGCTCCGCATAGGATCCTGATCTCGAGACATCTCCTGCGTACCAGACCCTGTCTCCGGGGTTGAACCCAGTCACCGAGCCACCGCAGGCACGCACGATCCCGACCGCATCATATCCCAGCACGAAAGGGCTTTCGTGGGGCTGTTCTGCCGCGATCCGGATACGTCGCTTGGCATCAGCCGGATTGACCGAAACAGCCTTGACCTCAACCAACAGATCAGTGGCCGTTGGTGCCGGATCCGGCAACTCGACATCCATCAGGCTCTCAGGATCATCAATTGGCAGGGATCTCAAGAATCCAACCGCTTTCATTGGTTTACCCTCCGCTTGATCTGTTCTCCGACAGGTCATTCCAGACAGATCGCATGGCCGCAACCAGCTTCAGATAGGTGCGGTACCGTTCGTCATAGTGAGACTTCATCGAGGTATCTGGCCGGTATGTCTGCCGAACCGAAGTCATGGCGTCGACCGCGTCTTCGTATGACGGGAAGACGCCGGTGCCGACACCGGCACCTATGGCAGCTCCGAGAGCTCCGGTTTCCCGGGCTGTCGCAACACTGATGGGCACTCCCAGACAGTCGGCAAACATCTGCGGCCAGACGGGACTGCGCGCTCCGCCACCTGAAAGAATGGCCCGTTCAAATTCGACGCCTGCGGTTTGAAGGGCTTCGACATGGCGCCTGTGCTCGAACAGCACGCCTTCAAACAGCGCTCTCAACAGGTGCCCTTCCCCATGCCAACCGGCGACACCGTAAAAGCCTGCCCGAAAGTCAGCTCCCTGGCCGGAACCGTACAGGAAGGGATGAAAGAAAGGATCGTCGGCAGCGGGCGTCACTTCCGCAATCCTGGCGTTGCAATAGCCGAACGGATCGTCGTGGTGACCACCGCGTTCAACAAACTCACGCACATACCATTCCAGGTTCGCAGCAGACGTTGCGCTGGCTTCGATGTTTACAAACCGGCCCGGTGCAAACCCCGATGCCATAAAGACATTGCGGTCCACCACCGGTTCCTTGGAAAGCACCTGATTGATGCTCCAGGTTCCGGCGATAATGGAAGCTTCACCCGAATTGACGACACCCGAACCGAGTGCGCTGGCAATCACGTCAAAATACCCGCCGATGACAGGCGTTCCTTCCGCCAGTCCGGTGAGTTTCGAGGCCTCGGGCGTGATCCTTCCGGCAACATCGGAGGGATGGAGCAAACGCGGCAGCAACTCCCTTGCATCGGACAGGTCGTAATAGGCGAGCAGGCTGTCATCATAGACGCAGTCGGGCATGCGGATCAGACCACACCCCGACATGTCGGAAATCTCGCTGACCCTTTGGCCGGTCAACTTGAAGGTGATGAAGTCCTTGCACAGAAGAACCGTTCCGGCCCGCCGGTAGAGGTCCGGCCTGTTTTTCTTGATCCAGGCGAGCAGAACCGGGGTTTGTGACGGCCAGGGTTCCTGCAGGCAAAGCGCGTGGAGTTCCTTGCCTCTTGCAGCTCGCAAACTTTCAGCCAGATCTGCGGCCCTGGTGTCGAGTGACTGGATGCCGACGAGCGGTTCGTTCTGGCGATCCAGCAGATAGAGCCCATTCCCATGGCCGGCGCAGCCGATTGCAGCGACGTCGGCAGGACTCACCGAAGCCGCCTCTAGACACAGGCGAATGACGAGCTTGGCATTGTCCCAGAGTTCGTTCAGATCCCGTTCGACATGACCCGGTTGCGGTGTTGAAGACTGCCCATCGAGGGCGTGAACGGCAATCTGCCGCCCTTGAAGATCAAACAGTACCGCCTTGATGACCGTGTTGCCGGCATCGAGCCCGAGCAAGTATTTTTTCGTGTCAGCCACGGTTGTAGATATCCCAAGCTTCCTCACCACCAGCACCATCATGGATCATCGCCATGAGCGCTGCGACGACCGCTTTCGGGTTGTCATGCTGGTAGATGTTGCGACCATAGACCATGCCCTTGGCACCTTGTGCCATCAAGGCCGCAGATTTTTTCAGAACAGTTTTCAGGTCTTCCTTGCCACCGCCGCGCACCAGCACAGGAACGCGGGCTGCCTCCACCACCCGATGAAAATCTTCGGCATTTTCGGTCGGATCCGCCTTGATGATGTCGGCGCCCATTTCACTGGCGAGCCTGACCAGCGTGACGATCTTCTCCGCATTGCCGTCAACCTGATAGCCCCCCCTGATGTCGTTCGGCAGCATGACAAGAGGCTCAATCATCAGCGGCATGCCGTATTTGTGGCACGCGGCCCGAACGCGGGAGATGTTTTCAACGCACTGGCGAAAAAGCTCGGGTTCGTCCGGCAGCATGAACAGGTTCACCACCACACAGGCAGCATCCATTTCCAATGCGCCAATGATCGGCTCGTCCGCGTTTTGCAACATGGACCACATGACCCGGTGGCGTTGATCGTTATAGGGATTGCCCATGTCGATGCGCATGACCAGTGCCGGCTTGTCTTTTTCCGGCCGGTCCTGCAGCAGATCCGCCTGCCCGTAAGCCATCTGGATCGCATCCGGCTTTGCATTGATCAAGGTGTCGACTACACCGGCCATGTCCTCAAGACCGACCATGAAACTCGGTTCGTTGCAAACACCGTGGTCGATCGCCACGTCCAGGCAACCGCCGTTGGTGAACATGCGGTTCATGCGGGCTTTTGTGCTAACGCGCATTCTTTACTCCAGTTCAGATTCCGGCTTTCCAGCATCGCGCGGGAAACACCATGAAAGTCGTTGAGTTCGTTGATGAGATCGGTGCGTTGCCGGTCGGTGTCTTGGACAGAAAGGCCGGTTTCGGCGCGAAAGAGGTCCACCAGGGTGTCCAGCATGTCCATCGACAGGCTGCCGTCGATCGCCAGAGACGTACGCCGCAGAACAAGATCCGACAGCGTTTCGACAAATTCGTTTTTCAAGAGAAAGGCCAGTTCTCCCGTGGTCTGGCCAGTCCCTTCCACCAGCGGTCGATCCACCGCACAGGATCGGCAATGTTCAAGGACGGCCCGTGCTCCGGAGCCATAGATTCCCGCCACATGCGATGCGCGCTCCGCGCTGATATCAAAGTCGGTCTGAAGCTGTTTCTTCAGCGCATCTGTTTCAGCTGGAAAGTCTCTGCCGCCACCAATCGCAAGTGCCAGTGTCTCCACCCGCCGCTCGGTTCCAAGTTCCTTCAGGACTTCGTCGGCGGTCTGTTCGGCAAAGGCGCGAAAGGTGGTCCACTTGCCGCCGATCATGCAGAGTTGAGGCACAGGACCATCGAGCCGCTTTGTGTAATGTCCACGTGAAATCCGCCCCGTAAAGTCGTGGTCGCTTTTCGGAAGCGGCCGGATTCCAGCGTAGCTGAAGACCACATCCTCGGGCCGGACTTCGATGTCGGGAAAGACCAGGCGCAACGAGTCGAGGATGTAACGCTCTTCTTCCGGCTCGCAGCGTACCCGTTTGGCCGAATTCACACGAATGTCTGTCGATCCGGCAAGCACCTTGCCGAGATATGGAAAGACGATACAGACCCGGCCATCGGAGTTTTCGAAATAGGCCATATGCCCGGCAAGTGCCGCTTCGAGTTCGGGATGATCGATGATGAGATGCGATCCCTTGGTCCCGGACACGAGCCTTTCCGAATGGTTGCCGCCATTGATCCGGGAAATCGTTTCATCCAGCCAGGCACCGGTGGCGTTCACGACTATTTTCGCAGTGACCCGAAGACTATGACCGGTCCGGCTGCAGGTCACGAGAAACCCGTCACCTTCGGGCTGCAATTCCGCGTAGTTCAGGGCAATGGAAGTTGGCGCAAGCTGGGCGGTGTCGCGCAGAAGCTCTATTCCCAGTCGCTCCGGGTGGCTGATCCACGCGTCGTGGTAGGTTGCAGAGAATTTCAGCCCGGGCATCAGTTTCGGCCAAAGGGATTTTGTCTTGCTCCGACTGCGGAATACGTGCTTCGGCAACAAACGCCGCTTGCGCGTCACCCAGTCGTAAAGCGACAACCCCAGCTTGATCGGCAGCGCTCCGCGGCTGGATGGTTTTCCGGTCAGGCCAAAAAACCCGGCTGCCGAATTCAGCAGTCCTGAAAAGACGGATGCGATCGGAATGACCGTCGGCAGGGGATGCACCAGATGTGGCGCATTTGTCAGCAACGCATCCCGTTCCCTCAGCGATTCCCGAACCAGATCGAACTCGCCGTTTTCCAGGTATCTCAGCCCACCGTGGATCATGCGTGAAGGGGCGGCGCTGCATCCGGAGCAAAAGTCGTTGCGTTCCACCAGCAGGATACGCAATCCCTGCAACGCCAGTTCGCGAAAGACGCCCATACCGTTGATACCGCCACCGACGATCACGGCATCGAAGGCGCTGTCGCCCTGCAACTTTTTCCAGTTCTTTTGCCGTTGATCGGACATAGATTTCCCGTTCGCCGAAACGAGGTAACGGCGTCCTTTCATTCAGATTTTCGGTTTGCGTCAGGCCGCCAGTTGAGTCAGATGGCGCTGCGCTGCATTGCTGATGGCTTCAAGATCTGCTTGCGACAGACGGAGACGACCGGCCTTGGCGTTCTCTACCGCCTGGCCCGGATCGCGCGCGCCACAAAGAGAAAAAGTGATCCCCGGCTGTTGCAGTGTCCAGGCGATCACCACCTGGGCGTTGGTCGCTCCGTGCGCCTCCGCGATCGGTGAGACCGTTTCCATGAGGCGGGCAACCTTCTGCCTGTTTTCAAGCGAAAATCTGGGATTGTCCTTGCGCTGATCATCACCGCTGAAGGTCCGGTCCGGACCGATTTTTCCGGTAAGCAGACCAAGCGCCAGAGACGAATAACTCAGGACCGAAACACCGTTTTCCAGGCAGAACGGAACATGGGTGGCCTCAATGTCCCGCTTGACCATGCTGTATTCTTCCTGGATCGCGTCCAGCTGGCCTGCCGCGACATAGGCTTTCAGCTCTTCCGGAGACGTGTTGCTGGCGCCGATCGAGCGGATCTTTCCCTGAGACTTGAGACTTTCCAGCGCTTCCATCGTTTCATCGATGGATGTCGTGGGGTCCTGCCAGTGGGTGATGTAATGGTCGATATAGTCCGTTCCAAGTCGCTTGAGGCTTTGCTCGACCTCGTAGACAATCTCTTCCTTGCCGAGATAGCGATGCACCGGCTTGCCGTCATAATCGAAGAAATGATTGCCCTTTTGCGTGTGCCAGACCAGCCCGCATTTGGTTGCCAGCACCACTTTCTCGCGCCGGCCGTTCAACGCCTTGCCGACTATTTCCTCCGCCAGCCCCTGGCCATAGGCAGGCGCCGTGTCGATCAGGCTGACACCTTCGTCGATCGATGCCTGGATGGCTTCGATGGAACGGCTTTCGTCGGTGCCGCCCCACATCCAGCCACCTATGGCCCAGGTTCCCAGGCCGATTGCGGAGGCGTCGATGCCGGATCGTCCGATCTTACGCGTCAACATTTCATGCAACATTTTGAGCGCCTTCCATTGTGGCCAGTACCGCGCTGGCCGTTTCTTCATCCAGAATGAGTGAATCCATGTGGTGTCCGTTGAGGACGGCCTTTATCGGTTCGATCTTTTCCTCTCCCGAAGCAACGCCGATAACCCGCTTGCACTGTTTCAGTTCTTCGGGCCTGAGGGCGACGAGACGAGAATTGAGGGCATAATCGGCAACCGTGCCGTCCTGCCGCATCAAGTGCGCCAGAAACTCGGCGATGACGCCAGTGCCTGCCAGCATCTTGCGATCGGATTCCGGCATCGGGTGCAAGTCGTAGTAACTGGATGCGGGGGTCTGGATGGAACCAACGCCGACCAGCGCGACATTTGCCTGACGGGCGATGTCGAAAACCTGTTTGATCGACGCAACTTCCATCAACATGTCGCGCTGTTCACGGCTTTCGGCGAAAAGCGGTGCGTGCACAAGCATGGTCGAGCCACCCAGCCGATCAGCCAATTGCGTCGCCAGATGATTTACATCGGTATAGAATTTTCCCTGGACCCCACCGGTGAGCGGAACCACCGTCACATCGAACGACCGGTCGGTTTCAATGTTCTGGACCACCGCGCTGACCGCCTTGCCGCCGGTGATCGCAATGACATCGCCATCCCGGATGGTCTCAACGAGATGATTGGCCGCGGCAAGGCCCACCTGTTTCAGCGTCGTGCCGGGACTGCCCGGAACCGCCGAGGTGACAAGCGCTCGTGACAGAGGCACTTCCTTCACCAGGAGTTCTTCCAGATCCGTCAGGCGCTGGAACGGGTTTTCAATATCGATCTTGACCATTCCCATCTTCCGGCCTTGCGTGATCAACCGGTTGACCTTGGACGTCGACAGGTTCAGCGTCTCGGCAATCTCCGACTGCTTCTTTCCTTCCAGAAAATGAAGCACGAGCACCGTATGCATCTGACGCATCAACTCGATATCGTTCTTTTTATCAGCCATTGGACACGCTCCTCCCTGCCCTGTCAGGCGCGCTTCTTGACGAGGTAATGGTCGATGGAAACTGCCGCGAGCAGGATCGATCCGCGAATGATGTCCTGCCAGTAGACCGAGACATCCAGAAGGGCGAGAGAGCTGGAGACCACCGACAACAGCACCGCGCCGAGAATGGCTCCGAAGATCGTGCCCGATCCACCCGAAAGGCTTGCTCCGCCGATTACGGCTGCGGCGATCACGTTCAGCTCCATCCCGATGCCGAAGGTCGGCTGGGCGGACCCGAAGCGTGCCATGTAGATGATGCCGGCAAAGCCACACAGGGCGGAACACAAGGTGGTTGTCAGGAAGACGACCTTCTTGGTCCGGATGCCGGAGTAGGCCGCCGCTTTCTCGTTGCTGCCGGTATAAAAGACCTTCCGGAACATGGTGGTCCGGCGCAGCATGAAGTCGAACGCAACCACCACGACAATGAAAAGCAGGATCACGACAGGGATCGGACCGATGGATCCCTGACCGATGAACTTGAACTCAGGCGGCAGAGTGTAGAGGCCGAGCGGTCTTCCGCCGGTGCCCAACAGGCAGGCGCCACGTGCGATCACCATGATGGCCAGCGACACGATGAAATGGTGCAGGCCGACCCGGGTGACGAAAAAACCCATGAACGCACCGATACCGGTACAGGCGGCAATGGAAATCGCCGACGCAACCCAGGGATCGATGCCATTCAAAAAGAGCCAGCCGGCGATCACCATGGCAAGGGCTGTCACCGATCCAACCGACAGATCGATGCCACCCGAGATCAGCAGGATCGTCATGCCGACAACGACGATGCCTTCCACGGCAAATGCCATCACCATCGCGCGCATGTTCACCCAGGTCAGAAAGTAGGGCGACGCAAAGGACATCACGACAAACAGCAGCAGAATGATCGCGATCAGACCGGTTTCGCGCATGCGCAGGATCCGGCGGATGAGAGAGGTCTCGGCGGCCTTGGCCGCAGGCTCGTTTGTCAGGGAGACGGTGTCTTCCATGGTTTCCCCCACGCTTAGTGTATCGTTGCCTGGGCATCGCCGACGGATGCCAGGTGCATGATGTTTTCTTCAGTCATCTGATCGCCGGTCACTTCGCCGCTTATCTGTCCCTCGCGGACGACAAGGACCCGGTCGCAGACGCCAATCAGTTCGGGCAGTTCAGACGAAATCACGACGATGCCGACGCCATTGCTGGCGAGATTTCGCAATATGCGGTGAATTTCAGCCTTGGCTCCGACATCAACCCCGCGTGTCGGTTCATCCAGGAAAATGAGCTTCGGATTGACCGAAAGCATCTTGGCAATGGCCACTTTCTGCTGATTGCCGCCGGAAAGCGACGAAACGGGATCTGCGAGCGAGCCGCATTTCAGATTGAGCCGCTTTCCAAGATCTCTTGCCTGATCGTCCTCTCTCTGCTTCAGGATCAGCCCAAGGGCATTCGCGACCTGCTCCGGTTTCAAAGCCGAAACGTTCGAGGCAATCGACATGTCGAGAAAGATGCCATCTCCCTTTCTGTCTTCCGACAGGTACACCACCCCTTCCGCGATGCTGTCCCGGTAGGAACTGATGTTCAGTTTCTTGCCGTTCAGGGAGACCTCACCGGTGACGTCTCCTTCCAGGCGGCAGATGCCCTTGACGATTTCACTGCGCCCGGCGCCGATCAATCCTGCAATCCCGAGTATCTCGCCCTTTTGGAGATCAAACGAGACGTCGTTGAAACGTGTTCTTTCGGTCAGATTGCGGACTTCGAGAATTTTTTCATCCGACTTTTCCGCCTCGGTCTGCTTTTGCGGATAAAGGTCGTCAATGACCCTTCCAACCATGGCGTTGACCACATCGCTCGGCTGAATGTCAGCGACATCGCGGGTGGTGATGTAGCGGCCGTCCCGATAGACGGACACCCGGTCGCAATTGTCGAAGATCTCTACCATGCGGTGAGAGATGTAGATGATGGAAATGCCCCGGTCCGCAAGCTGGCGCATGATCCCAAAGAGGATCTGGGCCTCTTTTTCCGTCAAAGCCGCTGTCGGCTCGTCCAGTATCAGGATCCGGCAATCGAGTGTCAGCGCCTTTGCGATCTCGACCAATTGCTGATGGGAGATCGACAGGTTCCGGACCAGCGTTTTCGGATTGATCGTCGTGAGTTGGCCCAGGACGTCAGCTGCCTTCTTTTCCAGAGCGCGATAGTCCATCAGCCAGGAGCGGCTGGCATTGGTGGTGGCCATGAAGATGTTCTCGGCAACCGATACATCCGGACACAGGGCGATTTCCTGATGCACGAACCCGATGCCCAGTTTCTGCGCCATGGCGGGGGAAGAAATTTTCACCGCTGAACCGTCAAGCACGATCTCGCCACCGTCAGGCTGGAGAATGCCGTCGATGACATTCATCAGGGTCGACTTGCCGGCTCCGTTTTCGCCTGCAATCGCGTGGATCTCGCCCTTGCGAAGTTCGAAATCGACGCCCTTGAGCGCACGGACAGGCCCAAACGATTTGCTTAGGTTGGAGATCTTGAGGATCACATCGCCAGTCATGACGGCCACTTTGCACTAGAATTCCAGGGAAGCCGGGCTGTCTGCACGTTTGCAGTTCAACAGACAGCCCGTTTTGCGGAGACACTCTTGGCGTCCCGACATCACAGTCAGCTCGGATCGCGGCCTTCCATGTAGACATTCAGATCAAAGCTGTCGGCATTGTCCTTGGTGATGACGGCAAAGCCGTTGTCGACATATGGGATCTGAACCGGGTTGTAGCCGGAGACCTTATAGTCGTTGAACGGGTCGAACACGTCGGAATGCGCCGCCAGGAAGGTTGCCATGAAGCCCATGAAACCCTGCATGCCCTGGTTCGGATTCAGCGCCATGTGAATGTTACCGGCCTTGATGTGCTCGAGCGTCGTCGGCGTCACATCCGCATGCATGATGAGAACGTCTGCCTCGGCTTCCAGAACGGCTGCGACAGCGCCTTCAGCCGAACCGGCTTCAGGGATCCAGAGTGCCCCCAGGTTCGGGTTCGCCTGCAGGATGGACGCCGTTGCACGGTAGGCGGCGTTGCTGTCCTGGTTGGTTGCCTGACGGCCAACCAGTTTCATGTTCGGATAGTTCTCTTCCATGTAGGCGATCAGGGCCGTCACGCGCAGGTCGTGGTTGGACTGACCCGGATTTTCCAGAACCGCGTATTCAGCACTGTCGCCAATCTGCTTCACGATTTCCTCGGCCGCGAACTTGGCTTCGGCCAGGTTATCGGACGTGATGTAGGCGGTGCGCTTGGACTTCGGGCTGTCCGCCGCGAAGGTCACGATCTGCGTGCCGCTTTCGATCGCACGATCTATCGGCTCGATGAACGGATCGGATTGCATCGGGTGCAGCAGGATACCGGCCGGTTGCTTGACCATGTCCTGTTCAAACGAAGCAATCTGCTTGGTGATGTCGTAATCGGGCGTGCCGGAGAAAACGGTCTCGCAACCGAAAGCTTCCGCAGCTTGCTTGAAGCCCTGGTAAACCGGTACCCAGTAGGGGTGACCAGACACCATGACGTTCATGATGTAAGTCTCACCCGGTTCGCATTTCAGGCCTTCCGCCTGTGCCGGCATTGCTGACAGAACAGCAGTGGACAGCGCGGCGGACAGCAGTACACCCTTCAATTTCAAAGCGCCCATAGTTTCCTCCCTTGAGCAGCTCCTCCCGGTCCTGCAGCACAGCCTGTCAAAGACAATCAGCCTCTGCAAGATATTTCAATCGCTGGTTTTTATCCCAGCGAGTTCATGGATAAGGGAGCCCGAATGGTAGCGTCAAACAATTTTGGTATAAATTTCTTTTTGTGAAATTTATTTCAGTTTCTGAGTCACCTCGGAGTACCAAAGACGACTCTTGCAAGGTGATAACCAACTGGAAAACATAGCTCTTTTTCGAATTAACTCAGAAGACAGAAAAACCCCTGCCGATTTCTCGACAGGGGCTCAATTCAAAAACGTAGCGACCGAAACGTGTCCGCTTGCTGCGCAATCAGGAACGACTACTCGGCGTTTTTCACTTTCTGCGTCTGCACACCGAGCTTGTCGATGCCGAGTTTCATCACTTCGCCACCCTTCAGATAGACGGGCGGCTTCTGACCCATGCCGACCCCGGGAGGTGTGCCGGTCGAAATGACGTCACCAGGCTGCAGGCTCATGAAGCGGCTGCAATAACTGACCAGATGCGGCACCTTGTAGACCATCGTTGCCGTCGAACCGTTCTGGTAGCGATGGCCGTCGACTTCCAGCCACATGCCGAGCTGATCGAAATCACCGACTTCGTCTTTCGTGACAAGCCAGGGGCCGAGCGGACCGAAAGTGTCGTTGCCCTTGCCCTTATCCCAGGTGCCTGCGCGGTTGAGCTGGAAATCACGCTCGGAAACATCGTTGATGACGCAGAATCCTGCGACATGGGACAGCGCATCCGCTTCATCGATGTAACGGCCGCCCTTGCCGATGATCACACCGAGCTCGACTTCCCAGTCGGTCTTTTCCGAGTCCCGCGGAATTTCAACGTCATCGTCAGGCCCGACAATGGCAGACGTCCATTTGCCGAAAACGACCGGTTCCGGCGGGATATCCATACCGGCCTCGGCGGCGTGGTCGGCGTAGTTCAGGCCGATGCAGATGAACTTGCCGACATTGCCGACACATGGCCCCAGACGAAGATCGTTCTGCGGCAGGCCATCCACCAGCGGCAGATCGAACGGGTTCAGCGCCTGAAGTCTGGTAAGCGTTTCCGGCAGCAGGGCATCCCCGGAAATGTCGGCCACATGTCCAGACAGGTCGCGCACCCGGCCATCGTCATCAAGCAAACCCGGTTTCTCTGAACCAGACGGGCCATATCGCAGCAATTTCATGATCTTAATTCTTTCACGTATAGACCGGCCCGCCAGTTTCCTGACGGGCCGTTGTTGCTAACTGGAATCGATCAGTCGTAAAGGACCGCAGCGATTTCCGGATCGTCCATGTTAGACGCATCGTAGTAGAAGAAACCAGTGTCGATCAGCGTCGGAACTTCCTGACCCTTGGTGGCCGCCACAGCTGCCTTGACGGTTTCATAACCGATGCCGACCGGGTTCTGGGTGATCGCGCCGGCCATCAGACCGCTCTTGATCGCTTCTTTCTGAGCCTTGCCGGAATCGTATCCGATGATCACCAGATCCTTCTTGCCCAACTCCTGCACGCCGTTGACGACGCCGATCGCAGAACCTTCATTGGTTCCGAAGATCCCTTTCAGGTCCGGGTTGGCTGTCAGGATTGCCTTGGTCACTTCGGTGGACTTGAGGTGGTCGCCCTGTCCGTACTGAACGGTGACAATCTCGATGCCCGGATACTTCTCGGCCATACGGTTCACGAATCCATCGCGACGATCAATGCCGGTGCGGCTGGTCTGATCATGTGCGACCACGGCAACCTGACCCTTGCCACCGAGTTTTTCAGCCATCTTGTCCGCGGCGAGACCGGCAGCAGCGACGTTGTCGGTGGTTGCGGTTGCAATCGGAATGTCACTGTCGACACCACTGTCGAAGGCCACGACCGGGATGCCGGCTTCCTGAGCCTGACGCAGCAGCGGAATGGCGGCCTGGCTGTCGAGCGCTGCGAAACCGAGAGCCGCAGGCTTGTTGGCAAGAGCCGCTGCCAGCATGTCGATCTGACGGTCGACCATCGTTTCGTTGTCTGGCCCTTCGAAGGTGATGCGGACACCCTCTTCGTCAGCGGCCTTTTCTGCACCCAGTTTCACGGCTTGCCAGAACTGATGCTGGAAGCCCTTGGAGACCAGAGGGATATACATTTCGTCGGCAAAAGAAGCCGTCGAAGGTACCGTCATCGCCAATGCGCTGATGGCTCCAAGAATGAAACGACGTGAAAACATGAGTATTCCTCCTCTACATAAGTTCACTAGTTTCTCAAAAGATTCCGGGACTTTATTGTCCTCTTGCTTGAGCTCACTTGGCCTGTTTGCGCCGAACCATGTCGGCGTAGACGGCCAGGATGATGATTGCGCCGGTCACGACGGTCTGCCATTCCTGCGCGACGGAAAGAACGCGCAGTCCATTGGTCAGGACAGCCATGATCAGCGCGCCGATCAGGGTACCCAGAATGGTGCCGCGTCCACCCGACAGAGACGTGCCGCCGATGACAACGGCCGCGATAGCTTCAAGTTCGTAGCCCAGCCCAAGAGCTGGCTGTGCGGAATTCAGGCGCGAGGCGATCAGGATGCCGGCAACGCCGCAAATGCCGCCTGCCAGCGAGTAGATGGCCATCTTCCAGGCATCGGTGTTGACGCCCGAAAGACGCACGGCTTCCTCGTTGGAGCCAAGCGCGAAGGTGTAGCGGCCCAGCACCGTGCGGCCGAGAATGTAGGCAACGCTGAGAGCGACGATGAAGAGAATGAGAACGCCGTTGGGGATCGGCAGCGCCGGAAAGATTTCCCCGATCAGAGAGCCACGCGAAATCTGGTCGAAGCCCGGTGTATCGTTGAAATAGATCGGCCGGGTTCCCGAGATCACCAGCGACAATCCCTTCAGGATCAGCATCATTCCAAGCGTGGCGATGAAGGGCGGGATCTTCATTTTCGCGACAAACGTTCCGGAGCACAGACCGCAGAGGGCACCGGCTGCAATGGCGGCGATGACGCCGAGCAGCAAGGGCAGACCGGCATATGTCAGGACGACGCCGGCGATCACCGCACAGAATGTCATCAGGGTTCCGACCGACAGATCGATCCCGCCGGTGATGATCACGAGCGTGACCGCCACGGCCAGCACACCGTTGACCGATGTCGCCTGCAAGATCGCGATCATGTTCGAGGTCTGCATGAAGTTGGGCGATGCAATCGAGAAGCCGATCAGCAAGGCCACGAGAGAGGCGAAGGCCAGAAGTTTCTGGTGCGCTCCGGTATCGATCAATCGCGACAGCAGATTGACCGGTTTCGTTTCCTGCGCAGTACTCACGCTGTCCCCCCATCCGGTTGCATGGCCGCTTCACGTTGCGTAGCCAGTTGCATGATCATTTCCTGAGTAGTGTCTTTGCCGCCCGGCAAAATCCCGGTCAGCCGGCCTTCGCACATCACAGCGATGCGATGGCTGAGCCGCATGATCTCCGGCAGTTCCGAGGAGATCACGATGATGGTCTTGCCCTCCGCCGCCAGGCTCTCCAGCAGCTTGTAGATTTCCGATTTCGCCCCGACATCGATCCCGCGGGTGGGTTCATCGAAGATCAGGATGTCGCAATCCCTGAGCAGCCACTTGGCAATGACGGCCTTTTGCTGGTTGCCTCCCGAAAGCAGCCGGACTTCCTGCGTGTCGGAAGGCGTACGTATTCCGAGTTTGCGAATGTAGTCCAGCGCGGTCTTGCGCATGGCTTCGTCGTCAAGAACGCCGCCCCAGCTGGTGAAGCGGTCCATCGATGCAAGGGCGATGTTGTCACGCACGTTCATGCCGGTTGCGAGACCGAAATGCTTGCGGTCTTCCGACAGATAACCAATTCCCGCCTTCACTGCATCGGAAGGGCGCGAGATAGAAACCTCCTGGCCATGAACCCGGATAACACCGGAGTCCTTCGGATCAGCGCCAAAGATGGCCCGGGCGACTTCGGTCCGACCTGCCCCCATCAGACCGGCAAAACCGAGTATCTCACCCTTGCGGACCGAGAAACCGACGTCGCGGATTTCCCGCCCGCGGTTGAGGTCGGACACTTCCAGGGAAACTTCCGCCTCTGAAAGATTGGGGACCTCCAGCGGCTCTTCCTTGACTTCGCGCCCCACCATCATGGCGATGATCTTGGAGATCGGCGTGTCAGCCGCGCCGACGGTTGCGACGTATTCGCCGTCGCGCATGACCGTGACGCGGTCAGAAATCCGCTTCAACTCGTCCATCTTGTGGCTGATATAGACGATGCCGACGCCTTCGGATTTCAACCGGTTGATGATGACGAACAGCTCGGCGATCTCCGCATCGTTGAGAGCGGCGGTCGGTTCATCCATGATCAGGACGCGCGAATCGTATGACAATGCCTTTGCGATCTCGACCATCTGCTGTTTGGCGATGGTCAGACTGCCGACATTGGCCTTCGGGTCCAGATTGAGGTTCATGGAAGCGAAGATTTCAGCCGCCCTGGCGTTCAGCGCAGCTTCGTCCAGTCTGCCGAAACTCCTGCGCGGCTCGCGGCCGATGAAGATGTTCTGAGCGGCGGTCAGATCATTCATCAGGCTGAGTTCCTGGTGGATGATGCCGATTCCGAGATCCTGCGCCGCTCGAGGGCTGTCTATCGTGACGCTCTTGCCGTTGACCTGGAGGTCGCCGCCGTCGCGCTGATAGATCCCCGAAAGGATCTTCATCAAGGTGGATTTACCGGCACCGTTCTCGCCCATCAGGGCGTGCACCTCACCGGCCTCCAGTTCAAACTGCACATTCTTGAGTGCGTGAACTCCCGGAAACCGCTTTTCGATGCCGGTCATTTTTACAAGTGTTGCCACAACCTCCCCCTTTGCAGCCGTCAGATGGTGACGCCGCCGTCGACCAGCAGGGCCTGCCCGGTCACGAAACGGCTTTCATCAGACAAAAGGTAGACAACCAGCGGCGTGATATCGCCGACTTCCGCCAATCGGCCCATGGGCTGACGGGCGATAAAATCCTTCTCGGCCTGGATCGGATCATCCGCAGCGGCGATCCGGCCGCGCAACGATGGTGTATCCACGGTGCCCGGGCACAACGCATTGCAACGAATCCCCTCTTTGACGAAATCCGACGCGATGCCCTTGGTGAGTCCGATCACCGCAGCCTTGGTGGCACCATATGCGGTTCGCAGCGGGAACCCTTTGATGGAGCTTGCCATGGAAGCCATGTTCAGGATTGAACTGCTTCCTGTCACTTCCGCGCGGCGTAACATTCCCGGCAGGCAGGCACGGGACAGCCTCATCATGGCAGTCACATTCAGGTCGAAGCTGAAGGCCCAGTCCTCATCGGAAATATCCAGTAGCGTGCCGTGGTGAACAAAGCCGGCGACGTTGAACAATCCGTCAAGATCCGGCAGGTCCGAAGCCAAAGCGGCAATTGCCTTGGGATCGGTGACATCAAGGGCCCGGCATTCGATCCCTTCAAGGCCTTCCATCAGCGAGACGTCCCTGTCCGTGGCGATCACCCGGGCACCTTCGGCGGCACAGGCGAGTGCACTTGCACGCCCCATGCCCTGGCCTGCCGCAGTGACTAGAATGGTCTTTCCTTGCAGCCGCATTACATCACTGCTCCTATCTGCCACGGCACGAATTCCGCGCCGCCAAATCCGAGTTCCTCACTCTTGGTCTCTTCTCCGGACGCAACCCGAATGATCAACTCAAGCAGTTCCTCACCCTTTGCCTCGATGCTGACACCATCCGTGACGATGTCACCGCAATTGAGGTCCATGTCGTCGGACATCCGACCGTACATTTCCGAATTCGTCGCCAGCTTGATGCAGGGCGTCGGCTTGTACCCGGAGACCGAACCGCGACCGGTGGTGAAGATGATGAGGTTTGCTCCCGACGCCACCTGCCCGGTTACGGAACAAGGATCGAAGCCCGGGCTGTCCATGAAGACAAAGCCCTTCTTGTCGATGAGTTCGGCAAACTGATAGACATCCGTCAGCGGAGCGGTGCCGCCCTTGGCAACAGCGCCGAGCGACTTTTCCAGGATTGTGGTCAACCCGCCGCGCTTGTTGCCCGGGCTTGGGTTGTTGTCCATTTCTCCGCCATTGCGGGCGGTGTAATCCTCCCACCAGTGAATGCGCTCGATCAGCTTTTCGCCAACCTCGGCCGTCTCGGCTCTTCGGGTCAGCAGGTGTTCAGCGCCATAAACTTCGGACGTCTCGGAGAGGATTGTGGTGCCACCATGACGCACCAGCAGGTCGGAGGCATATCCAAGGGCCGGATTGGCTGTAATACCGGAATACCCGTCTGAGCCACCGCATTGCATGCCGACGGTAATTTCGCTGATCGGTGCAGGCTGTCTCGTGACCCCGTTTGCGATTTCCAGAATTCCGCAAAGCTCTTCGAGCCCCTTTTCGATCGTCTTGCGCGTGCCGCCGACATGCTGGATCGTCATGTAACGCAAGGCGCCATCGGCACGGATCGGCCTGCCGCCCACCAGGTCCGCGACCTGCATCACTTCACAGCCCAGGCCGATCAGAAGAATGCCACCGAAATTCGGGTGTTGCGCATAGCCGGACAAGGTTCTGAACAGAGCCGCATAGCCCTCGTTCTCACCGGACATGCCGCAACCGGTGCCATGTACAATCGGCACGATGCCGTCCACATTCGGAAATGCATCCAGCAATCCGTTTTTTTCGGCAGCCTCGGCGATGAAACGGGCAACGGAACCGGAGCAATTCACCGATGTGAGGATGCCGACATAGTTCCGGGTGCCGACTTTGCCGTCAGCCCGGTGATATCCCTGGAAAGTCCGCTGGTCCTCGATTGGAACCAGTTGAGCGTTTTGGGTCGCGAATTCGTAGTCCTGCAGACTGTGCGAATCCATTCCGAGATTGTGGGTATGCACATGCTCGCCCGGATTAATCCGGGTCTTTGCCTGACCGATGATCTGGCCATAGCGCAATACGTCCTGACCTTCGGCAATCGGTTTGCAGGCAATCTTGTGCCCCTGCGTGACGGGAGCAGCCAATGGCTCGGGCACACCTTCCAGAACGGAACCGGCCGGAAGCGCGCGCAAAGCGATGACGACATTGTCTTCAGCTCGCAGCTTGAGAACATCGCTTCCAGTCATTTGTGTGCGTCTCCCTCTCCCATCGTCTCCACTTTTGTGGATCTCCGTTGTACTCAGGAACTAGCTTGACTTGCGGACTATGTCAACTAACATGTTAGTCTACTAGAGGCAAAAATGACGAATACCGATATCGACGTAACCAATCTCCGGGAGATCGGAGCCTTCGAAGGATCGCTTGCCCAGCGGGTCTACCTGGCCCTGCAGGAAGCGATCCTGTCGTTGCAATTCCTTCCCGGCGCCATTGTCCGCAAAGGCTTGATCTGTGAGAAGCTCGGGGTGTCCCGCTCACCCGTATCGGAAGCCATCGCCCGGCTTTCGAATGAGGGACTGGTCGACGTGGTTCCGCAATCGGCAACCCGCGTCGCCTACTTTTCAATGGATGACATTCGTGAAGGCACTTTCCTGCGGGAAGCACTGGAACTGGCGAGCGTTGCCAAGGTTGCCCGTGACCGGACCGACGAACAGATGGCGCAACTCAACAGAAATGTCCGCCTTCAGGCCCTGTTGGTAGAGGACCAGGACTTTGCCGGCTTTTATCAGGCCGATGAAGAGTTTCACGCCATGCTCATGCATTTCACCGGCTATCCGCGCCTGAAGACTGTTGCCCGCATGGTCTCGCTACAGGTGACCCGCGCCCGGATGCTGCTGCTGCCGACACCGGGGCGGTCGAACGAAACGCTCGAAGAACACCAGGCCGTTGTTGATGCCGTGCGGGATCAGAACCCGGAAGCTGCACAGGATGCCATGCGTTATCATTTGGGTCAGCTCATGCCACGCATTGAGGCCCTGGCCGAAAAACGTCCCGATCTATTCCAATCACGCTGAAGACAGGAACCAGTATGAAGGTCACCGACACCACCCTATTGAATGCGCGAACGGCCCGGCCGGTTCCCCTTACCCGCATGGGTTTCGGTGGGGCTCCTTTGGGAAACCTGTATCGCAAGGTTTCGGATGAAGATGCGCAGGCAGCTCTCCAGGCGGCCTATGACGCAGGCATTCGGTACTTCGACACCGCCCCTCAATACGGTCTAGGCCGTTCCGAAGAACGGTTTGGTGTCGCGCTGAAGCGGTTCGGCCGTGAGACTGTTCAGCTGTCGACCAAGATCGGCCGTCTTCTTCTGGACTGCGAGCCACATGAAGTCACGCCCGAAGCCTTTGTCGATGTGCCGCAGAAGCGGATCGTTTTCGACTATACTTATGACGGCGTCATGCGCAGCTACGAGGCCAGCAAGAAGCGCCTCGACGTATCGAATGCCGACATCCTTCTGGTGCATGACGTCTGCGCGTTCTCACAAGGCTCTCAGGAGATCAGCGACGCCAAGGTGAAAGAGCTCTTTGATGGCGGCGGGTACCGGGCATTGTGCGAACTACGCGATGCCGGGGACGTTTCCGCGATCGGCGCCGGCGTCAACGAATGGCAGGTTTGCGAAAAACTGCTCGGTCTCGGTGACTTTGACGGCTTCCTGCTGGCAGGACGCTATACTCTGCTGGAACAGGAGGCTCTGGAGAGCTTTCTTCCGCTTTGCGAAAAGCGCGATGTCGGCATTATTCTCGGCGGACCATACAATTCAGGCATCCTGGCAACCGGTGCCATTCCGGGAGCCAAGTACAACTACGATGATGCTCCACCCGAAATCCTGGAACGTGTGCGCAAGATTGAAGCGGTGTGTGCGGCACATGACACAAGACTGATTGCCGCTGCCCTGCAATTCGTGCTCGGACATCCAAGCGTCAAAACCGTGATCCCTGGCGGTGTCAACGCGCGTGAAGTCAATTCCAATGTCGAACTGCTCGAAACGCCGATCCCGGACGGACTGTGGTCGGATCTTCGCAGTGAAGGATTGATCCGCCCTGACGCCCCACTACCGTCGGAGGCCCGTCATGCTGCGTGACATCGATCCAATCCTGTCTCCTGACCTTCTTTATGCTCTGCGCGCAATGGGACATGGCGACGAGATCGTTCTGGCGGACGCCAATTTTCCGGGTGAAAGCCTGGGGCCGACCTGCATTCGTGCAGACGGCTCCACCGCCAGCGAAGTCCTGCAGGCCGTTCTCTCCGTGATGCCGCTCGACATCTATGTGCCCGACCCTGCCCTGACGATGCAGGTGGTCGGTGATCCGGACGCCATTCCCGAAGCCGTTGCGGACTTCCAGAACATCATCAAAAAGACAGCGGACAATCCGGCTCAAATCCAGACACTGGAACGCTTTGCCTTTTACGAACGCGCCGCAACAGCTTTTGCCATCGTCCAAACCGGTGAGCGTCGCCTCTACGGCAATATCATTCTCAAGAAAGGAGTGATCGGGTGACGCGGATTGATGCACACCAGCATTTCTGGGCGCTTCAGCGTGGAGACTATGGTTGGCTGACACCGGAGCTTGACGTCATATACAGAGATTTCCTGCCGCAAGACCTCGCTCCCCTTCTGGATCAGCACGGTCTTTCAGGCACAGTTCTGGTCCAGGCGGCTCCCACTGTTGAAGAAACACGGTTCATGTTGTCGCTTGCCGACAGCAACGAACTGGTCAAAGGCGTCGTTGGCTGGGTGGATTTTGAAGACCCGGCCGCACCGGACCTGATTGCCGAACTTGCAGAACACCGCTCTCTTGTCGGTCTGCGTCCGATGATTCAGGACATTCCGGATGCCGACTGGATGTTGCGGCGCGAACTTCGACCCGCCTTCGATGCGCTTCAAAAGGCAGACCTGACCTTTGACGCACTGACACTGCCTCATCACCTTTCAAACCTTCAGGAGCTGCTGGCACGACACCCCGAAATGCGTGTTGTCATTGATCATGGTTCCAAGCCGGTCATCCGGGAAAGTCAAATCGAAGACTGGGCCGCGGATATGGCGGCGCTTGCCGAGAAGACACAGGCTTACTGCAAGCTGTCGGGCCTCGTGACCGAGGCAAAGCCCAATTGGACGGTGGACGACCTTCGTCCCTATGTCGATCACTTGCTTGAAACCTTTGGTCCTGACCGTCTGATCTGGGGCAGTGATTGGCCGGTTTGCCTGCTGGCAAGCGACTATAAGCGCTGGGTGGAGACAACCGAGGAACTGCTTTCGGATCTGAGTACAGAAGAGCAAAACGCTATTCTCGGCGGAAACGCCATTCGAGCCTACAAGCTGACGCTTTGATCATTTCAGGTCTTTTGGCAGAGCCAAACTTTCCAGGCGTCATTCCGGACCGGCAAAGCGCTTGCCGGAATGACGCTTTCCAGAACTTTTTAATCTGAACCTAGACGATACCGCCGCCTGCCCCCGTCACTTCGGGGCGGATTTCGGCGACTTTTCGGCGGTAACCCGATGCGCGATAGGTGGCAACCGGATCAATAGCGCCCCCCGTTTCCAACCTTGCCATTGCCAGGATCGGTTCAACATCTGTGCGGAAGGCACGTTTCAACGTCGCGGTTGCCATCAGGGCATCATTTTCTTCCTGGCAAACTTCCAGCCTTTGCCTGTCCACCAGCAGGGCCTGGGCATAGGCCCGCTGAACTTCCATGGCGGAAACCATCAGGCTTTCAATCGGATCGGTGACATTGTGCGACTGGTCCAGCATGTGAGCCGGATCGAAACCTGGCGCCTGAAGGTTTTCAGCATCGACAAGCTCATTGAAAACAAGGAACAGCCGATAAGGGTCGATTGACCCGGTATCCAGATCGTCGTCCCCATACTTGCTGTCATTGAAATGAAATCCGCCGAGCTTGCCGAACTGAACGAGGCGGGCGACGACCATCTCAATGTTGACGTTGGGTGCGTGATGTCCAAGGTCGACGAGGCAAAACGCCTTGTCACCCAGCTCATTGGCAATCAGGTAGTTGGTCCCCCAATCCTGGACCACGGTTGAATAAAATGCCGGCTCATACATCTTGTGCTCGGTAAAGAGCCGCCAGTCCTCAGGCAGGCTGGCATAGATTGTTCGAGCCGCTTCCAGGTAGCGTTCGAACTGCCGGACAAAATGTGCCTGACCGGGGAAGTTCGAACCATCGCCAACCCAGACCGTCAGGGCCATTGACCCTATCGCCTTGCCAAGTTCAATGCATTCCAGATTGTGCTCGATGGCCTGTTGCCGCGTGCCCCGGTCGGTATGAGACAAGGAACCGAACTTGTACGAAAACGGTTGGCCAGGCTGATCCTGAAAGGTATTGGAATTCATGGCGTCAAAGCCAAGACCGAGTTCCGCGGCGGCGGCTTTCAGGTCGGCAGGATCCGCCTTGTCCCAGGGGATGTGCAACGAAACCCTGGGGGTTGCCCTGGTCAGTTCCTGAATGACTGAGCAGTCTTCCAGCTTGTCGAAGATGTTGCGGGGCTCTCCGGCACCGGGAAAGCGTGCAAACCGGGTACCGCCCGTTCCAACTCCCCAGGAGGGGATTGCCACACCGTAGGCGGCAACCTTGTCCCTGATCCTGTCAATTGCAATGCCGCGACGCTCAAGATGTTCGCCAAGCATGTCATAGTCGCGCTTCAGGTCATGCGTGCGCATCTCGTTTTCGCGTGCCAGCAGGCCGCCTTCAATCATTGGCATGAAACTCTCCGTTAGCGCGTGAAGGCCTGAACGTTTCCGGCATCAACATTGAGAATGTTGCCGGTGGATTTTGCCGAAAACTCGCTGGCGAAGAAATAGGTCGCCTCAGCGATGTCTTCGGGCAGAACGGACTTTTTCAGCAACGACCGCTGCCGATAATGCTCTTCGAGTTCGGACGTATCCTTGCCATAGGCGTCGGCGCGTTCCTTCAACCAGCTGCCGGACCAGATCTTGGAACCACGCAAGACGGCATCCGGATTGACGACATTGACACGAATGCCTTCCGGCGCCCCTTCAAGTGCAAGGCAACGGGCGAGATGCAACTCCGACGCCTTGGCCGTGCAATAGGCGCTGGCACCCGGCGAAGCCGCAAGACCATTCTTTGAACCGATAAAGACGATCGACCCGCCGATCTTCTGCGCTTTCATCAACCGGAAAGCTGCCCGTGAGACGAGGAAATAGCCGGTGGACAGGATCGACATGTTCCGGTTCCAGAGGTCCAACGTTGTTTCCTCGATCGGCGCAGACGACGCGATCCCGGCGTTGGAGACAAGAATGTCAACGCCGCCGAATTCCAGTGCGGCGCGCGCGAAACTGTCTGCAACGGCTTCTTCGCTCGTGACATCCATCGTGACCGATCTGACAGCATCGGAGGAATACCGACCGCTTAGCAGCTCGGCAGTCGCGGAAAGCGCCTCTGCATCGATGTCTGCCAAGACGACGCAGGCCCCTTCGCGCAGGAAACGTTCCGCTGTTGCAGATCCGATCCCGCCGGCACCGCCGGTCACAAGAGCAATCTTGCCGGCAAGGCTTTTCGGTTTCGGCATCCGCTGCAACTTGGCCTCTTCCAGAAGCCAGTATTCGATGTCGAACGCTTCCTGCTCCGGCAGGCCGCGATAGGTGGAGACGCTTGAGGCTCCACGCATGACGTTGATCGCGTTGACGTAGAACTCTGCGGAGATCCGGGCGGTTGCCTTGTCCTTGGCAAAAGTGATCATGCCAACTCCGGGGACAAGATAGACGACGGCATTCGCGTCGCGCAGCGCCGGACTGTCGGTGTGCTTGCAGCGATCATAGTAGGCTGCATAGTCTTCGCGATAAGTCGCGATGGCATCTCCAAGACCGGCCAAAGTGGCATTCAGATCCGGAGCAGCCGGATCAAAATTCACGACAAGAGGTCGGATCTTGGTCCGCAGGAAGTGGTCGGGACAACTCGTTCCGAGTGCTGCCAGCGCTTCCATATCCCTTGAACATACGAATTCCAGCACCGCATCGCTGTCATCGAAATGTCCGACCATGTGCTGCTTGCCGGACACCATTCCACGTATGGCCGGCATCAGACCTGCCGCCACCTGACGCCGTTCGGCAGGAGACAATGCACAGTGCCTTGCGCCACCAAAAGCGTCCTTGCCCGAAGTTCTGTTTTCGAACCACCCGATCGCCTTGTTGATGATTTCAAGCGTGGTCTCGTAACAGGTTCTGGCATCGTCGGACCAGGTGAAAAGGCCGTGACTTTCCAGCACAACTCCACGCGCTTCAGGGTTTTCTCTGCAAAACTTCTCCAGCCACAATCCGAGCTCATAGCCCGGCCGCTTCCAGGGAAGCCATCCGATCTCATCTCCAAAGATTTCCTGAGTGAGGGCCTTGCTGTCAGCGGCTGCGGCGATGGCGATAATGGCATCAGGGTGCATGTGATCGACATGCTTCCCGGGAACATAGGCATGCAGCGGCGTGTCGATGGAAGCCGCGCGCGGGTTCAGGTTGAAAGTGCAATGGGGCAGATAGCCAACCATCTCATCTTCAAACTCGACACCTCGATAGAGGTCCTTGAGAGCGTGCAGCTTGTCCATGTAGAGCGTGGCAAAGCCGTCCATCTTGATCGTGCCGACATCGCCGCCAGATCCCTTGACCCAAAGAACCTCAACCTGCGCTCCCGACAAAGGGTCATTCTCAAGCGCCTTTGCCGAGGTGTTGCCACCGCCGTAGTTGGTGATGCGTTTGTCTGAACCAAGAAGGTTCGACCGGTACAGCAAGAGCTCGGCTTCGCTCATGCTCCGCGCCTTCTCCTCGTCCCAAAGATTCTGAAGCCGGGATCCTGCGGCAGAGTTCAACATTCATTCCTCCCAAAATATGCCTGACAGCGCTTGCCTGGTTGATTAGAAACTCGCTCGAACAGATCGTATTGTCAATCAAAAACGATCATTAACAATCATTATGCGTCGCAATATGATTATTTTTGACATTTTATGATTGACAGTGAGCGTTTTTGGTGGAAACTTTTGAACATCGGGAGGAACACATGCACGAGAAAGAACGCCACAGGATAATTCTATCCGCCGTCCAGGATCGTCCGGTCGTGACTGTCCAGGAACTGGTGGCGTTGACCGATTCCTCGGAGGCGACGATCCGCCGGGACATTGCAACACTGCATGTGCAGAAAAAGTTGCGCCGGGTTCGCGGCGGGGCCGAGTCGATCCATCCACCGCAATTCGTCGGACTGGCCGGACGCCCCTTCAGCGTCAACGAAACGATCAACATCGCGCAAAAACGCGCAATTGCCCAAAAGGCGGTTGAGCTCTGCGAGGATGGCGATGCAATCATCATCAATGGCGGCACGACGACATTTCAGATGGTGCATCCGCTGGCAACCAAGCGCATGCAGGTGTTCACCAACTCCTTTCCGATTGCCGAGCATCTTCTGAAGAATTCCAAAAACACGATCATGCTTTCGGGTGGCGCGATCTATCGCGAGCAGAACATCATTCTGAGCCCGTTCGACAATGACGTGACGCGGAATTTCTATGCCAAGCGCATGTTCATGGGCGCTCAAGGATTGGGCCCTCTCGGACTGATGGAAGCCGACCCCTTGCTGATCCAGGCCGAACAGAAACTCATCGGACAGGCAGACGAACTGGTGGTTCTGGTGGATTCATCCAAATTCAGCGCCCGCTCCAGCCTGATCCTGTGTCCGCTGGAACGGATCTCGACCGTGGTCACGGACGAAGGCATTCCCGATAGCGCGGCCAACATGCTCGAGCAGGCAGACGTGAAATTGATCGTGGCGCAATCGAACGCCGCACAAACCAAGGCAACCTCAAGCGGTTAGCCGGAATTCTGCCGAGACCTGGGAGGGCCGGCAGCTATCTAGGGAGGAAGACAATGAAACTCTTCAAATCACTTCTGGCTGCAACTGCCGTTGCCGCCGTCTGTATAGCTGGACCGGCACAGGCCGAAACCAAACGCATTGCCCTTGTCGTCAAGGCACTCGGCATCGGCTTCTTCGAGGCGGCCGCCAAGGGGGCCGAGGAAGCCGCCAAGGAACTTGGTGATGTTGAAATCATCTACACCGGACCGACCGACACGACAGCGGAAGGACAGATCGAAGTCATTAATGCGCTGATTGCGCAGAAGGTCGATGCAATCGCCATTTCCGCAAATGATCAGGACGCCCTGGTTCCGGCACTGAAGAAAGCCATGCAACGCGGCATTACGGTGGTTTCCTGGGATTCAGGCGTCGCGCCCGAGGGCCGCCAACTGCACCTCAATCCCTCTTCCAATCCTCTGATCGGCAACATGATCATCAAACTGGCGGCAGACCACCTGCCTGATGGTGGCGACGTTGCTGTTCTCTCCGCTTCCGCTACGGCGACGAACCAGAACACCTGGATCGAAGAGATGAACAAGGTGAAGGGCAATTATCCGGGCATCAATGTCGTTGCGACCGTTTACGGCGATGACCTGGCCGACAAGTCCTATCGCGAAGCGCAGGGCCTCATGCAGACTTACCCTGATCTGAAAGCGATTATCGCCCCGACATCCGTGGGTATCGTTGCCGCTGCGCAGGCCGTGTCTGACGCCGAAAAAGCCGGTCAGATCAACGTGACCGGACTGGGCCTGCCTTCTGAGATGGCCGGCCACATCGACTCCGGTGCCTCGAAGTCCTTTGCGATCTGGAACCCGATCGATCTCGGTTACTCCGCCACCATGCTTGCCTACAATCTGGCGAATGGTAACGCCGAAGCAAAGCCAGGTGCTGAAATTCCGATGGGCCGCATGGGATCCCTGACACTTGATGATAACAATGAAGGCGCGATGGCTGACCCGTTTGTCTATGACAGCTCCAACATCGACGACTTCAAGGATATCTTCTAAGCTTTAGGTTCCAGGCAATTGACGGCCCGGCGAACAGTGCCGGGCCTTTCCAAACCCAATAACAACAATAGTCACCGGGGTACTGGTAATGCTTGCGAACTCGCAGGGCATCGAGAACGTGCACGCGCACGCAACACAAGGAGCAGCGCCGGTTCTTTCGCTGGAGGGCATTTCGAAGTCCTTTCCAGGCGTCAAGGCGCTCTCTGAGGTCGCGCTCGAACTCTACCCCGGTGAAGTCACCGCGCTGGTCGGCGAAAACGGTGCGGGAAAATCCACCATCGTGAAAGTCCTGACAGGCATCTATCAGCCAGATGGCGGCCGGATTTCCATCAACGGCCAACCCGTCTCCTTTCCAACGGCGCAGGATGCGGGCAAGGCTGGCGTCACCGCCATTCACCAGGAAACCGTACTCTTCGACGACTTGTCGGTAGCGGAAAACATATTCATAGGGCACGCACCGAAAACCCGCTTTGGCCTGATCGACCGTGCAGAGATGCTGCGCAAGTCCAAGGATCTGCTCGATCGGATAGGTGCGCAGATAGATCCGAAAGTAACGCTGAAAGATCTCGGCATCGCCAACAAGCACCTTGTCGCCATTGCGCGGGCGCTTTCCGTGGACGCGAAAATCGTGATCATGGATGAGCCGACCGCATCTCTGTCGCACAAGGAAATCGAAGAAACCTACGAACTCGTCGAGCGGCTGAAGGCGGAAGGCAAGGCAATCCTCTTCATCAGCCACAAATTCGATGAGATCTTCCGGATCGCAGACCGTTTCACGGTGTTTCGGGATGGCCAGATGGTCGGTGCGGGAAAAATCTCCGATGTCACCGAACAGGATCTTGTCCGCCTGATGGTTGGACGGTCGGTCGATCAGGTTTTTCCCGAGCGCAATTCCAATCCGGGAGAGGAAGTTTTCAAGGTCGCCGGCTACTGCCATCCCACGGAATTCGAGGATATCGGCTTCTCATTGCGAAGGGGAGAAATCCTTGGTTTCTACGGATTGGTCGGTGCGGGCCGAAGTGAAGTCATGCAGGCGCTCTTCGGCGTGACCAAACCGTCGAAAGGCGCGATACGCATTGACGGGGAAATCGCTGTTATCCGGTCGCCTGACGAAGCGATCAGCCACGGTATCGTCTATGTGCCTGAGGATCGCGGCAGGCAGGGGGCAATCAAGGGATTGCCTATCTTCCAGAACGTTTCTCTGCCCTCGCTGAAGAAGACCTCGAAGAACGGTTTTCTCCGACTGGCCGAGGAGTTCAAACTGGCGCGCGATTACACTCAGCGCCTTGATTTACGCGCAGCAGCACTTGATCAGGACATTGGCGAACTTTCCGGCGGCAACCAGCAAAAGGTGGTCATCGCCAAATGGCTGGCGACGCAGCCGCGAGTCATCATCCTGGATGAACCGACCAAGGGCATCGATATCGGCTCCAAGGCGGCGGTGCATGAATTCATGGCTGAACTGGCGGCCGAAGGGCTCGCCGTCATCATGGTTTCTTCCGAGATTCCGGAAATTTTGGGCATGTCGGATCGGGTGATCGTCATGCGCGAAGGTCGTATCGCGGCGGAGTTTGAAGGTGGTGACCTCACTCCGGAACATCTTGTCAGGGCGGCAGCCGGCATCTCGGAGGTGAAGTCATGATCCAATCGTTGATCAAGTCTCGCGAGGGCATTCTGGCAGCAGCCATCCTGGCGCTCCTGTTGGTGATCTCGACACGCTTTCCAGCCTTTGCAGCTCCAAAGAACCTGGCCAGTGTGTTCAACGACACCGCCCCGCTGATCATTCTTGCTCTTGGGCAGATGGCCGTCATTCTGACCCGCTGCATCGATCTTTCCGTCGCCGCAAATCTGGCTCTGACAGGCATGGTTGTCGCAATGCTCAACACCGCCATGCCGGACTTGCCTGTTCCCGTGATCCTGCTGATCGCCATTGGCCTTGGAACGCTGATGGGTCTGGTGAACGGTCTGCTGGTCTGGAAGCTCGACATTCCGCCGATTGTCGTCACGCTCGGTACAATGACCATTTATCGCGGCATCATCTTTGTGATTTCGGGCGGGGAATGGATCAACGCCCATGAGATGAGCCCGGCCTTCAAGGCCTTCCCGCGAGAAGTCATTCTTGGCCTGCCGGTTCTCTCCTGGATGGCCATTCTGGTCGTTGTCGGCTTCATCATTCTGGTTGGCAGAAGCCCGCTCGGTCGCGCCTTCTATGCCGTGGGCGGCAATCCTCATGCTGCAGTCTACACCGGCATAAATGTCGGCCGAACCCAGTGCGCGGCCTTCATTCTGTCCGGGGCCCTGGCCGGTTTGACGGGATATCTCTGGGTTGCCCGCTATGCTGTTGCCTATGTCGATATTGCAGGTGGTTTCGAACTGGAGGTGGTTGCGGCCTGCGTCATCGGCGGAATTTCGATTGCCGGCGGCATCGGCTCTGTGGGAGGCGCCCTGCTCGGAGCCCTGTTCCTCGGCATCGTCAAGAACGCGCTGCCAGTCGTCAACATTTCGCCTTTCTGGCAGCTCGCCATTTCGGGCAGCGCAATCATCATCGCCGTCGCCTTCAATGCAACGTCCAACCGGACCAAGGGCCGGGTCATTCTGAAAAAAGCGGAGCACGCGTTATGAGCCTTGCCTCAGGCACCTCTCAGGTTTCAGATCGCCAGATACCGGACCGGCTAAGGTCTCCTCTGCAACGTTTTCTCGCGAGTTGGGAACTGTTGCTGCTCGGCGTTGCCGTCGCGGTGTTCATCATCAACAGCTTCGCATCACCCTATTTCCTCGACCCTTGGAACCTTTCCGACGCGACGTTCAATTTCACCGAAAAGGCGCTGATCGCCTTTGCCATGGCGTTGCTGATCATTTCGGGCGAAATCGACCTTTCTGTCGCATCGATCATCGCGCTCGCGTCGACCGCGATGGGTTTTGCCGTCCAGCTGGGAGCTGATACCTCCATTCTGGTTTTGATCGGCCTCGGTGTTGGGCTTGCCTGCGGAGCATTCAACGGTTTTCTGGTGACGGGATTCGGATTGCCGTCGATTGTCGTCACCATCGGAACAATGAGCCTGTTCCGGGGCATCTCCTATATCGTGCTCGGGGACAAAGCCTACACAGGTTACCCGTCCGATTTTGCCTTTTTCGGACAAGGCTATGTCTGGTGGGTGATTTCCTTTGAGCTCGTCCTGTTTGCCGTGATGGCAATCCTGTTTGCCATTCTTCTGCACCGGACAAATTTCGGCCGTGCGGTTTATGTCATCGGCAACAACCCGGTCGGCGCTCTCTTTTCCGGAATTCAGGTTTCCAGAGTGAAATTCATACTGTTCCTGCTGACAGGAGTTATGTCGGGTGTGGCCGCCATTTGCCTGACGTCCAGACTTGGAGCGACGCGTCCCTCCATCGCTTTTGGTTGGGAGCTTGAAGTCGTCACCATGGTGGTGCTTGGCGGGATCAGTATTCTGGGCGGATCGGGAACCATCCCCGGTGTCGTCATCGCCGCCTTCGTCATGGGCATGGTTACATTCGGCTTCGGCCTCTTGAATGTTCCGGGCATCGTGATGTCGATCTTCATCGGCCTGCTCCTGATCGCTGTAATCGCACTTCCCAGGATTGCCCGGCAGCTGCTTGCCCGCAGGAGAACATGACCCATGGAAAAATTTGCATTCAGGATGCAGCTCAATCCGGGCATGGAAGCAGAATACAGAAAGCGCCATGACGAGATCTGGCCCGAACTTGTCGCTCTGCTGAAAGAGGCCGGTATCCGGGACTATTCCATTCACCTTGACCCTCAGACACACATTCTTTTCGGGGTCCTGTGGCGTTCCGACGATCACAAGATGGAAGACCTGCCGTCTCATCCGGTCATGCAAAAGTGGTGGGCGCATATGGCGGACATCATGGAAACCGGATCGGACAATGAACCCGTCGCCATTCCGCTTGAAACCGTCTTTCACATGGACTGAAAGCGGATGAGGGATGTGAAACATGTCGGCGTGATCGATATCGGTAAGACAAATGCAAAAGTGGCTGTCGTCGATATTGAAACCGAACGGGAAACCGGAGTTCTGACTCGGCCCAACAAAGTGCTGTCAGGTCCCCCCTATCCACATTACGACATCGACGGGCACTGGCACTTCATTTGCGATGCCCTGAAGCAGCTTCATTCAGATTTCGGCGTAGATGCCATTTCGGTCACGACCCACGGCGCGTCGGCTGTCCTACTAAAAGAAGACGGCACTCTCGCCGCACCTGTTCTGGACTACGAATTCGATGGCCCGGACACGCTTGCAGCCGATTATGATGCGATCCGTCCGGAGTTTTCCGAAACAGGCTCCCCCCGTCTTGGAATGGGACTGAATGTCGGTGCCCAGTTGTTCTGGCAATTCAAGTCAGATCCAATGCTGCGCGACAGAACGGCGACCATTCTGACTTACCCGCAATACTGGACCTACCGCCTCACCGGAATTCGCGCCAATGAGGTAACCTCTCTCGGGTGCCACACGGATTTGTGGAACCCGTCGCAAAACTGCTTTTCCTCGCTTGTTACGCGCATGGAACTTGCCGGCAAAATGGCACCGGTCCACCGCGCGATCGACACGCTCGGTCCGGTCCTGCCGGAGGTGACGGCACTGACCGGATTGCCGGAGACCGTTCCCGTCTCGTGCGGAATTCACGATTCCAACGCATCTCTGCTTCCGCACCTCCTAAGGCGTGAAGCTCCCTTCTCGGTCGTCTCGACCGGCACCTGGGTCATCGTTTTGGCGATTGACGGAGAGCCTGTTCAACTCGACCCTGCACGGGACACGCTGATCAATGTCAACGCTCTTGGTGACCCTGTACCGTCGGCCCGTTTCATGGGAGGACGCGAGTTCGAATTGGTCCTGGACGGTCGTCCATGCACGGCAACTGACACTGAAGCCCGAAAAGTCGTTGAACAGAGCGTGATGCTGCTCCCGGCCGTTGATCCCCGCTCCGGGCCCTTTCAGGGAAAGAGCCATCGCTGGACCGCCGCCGAAACAGAATTGACGGACGGAGAGCGCTTTGCCGCTCTTTCCTTCTATCTTGCCTTGATGACCGCAGAATGCCTTGCCATGACGGGAGCGAAAGGGCCCATCATTGTGGAAGGGCCGTTTGCATCCAATTCCCTCTACAAGCGCATGCTGGAAGCCGCAACGAACCGGCCGGTTGAAGCCGCCGAAGGCTCTGTCACCGGAACCAGCATCGGAGCGGCCTTGCTGGCCAAAGGACCTCAACGCCAGAACGATTCCATGGCCGACAACAGCAAACAAACCCTAACCATCACTCCGGCATTTTCCGGCTATGCAGCAAAGTGGCGCGACCTCGTGCACTGAATCGCCTTGCTGAATTCCTTCATCCGGCCTAGGCGTGTGTTTTGCAAACCCGCAAGCAAACCGGACAATGCAGGATAGGTCATGAGCAGGTTCTGGAGCCCCATCGTGGAAAGACTGGTTCCCTATACGCCGGGGGAGCAACCCAAGAACCAGGTTTTCATCAAGCTCAACACCAATGAAAATCCATATGGGCCATCGCCCAGCGCACTGGATGCGATACGAGCTGCAACAGATGTCGGGCTGAGGCTTTATCCGGACCCCGAGGCTACCGACCTGAAATCGGCCATTGGAGCTGACCTCCAACTCGGATCGGACAATATCTTTGTCGGCAATGGATCCGACGATGTGCTGGCACACGCATTCAACGCATTCTTCACTGGCAAGGAACCGGTTCTTTTTGCCGATGTTACCTACAGCTTCTACAGAACCTATTGTCGGCTTTACAGCATCGAATATCGGACCATTCCGCTGAACGACGCCTTCGAATATGACCTTGAGGACTATGCGGTTCCTTGCGGCGGTGTCGTCATAGCCAACCCGAATGCTCCGACAGGGATTGCCATGTCTCTGGACAGTCTGGAACAGGTCCTGAGACAAAATCCAGACGTTGTTGTTCTGGTTGACGAAGCCTATGTCGATTTCGGTGCCGAGAGTGCGGTCACGCTTGTGCCCCGGTACGACAACCTTCTCGTGGTCCAGACCTTTTCGAAGTCCCGAAGCCTTGCCGGGATGCGTGTTGGTTTTGCTGCCGGGCAGCCGCACCTCATCGAAGCTCTCAGGCGGATCAAGGACAGTTTCAACTCCTATCCTATAAGCCGTCTGTCACTTGCGGGGGGCCTGGCCGCCTGGAACGACCGGGACTGGTTCGAGACCACTCGCGACAAGGTCGTTGTTGACCGGAAGCGAGTTGCAGAAGCTCTCAAGGTTCAGGGATTCACCGTGTTGCCGTCGGCAACAAATTTCGTCTTTGCGTCACACAGCAAGGTACCCGCAAGGGACCTGCTCACAGGTCTGCGGTCCCGAGGCATCCTGGTCCGCCATTTCATCCAACCCCGGATCGACAACTGGCTCAGAATTTCCATCGGGTCGTCGCAAGAGTGCGGCAAACTACTGGATGCAACCGGTGACATTCTTCTAGAGACGGCTGCGGGTAGGAAATAACGGCTCCGGAGCGCGTCGTCACAAGTTCAAGACACCCATAGTGTCCTGAAGGAACAATTCCACCGCGCGCCGTTGAACCTGTGACTCCCTGGCTGCGATGTAAAAGGTCGAGGTCCAGCGCAGTTCTTCGTGGGTCAGTTCCTTGAAGGCGCCCCTTTGCACCCAGGCTTGCGCAAAATGATCGGGAAGCGCACCGAGATAGTGTCCGCTCTCGATCAACATCGCCATGGCTTCCATGTTGGCCACCACCGGGCTGGGCTCAGAGGCGGAAACGAGTGCGGCTGTCCCAGGGTCGTAGGCGCGTCGGCAAACCGGATACTTTTGCAAGATGTCCGGTGTGATCTCCTCAGGTGGCGCCGAAAACAAGGGATGGTCCCGGCCGCAATAGAGATTGTGAACCTCGGTACAGATCTCCGCGTAGCTCAGCTCGGCAACCTGGTTCTTGAACGGTGCGATCGCGACATGCAGCAGGCCGGTGATCAGGCCTTGCGTCAAATCCGTCGGCGAGGCGACGACGACTTCCAGCTGGACTTCGTTTTTACGGCTCAGGAATTTCTGCATTGCCGGAACCAACGGAAAGCCTGGAAGACTGCTGATCGTATCGACAATGCCTATGCGCAGATCCCCGGAGATATTGTCCCTGAGCTCGGTGAGTTCTGAATCGAAGTCACGCACACGCCGCAGAACATCCCTCGCCTTCTCATAGGCAATTTTCCCTCGTTCCGTGAGGCAAAAACCGCCGCGTCCGCGCTCGCAGACCCGGTAGCCAAGGGTGATTTCCAGGTCACGGATGCGGCAGCTTATTGCCGATTGCGTGATGCCCAGACGATGTTGCGCGTCGCTGAAGCCACCACATTCAACGACCGCCACGAAAGTCTCCAGCAGTGTATTGCGAAGCAATTTCATGACGTTCTCCATGATATCGGGATTACATGAATTTCGTTCATGTAAGGATCATATAAACGATATTTTTTAACGAAAGGCAATGTGATGTTCTCTGCCCACTCAGTTCCACTTTGAAATCTCTGGGAGGAGAACCAGCATGAAATTCAAGTTCCCGATCCTGAAGTCTGCAGCGGTTGTGGCCGCACTCGGACTGGCCCCTTTCAGCGCACAGGCTGAAGACTGGAAATTTGCCATCGAGGAAATTCCGGGCTCGATCATGGACGCCTATGCGCAGGAGTTCAAAAAGCGCATCGAGACCGCAACCAACGGCGAAGTGACAGTCACCGTCTACCCGATGGGAACCCTCGGCACGCCGACCCAGACAGTCGAACAGGCTGCCGACAACGTCATCCAGTTCACCAACGTCTCCATCGGCAACCTCGGCACCATCGTGCCGGAAAGCCAGGTGTTCCTGCTGCCTTACCTGCTGCCGTCCGATCCAGCTGCAATCTCGAACATTCTCAGTAGCTCGGAAACCATCTACGGGCCTCTCAACGAGGATTTCCGCCAGCGTGGCCTGGAAGTGCTGACGATGTATTCCGAAGGCGCGCAGGTCTGGACCACCAACCGGGAAATCCGCTCGCCGGAAGATTTCTCCAACTTCAAGATGCGCGTCATGGTGTCCCCGATCCTTCTGGAGACCTACAAAAATATGGGTGCCAGCCCGACCCCGCTGCCTTTCGGCGAGGTATTCGGGGCCTTGCAGCTCGGCGCGGTTGACGGCCAGGTGAACCCGATCCCGACCATTGAGGAAATGAAGTTCTACGAGGTTACCAGCCACCTGATCTGGGCCGGTGAACAGGAACTCGTGACCACCGTTGTCGCCGGATCCGACTGGTTCGAGACCCTGTCTCCGGATCGCCAGAAGCTGGTTCGCGACACCATGGCCGACATGACCGGTTTCATTGACGGTGTGGTCACGGACTTCAACCAGAAGCGACTGGACATCATCAAGGAAGCGAAACCGGATATCGGCATCGTCGTCCTGACCGAAGAAGAGCGTGACGCCTTTCGTGCCCGCAGCGGTGACACCGCAGCAGCCTACATAGAAACTGCCGGTGCACGTGGCCAGGAGCTGCTGGACGCTCTGCAGGCTGAAATCCAAGCCTCCCAGTAAGCCTGTTCGGTCAAACCGTCCCCTGCGTGGTTCGCGCAGGGGACACAACACCGGGAGGGGATCATGCAGGAGAGCAAATCCGCATCGCTCAGCATCCTTGGCAAGGTCGATGCCGTCATCGGCAAGATCGAAGTTCAGATCCTGAGCTGGGGTATCATCCTGATGGCGGCAAACACGATCGCCAACGTGCTTGGCCGCTACGTGTTTCATCAATCCATCTATTTTTCCGAAGAGCTCAACGAGTTCCTGATCGTGATCGTCACCTTCATGGGACTGGGCTATGCCACGCGAAAAGGCATCCATATCCGCATGTCGGCGATCTATGACGCCCTGCCATTGAAGGCGCGCAAGATCCTGATGATCGTCATCGCGCTTACAACGGCGATCATGATGGCGGTTCTTGCCTGGTATGCCTACGAATATGTCGCCAAGGTTGCGCGCAGGGGACGTGTGACGCCGTCGCTGCAGGTGCCGCTTTATCTCACCTATATCTGGGTGGTGGTCGGCCTGGCGCTGACGTCCCTTCAATACTTCCTGACGGCCCTTCGCAACCTGAACCTCGCCGAAGAAGAGGTCTATGTCTCTTACGTCGAGGTGGACAGCTACGAAGATCCGGAAACCACTGCAGCGCTTAGCCGCTATGCAGATCAGCAAGGTGAGGAGAGCAAGTCATGACCGAGCTCATGCTCATTGTGATGGTTGTCCTGCTGCTGGCAGGATTTCCGATGAAGATGCCGCTGATTTCGGCAGCCGTGCTCGGGTTTCTCGTCTATTTCCCGGACATGAACCTGCAGATCCTGGTTCAGCAGATGATCGGCGGGGTCAAGCCAGCAGCGCTGATCGCCGTGCCGATGTTCATTCTGGCAGCCGACATCATCACCCGGGGCCACTCGGCAAACAGGCTGATCGACGTGGTCATGAGTTTCATGGGGCACATCAAGGGTGGTCTTGCGATCTCGGTCACCAGCGCCTGCGCCCTGTTCGGCGCGGTCTGCGGATCCACCCAGGCAACCGTTGTCGCCATTGGCGGCGCCATGCGTCCCCGCATGCTGAAATCGGGCTACAATGACAGCTTCGCGATCGGCCTGATCGTCAACGCAGCCGACCTCGCCTATCTGATCCCGCCCTCCATCGGCATGATCATTTACGGGGTTGTCTCGGGCACTTCGATCTCGCAGCTCTTTATTGCAGGGATCGTACCGGGTCTTCTGATCGTGGCGCTCTTTTCCGCCTATTGCATGTGGTACGCGATCCGTCACGACATTCCTGTCCTGCCCAAGGCTGACTGGGGCGAACGGTTCAAATCGGTTCGCCGAGCCGTCTGGCCGATGGGTTTCCCGCTGATCATTGTCGGCGGCATCTATGGCGGCGTGTTTTCACCCACTGAGGCAGCTGCAATCTGCGTTCTCTACGCGGTCATCCTGGAAGCTGTGGTGTTTCGCTCGATCCGCCTGCGAGATTTGCCCGACATCGCCTTGTCGACGGGTGCGATCACGTCGGTCGTCTTCATCCTGATCGCCGCCGGAGCCGCCTTCTCCTGGACCTTGTCGTTCGCCCAGGTTCCGCAGACGATCATCTCCGCACTCGGGCTGAGTGAAGCCGGACCGCTCACGGTTCTGCTTGCGATCAACATCGCCTTCTTTGTCGGCTGCATGTTCGTGGATTCGATCGTGGTGATCCTGATCCTGGTGCCGATCTTCGCACCCATGATCAAGGCGACCGGTCTCGATCCGGTGCTGGTCGGGGTGCTGATCACGCTCCAGGTGGCCATTGGTGCGGCAACACCGCCATTCGGCTGTAACCTCTTCACCGCGATTGCCGTATTCCGGCGCCCGTTTGTGGATGTGGTGCGAGGTGTGCCACCTTTCCTCATCATCTTGCTGGTGGTCACCGGTCTCCTGGTCGCCTTCCCGCAAATCGCCCTGTTCCTGCCGGAACTGGCCTACAGATAAACAACACGGAGAAATTCATGTCAGGACATGGCTATGAATCAGGTCGCTTGAACTTGCCATTCGTCGGCATCGCCACCTTTGGCAAGAAGGAATATGTCGCCGACTGGGACAAGATCGACGCCGATGTCGCAATCCTTGGTGCCCCGTTCGATTTCGGGTGTCAGTTCCGTTCCGGCGCCCGCTTCGGTCCGCGGTCGGTACGCGAAGCCTCGACGCTGTTCAGCTTCGGTCACGCCGGCGCCTATGATCATGAAGACGACGCCACCTATCTGGGCGAAGACGTGCGGATCGTCGATATCGGCGATGCCGACATCGTCCATACCAAAACCGAGGAAAGTCACGCCAATATCGAATACGGCGTGAAGAAAATCCTCGACGCCGGTGCCCTGCCGGTGACCATCGGCGGCGATCACTCCGTCAATATTCCCTGCGTCAATGCTTTCAAGGATGACTGTGCGAAGAATGGTCCGATCCACGTGATCCAGATCGATGCGCATCTGGATTTTGTCGACGAGCGCCACGGTGTCACCGTTGGACATGGCAACCCCATGCGCCGCGCGATCGAAAAGGACTACGTGTCCGGGATGACCCAATTGGGTATCCGCAACGTGTCGTCCACGGCCAGGGAAGGATATGAAGACGCCCGTGCGCGCGGTTCGGACATTCTTTCCGTTCGTCAGGTGCGCAAGCTTGGAACCGAGCAGGTGCTGGCACGCATTCCGGAAGGCGCCCGCTATTACGTCACTATCGACATCGACGCTTTCTGTCCGTCAATCGCTCCGGGAACGGGCACCCCCAGCCATGGTGGTTTCCAGTATTATGACGTGCTGGAAATTCTGCAGGGCCTGTCAAAACAGGGAAACGTGGTCGGCATCGACCTTGTGGAAGTCGCGCCTGACTATGACCCGAGCCAAAGCACGCAAGTCCTGGCTGCCCAGTTGCTGCTGAACTTCATCGGCTTCATTTTCCATAATAAGAAATAATTTCCCTTTCTGTAGATTCCCCCTTCAGAAAAGGTTCCTGTCAGCCTGACGCAATGCTCCGGAAAGCGCGTCAGGCTGTTTTTTTGTGAGAAAAGTGGCGCAAACATGCAAACAGGCCGGGCTCTCTCATATGGAACCCAGCCTGTCTGACGCCATTTTCTGTTTCTTTCAGATGGAAACAGAAGACCTATTCCAAAGACACCCAGAGAACCTTAGCGTCTTCCTTGCTTGTGGAGACGCACCCGTGGCCCATGCCGCTATCATAATAAACGGAATCGCCTGCCTTGAGCGCGAGCGGGCGGTAGTGCTCGGTGAACAGGGTCAACTCTCCGCTGATCACATACATGAATTCCTCGCCGCGATGGCGGATCCACGCTTCGAATTCGGAAACATCCCTGGCCTTGATCGTGCTAATATAGGGAAACATCCGTTTGCTGGTCAGCTCGGTGCATAATAACTCGTGACTGTAGGTCGGCGTGTCCTGCTGTTCCCCCTGACCGGCAATGGTAACATCGCGCCGGCCTGAAATATCACTCGGCCCCGATTGAACGAACAACTGCGGCGTTTTCAGCTCCAACGCCTTCGTCAGGCGACGAACGATATCGAAACTCGGACGCGTCTGGTTGTTTTCGATCTTCGACAGGGTCGATCGGCCAATTCCGGCCGCCTTGCCAGCTTCCTCGAGAGTCCAGCCTTTTTGCAGGCGCGCCTCGCGGATCATTTTTCCCAGGTGATCGGGATCCACCGCCTCAGCGATCTCTTCGTCTTTGTTCTGAGAAACCGGTTCCATCATCTGCCTTTCAACTGCTCCATCGTAAGTCGCACATTCTCGAAAACTGGTCAAATTTCTCTAACGAAAACATTTGTTGCAAAAATAAGAAAAGTTTCCTATAAGAAACATTAGACGCCTTAGGGGAAACGGGTGGCATTTCGGAAATCACGTGGAGGAAGAAATGTTTCGGACTAATCTGGATGTTGCAGACCCGGTCATTGCGAAGTCGATTGACCGTGAAGCAGAGCGTCAGGCCGATCAGATCGAATTGATCGCCTCGGAAAATATCGTCTCTAAAGCCGTGCTTCAGGCTCAGGGCTCCGTCCTGACCAACAAATACGCCGAAGGCTATCCGGGACGGCGCTACTACGGCGGCTGCGAATATGTCGATGAAGTCGAAGCAGAAGCCATCGACCGGTTGAAGAAACTGTTCGGCGCAGAATTCGCCAACGTCCAGCCTCACTCCGGCGCGCAGGCAAACGGCGCGGTGAAACTGGCTCTCCTGAAGCCGGGCGACACGATCCTCGGCATGTCCCTTGATGCAGGTGGTCACCTGACGCATGGCGCAAAGCCGGCTCAGTCAGGCAAATGGTTCCGTCCGGTTCAATACGGACTGACTGCTGAAGGCGTCATCGATTACGATCAGGTGGCCGAATTGGCACGGGCCGAAAAGCCGCATCTGATCATCGCCGGTGCTTCCGCCTATTCCCGCATCATCGATTTCAAGAAGTTCCGCGAGATCGCCGACGAAGTTGGCGCCTGGCTTCTGGTCGACATGGCCCACATCGCCGGACTGGTGGCCACAGGCCTGCATCCTTCGCCGATGCCCCATGCCCATGTCGTGACGTCGACCACCCACAAGACCCTGCGCGGTCCGCGTGGCGGCGTCATTCTGACCAATGACGAAGCGTTGGCGAAAAAGATCAACTCTGCAGTCTTTCCGGGCTTGCAGGGCGGACCGCTGATGCACGTGATCGCGGCCAAGGCCGTGGCCTTCGGTGAAGCCCTGAAGCCGGACTTCAAGGAATACTGCCAACGCGTCGTCGACAGCGCCAAGGCACTGTCCGACGTCATGACCGAACGCGGCTGCGCGATCGTTTCGGGTGGAACGGACAATCACCTGATGCTGGTCGACCTTCGCCCCAAGGGCGTGAAGGGAAATGCCGCCGAAGCAGCGCTGGAACGAGCCGGCATCACCTGCAACAAGAACGGCGTTCCCGATGATCCCGAGAAGCCGACCGTCACCAGCGGCGTTCGTCTTGGTACAGCGGCTGGATGCTCTCGCGGATTCGGTCCCGAGGAATTCAGCAAGATCGGTCACCTGATCAGCGATGTTCTGGACGCATTGGCTGCAAATCCGGACGGCAATGCCGAGGTCGAAGCTGCGACCCGGGCCCAGGTCTCCGAACTGTGCAAACAATTCCCGATTTATGACGAGCGCTGAGGCGATCCAAATGCAAAACTTTGACCTTGTCGTCATTGGCGGCGGCCCGGGCGGCTATGTGGCTGCCATCCGCGCTGCGCAACTGGGCTTGAGCGTTGCCTGTGTTGAAGGCCGCGGCTCTCTTGGCGGAACCTGCCTGAATGTGGGCTGCATTCCCTCCAAGGCTCTGCTGACCTCGTCAGCCAAATATGCGGAACTGTCCCATCTGTCGGCCCATGGTATCGGCGTGGAAGGCACATCGCTCGACCTTGGCGCGATGATGGGACGCAAGGACAAGGTTGTCGGTGACCTGACCAAGGGCATTGCCTTCCTGTTCAAGAAAAACGGTGTTGAGCTGGTCGAAGGCTGGGCTTCAATTCCCGAGGCAGGTCAGGTGCGCGTTGCCACCGGCGACGGCGAGACCATGCTTGCCGCGAAAAACATCCTGATTGCGACCGGCTCCGAGCCGACCCCGCTTCCCGGCATCGAGATCGATGAAACCGATGTCCTGAGCAGCACCGGAGCGTTGGCCCTCTCAGAGGTGCCTCAGCACCTTGCGGTGATCGGAGCAGGCGTTATCGGTCTCGAACTCGGCCAAGTCTGGTCGCGTCTCGGTGCAAAAGTGACAGTGGTTGAGTATCTCGACCGGATCCTGCCAGGAATTGACGGCGAGATCGCCAAGCTGGCGCAGCGGGCACTTTCGAAGCGTGGTCTCAAGTTTCAGCTCGGCCGGAAGGTCACCGGGATCGAACGGGGCGCTGACGGTCTGACCCTGTCCCTGGAGCGCGTTGGCAAGGATGTCGCCGAAACGCTTGAGGCCGACAAGGTTCTTGTGGCGATCGGCCGTCGTCCGGTGACACGCGGCCTCGGACTGGACTCGCTCGGTGTCAAGGTCAACGGTCGCGGCTTCATTGACGTCGATGACGCATTCCAGACATCTGTTCCAGGCATTTACGCCATCGGCGACTGTGTTCCGGGTCCGATGCTTGCCCACAAGGCGGAAGAAGACGGTGTCGCCTGTGTCGAGATGCTTGCAGGTGAGCATGGTCACGTGGACTACAACACCGTTCCGGGCGTCGTTTACACCGACCCGGAAGTGGCCTCCGTCGGCGTGACCGAGGAAGCTCTCAAAGAAGCTGGTACTGAGTATATCAGCGGCAAATTCAACTTCATGGCCAACAGCCGCGCCCGTTCGACGGGCGAAACCGATGGTGCCGTCAAAGTACTGGCGTCACCCGGCGGCAAACTGCTTGGCGCTCATATTTGCGGCGCCCATGGCGGTGACCTGATCGCGGAACTGGTGCTGGCCATGACCAAGGGCGCCACCGTGGAAGAGGTCGCCAGAACCTGTCATGCCCACCCGGCGATGGGCGAGGCCGTCAAGGAAGCATGTCTTGACGCGCTCGGCCGCGCAATCCACGCTTGAGGCATCGGCGAACAACAACCGACTTCACTCCACCATGTTCAACCTGGCCGGTTGAGGAGTTTGAAGAATTCGTCGCTCTGTTTCGACCACGCCGCATGGTGATGGTTTTCAGAGCATGAACCTAAACGCATTGGGAGGAAAACCATGGAAGCGTTAGACAGTATCGTAGGGGCCATTAATGGCGTTGTGTGGGGGCCGCTCATGCTGGTTCTCATCCTTGGCGTCGGTTTTTTCCTGCAGGTCGGCCTGAAATTCATGCCGATCCTGCGTCTGGGCACGGGCTTCGGTCTGCTGTTCAAGGGACGTCATAGTCAGGGCGCAGGTCAGATCAGCCCGTTCAACGCCTTGATGACATCGCTTTCGGCCACCATCGGTACCGGCAATATCGCCGGCGTGGCAACGGCGATCTTTCTCGGTGGTCCCGGTGCGCTCTTCTGGATGTGGATGACCGCTCTTGTCGGCATGGCCACCAAATATGCAGAAGCCGTGTGCGCGGTGAAATACCGTGAGACCGACGAGCTGGGCAACTTTGTCGGCGGCCCGATGTATTACATCAAGAACGGCCTCGCTTCCCATTGGCATTGGCTCGGCTGGGCTTTCGCCCTGTTCGGCGCAATCGCGGCCTTCGGTATCGGCAACGGCGTACAGGCCAATGGTGTGGCGCACGTTCTGGACGCCAACTTCGGCCTCAACCCGTCCGTGACCGGCGTCGTCCTGATGGTCCTGACCGCAGCGGTCATCCTGGGTGGCATCACCCGCATCGGCGCTGTTGCCGGTAAGCTGGTTCCCTTCATGGCTGTCAGCTACATCGTTGCGGGTCTGCTGGTGCTGCTGATCAATGCCGGTCAGATCATCGAAACGCTGGAACTGGTCTTCACCTATGCCTTCACCCCGTCCGCTGCACAGGGTGGCTTTGCAGGTGCAGCTGTCTGGGCGGCGATCCGGTTCGGTGTCGCGCGCGGCGTCTTCTCCAACGAAGCAGGCCTCGGCTCCGCTCCGATCGCTCACGCTGCCGCTTCCACCAAGGGCCCGGTCAACCAGGGTCTGGTCGCGATGCTCGGCACGTTCATCGACACGATCATCGTTTGTTCGATCACCGGTCTTGCAATCATCAGCTCCGGTGCCTGGACAAGTGGTGAATCGGGTGCGGCCCTGACGTCCCTGGCGTTCGAAACCTCTCTGCCGGGCATCGGTGGCTACCTGATCGCGATCGCGCTGTCGATCTTCGCGTTCACCACCATCCTGGGCTGGTCGTTCTACGGCGAGAAGTGCGTCGGGTTCTTCTTCGGCTACCGTGCCCTGATGCCCTACCGCATCCTCTGGATCGTGATGATCTACTTCGGTGCGACCGCAGATCTCGGCTTCATCTGGCTGCTGGCCGATACGCTCAACGCCATGATGGCCATCCCGAACCTGATCGCTCTGGCTCTGCTCAGCCCGGTCGTCTTCACGCTCACCAGGGAGTTCTTCGCTTCCAACGGTGCGACGGAAGAAGGTGGGACGAGCCCTGCGGAATAAGTGACCACGGGAGGGCCGCACCCCGGCCCTCCCATCCCGACATCCCATATTCTGGAGATGACTGATGTTCACAAAGATTCTTTTGCCGATTGACCATACGGATGAAAATTCGTGGAAGAAGGCGCTGCCATTGGCCCTGGAACAGGCAAAGTTCTACGGTGCCGAGCTGCACGCCATTTCCGTCATTCCCGAGATCATTCAGCTGCCCAACCTGCCGGCCGGCTATGGCTCCGGTGCCAAGGATTTCGTGCGCGACAAGATTGCCGCGATCCTGTCCGCCAACAATGCGGCGGACGTGCCCGTTCATATCGAAGAAGGCAGCGTCTATCGCGAACTCCTCAAATTCGCCCACAAGGAAGGCGCCGACCTGATCGTGATGGCTTCCGCGGAAGGCGACTTCCCGAACTACGAAATCGGTCCCAATCTTGCCCGTGTCGTGCGCAACGCGCATTGTACGGTCATGGTTGTGCGTAACTGACCCCCAAATAATCTGAAAAGAAAGGACCGGGAACATGGCTGACGCCCCCAAACGCACCCCGCTCTACGATCTGCATGTCGAACTCGGCGGCAAGATGGTCGACTTCGCCGGCTGGGAAATGCCGGTGCAATACCCCATGGGCATTATGGGGGAACACAAGCAGTGCCGGGAAAAGGCCGCTCTGTTTGACGTCAGCCATATGGGCCAGGTGATCCTCAAGGGCGAAAATGTCGCCGAGAAGCTTGAAACGATTTGCCCGCAGGCTTTCACGGCCCTGAAGGAAGGCAAGGCGCGCTACAGCTTCTTCACCAACGAGAACGGCGGCATCATGGACGACCTGATCGTCTCCAACGCCGGCGACCATTTCTTCGTGGTCGTGAATGCTTCCATGCGCCACCAGGATATTCCGCACATGGCCAAGCACCTCGACGGCGTCGAGGTCACCGAGATTTTCGACCGTGCGCTCGTCGCGGTTCAAGGCCCGAAGGCCGAAGACGTTGTCGGCGCGCTTTGTCCCGCAGCCCGCGACATGAAATTCATGGAAACCATGCTGGGTGACATCAACGGCGTTGAATGCCGGATCTCCCGCCTCGGTTACACCGGAGAAGATGGCTACGAGATCTCCATTCCGCAGGATAAGGCCGTTGAGGTCACCCGCGCCTTTCTTGCCGATGAAAACTGCGAACCGGCCGGACTTGGCGCACGCGACTCCCTCAGACTGGAAGCCGGCCTGTGCCTTTATGGCAACGACATCGACAACGACACGTCACCGATCGAAGCTTCACTGAACTGGGCGATCCAGAAGCGTCGCCGTGAAGAAGGCGGTTTCCCGGGTGCCGATCGCGTCCTGCGTGACATTGCGGAAGGAACGTCGCGCAAGCTGGTCGGCATCAAGCCGGAAGGCCGTGCACCGGCCCGTCAGGGTGTCGAAGTACAGAGCCTGGAAGGCGAAAGCATCGGCACTGTCACTTCCGGCGGTTTCGGCCCGACCGTGGGTGGTCCGGTCGCTCTCGGCTATGTTGCCACCGCTCAGGCGGAACCCGGCACCAAGGTCAACCTCATGGTCCGGGGCAAGGCTCAGCCTGCTGAAATCGTGTCGCTGCCGTTTGTGCAGCAAAATTACAAGCGCTAGAGCATTTCCCGTATTCGCTAAATCGCTCAAATGCTCTAACTCATTGTCTTTAAGCGTCTCCGAACCGCCAAGCCGGTAAACCAAAAGGACGGGGACGCAGTCATCAGGGAGAGACCGACATGACCACCTATTATTCCGAAGAACACGAATGGATCACCGTTGAAGGCGACACCGCTACCGTAGGGATCACCGCACATGCTGCCGAACAGCTTGGCGAGATCGTCTATGTCGAACAGAAAGACGGCGGCGACACCTTCGAAAAAGGCGACGAGATCGGCGTGGTCGAGTCGGTCAAGGCTGCATCTGAAATCTATGCGCCCGTCGACGGCGAGATCGTGGAAGCCAACGAATCGCTGGCCGATAACCCTGCCAAGCTGAACGAAAGCCCGGAAGGCGATGGCTGGCTGTACAAGATCAAGCTGTCCGATACCTCCCAGCTTAACGACTTGATGGATCTTGACGGCTACAAGTCCTTTATCGCCTAAAGGAGCGCAGAAATGCCATTTGAACTAACCACCTATCAGGCCTACGATTTTGCCAATCGCCGGCATATCGGCCCGTCTCCTTCCGAAATGGAAGAGATGCTGAAGGTTGTCGGCTTCGACAACCTCGACGACCTGATTGACGCGACCGTCCCGCCGTCCATCCGTCAGAAGGATGCGCTTGACTGGGGCGGACCGGGCCTGTCGGAACGTGATGCCCTGTTTTACATGCGTGAAGTCGCAGAAAAGAACCAGGTTCTGACCTCCCTGATCGGTCAGGGGTATTACGGCACCACGACGCCTGCCCCGATCCTGCGCAACATTCTGGAAAACCCTGCCTGGTATACGGCCTACACGCCTTATCAGCCGGAAATTTCCCAGGGACGTCTCGAGGCACTCTTGAATTTCCAGACCATGGTCTCCGACCTGACCGGTCTGGACATCGCAAATGCGTCGCTTCTTGACGAATCCACTGCTGCCGCTGAAGCCATGACCATGGCAAAGCGTTCGGCGAAGTCGAAGGCAAATGCCTTCTTCGTGGATGAAAACTGTCATCCGCAGAACATCGCGGTGATTCAGACCCGCGCGGAACCGCTCGGGATCGAAGTCATCGTCGGCAATCCGGACGACCTTGATCCGGCCGCGGTCTTCGGTGCGATCTTTCAGTATCCGGGCACTTACGGTCACGTCCGTGATTTCACCGGCCTGATCGAGAAACTGCACGAGAACAAGGCCCTGGCAATCGTTGCCGCAGATCCGCTGGCACTCGCGCTGCTGAAATCACCGGGTGAAATGGGCGCCGATATCGCAGTCGGCTCGACCCAGCGTTTCGGTGTTCCGATGGGCTTCGGCGGCCCTCACGCTGCCTATATGGCCTGCAAGGACGCCTTCAAGCGCTCCATGCCGGGCCGCATCATCGGCGTTTCCGTCGACAGCCGCGGCAAGAAAGCCTACCGGCTTGCCCTGCAGACCCGCGAGCAGCATATCCGCCGTGAAAAGGCCAACTCCAACGTCTGTACCGCGCAAGCGCTTCTGGCCGTCATCGCTTCCATGTACGCGGTCTACCACGGTCCGGATGGGATCAAGGCGATTGCCCAGTCGGTGCACCGCAAGACGTCCCGGATGGCCAAGGGACTTGAGTCCCTGGGCTTTGAAGTCCAGCCGGAAGTGTTCTTCGACACGATCACCGTCGAAGTCGGCGCACTCCAGGGTGTCATCCTGAATGCCGGTGTTGCCAATGGCATCAACCTGCGCAAGGTCGGCGAAACCCGCGTCGGAATTTCGCTCGACGAACAGACCCGTCCGGAAACCATTGAAGCCGTATGGCGTGCCTTCGGCGGCAACATGAAGGACGACAGCGAGGCAAACCGGGAATACCGCCTGCCGCAGCACGCACTGCGCGAAAGCGAGTATCTGACCCACCCGATCTTCCACCTGAACCGGGCGGAAGCGGAAATCACCCGCTACATGCGCCGCCTGGCGGACCGCGACCTGGCGCTTGACCGTGCAATGATCCCGCTGGGTTCGTGCACGATGAAGCTGAACGCGACCATCGAGATGATTCCCGTCACCTGGCCGGAATTCTCCAACCTGCACCCGTTCGTGCCTGAAGATCAGGCTGCCGGGTATTACGAGATGATCGCGGATCTGAACGACAAGCTCTGCCAGATCACCGGCTACGACGCCATCAGCCAGCAACCGAACTCCGGTGCGCAGGGTGAATATGCGGGTCTTCTGACCATTCGCAACTACCACAAGGCGCGCGGCGAAGGGCATCGCGACATCTGTCTGATCCCGACCTCCGCACACGGCACCAATCCGGCGTCCGCGCAGATGGTTGGCTACAAGGTGGTTCCTGTCAAATCCGATGATCACGGCAACATCGACATTGCAGACTTCCGCGAAAAAGCGGAGAAACACTCTGACAATCTCGCTGCCTGCATGATCACCTACCCGTCGACGCACGGCGTGTTTGAAGAAACGGTACAGGAAGTCTGCCAGATCACTCACGATCATGGCGGTCAGGTTTACATCGACGGCGCGAACATGAACGCCATGGTCGGTCTCGTCCAACCGGGCAAGATCGGCGGCGACGTCAGCCACCTGAACCTGCACAAGACCTTCTGCATTCCGCATGGCGGCGGCGGCCCAGGCATGGGCCCGATCGGTGTCAAGGCGCATCTGGAGCCCTACCTGCCGGGTCACCCGGAATACGGATCCACCGTCGGACCGGTGTCCGCAGCTCCGTTCGGATCGCCTTCCATCCTGCCGGTCAGCTGGGCATATGTCCTGCTGATGGGAGGAAACGGCCTGACTCAGGCAACCAAGGTTGCGATCCTGAATGCCAACTACATCGCGGCACGCCTGAAAGAAGGATATGATATTCTCTACACGTCCGAAACCGGACGGGTGGCGCATGAATGTATCCTTGACACGCGTCCGTTGGCCGACAGCGCCGGCGTCAGCGTTGACGACATCGCCAAGCGCCTGATCGACAACGGCTTCCACGCTCCGACAATGTCCTGGCCGGTTGCCGGAACGCTCATGGTTGAACCAACCGAGTCCGAGCCGAAGGCAGAACTGGACCGGTTCTGCGATGCGATGCTGTCCATTCGCGCGGAAGCGCAGGACATCATCGACGGCAAGATGGATGCGGAAAACAACCCGTTGAGGAACGCGCCGCACACAGTGGCCGATCTTGTTGGCGAGTGGAACCGTCCTTACAGCCGCGAGCAGGCCTGCTATCCTGCCGGGTCTCTGGATGTCGACAAGTACTGGTCACCGGTCAACCGGGTTGACAACGCTTACGGCGACCGGAACCTGGTTTGCACCTGTCCGCCGATGTCGGACTACGCGGAAGCCGCGGAATGACCTGAAACAATGCGTGGCGCCCCAACCGGGGCGCCGCACACCAGACAGAGCCTGAAGCCATGTTTCTCAGCGTCTTTGATATTTTCAAGATCGGCATCGGGCCATCGTCGTCCCACACAATGGGACCGATGACGGCAGCGGTTGACTTCCTCGACCGCCTGTCCAGCGGAGAAAACGGCCGGTTTGACCCCGGTTCAGTCTCCCGGATAACCGCATCATTGCACGGTTCGCTTGCGTTCACCGGAAAAGGCCATGCTTCCGACCGGGCCGTTATGCTGGGTCTGCTTGGCTTCAGACCGGATGCCGTGGATGCGGATCTGGCCGAAGAACGGCTCAAGCACCTGTACGAGACCTCCACCCTCACAATTGCGGGGTGCGGAAAGGTCCGGTTTGATCCCGACAACGATCTGATTTTCGACTTCGGCCCGGCGCTGCCGCTCCACGCCAACGGCATGAAGCTGAACGCACTGGACGAAAACGGCGAGGTTCTGCTTGCCGATACCTATTATTCGATCGGCGGCGGCTTCGTGATGACTGAGGCTGAACTTATCGCCTCCGAGAACGGTCCCGAAGTCGATCTGCACGAAGAAAAGGAAGCCGTCGGTTACCCCTATCCGTTCGGCTCCGCAGCAGAAATGCTTCAGATGGGCAAGACGTCCGGGATGACGATTGCCGAAATGAAACGCGCCAACGAGGAATCCGTTCTTGGCGCTGAAGCCTTGAATTCCAAGCTCGATGCCATCTGGAATGTGATGAACAACTGCATCGAACGCGGCCTGTCCCAGGAAGGTGAGCTTCCGGGCGGGTTGAGCGTGAAGCGCCGCGCCAAGAGGATTTATCAGCGTCTGCAAGGCCAGAGCGGTTCGAACCGACAGCAGCCGCACACGGTGAATGACTGGCTTTCCGTCTATGCGATGGCCGTGAACGAAGAAAATGCCGCTGGCGGTCAGGTGGTGACCTCACCGACCAACGGTGCTGCAGGCGTCGTTCCCGCGGTTATCCGGTATTATCGAGATCATTGTGTCGACTGCACACGTGAAGGCATCGATACGTTCTTGCTGACTGCCGCTGCCATTGGTGGCCTGATCAAGCACAACGCTTCAATTTCCGGCGCCGAATGCGGCTGCCAGGCGGAAGTCGGCTCGGCGTCTGCCATGGCGGCAGCGGGCCTGTGCGCTGCTCTCGGCGGCACCAATGAACAGATCGAAAATGCCGCCGAAATCGCGCTGGAACACCATCTCGGCATGACTTGCGACCCAGTCAAGGGGCTGGTGCAGGTTCCGTGTATCGAACGCAATGGCATGGGTGCGATCAAAGCCGTTTCCGCAGCATCGTTGGCGCTCCATGGTGACGGGGCGCATTTCATGCCACTCGACAACTGCATCGAGACCATGCGTCAGACCGGCCAGGACATGCGCGAGAAGTACAAGGAAACCTCCCTGGGTGGACTTGCGGTCAACCTGCCCGAATGTTGACAGATTGACGCAGCTGCGAGCAACGCGCCCATGCTGTAAACAGCACAACAACAGACACCTTTCCTCTAAGTCCGCAGAGATCAGCGCATTAAAAGACGTGCTCGGTACGACTTTCAGATGACGAAAGGTTACTCAACCACTGCGGTAAGTTAAACTACGTACAACATAGTTACAGCCTTCGTTAATCATCGGCTCATATAAGCGATTTTTGTGTCTTGGACCTTCAGACGCACGCCAAAAACGTGCTGAATTCAAATCCGAAAAGTGCTTGTAAGCCTATGTCGTTGCTACGTAATCTGAAAATCTCGCATGCGATCGTCCTGGTCGCAGCCATCCCTATTTTCGCTACGATGCTGTTTGCCGGGCGAAGTGTTCTCAACGACGTGAAGATTGCCTCGCAGACGAGCGATCTCAGTCAACTTGTCGGTCTCTCGGTTCAACTCAGCGCTCTCGTGCACGAGCAGCAGAAGGAACGTGGGGCGACAGCCGTCTACCTTGGAAGCAACGGCCAGCGTTTTGTCCGTGAATTGGCCGAACAGCGCGAATTGACCGACGGAAAACGTGCAGCGCTCGACACCTACCTGAGCAGCTTCGACAAGTCGGTCTACGGGAAAGCTTTCTCCTACGATCTTCGCAAGATCCTGCGAAATACCGAGAAAATGGATTCGGTTCGCAGAGAGGTCGACACCTTGTCAATTCCTACCAAGGAGGCAATTGGATATTTCACCGGTCTGAATGGGCAAAGCCTGTCGCTCATCAGTTCGATGACGTCACTGAGCTCCGATCCAACTGTCACCAGGCGCCTGTTCGGCTACGCAAACTATCTGCAGGGCAAGGAACGCGCAGGAATTGAAAGGGCTGTCGGGTCCAATGGTCTCGCAGCCGGTGCATTTACTCCGGAACTGATGGATCGGTTCAAGCTGCTGATCTCCATGCAGGACACCTACAACAACGTGTTTCTGAGCGAAGCGACCGACGAGCAGACCGCCTTGTTTGAAAAGGTAATGACCGGCCAGCCGGCAAAGGAAGTCGCCGCGATGCGGGACCTGATCATGGCTGGTGGCCTGGCGGGTGATTTCGACGGTCTGACAGCCAATACCTGGTTCGCTACCATCACCAAAAAAATCAACGGTCTGAAGGCGATCGAAGACGATTTGAGCGCCGGTCTCATCAAGGATCTCGCCACTTTGGAAGCCGAGGCCGTGAACCATGAGTGGCAATCGATCCTGCAGGCCCTCGGCGCACTGCTTATTGCCTCTCTTCTGGCGCTGGTGATCATTACGAGCCTCAATCGCGCCTTCCGGCAACTGATAACCGCCATGACCCGCCTGGCGGATGGTGACCTGGAAACCGAACTGCCGGAAATGCGCTCCAACGAAATCGGCGAGATGATCGAATGCGTTCAGGTTTTCAAGGAAAACGCTGTTCAGAAGGTAGAACTTGAGCAACGCCAGGCTCAGGATGCCGAACGCGCCGAGGCCGAAAAGCGCAACACGATGCAGCAGTTGGCCGACGATTTCGACCAGAAAGTCGGCTCCATCATCCAGACGGTCTCGTCCGCCTCAGCCGAGTTGAACTCCACCGCCGAAGCCATGGTCAATGTCTCGGATCAGGCGAGTGGGCGGGCCGCAACGGTTGCGGCAGCCTCCGAACAGGCTTCCGCGAATGTTCAGACCGTTGCCTCCGCAGCTGAAGAAATGGCAACGTCCATCGGTGAAATCAGCGGGCAAATGGTGCAAGCTTCCGAAGCGTCGCAGAAAGCGGTCAACAGTGCGCAAAACACCAGCCAGCAGATCGAAGTGCTTTCCAACAAGGCCGAAAAGATCGGCGATGTGGTGAAGATTATTTCCGACATTGCCGAACAGACCAACCTGCTTGCCCTGAATGCCACCATCGAATCTGCGCGAGCCGGTGAAGCCGGAAAGGGTTTTGCCGTGGTTGCCTCGGAAGTGAAGGAACTTGCCGGGCAGACCGGAAAGGCGACCGAGGAAATCAATCGCCAGATCGAGGAAGTTCAGATGGCGACCAAGGATGCGGTCGCTTCCATGTCCGAGATTACCAGCGGGATTGCCCACCTCAACGATGTCGCAACCGCGATCGCCGCGGCAATGGAGGAACAGGGTGCAACCACCCAGGAGATTTCCCGAAGCGTTCAGGAAGCCGCGGTCGGCACAAACGACGTGAACCAGAACATCGCCGGTGTCAGCGAAGCCGCCCAGGAAGCCGGTGCGGCAGCCAGCCAGGTAACGTCCGCCTCGCACGAGCTGTCGACCCAGTCGGAACGCCTCAAGACCGAAGTCTCCGATTTCATCCAGCAGGTTCGTGCAAGCTGACAAAAGACATCAGGCGGACCCTTATGGGTCCGCCTGATATTTCCAACGCGTTTGCGGTCCTTAACCCAGAGGTGCGGACACGGCGTATTTGGCAAGTTTTTCAGGATCTACTCCAACCCCCAGGCCCGGGCCTTCCGGCACGTGAACCCTGCCTTTTCGAACCGGGAACGCCTCGGTCAGGATATCGTCCTGAGCGTAGTAGGTGGCCATATAGAACTCGCACTGCAGGACGAGATCCGGGACGGCGGCCATCAGGTGGGCACCGGCGGCATGGGCAAGACCGGTCTCGAACATGCACCCGCCATAGACCTCGATACCCGCTGCCCGCGCAATCGCAGCAACTTCCAGTGCCCGGCGTATGCCACCTGACTTCATGATCTTCAGCGAGAAGATGTCCGCCATCCTGATGCTGGCGCCGTAGAGCGCGCCCTTGGGGTCGAACACGCTTTCGTCCGCCATGATCGGCGTGTCGATTACGTCGGTAATATGCGCCAGAACTTCACGTTCGTGCATCTTGACCGGCTGCTCGACGAATGTGGGGCGGAACGCTTCCAGGTCGCGAATGCACCGCACGGCATCATACGCCAGCAGGCCCTGATTGTAGTCGATGCGGATATCGGCTTCCTCGCCGTAGATCTCACGCATCCTTTCAAGCCGCATCAGGTCAAACTTGTGGCCAGCAAACCCGGTCTTGAACTTGAAAATCCGCACGCCGTCGTCCCACATGGTGGCAACATCTTCCAGATCCTTGTCAAAATCCGGATTGGCGACGGAAAAGCTCATGCCCATGTCGTCGCGCATCTTGCCGCCGACAAGTTCGCACACCGAAAGACCGGAAATCTGGCCAGTGATGTCCAGCAGCGCCATTTCCAGGGCCGCCTTGGCCTCGGTGTGTCCGACAACGATCTTGTCGGCCATGGACATGTGCTTTTCGACCTGAACCGGGTCCTGGCCGATCAGGTGTGGCCGCAAATGAACATGGAGCGCGGCTGCGCAGCCTTCCGCCGTGCCGGTGAAAACCGGCCAGGGCGAGGCTTCGCCCCAGCCCGTAATCCCGGTGTCCGTGGTGATTTCCAGGATGGCTACATTGATGCCGGCGACATCCCCACTGCCGTGGGAATGGACTGCCTTTGCAGGTATCAGGATCCGGTGCACCCGGATCCTTTCTATCTTGTGGTCGCTCACCAGGGCCTCCGAGGCAGCTTAGCGATGTTGAAAGAAGAGGGTTATTCCGGACGCACGACCAGCACACAGCACGAAGCGTATCGGGCCACACGTGCGGCGTTCGGGCCGATAAAGAGATCCTTTACACTCGGCTTGTTTGCACCGATGACGATAAATCGGGCCGATTGTTCATCCGCGTGTTCGATCAGGGTTTCATAGACGACACCGCGCAGGATTTCGGTGCTGTGATCAATATCGCCCCAGTCGAACTGCGCGCCATAGGCCTCAAGGTCCCTGCGGGCGTCGATCTCGACCCGGTCGCGCATGTCAGCCGGGATGTATTCCTGGACATAAGAATTCTGCTGATCAGGGATCACGAAGACGAGCTCAACTTCGGCGTCATGACTTTGCGCCAGCATGATCGCTTCCTTGACCACGCAGCTGTCCCAATCCCTGTGGTGCAAGTCCACAGCAGCAATGATCTTGGTTTTCGGCATAATGAATCTCTCCTGGATGCCCAAATGAGTTTCGCGCTGTCCCCTCACCCGGCTTTCATGAGCGGACGAGGGGACAGCGGACAGTCATCGACCGTTCGCGTTCCGCATGCTTTCAGGCAGATAGGTCGCCAGTTCCGGGAAGAAGATCATCACGAACACCATAACCACCATGATGAGGAACAGCGGCAAGGCTGTTTTCGCGATGTATCCCATCTCATGCTTGGTGATCCCCTGCATGACGAACAGATTAAACCCGATCGGCGGCGTGATCTGGGCCATCTCGACGACGACCACAATGAAGATGCCAAACCAGATCAGATCAATACCTGCGCCCTGCACCATCGGCTGAACGATCGCCATGGTCAGAACAACAGACGAGATCCCGTCCAGGAACATACCAAGGACGATGTAGAACAGCATCAGGGCCATCAGCAGAGAGAAGCGTGACAACTGCAGGCTTTCGATATATTCGGCCAAAGCCCGCGGCAGGCCGGTAAAGCCCATGGCCAAAGTGAGCGCCGTCGCGCCCATCAGGATGAGAGCGATCATCGCCGAAGTCCGGGTCGCGCCCAGAAGGCTCTCGATGAACGCTTCCTTGGTCAGTGACCCCTGCGTTGCCGCAAGAACGAACGCGCCGATCACGCCGATGGAAGCAGCTTCCGTCGCCGTTGCCCAGCCCCCATACATGGAACCGATAACGACGAGGATCAGAATGATGATCGGAATCAGGAACCGGCTTTCATGAATTTTCTCACGGAACGTCATGCGGTTGGCGATTGTCGGCACCTCGCTTGGGCGCACAAAGGACCAGCCCGCCACATAGGCCATGAACAGGCCCGCCAGAACGATCCCGGGCAGGATGCCGGCCATGAACAGCTTTGAAATGGACTGCTCAACGGCAACGCCATACACAATCAGGGTCAGAGACGGCGGGATCATAAGACCGAGCGTAGCGGCGCCGGTCAACGTGCCGATGGTCATGTATTCCGGATAGCCACGCTTGCGCAGTTCCGGGATCGACATCTTGCCAACAGTGGTGAGGGTTGCCGCAGACGAACCCGAAACGGCGGCGAAGATCGTGCAACCGACGATGTTGACGTGCACCAGACCACCCGGAAGCCGCTGCATCCAGGGACTGAGGCCGCGGAACATGTCTTGCGATAATCGACTTCGGAACAGAATCTCGCCCATCCAGATAAAGAGGGGCAGCGCGGTCAGGGTCCAGCTGGACGAACCGGTCCAGATACGCGTAAGCATCGCGTCGCCCGCCGGGCGAGAGGTAAACATTTCAAGGCCGAGATAGGCGACCCCGAACAGGGCCAGGCCAACCCAGACACCGGTTCCAAGAAGCAGGAACAGCACAAACAGAAAGATCGCAACGAGGTAGAACTGTTCCATGTTTTACTCTCCGTGCGGATTGAAGCCGGCGGCGTGGATATTGTCCCGCCCGGTGAACAGCGTTGAAACGAGATTGTCGAACGCGCAGACGGCCAGCAGGATCGTGCCCACAGTCATGGACATTTGCGGTATCCAGATCGGCCAGGCGTCCTGCCCCTGGCTGATTTCATTGAACCGGTAGCTTTCGTAGGTCATCTTGACCGCGTAACGCGCGAACAGAAACGTCAGGTAGCTGGCAATTGCCCAGCACCAGATTTCGCCGAATTTCTTGTATCGGCCCAGCGCATTCAGCAACAGGCTGACACGAATATGTGCCCCGCCATTGAGTGCGTAAGGCAGCGCCAGAAACGACGCCGCGGCCATGCAGTAGCCGGTAAAGTCAGGAGCGCCCGTGATGATGCTGCCCCCCCAACGGGCCACCATCTGGAGCGCGACAAAGACCAGAATCAAGATCAGAAAGATAGCGGCCAGGTAGCCGGCATATTTGTAAATAGCATCGAGACTGGTGCGTAGCACCTTGAAAATGGCCACCGCCGTTCCTCCTCCCGAGAAAATCTGCCCGGCGGAAATCACCGGGCAGAATCATGACATTTCAACAGCTTATTGCTGTGATGCCTTGAATGCATCAACGATGGCCTTGCCGCCGTCGCCAGCGGTTTCCAGCCATTCAGCGGTCATGGTTTCACCAATCGCGCGCAGCTCTTCAGCCATCTTGTCGCTGACCGGGCCGGTGGCCATGCCGTTCTTGCCCAGCTCGTTGACTGTGAACTCGTTATACTGGATGGAGCGCCAGTCACCTGCATATTCAGCCAGAGCTGCACAGCCGTTGATGACGTTCTTGGTTGCATCATCCAGACTGTTCCAGCTGTCCATGTTCACCATCACGTAGTTGCGCGGCAGCCAGGCATCAGCGGAGTAGTAATGGGAAAGGCTTTCCCAGATTTTCCGATCGTAACCGGTGGAACCTGAGGACACCATGCCCTGAGCAACACCGGTTGCGAAAGCCTGGCTGATTTCTGCGGCTTCGATCTGAACCGGCTGCATTCCGGCCAGTTCAGCCATGCGAGCACTTGCGGTGTTGTAGGTCCGGAACTTCAGACCCTTCACGTCATCAAGCGAATTCACTTCACGATCAAAGTAAAGGCCCTGTGCCGGCCACGGCACGGAGTAAAGCAGGTGCAGGTTCTGCTCTTCCAGAATCTTGGTCAGAGGCTCCTTGGCCACTTCCCAGAGCTTTTCGGAATCTTCGAATGACGTTGCCAGGAACGGCACGGAGTCAAAGCCGAAAATCGGGTTTTCGTTCTGGTGGCCGGAAAGAAGGCGTTCACCAATCGGCACCTGGCCGGTCTGGATAGCGCGCTTGATTTCCGAACCGGCATAAAGAGAACCGCCCGGGTGGGTCTTGATCTCAAGAGCACCGCCGGTGCCTTTGGTTACGCATTCGGCAAACACTTCACCGGTTGCGGAATGAAAGTTGGTGGCCGAATAGGCCATCGGCATGTCCCAGGTTTCCGCCGTGGCAGAAGCTGCGGTCACTGCGGAAACGGCAACGCTTGCCAGAAGAACTTTCACTTTGCTGGACATGTAACTCCTCCTCGTTTTCTTGTCCCCGAATGCCCCACCCAATGCGGGACAAACTGCTCTTGCATGCCGGCCTAGAACCGCGACGGATCATAGGCTGACAGATCGATATTCTGACGCTGGCCGGATATCAGCCCGGCCAGAATGCGGCCGGTTTTCGGTCCGGCCGTCAGACCGATGTGATGGTGGCCAAAGCCCGCAAACACGCCCGATCCCTTGATTTCCCCAATCAGGGGCAAACTGTCGGATGGAGCAGGACGATGACCGAGCCAACTTTCTTCCTTCTCGAAAGTCAGATTCGGGAAGCTCTCGAGCACCTTGCGGCGCAGAAGTTCAAGCGGCGCCTTGGAAGCCGGGGCTTCCAGTCCGCCGAATTCAACAACACCGGCACAGCGCAACCCGTCTTTCATGGGCGTTCCGACGAACTTTCCGCTGGTGACCATCAAGGGCGTTCTTGGCGCTCCTTCCGGAGACCGGAACACGATGTGGTAGCCGCGCTCGGTTTCAAGCGGCACCGAAAGACCGAGTTTCTTTGCCAGCGGACCGGACCAGACACCTGTCGCCAGAACCACCTGGTCACAGCTCAGCTCACCAGCCGACGTGCTGACACTGGTTACGCGTCCCTCACTCAGGGTGAAATCCTTGACCTCGGCCTGAACGATCTTTGCACCGAGCTTCTGTGCCTCACTCGCCAGAGCAGCGACATAGCTTCCCGGATCGCGGACGTATCCGTGGTCATGCATGACGGCCAGGAAGTTAAGATCCTTGGACAGGTTCGGTTCAAACTCGCGAACTGCTTCGCCTTCAATCAGGTCCGGTTCAAAACCTGCCTTGCGCCTCAGCATCCAGGTGTAGTGATCGTCTTCAAACGCTGCCCGGGAAGGATAAACAAAGCTGTAGTCGGAATTGACCAGCCACTCCTCGGCGTCCGTTCCCTTGATCAGGGCTGCGTGCTGATCCGTGCTGTCGAAGGTGATCGGCGCAAGTCCGGAGGAAATGCGGCGCGTTTCCTTGTCATTGGCATGCGAGAGGTATTTCAGCAGCCATGGCGTCAGTTTGGGCAGGTAGGACCAGCGCAGAAACAGCGGGAAGTTCGGATCCAGAAGCATTTTCGGGCTTTTCAGGATCATTCCCGGCGCGGTAACCGGAGCAACCGAACAGGATGCCAGCACACCGGCATTGCCATAGGATGTCGACGCCGAGCTTCCCGGGACTTCGCGGTCAATGATCGTGACATCGATCCCGGCACGACGCAGCCAGATTGCCGCGGACACCCCCACGATGCCCGCACCAATCACAACAACATGAGAGGGGTTGCCTCCACTCATGTCGTCAGCCCATCCAGCGCCGCACAGGGGCAGCGGCTTCTTCGAGCGGTTGGCAGATCACGTCGATCAGGGTCGGCCCGTTGTGGGCAAACGCTTCCTTCATGACCCTGTCCAGGTCTTCCGCCTCTTCCACCCGCCAGGACTTCAGGCCGAAAGCTTCGGCAACGGCTGCCTGGTTCGTCCGGTTGAAGTCAACATTGTAGTAGCGCTTCTCGCAATCGGCGTATTGGCTCGCCTTGATCCAACCGAAGTTGGAATTGGAGAAAACGATATATGTGATCGGCGCATTGCTTCGCACGACAGTTTCCAGCTCCCCACATGCAAACGCGAAGGAACCATCACCCATCATTGCCACAACTTTGCTGTCCGGACGGCCATACCAGGCGCCCAATGCAGCCGAAAGCGAATAACCGAGAGCGCCGTGAGCGCGGTTGGTTATATACTGTCGGCCAGGATTCTTCTGTTGCGAGTAGGCATTGTAATAAGGGCAGCTGGTTCCCGGATCTGATACCACGACGGCATCATCAGGGAGGTTTTTGTTCAGCGTGTCAATGATCTGTTCAGGAATGATCAGTTCGGCATCGCTTTGTGCCAGCGCCTGAAACTTGGCGAACTTGCGTTCCTTGATGTCGGCAACCCTGGCTGCGCCACCAAAGGACGGAACGTCCCCTTCGCGCGCATCCAGATAGGCATTCACGTCTGCCAGAGCCAGCTTCAGATCGGCGACGACGCCGACTTCGGTCGGATAGTTCGCACCGATTGTCATCGGGTCATTGTCGAAGTGAACGATCCGTTGACCCGGCTTGGGGGCTTCCCAGCGCGACGTCGTCGTGGAGCCAGCGCGGCACCCCATGAAGATCACCAGATCGGCTTCTTCCATCATTTCCCAGGTTTCATCGGTACCACCGTTGGAACCGACAACGCCGAGCGAAAGCGGATGCGTGTCGGCCAGCGAGCCTTTGCCCGAAATCGATGTGGCCACGGCAAGGTCCAGACGGCTTGCAAGTTTCTCAAGCTCGTCCATTCCGCCGGCAATCACGACACCGCCGCCGCAGACGATCAGCGGTGACTTTGCCGTCAGGATCGCCTCGACGGCTGCCTCGACAACACCCGGCTCGGGCGCTGCGCGGTAGGACGGATAGGTCTGGTGCTTGGGATCACCCCAGATATCTTCCGTCGGCACGTCGTCATACTGGATGTCATAGGGCAACCCGAGATGTGCCGAGCCGGACCGGCCGGTGGTCATGGCACGGAATGCCTGACGGACCATGCGCGGAATATGGGTTGCGCGCTTGATGACTGTGTTGAACTTGGTCAGCGGCCGCATCAGAGCCTCCTGGTCCACTTCGGTCAGCGGATATTTGCCATAGGAGGCAACCGAGATATCCGTGGTGATGGACAGGACCGCGTAAGAACTTTCGTTAGCCTCGATCAGACCGGGCAAAATGTAGGTGGCGCCACCGCCAGAAGGACCTTCACACACCCCGACGCGCCCCGTGACCCGGGAATAAGCGTCAGCCATGTAGGTCGCGCTGCGCTCGTCCCGCGTCAACACGTGCGTGATGTTGTGATCGAGATTATGCATCGCATCATAGAAGGGCAGCGTGGTGTCGCCGCACAGCCCGAAAATATGCCGCACGCCATGTGCTTCCAGGGAGCGCACCATTGCTTCGGCGCCATTCATCGTGTTTCGCAAGGTATCCCCCAAGCTTGTCGCCGGCAGGTGGGCGACCCATTGAATTAACTCTGCACGCAATATTGTATACAGCTCTGTAGGCAAATGTGAAGACGCAAATGTTCACAAATTCCATTTTTTGATCTATCAGGGAGTACAGCTGATTGAATGTGCACTGAAGGACAACAATGACGAAACGTGTCAGCAGCGTGGACCGCGTGTACGAGACACTGCGCGATATGGCTATCAACTTCGATTTCAAACCGGGTGAGCGCATCAACGAATCTGCGTTGACGTCGGAGCTCGGCGCCAGCCGCACGCCGTTGCGCGAGGCCCTCAACCGGCTCGTCGCCGAAGGTTTCCTGACGCTGGCAAAGGGGCAGGGCTTCTTTTGCCGCTCCCTGGAGCCAGACCAGATACTGGAACTTTATCAGGCACGCTGTGCCATCGAGACAGAGGCGATCATCCGCGGCATCGTAAGCGCGAGCGACGACGCAATCGCTGATCTTTATGCGTATCTTGAAGAGTCCGAAAAAGTCTATTTCACCTGCACAGACCTGCCGGAACTGGTGCAGATGGACGAGGAGTTTCACCTGCGTCTGGCTGCCCTTTCAGGCAATGGCGAACTGGTCAGACTGCTTGGCAACCTGAATGACAGGATCCGTTACGTCCGGCTGATCAACCTGCGGCAGATCCGCGAGCGCCATCACGACAACCATACGGACAATTCATCGCTTTCCGCACACCGCACGATTGTCGACGCCGTGAAAAACAGGGATACGGCCGCCGCGGTCAAGGCGCTGCGAAGTCATATCGAAAGGCGAAGCGAAGAGACGGTGGAACTCGTCCGCCTCGCCTATTCGCAGCTTTACGTTCCGAGCTTCTAAGTCGTCCGCCCCGTCCGATTGCGGAAGGATCTGCGACTTAAGCCAGTTCCCTGCTTCGATCCGCTGCCGCATTCACCGTTTCGCGCATGAGCGGCCGCAAACCGCTTTCGGAAGACATGAGAATGCTCAATCCGGCAGCTGTGGTGCCGGCCGGCGAAGTCACATTTTCTCTCAGCTTTGTCGGTGTTTCTTCCGCTGACTGCGCAAGCGCTCCTGCGCCGGCCACCGTGGCGATGGCCAGTTTCATCGCAATGTCAGGTGCAAGACCTTCAGCCTCACCGGCCTCAGCCAGGGCTTCGATCATGTGAAAAACATAAGCAGGCCCTGAGCCGGATACGCCCGTAACCGCATCCATCTGCTCTTCGCGATCCAGCACGATTGTCTGGCCGACTGCACGCAGCAACACATCCGCCAGCGCCAGTTGCCGGTCATCACAATGGGAATTTCCGACCAATGCCGTCATTCCCTGCCCGATGGCGGCAGGCGTGTTTGGCATCGACCGCACGATTGCCGCTTCGGGACCGATGACATCTGCGAGTTTTGCCAGCGTTGTTCCGGCTGCAACAGAAACGAAGGTTGCGCCACCTTTGCGCAACTGTTCCAGGTCGATTACATCGCTGATCACCTGAGGCTTTACGGCGAGCAGGCACACGGCTGCCGTCTCAGGCACATCGTTCAGGCGCAGGCCTTCTTTGGCGAGCCCCTTGAGCCAGTCGGACGGATGGGGATCAAGAACACTGACTGAAGCCGGTTTCACCCCGGCATCAAGCCACCCCTTGAGCAAGGCCGATCCCATCTTGCCGCAGCCGACAAGAAAGAGCCCGTCCTGGTTGACCCTGGCGAACGCTTCGCTTTCCTTCGTCATCAAGTGTTTAGCTCCAGCGCGGGTCGTCGAGACCGGCAGGGAATCGGTCAGGCACCAGGCTTTGATGGAACCAGAGAAGATAGCTGTAGATGGAATAAACCGGCAGACCGGTAATCTTGCGCACATCGGCTGCGTAAGGCGTCATGTTTGTGCATTCCAGAACGATCGCTCCGAGATCGTCATGCCGGGAAACCAGCTCGCGTGCGGCTTCGCGCATGTCTTCCCGGCAGGCCGCGAAATCGATCTCGGCGGCATCGCCGAGAATGTCTCGGGTGAACACCTTGCCGCCCTCGGTCCCGACAATCGGCGTATCAAGGGGAACCTTTGCCGCCTCCAGATGGGCGTCGGTCAAGGTTTCCTTCGAAATCGTCAGGATGCCGACCCGCTTTCCAGGAGGAAGCGTGGACTGAACCATCGGAACCTGCATGAGCGAAGACGTGGCAACCGGGACCTGGATTTCTTCCGCAAGCTGGTCCTGAAGGATGGAGAGGAAGCCGCAATTGGTTGTGATGCCGTCACAGCCGCTTGCCACAAGATCCTTCGCGGCATCGATGAACTTGTCCAGGAGAACACGGGCATCGTTCCGCACAACCTTGTCCGGCGTTGCCTCGCGCACAACGCGGTATTGCACCGGGAATGGCCAGGTGGATGCATTGCCGATGTCGCCATGTATCCGCGGGAACCGGGTTTCAAGCATCAAAATTCCAACATTGGCACCGTAAACGGTCTTGCCGCCATGTTCAGTCGTCACTGCAACGCCCTCTGATTTTGGAGATCGATTTGTCATGTAATATACAAGTTTGAACGCAAAGGTGTATACAATTTTTCATGAACATCGATCGATCTCGCTCGAACCATCTTTCTTCATGCAGGAAATATGAGGTGAAGGCTTGTCCGGGAAAAGAGCTCACATGCTTTATGCGTTCTCAAATGTTCTTCTGTCACACCGCTTCGAAGCCCCAAAGCGTTTCTCGAGACCGAAAACCCGCTCAACCTTGCTTCGTCAGGACCGATCCTCACAATTGTTGAGATGAAAAGATTTCCGGCCGCGTCGATTTGACGATAAGGTCCGCGCATTTACCACCCGGCAAAGGAATAGAAATGAACGGCGCCGAGAGCCTCGTCAGGACCCTGCTCAAGTCTGATATCGACACCTGCTTTGCCAATCCGGGCACAAGCGAGATGCATTTCGTAGCCGCTCTCGACCAGATACCGGGAATGCATTGTGTGCTTGGCCTGCAGGAAAACGTGGTTACCGGCATGGCGGACGGCTATTACCGGATCGCGGGAAAACCGGCAGCAACCCTGCTCCATTGCGGTCCCGGTCTCGCCAACGGCTTGGGCAATCTCCACAATGCACGCCGGGCCAATGCCGGGATCGTCAATATTGTCGGCGATCAGGCAACCTATCACCGGCCGCTTGACGCTCCCCTCACGGCTGACACCGACAGTCTGGCGAGAACGGTATCGCAGTGGATCCACACCAGCACCAGGTCCGAGGATGTCGGACACGATGCGGCTCTTGCCGTCCGGGCGGCGAAGACCCATCCCGGTCAGATCGCAACATTGATCCTGCCTTCCGACGCCAGCTGGAAAGATGGAGGCGTGGTCGCCGAACCGCTTCCGGTGCCGACGCCCCCCACTCTTGATCCTCATGTCATAGAGCAAGCTGCGCGAATGTTACGGAATGGTGAAAAAACGCTGATCCTTCTTTCCGGACAAGGCATCCTCGCACCTGCCCAGAGCCTCGTCTGGAGCATCGCACAGGCTAGCGGTGCGGAGGTTATGGCGGACTTCATGTGTTCACATCTGTCACGTGGCCGTGGCCGGCTTCAGATCAAGCGCGTGCCTTACAACACCGACGTTGCCAGGGAAACACTTGCACCATTCAAGAACATAATTCTGGTCGGAGCCAAACCACCCGTCGGCTTCTTTGCCTATCCGGGAAAACCATCGACTCAATATGCTCCCGATGCACAACTGCTAACTCTCTCACGACCTGACCAGGACGCTCTTGCCGCCCTTAGAATGTTGGCAGAGGAGCTGAATGTTCCCGAAGTTTCCATTCCAGATCCGGGTCCGCGACCTGGGGTCCCTAGCGGCGAGGTTTCGTCAGAAGGACTTGCACAGGCCGTGGCGGCCCTGATGCCGGAGCGAACAATCGTCTCTGATGAAAGCATTACCTTCGGATACGCGTTTTACCCGCACACATTCGCAGCACCAGCCCATGACTGGCTGCATCTTGCGGGCGGCGCCATCGGCGACGGATTGCCCGTGGCGACGGGCGCCGCGATCGGCGCAAACCGCGAACGGCGGGTCATCAATCTGCAGGCCGACGGAAGCGCCATGTATTCGCTACAGTCGCTCTGGACGCAAGCTCGTGAAAACCTGCCGTGCACCACGATTATTCTTTCGAACCGGCAATACAGCATCTTGATCGGCGAATACGAGAATGTGGGGGCCACTCCGGGAAAGACTGCGATGGACATGCTGGATCTCGGCAATCCCGACCTGAACTGGGTCAGCCTTGCCAATGGTATGGGTGTTGAAGGTGCCGTTGCCAGCAATCTCGACGAACTGTGCGACCTGATGCGGGCCAGCTTTGCCAAACCTGGCCCTTTCCTGATCGAACTGCTTACTTAAGAAACCGGCGGCCATCAACGGAAGCCTGTTGGCCACTCAACCGTGTGCAGCAACGGGTTCATCATCTGACTCAGCCTTCGCGATTGGTACAAGTGCCCCGCGCTGGCTGATCACCTTGCGTGAGAGTTCACATCCCGCCTCAACGGCCGCCTGCAGCTCGCCTTGCCTCAGATATTCGACCAGGAAGGCGGCGTTGAATGAATCCCCTGCAGCCGTGGTGTCAACGATGTCCACCGCCGCCTGTGGCCGGTACCGGAACCCGTGCCCGTCAGCATCCTTGACGACAACAGGTTCGGGACCGTCTTTGACAACGGCAAGCGTCGCGCCGTTCCGGAGATAACGATCCGCGGTCTCGGCGGCACTCCGGTCGCCGAAAAATTCTGCTTCGTCAGCAAAAGAAGGCAGGACGATCCGCGCGGTTGCCGCCGACTTCATCGTCCAGTCCCTCATGTCTTCAATCTTTTCCCAAAGTCGTGGTCGCAGGTTCGGATCGAAGACGACCGTCGCGCCTTGCTGAGCCAGCTCCGTCAGCCTTTCAAGCAACCTGCGTCTGCCGTCTTCAGGCAGTATGGCCACGGTGATTCCGGAAAAATAGACGACATCGCCAGCGTCGGTTCGAGGCAGCAGATCAAGATGGTCCGCCAATTGACGCGCAGCCGATGTCGAGCGCCAATATTGAAAACTTCTTTCTCCGTCATCCAGAAAAATCATGTAGAGGCCGGAACTGACCCCCGTCACGCGCGCCATATGCGTTTCGATGCCGGCACTCTGCATGAACTTGATCAGATCAGCTGATACCTGATCGTCTCCAACGGCGCTGAAGTAGGAGACATCGAGAGCACTACCCTTTGACACCTGCCTTACGTACCAGGCGGTGTTGAAAGTATCGCCGGCGTAACCGAGTGCATAAGTGCCATCCGCAGTCGGTGACATCTCGATCATGCATTCGCCAATGGCGAGAAACCGCTGCACCATGGTCACTCCTCAAAAAACTCTGGTCTTTCGGCACGAATTTGCTCCAGAACCATCTCAACGCCGCCTAGGTGCTCGGTCAGAACGATCTCCAGCCTGGCAGCGTCACGCTCACGCACAGCTTCGACAAGCTTGATGTGATCTTCATAAGCCTTTTGTGCAGCGCCGATGGTGAGCGAGATAAACCGCACCCTGTCCATATGCGCCTTTTGCTCTCGAATGAGCGTCCACACATAGCCCTGCCCCGCGATTTCACAGATCAGGCGATGGAAATCATCGTCAAGTTGATGAAAGAGCTGCTGGTTGTTGGCGGCAATTGAGGCTTGCTGCTGATGCAGCATATCTTCCAATTCACCAATCTGGCTCTCCGTAATGACCTTGAGCACAAGCTTCCAGCAGGCAACTTCGAGGGCGGTTCTTATGAACTTTGCCTTCAGCACCGAAGCTTTGGAAATCTTCGAAATCACCGTTGCCCTCTGAGGGCGGATCAAAAGAAGACCGAGCTGGGAAAGCCTGTAGAAGGCATCCCTGACCGGTTGCCGGGAAACACCCAGATGCTTCGCAACCTCCGCTTCCGAAACCTTCGTTCCCGGCGGCAATTCCAGCGACAGTATCTGCTGATGCAGCTCATCGAACACCGTGTCGGCAATCGATTGGATCTTTAACGGGCCAAGCGTCTTGAGTGCGCTGCTATCTGCCATCAGGTTTCCCTTCGTTGACACAACTACTCAACTAGCATATCAGTTTACCAGTTTCAACATGAACCCTCGCGCTTCTCTGGTTGAAGCGCTGACAGCAATTGAAACCGGTGGGTGTTTTGGCGATGAGCAACAACAAGCTAGATCCGCAGCGGCTGTTTCCGGCTGATCCAGATTCAAGATCCTTCGCCGCAAAACTTTACGAGACGGTTGAAAGCCTGCCGATCATCAGCCCTCACGGCCACACCGATCCGCGATGGTTTGCCGAAGACACGGCCTTTCCGGACCCGGCGCAGCTGTTCATTGTCCCGGACCACTACGTCTTCCGGATGCTGTTCTCCCGGGGCATCGACCTCAGCGCGCTCGGTGTTCCCCGAACCGACGAGGGCTGGACGGAGCGGGACAGCCGGAAAATCTGGCGCCTGTTTGCACAGAACTACCATCTCTTCCGGGCAACCCCGTCGCGCATGTGGCTGGATCACGCCTTTCAGGAAGTGTTTGGCTGGAACACCCGCCTTTGCGCCGAAAATGCGGATGCTGCCTACGACCATATCGCTGATTGCCTGACGCGGCCCGAATTCCGTCCACGCGCGTTGTTCGAACGCTTCAACATCGAAGTCATCGCGACAACGGAGTCCCCGCTCGACGATTTGAAGTGGCACCGGCAAATCCGCGATGAAGACTGGAACGGCAGGGTTGTCACGGCATACCGGCCTGATCCGGTTGTTGACCCGGATTTTGAGGGGTTTACAGCCAATGTTGAAAGGTTCGGTGAGCTGACGGGTGAGGACACGACTTCCTGGAAAGGCTATCTTCGTGCCCATCGCGTCCGCCGTGAGTATTTCAAGTCGTTTGGCGCAACTTCATCCGATCACGGACATCCGACGGCGCGAACCGAGAACCTGCCGGAGAACCAGGCTGAGGACCTCTTCCAGAAAGCGTTGACCGGCCGCTGCACACCAGAGGAAGCCGACGCCTTCCGTGGGCATATGCTCACTGAAATGGCCGTGATGAGCCTCGACGACGGGTTGGTACTGCAAATACATCCGGGCAGCTATCGGAACCACTCCAATCCGGTTATGGCCGCTTACGGCCGGGACAAGGGTTTCGATATTCCGACATCAACAGACTATGTGAAGTCACTCAGGCCAATGCTTGACCGTGTCGGATTGGAGAAAGACCTCAGCATCATATTGTTCACACTGGACGAAACGGCCTATTCCCGTGAGCTGGCGCCTCTTGCCGGTGTTTATCCAACCCTGAAACTGGGACCGGCCTGGTGGTTCCACGACAGTCCGGAGGGCATGCGCCGCTTCCGCGAGATGACGACTGAAACGGCCGGCTTCTACAACACGGTCGGTTTCAATGACGATACTCGCGCATTCTGCTCGATCCCTGCGCGCCATGACGTGGCACGCCGTGTCGACTGCGCTTATCTTGCAACTCTCGTAACCTCGGGCAGGCTGGACGAGGACGAAGCCTTCGAGGTTGCCCATGACCTTACCTACAGACTCGCAAAGGAAGCGTACCGGCTTTAAGGGCGTTCGTCCGAGTTCTGAACGATCCGGAATGCCCCCAGATGACGGCTTGATCCCGGTAAATCATCCGGTGGACGCAGCCAGAGGCAAGGATTGAAGTTCGCAAGGGAACCGCAGTTCGACGGTCGTTCCCTTGCCCGGTTCGGAGATGATGCTTGCCGAACCGCCGCTTTGGCGGACGAATCCGTAGACCACTGCCAGTCCGAGCCCGGCACCACCCTGATCGGTCCGGGTCGTGAAATAGGGTTCGAACGCCTTGTCGACCTCTTCGTGGCTCATGCCAATGCCCTTGTCCTCAACCTGAACGACAACCTCACCTGCATGCTGGAGGGTCTTCACGCAAACTTCTCCACCTTCAGGCATTGCCGCTGCTGCATTGAGACACAGATTGAGGATTGATTGCTCAAACAGCTCCGGGTCGAGAACCATGGCCGGCAAATCGTTGTCCAGATCAAGTTTCAGGCTGCAGGTCTCACCTATGGCGATTTCCAGGATGTCGGCCATTCCGCGAAGCACCGCCGAGAGCTCGATTTTGCTGGAGTTGATCGGCTGCTGACGGCCGATGGTCAGCATGCTGCTGGCAAGCGAACGTCCCCGGTCGGCAGCCTTGCGGATACGGGTAATGTTGCGCATCTGCTTCTGGCTGAAACCGCCATCCTGTTCCAGCAGGCCGAGACTTCCGGTGATGATGCCGATCATATTGCCGACTTCATGGCTCAGCTGATGCGTCAGACGCATGATGCCATCAAGCCGCATTGCCTTTGCGGCCTCCGCTTCCTGTTTGTCCAGAAGCGTGACATCGCGGGCAAGCAAGACGACGCCATCGTCGCTCTGATGCGACAGCGAAATCTCCGTAACCGTGCCGTTTTCCGCGCGGTGGCGGACCGAGACCGGTTCGGTCAAAGGACGTCCGTTGGTACCGCCCGGCAGAGTGTCGGTCCGAATTTCCGGAATGGGTTCCAGAAACTGAACAAGCGGCAGCTTGCGGGCAGCGCCCTTGTGTCCCATGAGCTCGATCACGCGGCGGTTCATGGTGATCGGAAGGCCAGATGCATCGAAAATGGCAATGCCTTCGTTCATGCTGCGGAAGGTCGAGCGAATGGTGCGGGCAGCAGCTTCCGCGGTGCGGCGCAGACGCGTCACGCGGTCCACACTCTCCTTGAACGCCTGAAAGGCACTCTGAAGGTTCAGGAGCTCCGTTTCATCGCCCTGATAGACCGGCGGTCCCACATCTTTCTGGCCCTTGGCCAGATCATTCATGCCGCTGGAAAGAGAAACGATCCCTCTTGAGACCCGAATGGCCGAACGGATCGAAACAACGGCAATGGTCAGAACCAGCAAGGATGCCAGAGCAACGATGATCAAGAGGTTCTGGAGCGTCTGAGAGGTCGACTGAAAATCCTTGTTGAGCGTTTCGGTGACAATATCGGATTGGGTTTCGGTCGCGAGGGAAAGCTCTCTCGCCACATCGTGCAGCCTGGCAATCGAAGAACGCACTGCGAAGATTTCCAGGAGATAGCTGGTCTGTGCCGCAAAGACCCGTTCATATGGCTCAAGTTCGGCTTCCATCAACTTTTCGGCGGGGATCGACCGATCTCCGGTTTCAGCCACGTATCGGCGGCGCAGCTCTCCGAGCTGAAACAGACTGCCGGAGCTCGAGACGGAATGGACAATCGCATTCAGACGCTGACGCAACTGCTTCTGCTTGACGGTTTCTCCGACTGCGATTTCCCCAAGGGCGGAGGAAACCTGTTCCTTGAATTGCTGCGCGGTTTCTGCCTTGCCGGCCAGGGCCAGTGTCTGTTCCCTGATCTGGCCCAGAAGCTCGAAGATCCGCGTGTTCGCAGCCCGGTACGCTTCCTTTCCGGGGGGATATTCGGGGATCGTGCGCAGCAATTCGTCGACCTGTTCGACCAATGCCCTGCTCTTGCTGGACACCCGATAGGGTGATGTCGCGTTCATCAAAAAGGGTGCGCTGGACACCAGGTCGGACACCTGGCGCGAGACGAGTGACGCATCCGCCAGGCTGGAATAGGCCTGCAGGCCATAGGCCGCTGTTTCTTCCCGTGCCTTGAGCAGGCCGTAAATCGCAATCGCCGACAGAGCAAAGGCAACGACACAGATCAGCACGATGGCCGCCGGAAGACGGAATGCGATTGAAGAAAGGACAGAGCGGCTGATCATCATGTCAGATCGGCTTGGTCTCGGTGAAGGATATAGCCCTTGCCGCGACGGGTCTTGATATGGCGAGGCAGGTCCGGGTTTCGCTCGATCTTGCGGCGAAGACGCAGAACGAGCACGTCTACATTCCTGTCGATGAGACGGTCTGTTTCTGCACCAAGCTGTTCCAGGATCTGGGTGCGGCTGACCGGTTCGTTCGGCGTTGCGGCGAGGATTTCCAACAAGGAAAACTCGGACGATGTCAGTGTCTTCGACGGATCGGAGGTACAGATCGCCTTGCGATTGACGAGGTCAATGACCCAGTCGCCCAGGAGGATCGCGGACGGCTCATGCTGTACGGCAGGATTTTCCTTCTCACTCTTGAGGGCCGGATGAAGGCGCCGCAGAACGGCCTTGATCCGAGCCGTCAGCTCAATCGGCTCGAACGGCTTGACCACATAATCATCTGCTGCGGTTTCCAGCCCCAGCACTCTTTCCGCCGCGCTGCCGGCAGCCGTCACCATGACGATGCCGATATCCATTTGCGATCTCAGCTTTTGGGCAAACACGCGACCAGACATGCCGGGCAGATTGTGATCCACCAGCACAAGATCAAAGTGTCTTGCCGTCAGGACACTGGCGGCTTCTTCGGCGGAACTGGCAATATGGGGCAACCAGCCTTCGGCCTCCAATAGATCCGAAATAAGCTCCGCCATATCCGGATCGTCTTCGACAATCAGGATATTGATGCCTTCATTGAGCAATTTGCATTCCTCCCGGAATGCATAATATGCATCGTCGACGCATAAGCAAAGTACTGATTTTCCTTGTGTTTGTTACATTTGTAAGGTTTGTAATATTTGCAACTTTTTTCCTGCGCCGGCGAAACAACGGTAACCAAATTACAGTTGTGAATGCCGTCACTTCTGCCATGTTGGTGAGGTTCCTGGAGACTTGTCTTCGGGAGTGGGAGGAAACATGAAACTTGTCACGCCACTCGGAGTGGGCACAGCCCTATGGCTGTCGGCCTCACTCGCCGATGCTTCGGCTCAGGACCTGAATGTCCTGTGCGGCGTTGACGAGGCCTGGTGCCAAGCCATGGAAGCGGCTTTCGAAGAGAAAACCGGCTTTGACGTGTCCACAAAGCGCAAGAGCACAGGCGAAATCCTCGACCAGATTCGCGCCGAGAGCGAAGATCCCAAGACGGACATCTGGTGGGGCGGAACCGGCGACACTCATTTGCAGGCCGTTGCCGAGGACCTTCTGGAACCCTACCGGTCGTATAACGAGGATGACGTCCTTCCCTGGGCGCAGAATTTTTATCTAATGTCGGGTGGTATGTCCGCCGGAGTATATGCCGGCGCGCTCGGCTTTTCCTACAATTCCGAAGTCCTGTCCGAGAACGGTGTGTCTGCGCCTTCGTGCTGGAAGGACCTGACGGATCCGCAATTCCGCGGCTTGATCCAGATGGCCAATCCGAACTCTTCCGGAACGGCCTATACGACGCTGGCAACGCTGGTTCAGCTGCTGGGGGAAGATGAAGCCTTCAATTATCTGACCGCCCTCAGCAGAAACATATCCGATTTCACTACGTCGGGCGCCGCGCCGGTCAAGGCGGCAGCACGCGGCGAAACCGGGATCGGTATCTCCTTCATTCATGACGCCGTGACGCAGAAAGCAGCCGGCGTACCCCTCGTCATCGTCGCGCCTTGCGAAGGGACCGGGTACGAAATTGGCGCTGTCAGCATCGTCAGGGGTGCCCGAAACATGGAAGCGGCCCGTCAGTTCGTCGATTTTTCGCTCAGTCCTGCGGGACAGGCGACCGGCGCTGCCTCCGGCCAGAACCAGATCCCGTCAAACGCAAAAGCGGCCCTGCCACCGGCAGCACCTGATATCTCGTTGATCAGAATGGTCGACTACGATTTTGCGACCTTCGGCTCGCCAGAGCAGAGACGCAGGTTGCTTGAACGCTTCAATGGCGAAGTGCTCCAGAACGCAGAGCCCGAAGCCATGAACTAGAGGACTTTCAAACACGTCAGATCTGACCGGCAACGGACCGTTCTCGCGGCTCCGAACGGGAGAATTATGCCCAATGCCGGTCATGACCCAGCCGAATGGCTGAATCCGGTTGTCTGAACCGGAAAACCAAACATCAGGCAAACGCCCTAAGTGGAGGAAACTAAATGTCAATTAAAGCTCTTTCCATCGCAATGCTGACCACAACGGCAGCATTCACCGTTTCGCAGGCTCAGGCAGCAGGCAACCTCAATGTCATCTGCTCGGCAGACGTTGTCATCTGCGAACAGCTCAAAGGCGATTTCGAAAAGCAGCACGACATCAAGGTCAACATGGTGCGCCTGTCCTCAGGTGAGAGCTATGCCAAGATCCGTGCGGAATCACGCAATCCGAAGACCGACATCTGGTGGGGTGGCACCGGCGACCCGCACTTGCAGGCGGCTTCCGAAGGCCTGACCCAGGAATACAAGTCCGACAAGCTCGGTGACCTTCATGAGTGGGCGCAAAAGCAGGCGGAAAGCTCCGGCTTCAAGACCGTCGGCATCTATGCCGGTGCACTCGGCTGGGGCTTCAACACCGACATCTTCAAGGAAAAAGGCTACAAGGAGCCGGTCTGCTGGGCGGACCTCCTGAACGAAGAACTCAAAGGTGAAATTCAGGTCGCAAACCCGAACTCCTCCGGTACGGCCTATACGACCCTGGCGTCGCTTGTTCAGATCATGGGCGAGGACAAGGCGTTCGAATACCTGAAGGAACTGAACAACAACATCTCGCAGTACACCAAGTCCGGTTCCGCTCCGGTCAAGGCTGCGGCGCGCGGCGAAACCGGCCTCGGCATCGTCTTCCTGCACGACGCAGTTGCACAGGCTGCATCAGGCTTCCCGGTCAAGGCAATCGCTCCGTGCGAAGGCACCGGCTACGAAATCGGCTCCATGTCGATCGTCAAGGGCAGCAAGAATCTGGACAACGCCAAGGTCTGGTACGACTGGGCGCTTTCCCCTGAAGTTCAGTCCCGCATGAAAGATGCCAAGTCCTTCCAGCTTCCGTCCAACAAGGCTGCTGAAGTGCCGAAGGAAGCGCCGAAGTTCGAAGACATCAAGTTGATCGATTACGATTTCACCACTTATGGCGACCCGAAGACCCGCAAGGCTCTTCTGGAGCGTTGGGATGATGAAATCGGCGCAATCGCCAACTAATCGAGCTCCCAGGGCGGGTCTGCACCGGGGCCTTCGGGCTCTGGTGCAGGCCCAAATCATATGACTTACTGAAATGACAGGGGTGGCCATGCAAAGTGGCAATAAACGGCTGGATTATCTCCTGATAATGGGGCTGATCTCGTTTCTAATTCTGCCTTGGTACAGGGTGGAGGGGGGCTTCTTTGCCTTTGAATGGCTATCCGGTTTCCTCTCCTCGTCAGACTTGGCACCCGGCATCCTGCAAATGTTTGTCGAAGGGCGCAGCTGGCTGGTCCTCGCACTGGCATTCTTTCTTGTGGGCGCAGGCGCCCGGTTCATCGCGGACCCGGACAAGCGCGGCAAGCTCATGGTGATTGCCGGCAGCCTCGGCATTGTCTACATGACCATGCAGGGCCTTGCGATCAGCTTCACCGGCTGGGCCTGGACCTTCATGGACAACAACTTCGGGATGCTGGCCACGGGCCAACCGGCCATGGGCGCCGGTGCCATCGTGCTGTCCCTCGTCTTTGTTCTTTTCATCGCCTTCGGCTTTGCCGAGCGTGGTGTGATGAAGGGCGATGCCTTCGTCGTCGGATCGATTTCCGTCCTGATCTTCCTGGTGACCGTTTTCATTTTTTATCCGATCGGCAGCATGTTCGTCGGTTCGTTCCAGGACTTCGACGGCTCGTTCAAGCCGGACGGCTTCTTTGAGAACATGCAGGATCCGTCAATCTGGAGCCTCAATTGCGTTGTTGGCGCAGGTCGCTGCGGTGTTGCGTGGCGCACGCTGACCCTCGCGGTGATGACCGGGATCGGCTCGACTGTTCTGGGACTTGCCTTCGCCCTGGTGGCAACGCGCACCAATTTCCCGTTCAAGAGAGGCCTGCGGCTCTTGACGGTGTTGCCAATCATCACGCCACCCTTCGTGATCGGCCTCGCCCTGACGCTCCTTTTCGGCCGTTCCGGCGTCGTTACCGAAGCGCTCGATTTCCTCTTCGGCATTGAACCGAGCCGCTGGCTCTATGGCCTGACCGGCATCTGGATTGCGCAGGTTCTCTCCTTCACCCCCATTTCGTTCCTCGTGCTGATCGGCGTCGTTGAAGGTGTCAGCCCATCAATGGAAGAGGCGTCGCAGACCTTGCGTGCCGATCGCTGGCGAACGTTCTGGAAGGTTTCCCTGCCCCTGATGAAGCCGGGTCTGGCAAATGCGTTCCTGATCGGATTCATCGAGAGCATGGCCGACTTCGGCAACCCGCTGGTGCTTGGCGGCAGCCACGGCGTTCTCTCGACGGAGATTTTCTTCGCGGTGGTCGGATCGCAGATCGATCCATCACGGGCAGCCGTTCTCGCGATTGTCCTGCTCAGCTTCACGCTGACGGCGTTTCTTGCACAGCGGCTGTGGCTGTCGGGCAAGAACTTCGCCACGGTGACCGGCAAGGGCGACAGCGGTCAGCATGCTGGACTGCCGAAGAGCCTGTCCATTTCGGTCTACGGCATCGTCATCCCCTGGATGGGCTTCACGCTGGTCGTCTACGGCATGATCATCTTCGGTGGTTTCGTGAAGACCTGGGGTCTCGACAACTCCCTGACGCTGGAACACTACGCACGCGCCTTCTCCGTCAGCTTCGAAGATGGTGCTTTCGTCTGGACCGGTGTCGCCTGGAACTCCTTCTGGACGACCATGGAAATCGCGTTGATCTCGGCTCCCTTGACTGCGGCCGTCGGTCTCTTGACCGCCTACATCATCGTCCGACAGACTTTCGCGGGCAAAAACGCCTTTGAATTCGCCCTGATGATGAGTTTCGCGATCCCGGGCACCGTTATCGGCATCAGCTACATCATGGCGTTCAACCTGCCTCCGCTCGAGATGACCGGTTCAGCCCTGATCCTGGTTGCGTGCTTCGTCTTCCGGAACATGCCGGTCGGCGTTCGCGGTGGTGTTGCGGCCATGAGCCAGATCGACAAGAGCCTGGATGAAGCTTCCCTGACCCTGAAGGCAAACAGCGCGCGCACGTTGCGCAAGGTGATCCTGCCTTTGCTGCGTCCGGCGATCACCGCTGCCTTGGTTTACTCCTTTGTCAGGGCGATCACGTCGATCAGCGCGGTCATCTTCCTCGTCAGCGCGGAATACAACATGGCGACCTCCTACATTGTCGGCCTCGTCGAAAACGGCGAATACGGCATCGCGATCGCCTATTCCTCCATGCTCATCTTCGTGATGATCACGGTCATTACCGTGTTCCAGCTGCTGGTTGGCGAACGGCGTCTGCGCCGGGAAAACCGGGTCTCCGGTCTCATCAAGTCACGTAAATTTCGTATGTCGCAGGAGAAAACTGCATGACTACCCTGAAAAGCGGATCCGTCGTATTTGAAAACGTTCGCAAGGACTTCGGCACGTTTACCGCGATCCCGGATCTTTCCCTCACGATCGAACCCGGCAACCTGGTGACCCTGTTGGGGCCATCCGGTTGCGGCAAAACCACAACCCTGCGCATGTTGGCCGGACTGGAACATCCGACCTCCGGCAAGATCCTGATCGGTGGCAAGGACGTGACCATGCTTCCCGCTCACGAGCGGGACGTGTCCATGGTCTTCCAGTCCTACGCGCTGTTCCCGCATATGAGTGCGCTGGACAATGTCGCCTACGGGCTTGAGTCCTCGGGTTTCAACAAGAAAGAAGCGCGCGAACGCGCCGAAGACGGCCTGGTGCAGGTCGGGCTGGAAGGGATGGGGCATCGCCTGCCCGCCGAACTTTCCGGCGGTCAGCAGCAACGCGTTGCAGTTGCCAGGGCGCTGGTTCTGGAGCCGCAGGTTCTGCTTCTCGACGAGCCACTCTCCAACCTTGATGCGCGCCTTCGCCGGAAGGTGCGGACAGACATCCGGGAGCTGCAGCAACGTCTCGGCTTTACCGCTGTCTATGTGACGCACGACCAGGACGAAGCCCTCGCGGTATCCGACCGGATTGTCGTGATGAAAGATGGCAAGATTGCCCAGTCCGATACACCGCAGAACCTTTACGACGAACCGGTCTCCGCATTCATTGCGGACTTCATGGGCGAGGCGAATGTCATTTCCTGCGAGGTCGTCGAGCAGGTCGGAGATCTGGCAACCATCAATGTCGGCGGTCTTCAGCACAAGCTGAATTCAAAACGGGCCAAGGTCGGTCAGGCGAAACTGGCTGTCCGCCCCGGCGCGGTCACGCTGAACCCGGACACGGATACAGGTCTTGGCGGCGAAATCCTGACCACGGCCTATCTCGGTGACCATGTCGAATATGAAGTGGAAACGCCGGTCGGCAACTTTTTCGTCATCGATCACGCCGTGGAACGCTTTTTGTCTCCCAAAACGACTGTTTCCCTTAGCTTCCGCAATCGCGGCCTTGCCTTGATCGATGGCTGAGCATAGACATCATGATCATTTCCAGCACTGAGGATACGATAGACTTGGACAAGCGCTTCCAGCTCGCACAAGAAATGGCTGAAGAAGCCGGAGCTCTGGCTTTGGATTACTTCCAGCGACGTCATGAACTGATGATTGAAACCAAACGCGACCTGCACGACGTTGTTTCAATCGCTGACCGGAACGTTGAAGACCTCATCCGCAAAAGGATCTCAGCATCCTTTCCCGACGACGGCATTCTGGGTGAAGAGCACGGTTACGAAGAGGGCACCAGCGGTTACACTTGGGTGGTGGACCCGATTGACGGTACCGCTCCCTTTCTCAACGGTCTGTCCAGCTGGTGCGTTTCCATAGCGCTGCTTCACGATGGTGAGCCGGTCATCGGTGTCATCAAGGCCCCTTGCGACAATGAAACCTTCGCTGCCATGAAAGGCAAGGGAGCGACCCTGGATGGCCAAAGCCTCGAGCTGGACCCGGAGAGAACGCTACAGAACGGCCTGACCGGCATCGGCGGAAACAGTCATGTGCCTCCGGCGATGATCGGTGCCTCAATCACGTCGCTCCTGGAAGCCGGTGGCAATTTCGTCCGTACCGGTTCCGGCGCGCTGATGCTGGCCCATGTCGCTGCGGGCCGGCTCGTTGGCTACTACGAGCCCTACATGCATGCATGGGACTGCCTGGCCGGATATTGCCTGGTGAAAGAAGCCGGTGGCGAGCACCTGCGCTTTCCCGTTGAAGGAGAGACGATCCGCAAGGGATCTCCGGTCCTGGCCGCTGGCCCTGGTGCCTTCCGCGATCTTGAAGAGCTTGCACCCAGGATCGAAAATTTCTGAGCAGCCTGACGGGCGTGCAAATCGACGGTCCGGCATGACAAGGCCGTGGCGGCACCAGATGTCAGAAGGCCGGCTTTTGCCGGCCTTTTGCATGTCTCATGTGTCTTCGGAACAATCCCCGGTTCGGCTGAAACGGGGAGCCGGAGCAACGGAAAAACGACCGTCTTCCTTTGTGATGGTCCCACGGGCTCCAATGTGCTCACCCAGATGCGCGTCGGCGGTGGTCTCCACCCAGGAGATACAGGCGTCCGGCATCGCCAAGGCCTGATCAAGCTGGGCGTTGCTCATTGACGCGACCCGGGCTTCGACAAGCTGGCTCATCTGAGGCCAGTTTTTCTTGTCCATCTGGTTTTGAAAGAGCGGATCGTTCAGATCCAACGCCTTGCACATGGCCAGGTAGAATTTGGGTTCTATGGCTCCCACCGCAATGTGGCGGCCCCCGGCCGTACGATAACATCGGTAAAAGGGGGCGGCGCCATCCAGAAGATTGCTCTGACGCGCCGGCGACCAAAGACCGGCATTCTGCCAACCGTAATGCAGCGCCATCAACAAGGCGGTTCCGTCAACCATCGACGTGTCGACAACCGAGCCCTGTCCGGTCGTCTTCGCAGAAAAGATTGCTGCAAGCACACCAAAGGCCCCGAGCAATCCCCCACCGGCAAAGTCACCTACCAGCGGCAGTATGGGCGCAGGCTCCCGGTCGGCATGTCCCGCAGCATGAAGGGCGCCGGTAAGCGCGACATAATTGATGTCATGTCCGGGATGATCAGCAAGAGGCCCCGTCTGCCCGTATCCGGTGATCCTGCAATAGACCAACGCCGGATTGATCTTTCGGCAGGTCTCGGGGCCGAGCCCCAGCCTTTCCATCACGCCTGGTCGATGACCTTCCAGCAGAACGTCTGTTCCGGCAACCTGTTCCAGCGCTTCACTCCGGCCTTCATCCGATTTCAGATCAAGCTGAACGATAGCCGAACGTCCCCGCAAGAGCAGGTCATCCTGACCTGCATCAACTCCATTGGGCTGTCCACCCGGACGCGTGACCCGGGTGATCTCGGCGCCATGGTCAGCAAGCATCATCGCGCAGAACGGCACCGGCCCAATGGCATCGAATTCGAGCACCTTCAGTCCGGCAAGAGGCTTCAAAGGGTTCATGCCGCTGATCGTTTGTGCATGAACGCGGAGCGCTGGCAGGATGCGACCAGCACATTGTCCTGATTGAAAGCTTCGTGGCGAAACCGGACGATCCCGGCATTGGGCCGCGATCGGCTTTCGCGGCATTCTCCAACCGTTGTGCGCACCCGCAGAGTATCACCGTGAAAGACGGGTGCCGGAAACTCGACATCAGTCATCCCGAGGTTGGCGATCGTTGTGCCAAGAGTAGTCTCGGAAACAGACATGCCGATCATCGCACCCAGAGTGAGCAGCGAATTGACCAGGGGTTTGCCGAACTCCGTCTTTTCGGCAAAATGCCGGTCGATGTGCAACGGCTGCGAATTGTAAGTCATTGAGCAGAAGAACATGTTGTCTGCCTCTGTGATGGTGCGGGTGATGGCATGGTCGATCACCATGCCTTCTTCAAACTCTTCGTACCAGAGACCTGCCATACCTATCCCCTTTGCTCCTCGTTGAGCTGCAACTGCACAAGCAGCGTGCCGGCCTCGACGCTCTCTCCCGGCACTGCCCTGATGCTCTCGACCGTTCCGGCGGCGAGCGCTTTCAGCTCCATCAGCAGTTTCATGGATTCCATCACCACCAGCGTTTCTCCAGCACCGACGGCTGCTCCCTTTTCCGCCAGCACGTTCACCACCAGACCCGGCATCGTCGCTGCAATCCGATCTGGTGCCGCCGTGGTTTTTTGATGCTGCGCAGCGTTGTAGTCGCCCAGCTGAACAACTTGATGGGCGGCGTCGAAGTCTTTGCCCCACACATGCACCATGCCATTGGAGATCAGAACTCCAATGATTTCCTGAACACCGTTTCGCTCAACACGGAGCGTTTCCGGGGCGAGCCAGGTCGCCTCCAGTCTTTCCTCATCTGAAGTCCTGCCAACAACGAACCGGGTTCCAGCTACCTTTTGAACCGAAACCCGGTTTTCCGGTGCTTTTGCATCCAGGTACACCGCATGAGCTGGCCGACCGGCAGCCTCCAGGAGCCTGAATCCGCTGAGCGACTGCCATGGGGACTTGCTATCCTTTGGTGCCAGATGAAGCGCCAGCGCAGCATAGACCAGCGTGTCTCCATTCGATTGCCGCCAGCCTTTGGGCCATTCCTGCCTCAGGAAGTCCGTTGTAATTTCACCGCTTTGAAACCGTTTGGTTTGAAGAGCGTCCCGCAAGAACTGCCTGGTGGTCCTAAGTCCGGCGACTTCCGTTCGTTCCAGACCTGCAATCAGCTTTCGGCGCGCCGCGTCTCGGTCCGGACCATGAGCGATCAATTTTGCGATCATGGAATCGTAGCTGGAGCCAACGGCTGACCCGGCATCGACACCGCTGTCACAGCGAATGCTCTGAGGGACCTGCCATTTCAAGATCGTTCCCGTTTCCGGACGGAAACCGTCCGAGGCGTCTTCCGCCGTCAGGCGTGCTTCCATGGCATGACCGGTACACATCACCTGATCCTGCGTCAGTCCCAGCGGTCTACCGGAAGCGACCAGCAGTTGCTGCTCGACCAGATCAAGGCCGGTCACTTCTTCAGTGACGGTATGTTCCACCTGAAGACGGGTGTTCATCTCCAGAAAGAAGAACTCACTCGTCGCGGCGTCCATGACAAATTCAACCGTGCCGGTACTGTCGTAGCCAATTTTCCGGCCCAGTCCCACGGCCGCCTCACAGAGGGCCTGGCGCGTTGCTTCGGTCAGGTTCGGAGCCGGGGCTTCTTCCAGAATCTTCTGGTGGTTTCGCTGGACCGAGCAATCACGCTCGAACAGATGAATCACGTTGCCATGCTTATCGCCCAGGAGCTGTACCTCGACGTGTCGTGGATTCCGGATCAGTCTTTCAATCAGCAACCGGTCATCGCCGAAGGACCTTGCAGCCTCCGTGCGCGCAGCCCTGATCGCAGCTTCAAGATCAATCGGCTCGAAGACAGCGCGCATGCCCTTGCCACCGCCGCCCGCACTGGCCTTGACCATGACGGGCAGACCGATTTCATGTGCAGCAGCAACAAGTGCAGCGTCGCTCTGGTCCTCACCCGCATAGCCCGGAATGCAGGGAACACCTGCCTCAAGTGCGATTTTCTTCGCAGCGATCTTGGACCCCATGGAAGTGATCGCTTCCAGATGGGGCCCAACCCATACAAGGCCCTGTGCGGCGCACCCTTCGACCAGATCAGGTTGCTCCGACAAGAACCCGTAGCCCGGGTGAACCGCTTGCGCGCCCGTCAGTCTGGCAGCTTCAAGGATCTTGTCCGTGCACAGATAACTTTCACCCGCCGGGGCGGGTCCGATGGCAACCGCCTGATCGGCCATGCGCACATGCAGCGCGTCCCGGTCGGCTTCCGAGAAGACCGCAACGGTCCGCAGCCCCATCTTTCGGGCCGTCTTGATGATGCGGCAGGCAATTTCACCGCGATTTGCAATCAGCAGACTGTCAAACATCCGGGACCTCACATTCTGTAAACCGGGCGCGTCCCCGTATCCGGGTCCTCTCCCGCAGCCAGCGAGATGCACAGGCCAAGCACATCACGTGTCTGGTTCGGTTCGATGATGCCGTCGTCCCACAGCCTCGCCGTGGCGTAGTAGGGATCGGATTGCTCTTCGAACTGCTCTCGGGTTCTGGCATCAAGGGCTGCAATGTCCTCTTCACTCGCTTCGGACTTCAGACTGGCACGGCGAAGGTCGGTCACGACCGTTGACGCCACATCCGGGCTCATGGTCGCAATCCGGGCGTTGGGCCAGGAAAACAGGAAGCGCGGCCTGAAGCCCCGACCACACATGCCATAGTTCCCGGCTCCATAACTGCCACCGACAATGACGGTGAATTTTGGAACCCGGGCATTGGAGACCGCATAGACCAGTTTGGCCGAATGTTTGGCAATGCCTCCCTTCTCGGCTTCGGTTCCAACCATGAAGCCGGTTATGTTCTGAAGGAAAAGAAGCGGGATCTGGCGCTGGTCGCACAATTCGATGAAATGCGCACCCTTTAGCGAGCTTTCAGAAAACAGGGCGCCGTCGTTTGCCAGAATTCCAATCGGATAGCCGTGGATATGCGCAAAGCCGGTGATCAGGCTTGCGCCGTAGTCCGGCTTGAACTCGGACAGAACAGACGCATCGACCATCGAACAGATCAAAGCCCGCATGTCAGCAGGGCGTTTCAGATCAACAGGCGCATAGTCTTCCGGATTTCCCGAGTTGGCCAACGGTTCGACCGGGGGCCTGGGCGGCGGCATGATTGCCCCTTCAATACCAAGATTGGCCACGATCTCCCGGAGCTTCTGCAAAGCCGTTTCCTCATCTGGAGCAACATGATCGCTGACACCGGAAACCGTTGTATGCATGTCTGCTCCACCCAGGGTCTCGCCGTCGACAATTTCGTTGATCGCCGCCTTGACGATCGGCGGGCCGCCGAGATGAATCCGCCCGGTGCCCCTGACCATGATGACCTGATCGGAAAGGGCGGGAATGTAAGCGCCTCCAGCGGTGCACCCACCGAAGACGACGGAAATCTGGGGTATGCCGGCAGCCGACATCTGGCATTGCCGCCAGAAACTTCCACCGAAATGATCCTGGTCCGGAAAGACGCGGTCCTGCTCGGGCAGAAATGCGCCGCCACAGTCGACCAGGTATAGGCAGGGCAATCGATGTTGCTGGGCGATCTCCTGCGCTCGGGAATGCTTTCGCACGGTCTCGGCAAAGAACGAACCTCCTTTGACCGTCGCATCATTGGCGATGATCATGCAGGGCCGGCCATGGATCAGGCCGATGCCTGTCACGATGCCGGCACCCGGCACCTCGCCGCCATAGAGCCCATGCGCCGCCAGCGGCGACAATTCCAGAAATGCCGTCCCCGCATCGAGCAGAAATTCAATTCGGTCCCGAACGAAGATCTTGCCCCGCTGCTGGTGCCGGGCCCGAAATCTTTCGCCGCCGCCTTCAGACGATAATCGCTGAGTTTCCCTCAATTCGGCGATGAGATCGGCCATTTCGACCATTGCCGCCACCTTTCATTCAATGCTTCACTGTTGACATCTACCTAACGACCGTTAGAAATAAATGTCAACAGCTCGTGTCGAATTGGAGATTTCGATGGATGCAATCGAGAGAGACTGGATAACCCTGGATGTATCGGATGCCGTCGGTACGCTGACACTGTCTGCACCTGACCAGCTGAACGCCATCCATAAGCCGATGATGGATCAGCTTATCCGGCGGCTTGAGGACCTCCATGAGGACGAGAGGGTCAGGGCGGTGATCGTGACCGGTTCGGGGCGAGGTTTTTGCGCCGGGGCCCATGTCGGCGAGATGGCTGCCCTCGAGGACAAGGGCTCCGGCATATACAAGCTGCTCCACGACGGCTGGAACCGGGCGGTGCGCCTGATCCGGTCCATGCCGAAACCCGTCGTCAGCGCGGTCAACGGCATTGCGGCGGGAGGCGGTGTCGGTCTTGCGCTCTCCGCGGATATGGTGCTGGCGGCCCGGTCGGCCCGTTTCATCCAGGTGTTCGGACCAAAGTTGGGCGTTATTCCGGACGTCGGAAATACCTGGTTTCTTCCCCAGGCCATGGGCAGGGCGAAAGCCATGCAGTTGATGCTGACTGGAGAAACGCTTGGCGCTGCACAAGCCGAAAACCGGGGCCTGATTGCACGCTGTGTCGAGGATAACGATCTTCCCCGCGAAGCGTTCACCCTTGCCCATGACCTTTCTCGGGGGCCGATTGAGGCCTTCGTCGAAATCAGGAAGGCCGTCGACAAGGGCCTGACATCCAATCTGGAGCAGGCTCTCGATCATGAACGCGACACCAACGCGCGTCTTTGCGCAGGCCCGGATTTTGCGGAAGGCACTTCTGCTTTCGTCGACAAACGCAAGCCGGACTTTACCAGATCTCCAATTCAAGACGACAGGACTGAAAGATGAGTGCACTCGGGTTTGACGCAACAACAACCAGCAGCTTCTTCTTTGAGGAGGAACACCATCTGCTGCGCGCGCAGGTGCGACGCTTTGTCGAAGAGGAAATCAAACCCAATGCCAATGCCTGGGAAGAAGAAGGCGCAACGCCGCGCGAGCTGTTGCGCAAGATGGGCGATCTCGGATTTTTCGGCATTCGTTATCCCGAGCAGTACGGTGGATCGCACATGGATGAACGCGCCACGGTCGTTCTGGCTGAAGAGCTCGGACGATGCACTTATGCAGGCGTTGCCATCACCGCGCTGGTCCATACGGACATGGCTTCGGTTCATATCTTCAATGCCGGCAACGATGCACAGAAGGAAAAGTATCTGCCCAGGGTTATTTCAGGCGACATCATTACTGCGGTAGGTGTCACCGAACCCGACGCAGGCTCGGATGTGAAGAGCATTCGGACAACAGCCAGGCGAGAGGGTGACGGCTATGTTCTGAACGGTGCCAAGACCTTCATCACAAACGGCGTTCTTGGCGACGTTTACTGCGTGGCGGCGAAAACCGATACGAGCGGCAGGCCCAGTCAGTCGGTGACCATGTTCATCGTGGAAAAGGGCACGCCGGGTTTTTCCGTTTCAAGATCGCTGAAGAAGCATGGCTGGCTGAGTTCCGACACGGCCGAACTGTCCTTTGTCGATGTATTCGTTCCTGCAGAAAACGTGCTCGGACAGGAAGGCCGTGGTTTCTACGAAATCATGAAGAACTTTCAGAACGAGCGGCTTGTGCTTGGCGCCATGGCGATGGGCGAAGCACAGGCAGCGATCGAAATGACAGTCAATTATGTCAGGGATCGCAGGGCTTTCGGAGCGCCACTCTGGGACAAGCAGGTCATTCGCAATCGTCTGGCAGAACTGAGCGCGAAGGTCGAAGCCGGACGACAGATGGTTTATGCCACTTCAGCCCGTGCCGCGCACGGCGAGGACCTTGTCCGGGAAGTCTCGATGATCAAGGCCTATTGCGGCGAACTGGTGAACGAGGTCATGTATGCCTGCGTTCAGTTTCACGGCGGTATGGGTTTCATGCGGGAAAGTGCTATTGAACGCATGTCGCGTGATGCGCGGGTGCAAGCCATAGGTGGCGGCGCAACCGAGGTCATGCTGGAAGAAGTCGCCAAACGGATGTAACCGCATGGAATACTGGTCGTTTTCAAACGGGTTCGGGTTGGACAACCTGATCAGAAAGACGGGCGAACTCCCTCGCCCCGGTCCACGTGACGTCTTGCTGGAAATGCGGGCGGTTTCGCTGAATTACCGCGACCTTGTCGTCATGCGCGGACAGCATGGAAAGATGGTCCAGCCACCGCTCATTCCCCTGTCGGATGGAGTTGGTGTGGTCGTCGAAACCGGAAAAGACGTAACCGGTTTCAAAATCGGTGACAGGGTCTGCCCTGCCTTTTACCAGCACTGGCAAGGCGGTCCTCCTCCCGCCGACCTCGAAGTCGGACGACTTGGCGGTCCCCTTGACGGTGTTCTTGCCAGTCACTGCGTATTCCCGGCCTCAACCCTCGTTCGGGTTCCGGACCATCTCAGCGACGAAGAGGCTGCCACCCTGCCCTGCGCGGGCGTTACGGCCTGGAGCGCCTTGAGCGAACCGGCTCCGATCCGCCCCGGCGAAACAGTTCTCATTCTTGGTACCGGCGGTGTTGCGTTGATGGCCTTGTCACTTGCCAAGGCTTCCGGCGCCCGCACAATCATCACGACTTCCGGACCTTCGAAAGCAGAGAAGGTCCGAGAGCTCGGCGCGGACATCGTGATTGACAGATCAACTGAGGAAAACTGGGCTCAATCAGTCCGAACGGTAACAGGCGGCATTGGATGCGACCGCGTTCTGGAGCTGGGTGGCGCGGAAACCCTTGCAGCTTCCATCAAGGCTGTCAGAACAGGCGGAACCATTGTTCTGATCGGAAATGTCACGGGTAACAAGGCGGAACTGTTCCTGCCGCTCGTGCTGACACGACGCCTGACACTTCACTCGGTTTCCTGCGGATCGCGCGCCGCCTTCCAGGCAATGAACCGGGCACTGGAGCAACACGAAATCCGGCCGGAGATTTCCGAAATCATTTCCTTTGATACAGCCCCAGCTGCTTTCACGGCCCTTGAAACGCATAAAGGCGTTGGAAACATCTGCATCTCTTCCTTTCAAGGGAGCGACAAGTGAGCGAAGAAGCCAAACCCTCCAGGCAGAGATCCAAGGCGAAGGCCGCGGAGGCCCGGCGTGAAATCCTGGGAGTGGCGGCGCGCATGATGCGCGAGATCGGATATGCCGACATGTCCCTGAGGGACCTGGCTGCCGAAGTCGGCATGAAAGCTGGAAGCCTTTACTATCATTTTCCTTCCAAGGAAGCGCTGGCCTCGGAAGTCATGCGTCTTGGGGTCGAGATGGTGGAAGACGCTGTGAAGGGAGAATTGGAGCAAAGCAGTCACCTGTCCGCCCGGGAGCGGCTCATTCTTGCGATGCGCATACACTTGAAAACTCTTTTGTCGGAGAGCGATTTTTCATCCGCACATATTCGATGCTACCCCTTTGTGCCCGATACGGTCAGGGAAGAACTGAAAGCGGTGCGCCGTGCTTACAACTCGGTCTGGAATGACATTATTGGCGCTTATCTGGGCGCGGCGGCGACGCCGGTCCAGATCCGACATTTGCGCTACACTTTGCTCGGTGCCATGAACTGGTCGCTGGAGTGGTTCAACTCCGACCGAGACGATGTCGACACTTACGTGGCTTCAATCGCCGGGTTGCTTCCAGAACAGGAATAGCGAAATGCCCATTCCGCCACACAGGCACCGGTCCTGGCTATTTGTTCCGGCAGACGATGCCAGAAAAACGGAAAAGGCGCTGTCGGCTGGCGCCGATGCCGTCATTTTCGACTTGGAAGATGCGGTCTCACCTCAGCGGAAAGCCGAAGCCCGCACAATGACGGCAGCCAGGCTTCAGCTCCAAAGTGGGTCGGCTCGCTACGTACGCGTCAATGGTCTGGATACCGATCTGACGGAACTCGACGTCGCTCATACCATCGCAAGCTCTCCGGACGGCTATCTGCTGCCCAAGTGCGAAGGGCCGCAGGATATCGATCGCTTTGCCGGGATTATCCGGGCCCACAATCCCGACAAGCTCCCGGGTATCGTTGCAATCTGCTCCGAAACGGTTCGAGCTGTCCGCAATCTCATGCGGCTCGATTGGGCGCACCCGCTCCTGACCGGACTGACCTGGGGCGGTGAGGATCTGCAGGCCGACCTAGGCGCCCTGACAAACCGGGATCAGGACAATTCTTATCTTTCGCCCTTCGCAACGGCACGTGATCTGGCTCTCTTTGCCGCCAGGGATGCCGGAGTGCTGGCGATCGATTCCGTTTATACCGATTTTCGCGATGAAAAAGGCTTTGTGCGTGAGACACAGCAGGCGCGGGCGATTGGCTTTGATGGGAAGCTTGCCATACATCCGGCGCAGATTGATCCCATCCATCAACAGTTGGCCCCTACAAAGAATGAGCTGGATTGGGCGCACCGCGTGATTGAAACGCTGCAGGCCGCCGGTGACGGGGTCGCTCAGCTTGACGGAAAAATGCTCGACCGCCCACACCTGAGGCTCGCGGAAAAGATCCTCAGAAGCGTGCAGGAGTGAACCGTTTCTATTCCGAAAGACGCAGTTCGGCGACAAAGTCGTAGGCGTCGCCGCGATAAAGGGACTTGGTGAACTCGGCGACGCGTCCGTTTTCCTGATAGGAAATGCGCTGGATGTTCAAACCGGCGTCGCCTTCGGCAACTCCGAGCAGTTCGGCATCCTCAGCCGACAGATTGACCGCCGAGATCTTCTGCAGGGCACGTACCGGGCGTTGACCAGTCAGGTCAAGGACCTCGTATAGCGAGGTGATGACCTGCAGCGGATTGGGCAGGATGTCGAGAGGCAACGCCGCACGCTCCAGGGCCATCGGCCGGCCGTCCGCCTCGCGCAAGCGCGAAATGCGTGCCACCGAGGCGTCGGGCTGCAGCTCCAGTATGGATGTTTCTTCCGCCGAGGGGAGAAAGATGCCGCGCTCAAGCCATTTCGACGTCGTCTCCATCCCCCGCCGTTTCATGTCTTCGCTGAAGGAGGTGAGAAACGAGAGGGACTGCTCAACCTTTGGAGCTGCCTCACGAATGAAGGAACCGGATCCCTGCCGCTGTTCGATAAGACCCTTTTGAACCAGTTCCTGGATCGCCTTGCGAACGGTTACGCGAGACAGTTCCGTCATGTCCGCCAGCTCACGCTCGGGCGGCAGAGAGCTGTTGGGGGCCAGAACGCCGTCGTTTATGCCGTCTTCAAGCCGTCGGCAAAGCTGGACATAGCGTGGCCCTGCATTCTCGGACAGCCAGGCGTCCGGCTGCAGAAATTCAGCTACACTGAGCATTCGGACAACTCCTCTGCAAATTCGCGGGCCAGGGACAGCGCTCCATCGATCGGTTGCCCCTTGGGTTGGGCAAGTGCCTGCTGCATCCGCACATCAAGATAAGGCGCGTAGTGCGCGGCAATTCCACCTGTCAAAAGCAGCGGCAATCCTTCCGACCAACCAAGAGCACGCACGTGCGTTGCAATGTGATCCGCCCCTGATCGCATTATCTCTATTGCGGCCGGATCGTTCTCCGCCGCCGCTTCAGTCACGCCTTTGGCAAGATTGCCGAAATCAGCTGGTGAGGCATTTCCTGCAAAAGCAACGATACCTGCAGGGCTGCCAAACTTTTCCAGCAGGTGTTCGGTCAACTCCGAAACAGGCCGAACACCATCCTGAACCATCAACACGGCACTGAGCGCCTTGCGCCCGACCCATTGAGCCGAGGCCTCATCACCAAGGACCGGGCCCCACCCCCCTGTCAGTACAATCCGCCCAGCGCGCTGCATCGCCTGAAAGGAACCGGTCCCGCAATGCACCAGGATCCCGTCATCTCTTCCCAGCGCACCGCGAACGGCCGAGGGGCGGTCATCCTCGACACGCACATGCTTCAACGGCAAACGCGCAGCCACTTTCGCCACGATTTCAGGCCACGATGCGCCTGCCAGACCTATATATGCAGGAACCGGCTCAAATGCCGCTGCGGGGATATCGAGCTTGCGCGCCAATTCGCCCAGACCGCTGACGATTTCCGCCACACCACTTTCAAGGTCCGTCGACACATTGGCGCTACCGGCTTCAACAATGTGCTTTTGTCCGCCAATCATGCATGCCACCCGGCAACGGGTGCCACCGCCATCGATCGCGATTGTCTGAAGCTGGTACGTCATATTGATACCTATATAATACCTATTTCCAGATGAAAAGGCCACCCCCCCTCCAAAACGCCTGATTTTGTCAGATTTGCTTACGAAATTTAAACGAAAAAGAAAATGGTAGACTAATGGTATTAAATAGGTATGATTACCCGGAATTTGGAGTAATCGAATGCCGCCACGTAAAACCGAGCAGCTCTATGCGATGGAAAAAACGCTGGACGCCTTGCCTTTGAGCGAGGCCGCGTCAGCCATTGCCAGAGCGAACGTGGAAGCCGCGCAAGCGGTGGAGGCCTGCTCCGGCGTCATTGCCAAAGGGGCTGCCGTCATGGCGGCTGCCATCCGTAATGGCGGAACGCTTTACTACGCTGCTGCCGGTTCCTCCGGCCTGATGGCCGCCGCGGACGGAATGGAGCTGGGTGGAACGTTCGGCATCCCCACCAGACAGGTCAAGATCCTGATGGCAGGTGGAATTCCGACAACCGCCGACATGCCGGGCGACGTGGAAGATGAAAGCCACGGCCTCGCGACAGCGCTGGAAACCATCGGTCCGAAGGACTGTCTTGTCGTGGTGTCTGCAAGTGGCGATACGCGCTATGCCGTCAAGGCGGCGGAACTCGCAAAAGCTGCCGGGACACCGATCATCGCGATTGCAAACAATGAGAACGCGGCCTTGTTCGACCTTGCGAACCACGCCATTTTTCTCAACACGCCGCCGGAAATTCTATCCGGCTCGACCCGACTGGGAGCCGGGACAGCGCAAAAGATTGCGCTGAACACATTGTCGACCCTGATGGGTGTCGAGCTTGGCCATGTCTATCGCGGCCGAATGGTCAATCTGCACGCGGATAACGAAAAACTTCACATGCGCGCGCGCCGGATTGTTCAGGACATCGCCGATGTGGACGAAGCAGGCGCATTACACGCTTTGAAGGCGGCAAACAACGACGTGAAAGTTGCCTGCCTCATCGCTTTCGGGGTCAAATCCCGGGAAGAGGCACAAGCCATCCTACGGTCCGAAGAAGGCCGGGTAGACCGTGCAATGGCACGGTTGGAACTGACAAATACCTGAATTCAAGAATTAACTGGAGGAGCCATAATGATACGCAAGACAGTTGCCCTTGCCCTGGCAGGAACCGCATTAACATCCACAATCGCATTTGCTGAAGACGCAACGCTCACCATTGAGAGCTGGCGGAATGACGATCTGACCCTCTGGCAGGAAAAGATCATTCCGGCTTTTGAAGCAAAACACCCGGGCATCAAGGTCAAGTTTTCGCCTTCCGCCCCGGCCGAATACAACGCCGTTCTGAACTCCAAGCTTGACGCGGGCAGTGCCGGAGACCTGATTACCTGCCGTCCGTTCGACGCTTCGCTTGCCCTTTATGATGCCGGTCACCTGACAGATCTCAGCGACCTGGACGCCATGTCGAATTTCTCCGACGTTGCCAAGTCCGCCTGGCAGACCGACGACGCTTCGGCAACGTTCTGTGTGCCGATGGCATCGGTGATCCATGGCTTCATCTACAACAAGGACGCCTTTACAGAGCTTGGCCTTGAAGTTCCGAAAACCGAAGAAGAGTTCTTCGCGGCGCTCGACAAGATCAAGGAAGACGGCTCCTACATTCCCATGGCCATGGGCACGAATGACCAGTGGGAAGCAGCCACGATGGGCTACAACAACATTGGCCCGAACTACTGGAAGGGTGAAGAAGGCCGTCTGGCACTCATCAGCGGTGAACAGAAGCTGACGGATCCGCAGTGGGTTGCGCCTTTCGAGACGCTCGCCAAGTGGGGTCCGTATCTGGGCGACGGCTATGAAGCACAGACCTATCCGGACAGCCAGAACATCTTTACCCTCGGTCGGGCGGCAATCTATCCGGCTGGTTCCTGGGAAATTGCAGGCTTCAACACGCAGGCCGATTTTGAACTCGGCGCGTTCAAGCCACCGGTCCAGAATGCTGGCGATACCTGCTACATTTCCGATCACACCGACATCGGCATCGGCATGAACGCCAAGTCGGAAAACCCGGAAGCTGCACGTACGTTCCTGGCCTGGGTGGCCAGCCCGGAATTCGCTTCGATCATGGGGAATGCCCTGCCGGGCTTCTTCCCGCTTTCGAAAGAGCCGGTCGAGCTGGAAGATCCGCTCGCCAAGGAATTCGCAAGCTGGCGCGACGAGTGTGAATCCACCATTCGCTCGACTTACCACATCCTGTCCCGTGGCACGCCCAACCTGGAAAACGAAACCTGGGGCGCATCTGTTGCAGCGATTAAGGGAACGTCTTCTCCGGAAGAGCTTGGTGCCAAGCTGCAGGATGGCCTTGCCACCTGGTACGAGCCTCAGAAATAAGAAACTGACACCCCTCCCCGCCTTTCCGGTCGGGAGGGGTTTGCAATTCAAGGCGAAACGCGGCGGGTTTCTACACATCCGCCCGGATGGTTTCTTGTGGGATCGTTTTGCTTGCCGACTGCAACCGGCACAGCGCTCAGGAAATGAGAACGACAGTGAGCCAGCACAAACCCAAAATCCGATGGCACATCATCGTGTTCCTGGCGCCTGCGGTGCTGGTTTACACGGCGGTGATGATCTTCCCCCTGTTCAATACTCTGCGGCTGGCGCTTTACAGCCAGATCGACCAGACACGTGTCTTTGTCGGCCTGCAGAACTTTCAGTCCCTGTTCGGCGATCCGATCTGGTCTGATCAGTTCTGGAATGCGCTCGGCAACAATTTCTGGTTCTTTTTCATACACATGATTGTGCAGAACCCGATCGGTATCGCTCTTGCCGCAATCCTGAGCCACCCGCGTCTGCGCTTCGCCGGCCTGTATCGTTCGGCCATCTTCATTCCAACGATCCTCAGTTTCGTGATCGTCGGGTTTGCCTGGAAGCTGATCCTGTCGCCGATCTGGGGTATTGCGCCCTCGATGCTTGATGCCATTGGCCTGAAGTTTCTCTATACGCCCTGGCTCGGCAAGGAAGACTATGCACTGACGACGCTGTCGCTGATTTCCGTCTGGCAGTTCGTCGGCATACCGATGATGTTGATCTATGCCGCTCTGCTCTCGATTCCCGAGGAGATCCTTGAAGCCGCGGAACTTGACGGCATCACCGGGATGTCCGCCTTCTGGAAGATCAAGCTGCCGTTGATCCTGCCGTCCATAGGCATCATTTCGATCCTGACATTCGTCGGCAACTTCAATGCCTTCGACCTGATCTACACCGCGCAGGGAGCATTGGCGGGGCCGGATTTCTCAACCGATATCCTGGGCACGTTTCTCTATCGCACCTTCTTCGGTTTTCAGCTGCAACTGGGCGACCCTTACATGGGCTCCGCGATTGCAAGCGCCATGTTCGCGATCATCCTGATCGGCGTCTGTATCTACCTCTTCGGAATACAGACCCGGATGCGCCGATATCAGCTTTGAGGTGGACCATGCATAAGGCACGCACAAACCCGCTCAATACGCTGGCAATGCACGGAGCGCTGATCCTTTACACGCTCATTGCACTGTTTCCGGTGTTCGTCATCCTGATCAACAGCTTCAAGACCCGGAAGGCAATCTTCCGGGAGCCGCTGGCGCTGCCGACCACCGACAGTTTTTCGATGATCGGCTACCAGACCGTGATGAAGCAGGGAGATTTCTTCCTCTACTTCCAGAACTCGATGATCGTGACAGTGGCATCTCTGTTTTTCATCCTGCTGTTCGGTGCCATGGCCGCGTTTGCGCTCAGCGAATACAGGTTCCGCGGCAACATGCTGATGGGGCTCTATCTGGCGCTCGGCATCATGATCCCGATTCGCATCGGGACCGTCGCCATCCTGGAAATGATGGTTGCGACGGGTCTGGTGAACACTCTCATGGCCCTGATTCTGGTCTACACCGCCCAGGGCCTGCCGCTAGCGGTGTTCATCCTGAGCGAATTCATGCGCCAGGTGTCCGATGACCTGAAAAACGCCGGCCGCATCGACGGCCTCACCGAATATACGATCTTCTTCAAGCTGGTACTGCCTCTTGTCCGCCCGGCCATGGCGACAGTTGCAGTGTTCAACATGATCCCTATCTGGAACGACCTCTGGTTCCCGCTGATCCTGGCGCCGGCTGAAGAAGTGAAAACACTGACCCTGGGCAGCCAGGTCTTTATCGGCCAGTTCGTGACCGACTGGAATGCCGTTCTCTCGGCCCTGTCGATGGCGATCCTGCCGGTTCTCATCCTCTATGTCATTTTCTCGCGCCAGCTTATCCGCGGCATTACGTCAGGAGCGGTCAAATGAAACGTGTCCTTATCGTCGGCCTCGGCAACATGGGGATCTCCCATGCTCTGGCCTATCACAAGCTCCCTTCGGCCCAGGTCGTCGGACTGGTCAATCGCTCACCCGCAACCCTGCCGCCGGAGCTTTCCGACTACCCTGTCTTCACAACATTTGAAGCCGGTATGGAAACACGGCCGGACATCGTGGTTGTTGCCACATATTCGGACAGTCATGCGGACTATGCATGTGCGGCGATGGATGCCGGAGCACATGTTTTCGTCGAAAAGCCGCTGGCGACCAATGTTGCCGATGCCAGGCGGGTGGTGGCAAAGGCCAGGGAAACCGGACGCAAGCTCGTGGTCGGGTATATCCTGCGCCACCATCCTTCATGGCAACGCCTCATCAAGGAAGCGCAGGACCTTGGCGGTCCGTTCGTCTTCCGCCTGAACCTCAACCAGCAATCCAGCGGCTCGGAATGGGAAACCCACAAGGCTCTCATGCGAACCACCAGCCCGATCGTCGATTGCGGCGTTCACTATGTCGATGTGATGTGTCAGATCACCGACGCGGAACCTGAGCGGGTGCATGGAATGGGTGTGCGCTTGAGCGACGAGATTGCGCAGGACATGTACAATTATGGCCAGTTCCAGGTCGTCTTCGCTGACGGCTCGGTGGGCTGGTACGAGGCCGGCTGGGGTCCGATGATGTCCGAAACCGCCTTTTTCGTGAAGGATATCGTTTCACCTAACGGGTCCGTTTCGATAACCGACAGCGACAAGGGTGCCTCGTCCGATATTGACGGTCATACCAGGGTCGGCGGCATCCTCGTTCACAAACCAAATGGCGATCAATTGATCGAACTGCCCTCCGAACCCGGACACCAGGAACTTTGTGACGCCGAACAGGCCTTCGTGCTCAAGGCAATCACGGAAGACATGGACCTTACCCGCCACATGAACGACGCGGTGAACTCTCTGGCAATCTGCCTTGCGGCGGATGAAAGCATTCGCAGCGGCAAGCCCGTTATCTTGAAGGAGACCGAGCAATGACGGCTTTGACACTGAAAGGCGTCAACAAATCTTTTGGTGCCGTCCATGTTCTGAAAGACATCGATCTGGAGGTCGAAGACGGCGAATTCGTGGTCTTCGTCGGTCCGTCGGGTTGCGGGAAGTCAACCTTGTTGCGGGTGATTTCGGGGCTTGAGGATGCCTCTTCCGGCGAGATCACTATCGGGGGCAAGGTGGTCAACGCGACGCCTCCGGCCAAGCGTGGCATTGCCATGGTCTTCCAGTCCTATGCGCTTTACCCGCATCTCAATGTTCGCGGCAACATGTCCCTTGCTCTGAAGCAGGAGCGCCAGCCGAAAGCGGAGATCGAGAAGCGTGTTGCCGAAGCCAGCCGGATGCTCAATCTGGAAGATTATCTGGACCGGTACCCGTCGGAACTTTCCGGGGGCCAGCGCCAGCGCGTGGCAATCGGGCGTGCAATCGTCCGGCAGCCGAAACTCTTCCTGTTCGATGAACCGCTTTCCAACCTCGACGCCGCGCTGCGCATGAACACACGTCTGGAGATCTCAAGACTTCACAGGCAACTTTCAGCGTCGATGATCTATGTGACCCACGACCAGACCGAAGCCATGACCCTGGCTGACAAGATCGTTCTCCTGCGCGACGGCCGCGTCGAACAGGTTGGCAGCCCGATGGAGCTCTACAACAATCCGGCAAACCAGTTCGTCGCCGGCTTTCTTGGGGCTCCTTCGATGAATTTCCTTCCTGCAAGCACGCTGATCAATGGCGACACACGCACGCTCGGCATCCGGCCGGAAGACCTGGTGCTGGATCCGGAGGGGCCCCTCTCGGGCCGCGTCTCCCACATAGAGAACCTTGGCGGAGATACAAACCTGATTGTCGACACCGACGCATCGGAGCTGACGGTCCGCCTGTTCGGCCAGCATCGCATCGATGTCGGAGAGCAGATCCGCATATCGGCTCAGCAGGACAAGCAATATTTCTTCGACCAGAACGGCCAGCGCATCACCTAATTGGCCTTAAGGTAAATTTGGCTGCAAATCCGCGGAAAACCGACGGCTCCACCTGGAAACATTTGTGCTTTCCGGGTGGTGGCCGGGTGCCCAGATATCCACTGCCCGGCCTGAAATCCAACACGCGGGCTTGTTCGCGTGGTATCATCTGAGCCAACGAATCCAGCACGAATCAGAAATCGCACTTTATTTTGAAAGCGAAAAATTTACGGAATCCAAAAGATTGGATTGCCTCCGCGGAGGAGCACCCCATGTATCCTTATAGGGGTCGATTATGCGGAATCGCCTTAAAATGGAAGTCGAATGATGGAGATCTACACACGGTTCGCCGAAGACTACAAAAATAAGAAGCTGGAAGAGCTTTCAATCCAGGATTATCTCCTGGGTTGTAGAGACGATCCGCTCATGCGCGCCACGGCGGCAGAGCGAATGATGGCCGCGATTGGAGAGCCCGAGGTCATCGATACGAGTCAGGACCAGCGTCTTGGCCGTATATTCATGAATCGAACAATCAAGCGATACGCGCCGTTCAAGAACCTTTACGGCATGGAAGCGACGATCGAGCGCATCGTCGGCTTCTTCAGACATGCCAGTCAGGGTCTGGAGGAGCGCAAGCAGATCCTTTATCTGCTCGGACCGGTCGGTGGCGGCAAGTCCAGTATCGCTGAAATTCTCAAGCGATTGATAGAACAGGAGCCGATATACGTGCTCAAGGCTGGCCATCAGCTCAGCCCCATTTACGAGTCGCCTCTCGGTCTGTTCAGTCCTGAGCGCATGGGCGATCTGCTTGAGGACAAGTACAACATTCCCAGAAGGCTTTTGTCGGGACTGATTTCGCCATGGGCGGCAAAACGCCTGCAGGAATTTGATGGCGACATCTCGAAATTCACCATCGTGAAGCTGTTTCCCTCGCGGCTGCAGCAGATCGGCGTGACGAAGACCGAACCCGGCGACGAGAACAACCAGGACGTTTCCTCCCTGGTCGGCAAGCTCGATATCCGGAAGCTGGAGGAATTCAGCCAGAACGATCCTGACGCCTACAGCTTCTCCGGTGCACTCAACCGGACGACGCAGGGTCTGATGGAATTCGTCGAGATGTTCAAAGCACCCATCAAGGTGCTGCACCCGCTTCTGACGGCAACGCAGGAGGGGTCATACGTGGGCACCGAAAACATCGGCGCCCTGCCCTATCGCGGCCTGATCCTGGCGCATTCGAATGAATCCGAATGGCATCAGTTCAAGAACAACAAGAACAACGAAGCGTTTCTGGACCGCATCAGCGTTGTTAAGGTGCCTTATTGCCTTCGCGCCACCGGCGAAGCTGAAATCTATGAAAAGCTTCTGAGTGAAAGCGCGCTATCGGACGCGCCCTGCGCACCCGAGACCCTGCCGCTTCTGGCAAGGTTCAGCGTACTGACCCGTCTACACGAGCATGAAAACTCGACGCTTTATTCCAAGCTCCGGGTTTACGACGGCGAAATGCTGAAAGACGCCGATCCCAAGGCAAAGTCGCTGCAGGAATACCGGGACGCGGCTGGTGTCGATGAAGGCATGAACGGCATATCGACGCGCTTTGCGTTCAAGGTTCTGTCGGAAACCTTCAACCATGATACCGAGGAGATCTCGGCTGACCCGGTTCACCTGATGTATGTGCTTGAACAGGCCATCAGGCGGGAGCAGTTCGACAAGGAAACCGAGAGCAAATATCTCGACTTCCTCAAGACGGAGCTTGCGCCGCACTACGCCGAATTCATCGGTAATGAAATCCAGAAGGCCTATCTGGAATCCTATACCGATTACGGCCAGAACTTGTTCGACCGGTACATTGCTTATGCCGATGCCTGGATCGAGGAGCAGGACTACAAGGATCCGGACACGGGCCAGATTTTCGACCGTGAGGTTCTGGAAAAGGAACTCGAAAAGATCGAAAAGCCGGCGGGCGTTGCCAACCCGAAGGACTTCCGGAACGAGGTCGTCAAGTTCGTGCTGCGTGCACGCGCAGAGAACCACGGCCAGAATCCGGACTGGCGGCGTTATGAGAAACTGCGTCAGGTCATCGAAAAACGCATGTTCGGCAAGGTCGAGGAACTGTTGCCGGTGATCAGCTTCGGCGCCAAACGGGACAAGAAGACCGACGCCAAGCATCACGAGTTCGTCGAGCGCATGACCGGGCACGGTTACACCAAACGTCAGGTCAGACGCCTGGTCGAATGGTACATGCGCGTCAACAAGGCAGGGTAAGATACGTGGAGGCCGAATGAACGATGGCGCACTTCGTCGACCGCCGGTTGAACCCGAAGGACAAGAGTCTTAGCAACAGGCGCCGGTTTCTCAAACGGGTTCGCACTCAAATCAAGAGGGCGGTCGAAGAAGCCGTGCGCGAACGTGGCATTGCCGATGTCGATCGCGGCAAGGACGTTTCCGTGCCCACAGAAGGGATCGCCGAGCCGACTTTCAGGCAATCGCGTGAAAGCGGCCGGCGGGAACAGGTCTTTACCGGAAACAAGACCTTCCAGACCGGCGACAAGATCGAAAAACCGCCACAGGGCGGTGCGGGCGGTGCCGGCAAACAGGGCTCGCCGGACGGTGAAGGCGAGGATGATTTTCTGTTCGCGCTCTCGCGCGAAGAGTTCCTCGATTTCTTCTTTGACGATCTCGAGCTGCCCGACCTGATCAAGCAGAGCCTGAAGGAAATCACCAAGACCCATCCGCGCCGGGCAGGATATTCGACCACAGGTGCTCCGGCCAACATCAATGTTGCGCGCACAATGCGCAACTCGCTTGGCCGAAGGATCGGACTTGGCCGCCCCAAAGACAAGGAAACGCTGAACCTGTTGAGGCGTATTCTGCTGCTGGAACAGATTTCCTCCCCCACCAAGGAACAGATAGACGAACTCATCGCCCTCAGGGCAAAGCGTGACCAGATCATGAGGCGTCGCCGGGTGGTGGCCTATATCGACCCGCTGGACGTTCGCTACAATTATTTCGAACAGCAGCCCGAACCCAATGCAAATGCCGTCATGTTCTGCCTGATGGACGTATCTGCTTCCATGGGAGAACGGGAAAAAGACCTGGCCAAGCGGTTCTTCATGCTGCTGCACCTGTTCCTCGACCGGCGTTATGAAAAGACCGATATCGTCTTCATTCGCCATACCCATGATGCATCCGAAGTGGACGAGGAAACCTTCTTCTATTCTCCCCAGACCGGAGGAACCGTTGTCAGTACCGCTCTTGTCATGATGAAAGACGTCATAGACGAGCGATATCCGCCATCCGAGTGGAACATTTACGCCGCTCAGGCCTCCGATGGTGAGAACTTCAGCGGCGATTCTTCAAAATGCGCATCGCTTCTGAACGAGGAGCTGATGAAGATCTGCCAGTACTTTGCCTATGTCGAGATTGTCGACGAGGACGAAGCTCAACTGATCAACAGCGAAGCCAGTGGCATGGAATTATGGGAGTCCTATCGTCAGGTCGCTGATATCTGGCCGAATTTTGCCAGGAAACGTGTTTCCAAGGCCTCCGATATCTATCCCGTTTTCCGCGAACTCTTCGCAAAGGATCATGCAGGAAAGAACCATGGATAGGCGTGCCGAATCTTCCAAATCGACCCCGCTGTTCGATCAGGCCGACTGGGATTTCGATACGCTACGCAGAACCTTTGACGCGATTGAGCACGTGTCCCGGACAGATCTGGAGCTGGACACCTACCCCAACCAGATCGAGATCATTTCGTCAGAGCAGATGCTCGACGCCTATTCCTCCATCGGCATGCCGCTGATGTATCATCACTGGTCATTTGGCAAGCATTTCCTCGGCCATGAACGCCTCTACAGAAAGGGTGCACGCGGGTTGGCCTACGAGATCGTCATCAATTCCGATCCGTGCATCAGCTATTGCCTTGAAGAAAACACCATGCCGCTTCAGGCGCTCGTCATGGCGCACGCAGCCTTCGGCCATAACCATTTTTTCAAGTCCAACCACCTGTTTGAACAGTGGACAGACGCGGAAGGCATTCTTGACTATCTGGAATATGCGCGCCGGTTTATCGCAGGCTGCGAGGAAAAGCATGGTGCCGATGAAGTCGAGGCTCTGCTTGACGCTGCCCACGCGCTGATGTCCTTCGGCGTATTCCGGCACCGCCGTCCGCGCCAGCTGTCCCTGCGCGAAGCAGAAGAGCAACGTCAGGAACGGCTCGCCGCGGCGGAGAAGAACGTCCATTATCTCTGGAACACCATTCTCGACAAGCCGGCCGACGAAAGAAACGGCGACGCCGCGCTGCTGGAACGCAAACGCGAGATGCAGCTTCCGGAGGAAAACCTCCTCTATTTCCTCGAGCTCTACAGCCCTATACTGCAATCCTGGCAACGTGAAATCCTCAGGATCGTGCGCAATGTGGGTCAGTATTTCTATCCGCAGAAGCAGACCAAGGTGATGAACGAAGGCTGCGCCTGCTTCGTCCACTACTACATTTTGAACGCACTCTACGCCGAGGGCCGCCTGACGGACGGTGCCATGCTGGAAATCCTGCACAGTCATTCCAACGTGCTGACCCAACCCGGCTTCGATGATCCGCGCTATGGCGGCATCAATCCCTATGCTTTGGGTTTTGCCATGATGCAGGACATCAAACGGGTGTGCGAGGAACCAACGGAGGAAGACAGGGAATGGTTCCCCGACATTGCGGGGTCAGGAGATTGGCGTAACGTGCTGAAACACGCCTGGGCAAACTATCGGGACGAGAGTTTCATCCAGCAATTCCTGTCGCCAACTGTCATGCGGCGCTTCCGGATGTTCGCTCTGGCCGATGAGGCAAGCGCCTCCTATTGCACCATCACGGGGATCCACAACGATCACGGCTATCGTCATTTGCGCGACGTGCTGGCCCGCAATCACGATCTTTCCAACATGGAACCGGACATCCAGATCGTTGATGCGGATTTACGGGGAGATCGTTGTCTGCACCTGCAGGCTGTTCGGCGCAATGGCGTTTCACTGGACGCCGACAGCAAAGCGGCCACGTTGAGATATGTTGAACAATTGTGGGGCTACAAGGTCGAACTGAAGGAAGTCAACTCAACCACCTAACCTGGCTTCAACCTGATTTTTGAATGAACACCGGCACCGGGCTTCAAACTCGGTGCCGGTGTTGTTTGTCAACGTCCGGTGAACTGAGGCGCGCGCTTTTCCAGCAGCGCATCCACTGCTTCAGAGTGATCCTCGGTCTGGTGGCACGCTCCCTGATAAACGGCAGCCAACTGCAGCAGACTGTCGAAACGGGTGTTCAGACCTTCCCGCAACAGGCGCTTGGCCATGCGCAATTGGCGAGGCGGGTTTTGCGCAATTCGTGATGCCAGCCTGTTTGCTTCGGGCAACAGTTCTTCAGGTTCGGTCACCTTCGAAACGAGCCCCCAGGAAAGCGCCGTTTCAGCATCCACCGGATCGCCCGTGAACGTCATTTCGGCTGCCCGTGAAAGGCCGACCTGACGCGGCAGCAGCCAGGCGCCACCATCGCCGGAGATCAAGCCGACACGAACAAAGTTCTCGGCAAACGTTGCACGGGAAGACGCGATACGGATATCGCACATGCAGGTCATGTCGCATCCAGCGCCGTAAGCAGGGCCGTTGACCGCCGCGATCAGAGGCACTTCACATTCCCAGACAGCTCTGGCAACACGTTGAATTCCTTCGCGATACCGATCCTTTGCATCAATAGCATCACCGCCGAAGATCGATGACTTTTCCTGCATGTGTTTGAGGTTGCCGCCGGATGAAAAGGCCTTGCCCGTTCCGGTCAGTATGGCGCATCGCACGGACTGGTCTGCGTTGATCGTATGCAATGCGTTGACGAGCGCATCGCAAAGATCCGCGTCGGTCAACGCGTTGCGCGTCTCGGGCATGTTGAGGGTCAAGGTCACCACGTGACCTTCTTTCGTAACTAACAGCTTGTCGGTCATGTCAGTGGCCTTTCGAATTCAGGATCATGCGCGCGTCGACAACTTCATAGCCATCTGGCCGCACAATAACCGGGTTCAGATCAATTTCCCTGATTTCCGGATGGGCAAGCGCCAGTTGGGAGACCTTCATCATCAGATCGGTCAGCGCGTCCTTGTCGACAGGCAATCCGCCGCGCACTCCATCCAAGATCTTGCTGGACTGTATTTCACCAATCATCTCTTCAGCATCTGCCCGGCTCATTGGCAGGGCCCGGAAGGAAACGTCCTTCAACACTTCCACGAATATGCCCCCGAGACCAAACATCATGACCGGGCCAAACATGGGATCATGCACAACACCGATGATTATCTCGACCCCTGGCTGTGCCATCGGTGAAACCAGAACCCCATGAATATCAGCGTCCGGATCGTAGGCACGCGCGTTCGAGAGGATTTCCCGATACGCCTGGCGCAGCGCATTCTCACCGGAGAGCTTGAGCTTTACCCCACCTGCATCCGACTTGTGCAAAATGTCCTGGCTGACGACTTTCATCGCCATTGCCCCATCGCCAAGCTCCCCCGAAACCCGGACCAGATCTTCTTCGCTGCGGGCGAGCATCTGTCCCGGAACCGCAACATCGTAAGCTGCCAGGAGATCCTTTGCTTCGTGTTCATAAAGGGCGTCTCTTTGCGCGCCGCTGACCTCGGTCAGAATTTTCATGCCCTCCGCAGTTGGACCGTCAGGGACGATGAGAGGCGATGATGCGTTCCTGGCCCTGGCCCTTGCATAGTCAATCAGTTCCGCGACGCACCGAACGGCAGGTTCGGGCCAGACAAAGACCGGGACGCCTGCATCCTTCAGTACCTCGATGGGTTTCGGACGCAGGGTGTTGTAGACACTCTGCACGATCAGAGGTTTGCCATACTTCTCAGGCAGTGCTGCCAGCTGCCGGGAAGTTTCGATTTCCGCGTCGAGCAACGCCGGATTGAAACGGGCGGCAAAGCCGCCATACATGCCGATGATCATCAGGATGTCGACATTCTCATCCGCAAGAAGGAATTCTGCGCATGTTGCACTGACCGATGGATCGTCGTCGGTGCCCCCGGCAACGTCCACCGGATTGATGCAGGATGCCGCCGCGGGCAGTGCATCCCGCAGCTTCTCAATTGTTTCCGTGGACAGGTCAGCAAGCTCAACACCGGCGTCGACCAGAGCATCGACTGTCACTGTTGCGTGGCCGCCGCCATCTGCCAGAATGGCCACCCGGCCTCCTTGCGGAACAGCCAGCTTGGAGAGCCCCTCGGCAATCGACAGGATCTTGTCCGACTGCTCAACGACGGTTGCTCCGGCCTGCCGCAACAGACCCCGGGTCAGGTCGAAGCTGGAGGCCAGCGACCCGGTGTGAGAACTCGCCGCAACCTGTCCGGCTTCGGTTCGGCCGGACTTATAGACGACGACCGGTTTTTTCTGCGTCACCTCCCTGCAGGTTTCCAGAAACGCACGCCCGTCCTGAAAACCCTCGACATAGAAGACCGGCGCCCTTGTGTCGTCATCATCACCGAAATATTGAAGATACTCGGCCAGGTTCACATCCAGCTGGTTGCCGACTCCGATGTATGATGAGAAACCAACACCTCCCCGGCGCTTCGCCTCTGTGACAAAGGCAAGCATCATGTTGCCCGACTGGGAGCAGATGCCGATGTTTCCCGGCTCCACGTCCTGAACGCCAACCATGTTCATCTTGTTGTGGAGGTTGAACACTCCGTTGGTATTCGGTCCGACAATCCTCACGTTGTGTTTTCTCGCTGCCTCCAACGCGTCTTTTGTGATGGCCTCACCGTCTGCTCCGATTTCGGCAAATCCGGCCGCCAGCACGACGGCTCCCGGAATATCCTTCTTGCCGCATTGCTCCAAAATGGCCGGTAATGTCTTTGCCGGCGTGCAGACAAGTACCACGTCGATCCGGTCATCGACTTCCAGAACGGAAGCGTAGGCTTTCAAGCCGAGGATTTCAGGCGCTTTCGGATTGATCGGGTAGATCCGGCCCTCGTACCCATCCGCGCGCAACATTCGGATTGCCTGGTTGCCGCGTTTGAAGGGATCGTTCGAAGCCCCGATAATGGCGATGGATTGTGCCTTGAAGATGTTGTTGAGTGCGTTGCTCATGAGCTTAAGTCCTGCCCTGTTATCTGCCCTTGAAAACGGGTGCCCGCTTTTCCGCAAAGGCGTTGACACCTTCCTGCCAGTCTTCGGTCAACATGCAGGTGCGCAGCGCATCCAGTTCAGTGACCAGGCGCGAGGCGTGGTCCCGATGCGCGTTGTTCAGGTTTTCCTTGGCAAAACGCATCGAAAACGGCGCTTTGGCGCCGATTTCAGCTGCAAAGGCAGCAACTCCGGCCTCGAATTCTTCGTCGGCAAGGACCTTTGTCGCGAGGCCGATATCAACGGCTTCCGCGCCATCAATCCGCCGTCCCGTGAAGATCAGTTCACGCGCTTTCGCCAGACCGACAAGCCGCGGCAGAATTTCAGTGACGCCTCCGCCCACATGGGTTCCGATGGAGATCTCTGGAAACCCGATCTGTGCGCTCTGCTTCATCAGAATGAAATCAGCTGAACAGGACATTTCCGCCCCCGCGCCGAGGGCATATCCATTGACTGCTGCAATGATGAGCTTTGGATGTTTGTAGATTGCTTCGCAGACATCGTTTCCAAGCTGCAGATACTGCAGTTTTTCCAGCTCGGTCCGCGTTCCTGCCCCGTGCTCCTTCAGATCGGCTCCAACGCAGAAAGCGCGGCCCTCGCCCGTCAGCACGACACAGCGCACATCAATGTCGTTTGCAGCCTCGCTCAAGGCTTCGATGGTTTCGGCATAGAGCTCGGATACGACTGCATTCAGCCGATGAGGCCGATTGAAGCGGATTTCGGCAACCGGTCCGTTCCTGCGATAGATGATGGTCTGGTACGGCATGACGCCCTCCTTTGAAAATTCGGACGTGACATGCGCAGGAGGCACAAATATTCTCAATCCAGTATTATAAGAACAAATGTTCTTTTTTGTCCAAGCGCGGAGAGCGGCTGTGTCTTCCAATCAAAAAAACGAAATCTGCAAGCAACTGCTGAGAGACGTTGACTCCCTACCGCCACGCCTGCAGCTCGCCGCGAAATACATTATCGACCATGCCAACGACTTTGGTCTCGACACGATCCGGGCGACGGCGGACAAGATCGGTATCAGCGCCAATTCCCTTGTGCGCCTCGCCAACCACCTTGGTTTTGCAAGTTTTGAGGACCTGCGCGAACCATTTCGGATTTCTCTGGTGGAACAGTATGACACCGCCGGCGGAGACGGCTGGATCGACCGCCTGTCCGACAGCGGCGAGTTCGGACAGTCTCATGCCCAAACAGTTCGCAATGAAGTCGATATCGTCAAACAGTCGCTTCGTCTTCTCACCGTGGAGAAGACGGAAATGGCGGTGGACATGCTCAAAGGGGCTCGCAGTGCTTACGTAACAGCGACGCGCGCCAGCTACGCACTCGCCTATTACTTTCACTATGTCGGCCGCATGGCGCTGCCGAACCTGCATCTGATTCCCCGGCACATGGGCAGCCCGGTCGATGAAATGATCTCGGTCGGCCAGGAGGACGTTCTCCTGGCGATTACATTTCCTCCCTACAGCGCAGACACGATCAGCGCATTGAGACTGGCAAAACGAAACGGAACACGTGTCATCCTGATTTCCGATTCAGAACTTATTGCGCCCAATATCGATGCGGATCTTTTCCTGAAGGTGTCGCTAAATTCTCTGCACCACTTCAGCTGTTTTTCAGGCGCAATGGTGGTCCTTGAGTGCCTGCTCTATCACCTTGTCAGCCGAGGCGGAGACGACGCGCAGGCCCGCATTGCGAGCTATGAAGCGCTCCGGGAAGATTTCGGCGCTTACTGGCAGGCCAAGTTGCCGAAGTTGCGCAAAAATTAGTTTCTTCTTCAAATTGCAAGACATAATGCGAGCCACTCCCACTCAGTGCCTCCTTTCCTCCAGAGGCATGCGCCTTCCGCATTGATATCACAGCCTGTTTCCTTCATTTGCTATGAAAGCAGACTCACCTTTTTCCAGAAGTTTTCCAATCTTCAGCGTTTTCCGGGCGTCGCTCGTGCCTTGCTTGACTTTTATCAAATGTAACATATTTCAACAAAAGAGTTGCATTTGTAATATTTTTACCGTTAGCTCAAGCCAATCACACGCGTGGTGCCGTATTGGACAAATCGCGGTGAGGTCCTCGCACCGCTGCCCCTCGGTGCCGGTCACGACGAGCCTGAGCAAGGGAGGAAATCATGCTCAAGTCACTGAAATTCGGAAAAGTTCTCGCCCAAGTCACTCTGGCTGGCGCCCTGACGATGTCTGCGATGAGTGCGGCGACAGCCGCTGACATGCGCCTGAAATTCGCAGGCACCTTCCCGGTCGATCATCCGGGCACCAAGATGATGGAGCAGATCAAGGCGGACATCGAAGCAGCCGATGTCGGGCTGAAAATGTCGATCTTCCCGGCCAACCAGCTCGGTTCCGGTGAAGCGCTCATGGAAGACACAATTCGCGGCAACATCGACTTCACCGCTGCCTTCATCTATTCGCACAAGGATCCGCGGCTGGAATTCCTGTCGATGCCTTTCCTCGTCAACAATTTTGACGAGATGGACAGCGTGATGCGCAATATGGACTCCCCTTTCAACCAGATCCTGCAGGAACGCCTGAACGAATTGGGTCTTCGCCTCCTGGCCAACAATCCCGAAGGGTTCACCGGAATTGTTGCGAGCAAGAAACCGGAGAACTGGAATACCCTCGGCGCCAAGGACATGAACATTCGCGTCTGGTCTTCAAACGTGATCAAGTCAATGGTTGAAGGCATGGGCTATCAGGCCACCACCATGGCGTGGGGCGATATCTTCCCTGCTCTTCAGTCCGGGATCGTCGACGGCGCGATCTGCTGCACCAAGTCAGCGACCTACTCCATCTTCGCGCAATCGGATGTCGGAAACTACTACGTTCAGTACAACTCGGTTTCCGAGCTGACTTCCTACTACGCGTCTGAAAAAACATGGGCCAAGCTCAACGACGAGCAGCGTGCCGTTGTTCAGGCGGCTTTCACCAAGGCTTCCGACGATTTCTTCGCCTATAACCGTGCCAACGACGCAGAGTTCGGCAAGAAGCTTGAAGAGAAGGGCTATGAGATCCTGGCTCTCAACGATGACGAACAGGCCGAAATGGCTGCCTGGGTGCGTGAAAACATCTGGCCGACAATGGTTGAAACCGTAGGGCAAGACACTCTGGACCGCCTGACCGCCGAATAATCGGGCGAACGGGCCGGCGGCCCTGGTCGCCGGCTACTTTTATCAGGCAGCCTTTGGGAGGGGCGAATGACCGAGATCGTGGACCGACTGCCGCCAGCCGCTGCGCGCCCTTTGAGAGCGGTCATCAACTTCATGCGCCTCTTCGTCGCCGCCGGCGGCCTCTTGATGGCCCTCACGTTCTGCGCGGTGGTCGTTATCCGATACGGTTTTTCCGGCAATCTCTTCGCCTATGAAGAATGGCTGCTGGCGATCAGTTTCTGGTCCTTCTTCTTCGGAGCTGCTCTTGCGGCAGAAAGAAAATCTCACGTCAATGCAGACATTCTTGGCGTCGTGCTGGGCAAATCGAAACTGGCCTGGTGGCGCGGTCTGCTCGTCTACATCATCGAACTGGTGATCGGCCTCTACATTGTCTACTGGTGCTACCTGGCAGTGGAGAGCGAAATCATTGCCTATCCGCTCTGGGAAACGACCACTGCACTCAAGATTCCGGCCGTTTTTCCGCGTGCCGCGATCCTGGTCGGTTTTTTCTTCATGACCCTCTTCAACGCAATCTACATGGTGCTGCATCTCATCGATGGTCCCGAAGGATTTGAGGCCGCGCATCCGGAGACCGAACAATGATCATCTTCGGAAGCATTCTCATCATCTGCGGCCTGCTGCTGCTCGGGGTCAGTGTCTATATCGCCTTTGGCGCTGTTCTTCTTTTCCTTGCCCTGACCGGGGGACATGACATCACCGGCTATCTCCCAGCCGGCTACTGGAAGATGAACACACTGGTTCTCCTCGCAATCCCTCTTTTCATGATTGCCGGAGCCATCATGGAGAAGGGCAAGATCGCGGCGCCACTGGTTGCCCTGGCCGAACTTTTCATCGGCCACATCAAGGGCGGCCTTTCAGCAGCCGCCGTCGTCGCCAGTGGCATCTTCGGTTCGATTTCGGGCAGCGCAAATGCGACGCTGACGTGCATCGGCGGCATCATGATGCCTCACTTGCGCAAGGCCAATTATCCTGAAGGACTGTCCGCTGCGTTAATCGTCAGCGCCAGTCCCCTGGGCCTGCTGATTCCGCCAAGTTCCTCGCACATTCTTTACGCCTGGGTCGCCCAGCAATCAGTGCTCAAGGCGTTTCTGTCGACTGTTATTCCGGGCATCATCCTGATCATTCTGCTGATCGTCACAAATCAGTTTGCCTTGCGCAAATACAAGGACATAAAGGTTACAGACCGGCCGAAAGACTTCGTCCCCGAATTCAAACTGCAAACGCGCCAGGCCATGCCCGCTCTGTTCATGCCGCTGATCATTCTTGGCGGTATCTATGGTGGCATCATGACACCAACCGAGGCTGCCGGCGTTGCCGTGGTCTATTCGATCCCGATCGCGATTTATGTCTACAGAGGACTGACCTGGCGCAGCCTGATCAACACATTGTCGGATGCAGGTATCACCATCGGCGTCGTCATGACGATGATCTTCATGGTCCTGATCGTCAGTCGGTTCCTCATCTTCGAAGACATCCCGACCATTGCGCGCGAAATGGTGTTTTCCGTCTCGGAAAATCCAATCGTCATCCTGCTCATGGTCAATCTTGTTATGATCCTGATCGGCATGCTGATGGACGACATTTCAGGTCTGCTTCTTTCGACACCGCTGTTGCTACCGATTGTCCAAAGCGTAGGCGTCGATCCGATCCACTTTGCCGCAATCCTGGGCGTGAACCTGGGAATGGCCAATGTGACGCCTCCCACAGCGCCGCTGCTTTATCTCGGGGCCCAGGTGACAAACACTCCGGTGAGCAAAATGCTCGGCCCGACCTTCCTGTTCATCTTCTGTGCGTGGCTTCCAACCCTTGCAGTGACCACCTTCGTGCCGGCGCTGTCGCTCTGGCTGCCCGATCTGTTGTTAAGCCGATAGGCAATTGCAGGAGGTGCAGCGCCATCGTTCAAGGAATGTCCCGGCTGCAGTTGTTGCAAATGTAATAACTGTTGCTCTTGGGTGTAACGAATGATCAGATCAGCGCCCGGAAATCAGGCAGGGAGACTCGTTTGCCACAGGAAAAGACGACCGACATGAACACGTATCTCAGTGTCAGCGAACGTTTAAAGGAAGTGTTTCCAGGATTGCCGCGCGCCTTGAAGGTTGCCGCGACCTATATGCTGGAACATCCGGGCGACATCGCAACTCTGTCGATGCGCCAGGTCGCCTCCAGTGCCGGTGTCTCCCTGCCGAACTTTGCGCGCCTGGCCAAGACACTCGGCTATGAAACCTATGGCGAGCTGCGTGAAATCTACCGCAAGCAGGTGCAGCAAAACGATATCAAGGAATATCACCTGCGCGCAGAAAGCCTGCAGAAGACCGGTGGCGATACCAGCAAACGCGAAGTCTGGGAAGAATTCCGGTCGTCAACCCTCGCCAATGTCAGCGCAATATTCGATTCCATCGATCCGGATTATTTCTCCAGTGTCGCCCACATACTGAACGAGAGCCGGCAAATCTTTGTCGTCGGGATGCAGGCCTCGGCGAGCTTTTCCGCCTACACTCATTACATAGGTGGCATGGCAAGCGGAAAAATCCGACTGGTCCGTGGTGAAGGTGGTGTGTTTGCCGATCCTGTTGCCGATATCGGTGAAGGCGACGTGATGATATCCATCAGTCAGCAACCCTGCGCCCGTGCTTCAATCGAATTGGCAATCATCGCCCGGGAGCGCGGCGCCAAGGTCGTTGCCATTACCGACAGCCCCGCCTCCCCCATTGCATTCGAAGCGGACTACGTATTGCTCGGACCGAACCGCAGCCCGCTGTTTTTTGAATCTTATGTCGGCACCACGGTGCTGATAGAGGCCCTGATCGGCTTCTTCACCATCGGACAATCCAGCGACGTGGTTGAGCGGATTGAAAGGATCGAGGCGGACCGAATGCGAATGAATGAATACTGGAAGAACAAGAAAGCCTGAATGATGAGTGCCAACGAGACTCTTTCGCTGCTGGCCTGCCAGATCAGCATTCCACCAATGAAAACTGCGGCGGAACGAGATGCTCACCTGGAAGAATCCGTTGCAAAAGTGAGAGCAAAGCTGGCTACGGAACCGGCGGTCGATCTGGTGGTTCTACCTGAACTCTCAAGCATCGACTATTCGCGCGAAACGTTTTCATGCCTGAATGACCTGGCAGAGACCCTGGAAGGCGCGTCGTTTCAAGCCTGGCGGAAAGTCGCCCAGGAGTTTGGCGTTCATGTTTCCTATGGCTTTCCGAGGGCGGACAGGAACGGTCCTTTTATCAGTGTCGGAGTGGTCGGTCCGAATGGCACCCTAAAAGGCTATTACGACAAGCTGCACCTGGCCCAATATGGCGCATCGATGGAAAAGGAGTATTTCAATCGCGGAAACCACCTTTTCGCCTTTGAGGTCAATGGCTTCCGGCTCGCTCCCATCATCTGTTACGACATTCGCATTCCGGAACTTTCCAGAACGTTGGTGATTGACCAGAATGTCGATGTTCTTCTTCATTGCGGCGCTTATTACCGCGATGAGAGCTTTCATACCTGGCATGCCTTCGCCGTCGCCAGGGCGCTAGAAAATCAGGTTTTTTTCCTGTCCCTGAACAGAGCCGGAAAAACCTACGGCAATTCCCTGTTCTGCCTGCCCTGGCAGGATGAAAATACTCTACCGCTTTCGTTTGCTGAGACTGAAGAGGACTTTCGGGTCATCACCATCAACAAAGCGACGCTCAAAAAGGCACGCAGCGACTACACTTTCCTCAAGGACCGGTTGGAGCACTATCGGATAGACCTGATGAAGGCCTAACTCTCCGGTCCCACCTGAAAACCCCGCCGGGACAACCGTGCGGGGTCTTTTTTTCTGAATGCCCGACGAAGAAAGCTTTGGAACCACCGAGGTCTGTCAGATTGGAATTTGTTTTGTGCGTTGCTCAGACTTATCGAGCGTTCTGTTTAGGCTTTTAGCCTGTTTGACGTTCTGTTTTTGAGTGAGGGCACTTAGTTTTTCACGTCAGGAAGCCCTTTTAGTTTTTGCTCTGTTTCCGTTTTCGACGTCAAAAAGCCCGCGGGAGTGCACCGTGCGGGCTTTTTTTGTTTTGTTGTTTGTGCATGATTTTCTTGTTTTGTGCG
>NZ_JBDZYI010000005.1:0-651131 GCF_040329435.1 Roseibium sp. SCP15 | reverse complement strand
AGCGTACCTGCGTAACTCCTTAAAACCTCTCCAAGGCCGAAACCCCGAAAAGATCGCAAGGCCAACGCCGCCTACGCTTCCCTTCCTTCATAACCAAATTGTCAAAGAACATGAGGAGCAATCCTCATTTTGGCGTAAAAGCCCTCACCCAAAGACGTCAAGTCGAGAACCTGTTACCAGGCCTTTATGACTGCGATGTCTGGAGCGACCAACAGCGAGAAGCGCCGTGTTGGCGGCGCCGCCGTCGATGGAGGCGGTTATACGCATGGCCTGAATGGGAGTCAACACAGTTTGTCAAAAAAGATTCACAGAACGCGCTTTTTTTGAAAACAGTCCGTAATTTCAAAGGGTTATTTTATGGAATTTAGCTCGCACCGGCATTTTCGCCTGAAAACACCCTTCTTTCCCTTCTCTATATATAGGGGCCAGGAAATAGCTGATCCAAAGTTGCCCCAAGGGCACGCAGATTGAAATCACAGAACCGTCAAAATGTGATATTAGGCATTGCGTCATATCCGCCGGAAGCAGGGCTGGCGGGTTGGAAACAATTGACCTTTTTATTCAAACACTGCATGAAGCATGATCCGTTTTGTTTGGCGCAGCCGAACCGAAAGCTCCGGCTTTGTGCGAACGGGTTTGATCTGCTGATAAGCTGTATGAAGGACCGGACGGGTATTTATGCATTTTGGACCTTTCCATAATACACAGTCCAATCGCATCGAACTCGGCGAAGAACCGCCTTTGCGTGCATATGAAGGCCGCAGTGGCATGGCCGACCGCAGGCAAGTCTCCTTCCGCTGGCTGGCAGGAACAGTTCTGACCGGTGTTACATCTCTTGTCTTGATGGGTGGCGCTCTGATGGCCGCGCTTGACGGTCAGTATAGTGTCGAAGCTGCCCCTTCCTCTGGTACCCTGCTGGACGGGCTGACGGCATCCAACGGTGGCAGCACCAAGGGTGACCGCGTGCTTCGAACGGCAACCGAATATTCCAGCAAGCACGTCATTGACGTCAATGTCGTCTCACGCGTCGGCGATAGGGACAATATCCGGGTCCAACCGCATGTTTTTGTCAGCGCGACCCTGGCAACCCGAAACGACCCGGAACTTGCCTCCCGGATTCCTGCATTCAATCCACTCAACATGTTTGCGGAAAATCTGGAAGACGATGTCTCGGGTGCGGCAGCGGAGGCCGCAACATCTCTCCTTGCCGATTCCCTGTATGGGGCGAAACTTGAAAACGAAGTCAGCATCAGCCTGACCCCGTTTCCCACTTCAAGCTCAGAAATTGATCCTGGCGAAACCCCGACAGAAACCGAAGTCGAGTTGAGTGTCCGTGAAACGGCGCGCACGATGTCCATCGACGCAGTCGAGATGGCTGCGAAGACATTGGTTGATCCCGGCCGGTTTGACTTCAATCTCGCCCTACAGCCCGACCTGGAACGATACGCGGTCCGGATCACCCCCGAAAATGTCTCCTTCGTTTCAAAGCGCGACGAAGAAATCCGTTTCACCGGCATGGATGAAAGCATCGTCCCAGTCACAACAGGACAGTCCTTCGCGGATCTTCTTCTGAATTACGAAGCAACCGAAACAGAGGCGACGTCGATCACCTCTGCCTTTGCAAATCTCTTCGGCATTTCGGAACTCGAAGAAGGTCAGAGGCTTCGCATTGCATACGCGCCGTCGCCCGATGATCTGGAACGGATGCGACCGGAACGCGTCAGCCTTTATACAGATACAGATCACGAGGCGACCGTTGCCCGGTCCGACAGCGGCGATTACATCAAGGCGGAAGAACCGAGCACATTCCTGGCCGATGCCTTTGCCGAGGCTGATCGTGTTTCCTACGGTGGACCAACTCCGGCCATCTATGACAGCCTTTATCAAACGGCTCTTGAGCAGGACATGCCGGAAGAGATCATCAACGATCTCGTGCGCATGTTCTCCTTCGATGTCGACTTCAATGCGCGTGTCCAGCCAGGCGATGCACTGGAGCTGTTCTACACCGATGGCGACGCCAATTCCGGACCCAAGATTCTCTACGCCGCATTGAACACGGGCGATACGACACGCGAGTTTTACCGCTACCGGACCCCGGATGACGGTGTCACCGATTTTTATGACGCTTCAGGCCAAAGTGCGAAGAAATTCCTGATCAGGAAGCCGCTCAATGGCGGAAAGTTCCGCTCCGGTTTCGGCATGCGCCGCCACCCGATACACAAATATACCAAGATGCACCGCGGCGTTGATTGGTCCGCGCCGCGCGGCACGCCGATCATGGCGGCCGGCGATGGTGTCATTATCAAGGCAGGCTGGAGCTCAGGATACGGACGGCGGATCGAGTTGCGCCACACCAATGGTTACACCACGACCTACAATCACCAGACCGGCTTCGCCAAAGGCATCAAGGAAGGTGCACGCGTCACCCAAGGTCAGATCATCGGCTATGTCGGTTCGACCGGCCTGTCGACCGGCCCTCACCTCCATTACGAGGTGCTCGTAAACGGACGCTATATGGATCCGATGCGGATCAAGCTTCCCAAGGGCCGTACCCTGGAGGGCGAAATGCGTGCAACCTTCGAAGCCGAACGCCACCGGCTCGACACCCTGCTTGACCGTGCCCGCAAACCATCCCGGATTGCGGCACTGAATTAATATACTGCTTTCGCAGAGTTCAAATGCAAGACGCCCGCGGAACGCAAGTCCCGCGGGCGTCTTCAATTGGTGCAAGCTGTTGCCTCAGGCAGCGGCGCTATTTGCGCCTTCGACCTGAAATACCAGCCTGTCGGCTCCGGCCGACACGTCTACGGTCTGTCCGTCCAGAACGTCACCCGCCAGCAGTTTTTCTGCCAGAGGATCCTGAACGTCTTTCTGGATCACCCGCTTCAGCGGACGTGCACCATAAGCCGGGTCATAGCCCTTCTGGGCAAGCCAGCCCAGAGCACTGTCATCCAGGTTCAGGGTGATCTTGCGATCGGACAGCAAGTCCCTGAGACGCTCAAGCTGGATCCCGACAATGTCGGCCATCTGCGACCGCTGCAGGCGATGGAACAGGACAATTTCGTCCAGGCGGTTCAGGAACTCCGGACGGAAATGTCCACGCACCGCTGTCATGACCTCATCGCGAACACCGTCGGTATCCTGCCCTTCCGGCTGGTTGACCAGATATTCGGCACCCAGGTTCGACGTCATGATGATCAGCGTATTGCGGAAGTCCACTGTCCTGCCCTGACCATCGGTCAGTCGGCCATCATCGAGAACCTGAAGCAAGACGTTGAAGACATCGCTATGGGCCTTCTCGATCTCGTCGAACAGGACAACCTGGTAAGGACGCCGCCGTACGGCTTCCGTCAGGGCGCCACCTTCCTCATAACCGACATAACCCGGAGGAGCACCAATCAGCCGGGCAACGGAGTGTTTCTCCATGTATTCCGACATGTCGATGCGCACCATTGCGCTGTCATCATCGAACAGGAAGCTGGCAAGCGCCTTGGTCAACTCTGTCTTGCCGACACCAGTCGGGCCGAGGAACATGAACGAACCGATCGGTCGATTCGGATCCTGAAGTCCGGCACGCGCCCGGCGCACGGCTGTCGAAACGGCGTGGATAGCCTCTGCCTGTCCGATGACCCGGCCTGCCAGAACATCTTCCATGCGCAGGAGTTTCTCACGCTCACCTTCCAGCATCTTGTCGACCGGAATACCGGTCCACTTGGACACCACATGGGCAATATGGGACGGCGTGACCGCTTCATCCACCATGGCATCAGTGTCTTCGGAAGCTTCGGCATCGGCCAGTTTGCGCTCAAGATCAGGCACCACGCCATAGGCAAGTTCACCTGCCTTGGCGAGGTCCCCGCGCCGTTGCGCAATCTCCAGGTCGATGCGAGCCTGTTCCAGCTGCTCCTTGATTTTCTGTTCAAGGTTCAGTTTTTCCTTCTCGCCGAGCCAGCGATTGGTCAGGGCCTGCGACTGCTCTTCCAGATCGGTCAGTTCCTTTTCCAGTTTGGCCAGACGATCCTTGGAGGCCTGATCGCTTTCAACCTTGAGCGCTTCACGCTCGATCTTCAGCTGAATGATCCGCCGATCCAGCTCGTCCAGTTCTTCCGGTTTGGAATCAACCTGCATCCTCAACCGACTCGCGGCTTCGTCCACCAGGTCAATAGCCTTGTCCGGCAGGAAACGGTCCGTGATGTAGCGGTTCGACAGGGATGCGGCCGACACGATGGCGGAATCGGTGATACGGACCCCGTGATGGAGTTCGTACTTTTCCTTGATCCCGCGCAGGATCGATATCGTATCCTCGACGGTTGGCTCCGTGACGAACACGGGCTGGAAGCGTCTGGCGAGTGCAGCATCCTTTTCCACGTGCTTGCGATACTCATCAAGCGTGGTTGCGCCGACACAGTGCAGCTCTCCCCTTGCAAGGGCTGGTTTCAACAGATTGGATGCATCCATCGCACCATCGGCTTTACCTGCTCCAACAAGTGTGTGCATTTCGTCGATGAACAGGATGATCTTGCCGGCAGCCGCCTCGACTTCCGAAAGAACCGCCTTCAAGCGTTCCTCAAATTCGCCCCGGTATTTGGCCCCGGCAATCAGTGCGCCCATGTCGAGCGCGAGCAATTGTTTGTCCTTGAGCGATTCGGGAACGTCGCCATTGACGATCCTCAGCGCCAGGCCTTCGGCAATTGCCGTCTTACCAACGCCAGGCTCACCGATGAGAACCGGATTGTTCTTGGTCCGGCGCGACAGAACCTGGATTGTCCGGCGAATTTCTTCATCCCGTCCAATGACAGGGTCAAGCTTGCCGTCCCGCGCAACCTGCGTCAGGTCCCGGGCGTATTTCTTCAAGGCGTCATACTGATTTTCGGCCGTGGCGCTGTCCGCAGTCCGTCCCTGGCGCAGCTGGTTGATGGCTTCATTCAGTGCATTCGGCGTTATGCCGTGCCGCTTCATCAGTTTTCCTGCTTCGCTCTCGCTGTCCATGGCCAGAGCAAGCAACAACCGTTCAACAGTGACATAACTGTCACCGGCCTTTTCGGCAATTTTTTCCGCTTGTTCGAAGAGGCGCGCCGTGGCCTGCGCCATATAAAGCTGGCCGGCTCCACCGGAAACCTTCGGCATCTTGTCCAGGACACCTTCCAGATCTCCCTTGAGAGCCTTTGCCTGTCCACCGGCACGTTCAATGAGACCGCTGGCCATACCCTCGGAATCATCCAGAAGTACCTTCAGGATATGTTCCGGAGAAAACTGCTGATGCCCCCGACCAAGCGCAAAAGTCTGAGCCGACTGGACAAAACCGCGGGCGCGCTCAGTGTATTTTTCAAAGTTCATTCGTTACCTCCTACCCGTCCTCACCACCCGAAGCGTGGGGAACGTCGTTGGATACGGACCCCGATCCCGGGCATCCGTGCAGCCTCCTTGAGCGCTGCCCCTCCTATATAGTGTTGCATTTTCATCACAAAAGGCCCTGCGACGGAAAAGCTCAACTCAAACAAAAAACGGCGCCCTTCCGGACGCCGTCTTATCGTTTTCAGCTTGATTGAAACTGACTATTCACTGGCAACTGCCGCTTCTGTAGGAGCCTCTTCCGTTGCCTTGGTACGGCGTGGCCGGGTCGTCCTGCGACGCGGCTTCGGCTTTTCTTCATCCGCCGATGCGTCACCTGCAGGTTCTGCAGCCTCAGCCGTCACCTCAGAGGCTTCTTCAGCAGTTGATTCCACCGGTGCTTTGCGCGGGGTTCTCGCTCTTGGTGTCCGGGTGCGGCGACGCGGCTTTTCTTCGGCTGCCTCTTCGGCATCAGCCTTCTGGCCCGCGCCGTTCACCTGACCTTCTTGATCGATAACCGGCATATCTTCAATAAAGGGCTGCGGGCTATCGGCATCGACGACCTCGCCTTCAGCAGAAGCAGCGCGTTCCTGTGGCGCCCGCTCCTGAGAAGCCCTGTCTTGAGGAGCTCTTTCCTGAGACGGACGTTCGGAACCGTTTACCGGAGCTGCACCGTTTGCGGATGCTGCTTCCTGATTTTCATCAGCTTCATTGCGAGCAGCCGGCTGCGCAGCAGGTTGTTGTTGCGGTTGCGCCGCAGCCACAATGCGAAGGTAGTGTTCCGCATGCTGATTGTAGTTTTCGGACATCACACGGTCGCCGGATGCCTGTGCATCACGGGCAAGCTGCTGATATTTTTCCGCAATATGCATCGCCGTGCCGCGGATTTTCACATCAGGACCGTTCGATTCGTAGGTCCGGGTTAGCGGATTAGGTCCCTTGCGGCCCCGTCCGCGCATACGCTTATTGCTTTGATTTCCTGGTCTCATCCTGCCGTTTTCTCTTACGGAACGGCGGTCAGCTGTTCACTGACCCAACATCGGAATTGCCTAAAACCGACACGAAATACACACCGAAACCAACAATGCTGGTTAGCGGCTGTCATTGAAAACCCACGCAACGCGTTAAAGGCCACTGGCCAACGCGTTTGTCTTTTTCTTTGACAGTCCGAAACACCGGATAGCCCGATTTGCAACGGATTCCACAACGCTTAATTTGCGTTTTTCCCCACGTTGCCGGATGCGTATGCCCCGCTGAACGCTGATCACATTTCCGGTCTCGGCAAGCTGAACCTAACCGTTTCCGCTGCGATTTCCAAGTGCTTTTTCACCTTAAGGTCAAAACAATGAATTTACATCTTCCGAGCAACGACAACTCGATCGTTTCCGGCGAGATCGTTAATGATTTCAATTGCTCCAAAGCCATGATGACGCAGCTGTTTTTTGACATCGCCCGCCTGATCATAGCCAATTTCAAAAGCAATTTGCCCGCCCGGTCGCAAAAGATGAACCGCATCTGTAACAATACGGACATAGGCCTCAAGGCCGGTCTCACCTCCATCGAGAGCCAAATTCGGGTCATGCTGAATCACTTCTCTCGACAACTCTTGCAGAATCGCGGTGCGAATATAGGGCGGGTTGCTGATGATCCAATCCAGACCTGGCCCTGCAGAAGAACTTTCAGCCTGTCCCAAGGCCGATAGATAATCCGCACACAAGGGGAAAAAGCGCTCCCCAACGCCATGACTGCTGGCGTTCGCAGAAGCACATGCCAAGGCGTCTTCCGAAAGATCGAGAGCGATCATGCTGGACCGCGGAAGTTCGGCCAGAAGGGTGACCGCGATCGCACCGGTGCCCGTCCCGATATCACACATCAGACTTGGGGATTCGGGATCGCTTCGATGCAAGACCGCATCGATCAGGACTTCGGTGTCCGGTCGTGGTTCCAACGTGGCCGCGTGCAGCCGGAAACTTCGGCCATAGAACTCACGTTCGCCAAGTATCCGGCCGACTGGCATGCCGCCGAGCCGTTTTTCAGCATGGCCGTTGGCGAGCTCAACTCCGTGGAAACCGACTTCGTCAGTTTCATTCAGAACAAGATCGGAGACTGACATCTCCAGTGCAGCGCTCACAAGCAGCTTTGCATCCAGTTCGGGTGTCGACAGCCCCGCCTGCCGGAACCGATTGCGAACCTGCCGGTAAAGCTGACCGACAAGCATTGTCAGGTTTCTTCTGAGGCCAGCAAGTTGGCCTGATGGTCCACGATCAGGGCGTCAATGACTTCACCGAGCCCTTCGCCAGCGATGATCTGCTCCAACTTGTAGAGCGTCAGACCGATTCGGTGATCCGTCACGCGTCCCTGCGGGAAATTGTAGGTTCTGATTCGCTCCGAACGATCGCCCGACCCGACCTGTAGCCGACGCGCTTCCGTCCGCTCGCTGGCAGCACGCTCCCGCTCCTCGTCATATATACGGGCACGAAGCAGCTGCATGGCACGTGCCTTGTTCTTGTGCTGTGAACGTTCGTCCTGAACGGCAACCACGATACCGGTTGGAATATGAGTGATGCGAACTGCGGAATCCGTCGTATTGACGTGCTGGCCGCCTGCACCTGACGCCCGGAAGGTATCAATGCGCAAATCACTCTCCTGCACATCAACATCGACGTCTTCGGCCTGAGGCAGAACCGCTACCGTTGCCGCAGAGGTGTGAATACGTCCACCGGACTCGGTAGCCGGTACGCGTTGGACACGATGGACGCCGGATTCAAATTTCAGGCGCGCAAAGACATTGTCACCGGAAACAGAGGCAATGACTTCCTTGTAACCACCAACTTCCCCTTCGCTGGTTGAGAGAATTTCAACCTTCCAGCCTTGAAGCTCGGCATAACGCTGGTACATGCGGAACAAATCACCCGCAAACAGGGCTGCTTCGTCTCCGCCGGTTCCAGCGCGCACTTCGAGAATGGCATCGTTGGCGTCCGCAGCATCTTTCGGCAAAAGCCCGATGCGAACATCCTGTGTGAGCTGTTCGACGCTGCCGGTAAGCTCTTCGCGTTCCATCTCGGCAAGTTCACGCATTTCAGCGTCAGTTTCCGAATCGGAGATAAGCGATTCCGCTCCGGCAAGATCTTCCTCCGCCTTGATCAAGGCACGGATCTTCTGGACCAGCGGTTCCAACCCGGCATATTCGCGGGACAGTTTCACGTAAGCGGCAGGATCAGGGTTGGCCGACATCATGTGTTCGAGTTCGGCAAACCGGTCCAGCAAATTATCGAGTTTATGACGCGCCAGCATACGCGCAGGTTCTCCTAGAACATTTATTGGATGGGGTACGCATGTTACCGCTAGAGCGCAACATCCGTCTCGCCAGCAAACCGCTTCAGCACTTCGCGTATGTTGCTGTCATCATGTCCCGGTTCGAGACGAGGCAGAAGACGCGCGGACAACCGCCCCGCATCAAGAGTACGCAGCATCGCCTTGACCGGACCAAGCGCTGCAGGTGACATCGAAAGATCCCTGTAGCCCAGCCCGACCAGAGCCATGGCTTCCAGGGGACGTCCTGCCAGCTCGCCGCACAGGGTTACTGGAACATGAGCCTTATTTGCTGCGTCGACTATGGATTTCAAGGCCCGAAGGAACGGGACGCTCAAAGTGTCAAAGCGATCTGCCACTCGGGTATTGCCGCGATCCACCGCACAGAAAAACTGGAAAAGATCGTTCGAGCCGACAGAAACAAAGTCGACATACCCCATCAGTTCATCCAGCTGGAACAGAAGTGACGGCACTTCGACCATGACGCCGAGACGGACATTTTCCGGCGTTGTATGTCCGTGTTGCCTGAGATGTTTGACTTCCTTGTCGACCAGCGCCTTTGCCTGCAGAAATTCATCGACTTCTGCCACCATGGGGAACATGAGCTTCAGGTCACGCCCGGCGGCCGCGTGCAGAAGAGCGCGAATCTGCGTTCTCAGCAAACCCGGCCGGTCGAGGCCAAGGCGAAGCGCACGCCAGCCCATAGCCGGATTTTCTTCCTGGATCGAGCGCAGATATGGCAGAACCTTATCTCCGCCGATGTCCAGGGAACGGAACGTCACCGGTTTTCCATCGGCAGCATCCAGTATCTGGCTGTATTGAGCCTGTTGCTCACGCATTCTCGGGAATGAGGACGCCACCATGAACTGCAGTTCGGTACGGAAAAGACCGACACCCGCAGCACCTGATTCGGCCAGATGCGGCAAGTCGATCAGCAGTCCCGCATTCATCTGAAGCGAGAATTCAACCCCGTCCTTGGTGACGGACGGTTTGCTGCGCAGGCGACGGTATTGTGCCTGGCGCCTTGCCCGGAACCGCACCTTTTCCGCATACGCGTTTTCCAGATCGGTCGCAGGTCGAAGATGCACCTCGCCGGTATCGCCGTCGACAATGATCGCGTCACCGCCGTCGGCCATGCCCACAATGTCTTCGACCAGGCCGACAGTCGGAATTCCAAGAGCACGCGCGACAATCGTCACGTGACTGGTCGGACCGCCCTCTTCAAGCACCAGTCCACGGATGCGGTCGCGGCCGTAGTCCAGAAGCTCTGCCGCGCCCATGTTTCTGCCGACAATGATGGCATCTTGCGGCAACTCATCCACGCTCGGACCATGTTCGCGGCCCATCAACTCCCGGATCAGGCGGTGGGCGAGATCATCGAGGTCATGTAGGCGTTCACGCAGGTACGGATCCGTCTGGCGCAGCATGCGCGCACGCGTGTCGCTCTGCACCTTTTCAACTGCGGCCTCCGCAGTCAGTCCGTTTTTGATCGCCTCTTCGATCTTGCGGATCCAGCCCCGGTCGTAGGCAAACATCCGGTAGGCTTCCAGAACTTCCCGGTGTTCCCCGGAGGCTGCAATTTCACCGCTGGCCAGGAGATCATCAATGGAAAGACGGAGCCGGTTGATCGCGCCTTCGAGGCGGTTCTTTTCCCGATCGGTGTCTTCCGCGATAAGATTGGTAACAACAACGCGCGGTTCATGCAGGACCACATGCCCGAGACCGACGCCTTCCGCTAGGCCGACACCCGTCGCGGTAATCGGACGGGACAGATCCAGTCCAGTTGCCTCCTGGGCAATCGCCTCCAGTTCCCCTGCTGCCACCATTTCGGCGATCACCATTGCTGTCGTCTGCAGTGCCTCGACTTCGTCTTCCAGATAGGTGCGGTGCGACTGGTTTTGAACCACCAGAACGCCGAGGGTCCTGCCCGCCCGAAGAATCGGCACGCCGAGGAATGAATTGTAGGCCTCCTCGCCGGTTTCAGGCAAATAGGTAAAACCTGGATGCGCACTGGCGTTGGGGAGATTGAGAGGGCGTGCTTCGGCAGCAATCAGGCCGACCAACCCCTGACCGACTCGCAAGGAAGCATTGTGAACCGCCTCCCGGTTCAACCCTTCGGTCGCATAAAGTTCAAGAACGCCATCGGCGCGCAGAATATAAACCGAACACACTTCGGCGACGACATTTGATGCGATCAGCACCACAATCTTGTCGAGTCGCTCTTGCGCCGTGATCGGCTCCGCCATGACTTCACGGAGCCTGCGGAGCAATAGGCGCGGTCCGGCTAGGTTGCTGCGCATTGCGCCCCCGTTTTATCCCGCTTTTGACAAGCTCCGGCTCAGGTTAACACCCGAGCCCGCTTGCCGGATAGATTATCCATCTAACCCGTATAGCGAATGGAGAGTCCGCACTGCAAGTTCCGCATACGCAGAATCAATCAAAACGGAGATCTTGATTTCCGAGGTAGTGATCGCCCGGATGTTGATCCCCTTGGACGCCAGACCACGGAAGCACTGGGCTGCGATACCTGCGTGAGACCGCATTCCGATACCGATAACGGATACCTTAACAACGTCGGTTGCGCCCTCAAGGTTCTGGAAACCGATCTCTTCGCGGTTGTCCACCAGCACCTTCTTGGCCCGCTCGAAATCACCTTCGGGAACGGTGAAGGTGATGTCCGTGGTCTTCCCGTCCGGCGAAATGTTCTGGACGATCATGTCCACGTTGATATGGGCGTCCGCCAAAGGCCCGAACACGGATTCCGCAACACCCGGCTTGTCGGCCACGTCACGAATTGAGATCTGAGCTTCGTCCTTGGCATATGCAATGCCGGTGACTACCTGCTGTTCCACGAGTTCATCCTCGTCGCAAATTAGAGTACCAATCGGAAGGCCGTCTTCGCCGACCTGCGGTGCATCCGGATCGTCGAAACTGGAGCGTACGAATGTCCTGACACCGTGCACCATCGCCATTTCGACAGACCGCACCTGGAGAACTTTCGCGCCAAGAGACGCCATTTCGAGCATTTCCTCGAAGGAAACCCGTTCAAGACGCTGAGCTTTGGGCACGATGCGCGGGTCGGTCGTGTAAACACCATCAACATCGGTATAGATATCACAGCGGTCCGCCTTGATCGCCGCAGCAATGGCTACCGCACTCGTGTCCGAACCGCCCCGGCCGAGTGTCGCGATGCGGTTGTCCGGCGACATGCCCTGGAAACCGGCGAGCACGGCAACCTGCCCCTGCTCCAACCGCTCCGTCAGAAAATCGCCCTCGATCTCACGAATACGTGCCGCACCGTGGTTCTCGTCAGTCTTGATCGGCACCTGCCAACCCTGCCACGACCGGGCATTGACGCCCATGTCCTGAAGCACAATCGCCAACAGGCCGGATGTCACCTGTTCGCCGGAGGCAACCACCGCATCATACTCCCGCGCATCATGCAAAGGCGCGGCTTCACGGCAGAATTGCACCAGCTTGTTGGTCTGTCCGGCCATGGCCGATACGACGACCGCAACCTGATGACCGGCATCAACTTCCCGTTTCACATGGCGCGCGACATTGCGGATGCGATCCAGATCGGCAACCGAAGTCCCACCAAATTTTAAAACCAGTCGGGCCATACCACTCGTAATCTTTTTATCGTGTCATGAAGCGCCAGACGCTCCGGATGGATCGGCGCACATGCATACAGGCTGCGTTCCTTTGCTGCAACCGGAACTCTTGACAAATGAACTCAGACCTTGGATCGACAGCACTCAGCAGACAAAGCGACGGAGCAACAGGCCGTTCGCCCGAACGAAAGGTTCGTCCGATGACAGACAAGGCTCAACAATCGACCGGTACGATCGACAGCGAAGAGGTTGCCCGCTTTTCGGCAATGGCCGAACAGTGGTGGGATCCGACCGGGGACTTCAAGCCTCTGCATAAGTTCAACCCCGTCCGCCTCGCTTACATCAAGCAGGAAGTCTGCCGCCATTTCGGACGAGATCCGAAAGCTGCGGACGCATTCAAGGGGTTGCGCTTCCTTGACATCGGCTGCGGCGGCGGCCTCTTGAGCGAACCCATGGCGCGCCTCGGTGCTGAAGTCGTGGGCGCCGACCCTTCAGACACCAATATCAAGATCGCCAGGCTTCATATGCAAAGCTCCGGCCTGGAGATCGACTACAGGGCCGAAACCGCAGAAAGCCTGGCCGCGGCAGGTGAGACCTTCGATGTCGTCTTGAACATGGAAGTCGTGGAACACGTTGCCGACGTCCCGCTGTTCATGGAAGCGACAAGCCAGATGGTTAAACCCGGCGGCCTGATGTTCGTTGCGACCATCAATCGCACTTTGAAAGCCTACGCACTTGCGATTGTCGGTGCGGAGTACGTCTTGCGATGGCTGCCGAAAGGAACCCACTCTTACGAGAAGTTGGTCAAGCCATCGGAGATCGAAGCTCCGGTCAAGGCTGCCGGCCTTAAAGTGATTGACCGGTCGGGCGTCAGCTACAATCCCCTGACTGACACCTGGAGCCAGTCACGCGACATGGATGTCAACTACATGCTGCTCGCTGAGCGGGCGAACCCTTCCTGATGAGCGATCCGATCGTCTTTGTTCCCGGGCTTTTGTGTACCGAAGCCCTCTTTGCTCCGCAAATTACCGCATTTGCGGACCGGCCACTCATGGTCGCCAATCACCGGGAACACGACAGCATCTCGGATATCGCGGCACGGTTGCTGGACGAAGCGCCCGAACGCTTTTCGCTGATCGGTCTTTCCATGGGTGGCTACGTCGCCATGGAAATCATGAGAGAAGCGCCGGAACGGGTTGGAAAACTTGCTTTGCTGAACACAAATCCGCGACCCGACACGCAAGAGCAGACGAAGAGACGGAAATTTCTGATTGATCTCACCCGAAAAAAGGGGTTCGGAAAGGTTCCCCATTTGCTCTACCCCGGCTTCGTACACGAGAAGAACGAAGAAAACGACATTCTGAAATCGGCCGTTGTCGACATGGCTCTGGAAACCGGCGCGGACGCATTCATACGACAGCAGACGGCGGTGTACGGTCGTTACGACTCCCGGCCACGGCTAGGCGAGATTTCCTGCCCTTCTCTTGTCCTGGTCGGCGACGGAGATCGGTTGACACCTGTGGAACTGGCGCAGGAAATCCATCAACACATCCCGGGAAGCGAACTGTCCGTAATTGCAGGCAGCGGCCATCTCTCGACACTGGAAGCTCCCGAAGAAGTCACCCGCGTCCTGACAGATTTCTTGAACGCTAAGTGATGTGAGCGGCGTTTTTACGATTTTCGGAAAGATCCTTTCACTTCTTTGATCCCTGTCAAAGATCCGCCTTGCCGGAAGGCTACAGTTACGTCAACTTAGGCGCGGTCCGATTATCGGAGTTGGACCTCACGCCGAATTCTCGCAGGTGTACTGAGCGACACGCCGACATGAACCATGCGTACAGGCCGGCAACAGCATGACAGACGGATAGCGGAGGACTTCTCATGCCTACAAAGCGCAATTCAGGTGCATTCGATATCAGCGCGATGATGACTGAATGGCCGATGCCGGCTTTCTCAAACTGGACCCTTGCAGAACGTGAGGATCGCATGGAAGCCAGAACAGTCGCCAGCTTTCAGAAAATGGGAGAAACAATGTGGTCCCAGGCTGAAAAAGCCTTTGATGACCACATGGAGTTCGTCAGCCACCGGATTCACGAAGACTTTGAATGCGCCAAGTCCCTGAGCCAATGCGTGGCCCCTGAGGAGACCATGGCAACGTTGCAGAATTTCTATTCAAGAATGGCAACGGAATATCAGGAGCACTTCGAAAAACAGGCAACCCTGTTCAGAGACAGTTTTTCAGAAAATGCCGCAGTCGTTGAAGAATTTAACGAAACGGCGATGGAAAATGTCACGGAGTTCAGCAAGGCAGCTGAAGAGACATTGCAGGAAACTCAAACCGCCAAGCCAAAACCGCGTCGCAAGACCGCTGCCGGCGCGAAACGCTGACACTCTGGCCAGTCTGGCTTCAAAGAAACTTTCGCAGGAACGCATCACGCCAGAGCGCGTGATGCGGATTTGAGAACAGCTCAGTTCTTGTCTTCAGGAAGTTCCGGCAGGGGTAGGACCGAAATCCCCTCTTCGAGCAGTTCTTCTGCATCCTGGAGTGTCGTTTCTCCGTAAATGCTCCGCTCTTCTGCATCGCCGTAGTGAATCTTTCGCGCCTCCGAGGCAAAATTCGAGCCGACATTCTCCGAATTCTCGACGATGCGTGCACGCACCAGTCGCAATGCCTCGACAATTTCCTTCTGACGAAGATTTTCCGGCAACAACGCGGAGGGCTGCATCGGTGTAGCGCTTACGGGAACCGGCGCTTCGCTTTTGGTTTCAGGAGTATCCACCACCGGAGATTCAGCTTCCGCCTTTGCGATGGGAGAGAGCGCTTCACGTTTTCTGGACGTTGAAACCGCAGGAGCCATGAGCCCTTTCTTGACATCGGTGGCCCCGCACATCGGGCAAACCACAAGCTTGCGCTCAACCTGAGCCTCGAAGTCACCGGAGTTTCGGAACCAGCCTTCAAAACTATGGGCAGCCTCGCAAACAAGCGTGTATTTGATCAAGCTGGCATCTCCTTCAGCGCCTCGGCATGTGAGAGCTCGAAACCCCGCTCATTGGCAATGGCAGGAATTCGCGCACGCGCCTTGGCCGCGTTTTCGGTATCGATTTCAGCCAGAACGTAACCGGGTTCATCATTCGCCAGTTCCGCGATCGCCATGCCCCACGGGTCGACGATCAGGCTGTGCCCATAGGTCTCCCGTCCGTCTTCATGAGTGCCGCCCTGCGCAGCCGAAATCATATAGGCACCATTTTCTATGGCGCGGGCGCGCTGTAGCACATGCCAATGGGCTTTGCCAGTCTGACGGGTGAAGGCTGCCGGCCCGGTCAGAACCTGCGCTCCGTCACGTGACTGCGTGCGAAAAATCGCAGGAAAACGGACATCGTAGCAGATCGCCATTCCGAATTTGGCAAGGGGCAAATCCGCAACAACGGACCGAGTTCCCGGCTCATAGGTTGCAGATTCCCGCCAACTTTCGCCATTCGGCAAGTCCACATCGAACATATGAATCTTGTCGTAACTGGCAATCACCTTTCCGCCCGGCCCAATCAGAAAAGCCCGGTTGGCGACCTTGCCATTCTCCAGCAACACCGCCAGAGATCCGAGATGTAGATAGATGCCCAGTTCGGCAGACAGTGATTTCGCCCTGGTCAAGAAGAGGTCTTCTTGACCTTGGGGGAGACGCTCGAACAACTCCTCCCGGCTTCTTACAAGCACGTTCGACATTTCCGGAGTTTGAACGTAATCAGCTCCTTCTGCCGCGGCAGCGCGTATCAGCGCTTCTGCATTTTCGGCATTCTCCAAAATGGTCTTGCCGCTTCGAAGCTGAACGCATGCTGCCATGAACGTGGGCATTCGATTGCCTTATGTCTGATTGGTAATTCGAGGTATCAGGACACTTAATCAGGATGCGAGCAAAGCGTCCAGTTTTCCGGACCGTTCCAGGTCGTGCAGTTCGTCACACCCGCCGACGTGTTTTTTCCCAACAAACACCTGCGGAAATGTCGACCGTCCGTTGGCCTTCTGCACCATTTCCTTGCGCAAGCCATTGTCGAAGGTTGCATCAAACTCTGTATAGGACACGCCCTTTTTGTCGAGAAGACGCTTGGCAGCCGTACAGAACCCGCAGAGCTGACGTGTATAAATTTCCACTTTAGCCATTCAAATCGATCCCTTCATTCAACTGGCTCGGCCAGACACCCGCAGGCTGTTCCGGCAAAATCCCGGCGTTATATGCGTGCGCAACACCGAAACTCAAGGGATAAGACGTTTCACGGTTTGCCTGACGTACTTGCTCCGGCGTGATTTGACGTATCAGCATACGCAAAAGTGAGAACATCAACGGATGCAGCGCCTGCTGACAGCAGGGTTTTGCTGCAGGCGGCAATTGTGGATCCTGTCGTGATAACATCATCGATCAAAACGACGTGACGTCCCTGGATCTGGCCTGAACGGGTCTGGTCGACGCTGAAGGCGGACCGCACGTTTTTCTGCCGCGCCTTGGCGGAAAGACCCACCTGTCGGCGCGTTTTCTTGCGTCGTTTGAGCAGTTCAGGCTCGAATTGACCACCGCATTCTTTCGCAATCACACGGGCAAGGTCAGCAGACTGGTTGAAACGCCGTGACAAGAGACGCAGCCAGTGCAGAGGAACCGGCACAATAAGGCTGTCTTCCTTGAGAAGTTCGCTACCCGCCCGGCTCATCCAGCGGCCCATCGGTTTCGCGAGTTCCCGTTGCCGGAAAAACTTGAGTGCTATGACCAGGTCCCTTGCAGGACCCTCATAGAAGGCAACCGATCTCAGCCTGTCGAAGATCGGAGGCGAGGCAATCGCCTGCGGGCTCCAGCTTCCCTCGCCCACATCATAGGCAAAAGGAGTACCGAGGCGCTGACACCAGGGTTTTTCGATGAAGGAAATCTTCTGCCAGCAGTCGGCACATAAACTGTCTGGTGTGCCGACAGGAGAGGTACAGCTGACGCATCTCAGCGGAAGCAAGAAGTGCAGGGTAAAGCGCGCAGCCGCCCGCGGAAGTGCCATCATGTTTTTGGCAGTAACCTGCACACCAGACCTCAGTTTTCCTGCGCATGGAAAGATAACGCAGTTTCGATTTTTGGTTCAACTGTTTGCAGAATGAACAAGAGTGATAAGACACGCCGGCGCCTTTTGACGTTCGACGTCAGATACCATATGTGAACGACAGGTTTCCAAGCAAATCCGAGTGCAAAGTGTCTTCCCAACCCGACCTGTTTGACCGTTCATTGCTCCGTTCCCGGCGTCAACGCGCCTTGAAGGCTGCTAAGCCCGGTGCCGACTTCCTGCTTAAGGCCGTTTCCGCGGATCTGGAAGAGCGGTTGCTGCTCGTCAATCGCAGTTTCGGCACAGCCGTCGATCTTGGCGGACATACCGGTCTGGTTTTCAAAGCCATTGAGAAATCGGGCAAGGCTGGGCAGATACTCCGGGCAGATCTTCACATCGCTGACCCTAATCAGTCACCGCCTGATCTTGTTTGCGATGATGCATTGTTGCCATTTGGGGATCAATCGGTTGATCTCATCGTTTCAGCGCTGGCGCTCCAGTTTGTCAACGATTTGCCGGGCACACTGATCCAGATTCGCCGTGCTCTTGCACCAGATGGACTGCTGATGGCGACCCTGCCGGGTGCGGGCACCCTCACTGAACTGCGCGACAGTCTTACCAGGGCCGAACTGGAGATAAAGGGCGGCGCGGCTGCCCGGGTGCTGCCCTTTGCCGATACGCGCGATCTTGGCAGCCTGTTGCAGCGTGCCGGATTTGCGCTTCCGGTTACGGACCTCGATACAATCACTGTGCGCTACGACAACATGTTCGCTCTTTTGGCTGATTTGCGCGCCATGGGAGCAACGTCGATACTTCACGACAGAAGCCGAACGCCGCTATCGCGCCAGGTATTGTATCGCGCCGCTGAGCTTTACGCGGAGAACCATGCCGACCCGGACGGCAGGATCAGGGCAACTTTCGCACTTGTGACTCTATCGGGGTGGGCCCCACACGAAAGTCAGCAAAAACCACTCCGTCCCGGCTCGGCAAAAGCCAGCCTTGCGGAAGCACTAGGTGTTAGGGAAAGAAAAATACGCGAGTAGACAGGCAGGTTTCTTTGACGACCGGCCAAAGATCTTTCAGCCACCCGCTGCGGCCATGGCATTCTTCATCGCAGTCGTCACCGTGTTGAAATAGTCATCGCGGATGGTTGTCCCGATAGCTGACATCGACAGCAAGATCGCAACGCTGATTGCTCCGGCGATCAGACCGTATTCGATTGTTGTCGCCCCACTTTCATCACGGAGCAGGCGCAGAGCGGTTTCTCGGACTCTGAAAAAGCGGTCGGTGACTGTTTTCGATGTAATCTGCATTTACAGTCCCCTGAAGACCTCGCCTCAACAATTTCTAGACCGCCTCCATGAGATGTGGAATGAGCGGTTCATCAGCCGCTGGCATCGGGTAATCCCTTAATCTGACGGCCCGGACCCATTTCAACGCCTGGTTTTCCTGACCTTGCGGCATACCATTCCATCTGCGGCAGATGAAAAGTGGCATGAGTAAATGAAAATCTTCATAAGTGTGACTGGCAAATGTTAGAGGCGCCAGACACGCTTCGTTAACCTCAATTCCGAGCTCTTCATGCAGCTCGCGGATCAGCGTTTCTTCGGGTCGCTCGCCGATTTCGACTTTACCGCCCGGAAACTCCCACAGTCCGGCCATCGATTTCCCTTCCGGCCGCTGCGCCAAAAGAATACGCCCGTCGGCATCGACAAGCGCGCATGCCGCGACAAGAACAATCCTGGTCATGTATGTGTCCAATTCAAAGACGCTTGCAGACGTTTCATTAAGCAAACTTGCTCGAAATCCGTCGGAGATTCATTTTCGCTAGCTACGGTAGTCGCCATTGATGGCAACGTATTCCTTGGTGAGATCACACGTCCAAACCGTTGCAACACCGTCTCCGAGCCCCAGATCAACACGAAGAAAGATGTCTTCCTGTTGCATGACGGCAGAAGCGGCTTCTTCGCTGTAATCGGGGTCCCGTTCACCTTCGACTGCAACGCGAATATCTCCAAACCAGATTGCGAGCCGATCCCTGTCCGCAGGTTCGCCTGCCTTGCCGACCGCCATGACCACACGGCCCCAATTGGCGTCCTCGCCGGCAACTGCCGTCTTTACCAGCGGCGAATTGGCGATCGACAGAGCGATCGTCTTGGCGGAAGAATTGCTCTCGGCACCTTCGACACGCACTTCGACAAACTTGCGTGCCCCTTCGCCATCGCGGACGATCTGATGCGCCAGATCGAGCATGACATCTCCCAGCGCTGCCCGCAGAACGGATACCCGTGGATCATCGAGCGATGTTACCGGAGCAACGCCTTTTGCGGCAGCGGAACCGGTCGCAAAAAACAGCACTGTGTCCGAAGTTGAAGTGTCGCTATCGACGGTCACGGCATTGAAGCTGCCGCCCGTTTCACCACTTAGCAGGTCCTGAAGAACATCAGGTGCAATTGCGGCATCGGTAAATACAAAGGAAAGCATGGTCGCCATGTCAGGAGCGATCATCCCCGCCCCCTTGGCGATACCGTTGATGGTTACGGTTTCACCGTCGAGCTCTACTGTGCTCGTCGCCACCTTGGGATAGGTGTCGGTGGTCATGATGGCCTTGGCGGCATCCAGCCAGTTTGCGCCATCCTGAGCATTTTTCAGCTCTTCGATCACACGGGAAAATTTCTCTGCTGGAAGAGGCTCACCGATCACACCGGTAGAGGCGAGATAGATTTCATCCTTCGCGCATCCAAGTGAGTTGGCGACAATGTCAGCGGACAGTTCTACGGAGGCCCTGCCCTTCTTCCCGGTAAAAGCATTCGCATTACCCGAATTCACCAGGAGTGCACGCGCCTTGCCGCCTGGCAGCTTGTCCTTGCACCAATCAACGGGAGCCGAGGAACATTTCGATTTGGTGAAGACACCCGCAACGGTGGTTTCTTCGGAAACGGTGACCAGAAGAACGTCGGTTCGCCCTTCGTACTTGATGCCCGCCTCGGCGGTGGCAAACTGGACACCATCGATTTCCGGCATGTCCGGGTATGATTTTGGCGCGAGAGGAGAAACGGTCGTCGACATCGGTACTGGTCCGGTATGAAAGTAGCTCGGGTCCGCATGGGGCAGACTGACTGGTAGGTTTGTGAACTAGCCTCAAGGACAGGGAGGAGGCAAGCCTTTTCACGCGCTAGCACATCCTGCCGGCTTCAAAAAACAAACCCGGCCGCAACGGCGACCGGGCTTTCATTTGCGCTGCTGGCGACCTTATTCAGTCTTCGCGCCTTCTTCAGGAGCATTTGCAAGCGCTTCATCGAGGATTTCGACCTTAACGGCATCCTTCAGTTCTGCCATCTTAGCCTCATAGCGATCCCGGATCAGCTGTTGCCGCAAGTTGCCCGCAACGGCTTCGAGCGCCGGCTTTTCCTGACGCCGCTTGTCTTCAAGCTTGATGATATGCCAGCCAAACTGCGTTTCCACCGGCTCCTTTGTATAGGACCCGGGTTCAAGTGCGAATACGGCTTCCTCGAAAGGTTTTACCATCTGGCCCTTGCCGAAGTAGCCAAGGTTGCCGCCGTTGGGACCGGACGGGCCCGTCGATTTCTCTCTCGCCAGTTCAGCGAAATCAGCGCCTTCATCAAGTTCTTTGATCAGCGCCTCGGCCTCAGCCTTGTCCTTCACCAGAATGTGACGGGCACTGATTTCTTCCGGACCTTCGAAATCGGCAAATTCCTTGTCATAGGCCGCCTGCAGGTCTTCCTCGGAAATTGCGCCGTCGATCTTCTGTGCAAGATAGGCGTTTCTCAGCGCCTGAAGCTCCAGGAACTCCAGCTGCTTTTTGAAGTCCGGGTCCTGGTCAATACCTTCTTCACGTGCGGCCTGTGCCAGCAACTCCATATCGACAACCACATCGAGGAGAATCTGGCGCCATTGGGCCGGTGGGAAACGCTGCAATTCCTGTCCGAGGTCATTGGCAGCGAAAGCAATATCGGCTTCCGTGATCTCCGCATTGCCGACCTTGGCAACCACATCTCCGGGTTCGGCAGCAGTAAGCGAAGTAGATCCGAGCGTCATGGCCAGGAAAGAAACGGCAAGCGCCTGGGCCGGCCTGCGCATCGAAATTCGGAACATGAGAAGTCCTTTACGTATAGGAACAGTAAATTATTTGCCCCCATTTGCGAGGGCGGGGCTACTTTGCCTATTCCAGCGACGTTGACAAGCATTCAGCCCCCTCTTATCTGTCGGGCGTCCCTGCTTGTGGGCTGGGATGACATCTTTTCGGCCGCATTACCGGCCAGCGCGTTGCGCTTGGCGGCAACGTGGACAGCAATTGAGACGATTTCATGGGCGGGCGCCAGATTGCCAGTTGGCGCTGCCTGGTAGGGAAGGACCGCCACATGGCTGGCCTTGGCGCATTAGCACGTAAGATATTCGGGTCGGCGAACGACCGGAAGGTAAAGGCATTTCGGGCAAAGGTTGATGAGATCAATGCCCTGGAAGCAGAAACGCAAGCCCTGTCAGATGAGGCATTGCGCGGCCAGACGGAAGAATTCCGCGAAAAACTGAAGAACGGCGCCAGCGTCGACGACATCCTCGCTCCCGCTTTTGCTACAGTTCGCGAGGCCGCTCGTCGTGCACTTGGGCAGCGTCATTACGACGTCCAGCTGATTGGTGGCATGGTGCTCCACTCCGGTCAGATCGCAGAAATGCGCACCGGTGAAGGTAAGACCCTGGTCGCGACAGCGCCGGTATACCTGAACGCACTCGCCGGTAACGGTGTGCATGTTGTCACGGTGAACGACTACCTCGCGCAACGCGACAGCGAGTGGATGGGTCAGGTTTACAAGTTCCTCGGGCTGACCGTCGGCTGCATCACGCACGGACTTTCCGACGAAGAACGTCGTGAAGCCTATGCAGCAGACGTGACCTACGGCACCAACAACGAGTTCGGTTTCGACTATCTGCGCGACAACATGAAGCATGACCGCGAGTCGATGGTTCAGCGCAGTCATTCCTTCGCCATCGTGGATGAGGTCGATTCGATCCTGATCGATGAGGCGAGAACGCCACTCATCATTTCCGGTCCATTGGAAGACCGTTCCGAGTTCTACAACACGGTTGACGCCTTCATTCCACAGCTGACCGAGGAAGATTACGAGCTTGACGAGAAAGCCCGTTCGGCCACATTCACCGAAGCGGGCAATGAACGCCTCGAAGGCCTTTTGAGCGAAGCCGAGCTCCTAAAAGGCGATTCGCTCTATGACGTTGAGAACGTCTCCATCGTTCACCACCTCCAGCAGGCTTTGAAGGCTCACAAGCTCTTCCAGCGCGACAAGGACTACATTGTCCGCAACAACGAAGTGGTGATCATCGACGAGTTCACCGGACGCATGATGCCGGGCCGCCGCTTTTCTGAAGGGCTGCATCAGGCGCTTGAAGCACGTGAAAAGGTCCGCATTCAGCCGGAAAACCAGACACTCGCATCGATCACGTTCCAGAACTACTTCCGCATGTATGGCAAGCTTGCGGGCATGACCGGAACCGCTTCCACGGAAGCAGACGAATTTGCCGACATCTATAAGCTTGAAGTCGTTGAAATTCCGACCAACCTGCCTGTCAGCCGCATCGATGACGACGATGAGGTCTATCGGACAGTTCAGGAGAAATTCAACGCCATCGTCAAACTGATCGATGATTGCAAGGAACGCGGTCAGCCGATTCTTGTGGGTACGACCTCCATTGAGAAGTCCGAACTCCTGGCCGAGTTGTTGAAGAAACAGCACGGCTACAAGCAAATCGATCTCAGCGATCCGGCAGCTTTCGCCGCAGCGCAGAAAAAGGACGGCGGCAAATCCAAGGTATTCGCTGTTCTGAATGCCCGTTACCACGAACAGGAAGCCTTTATTGTGGCACAGGCCGGTTTGCCCGGCGCCGTGACCATCGCAACCAACATGGCCGGTCGCGGTACGGACATTCAGCTTGGCGGCAATGCCGACATGCAGATCGCGATGGAACTCGGAGAACTGCCGGAAGGCGAAGAGCGTTCCTCACGTGAGGCTCAGATCCATGCCGAAGTCGAAGAGTTGAAGAAGAAAGCTCTCGAAGCCGGTGGTCTTTACGTGATCGGCACAGAGCGTCACGAAAGCCGGCGCATCGACAACCAGCTGCGCGGCCGCTCCGGTCGTCAGGGTGACCCGGGCCATTCCAAGTTCTTCCTGTCCCTGCAGGACGACCTGATGCGCATCTTCGGCTCCGAGCGCATGGATTCCATGCTGCAAAAGCTCGGCCTGGAAGAAGGCGAAGCCATTATCCACCCGTGGATCAACAAGGCTCTGGAAAAGGCGCAGCAGAAAGTCGAGGCCCGCAACTTCGACATTCGTAAGAACCTGCTCAAATTCGACAACGTGATGAACGACCAGCGCAAGGTCGTCTTCGAACAGCGCATCGAGCTCATGGACAGCGACGCCATCCAGGATGCCGTCACCGACATGCGCCACGATGTGGTTGACGATTTGGTCGCCAATCATATTCCAGAGCGCGCCTATCCTGAACAATGGGATACGGACGGACTTCAGGAAGAGGTTCGCAAGTACCTGAACCTGGACTTGCCGGTCAAGGAATGGGCGAACGAGGAAGGCATCGCGGAAGAGGAAGTCAAGGACCGCTTGCGCCGTTCCGCAGATGAAGCCATGGCACAGAAAGTCGCCAAGTATTCACCCGACATCATGCGTCAGGTGGAAAAGGCGGTCTTGCTTCAGACACTGGACAATCTGTGGCGCGAACACTTGTCGAACCTGGATCATCTGCGATCTGTTGTTGCCTTCCGCGGTTATGCTCAGCGCGATCCGCTTCAGGAATACAAGACCGAAGCCTTCACCCTGTTCGAATCCATGCTTGCACAGCTGCGTCAGATGACAACGGCTCAGCTGCTTCGCGTCGAGCTCGTCACCGAGCAGCCGCCGCAAATGCCGGAAGAACCGGAAATGCACGCTCATCACATCAACCCATTGACAGGTGAAGATGAGATGGCACTCGCGGATGCCCAGCAGACTGCTGCAGTTGAACGGGACCCGGAAAACCCGGAAACCTGGGGCAAGGTCGGCCGCAACGAAGCCTGCCCATGTGGATCCGGCAAGAAATTCAAGCACTGCCACGGCGCGCTCGTCTAAAAACGACGAGACAAAGTCACGAGAAAAAAGGCCAGCCCGAAGCACGGGCTGGCCTTTTTCATGAATTTCCGGCAGTTTGCGCCAGCTTCAATCTTCAAGAGCTCTCCATGCTAACGAACGCCGCCTCGAAAATTTACGTCTCCAGACGGGAAAGCACCCGCCCGGAAACTCCAATGCTCAGCGTCATTGTACCGGTATTCAACGAAGAGGACGTCATTGTTCACTTCCTCGAGGCTACCCGGCCTGTCCTGGACCAAACCGGTCTGAGCTACGAGTACGTGTTTATCGATGACGGCAGCCGGGACAGGACGGCGGACATACTTTCCCGGGAACTGAAGACAGGCTTGCCAGGCCGATTGCTCGCCCTGTCTCGTAATTTCGGCAAGGAGGCAGCGCTTTCTGCAGGCCTGGAGGCCGCCAAGGGAGACATTGCGGTTATCATCGATGCGGATTTGCAGGACCCGCCGGAGCTCATTTTGCAGATGCTGGACGGCTGGCGCGCCGGATACGATGTCGTCTACGGTCTCAGAGTTGACCGGTCCTCCGATACGCTCATGAAACGCTCGACAGCAGGCATGTTCTATCGTTTGTTCAACCGGCTCGCCAATATCGACATGCCGGCCAATGCCGGCGATTTTCGCCTGATTGATCGCGTCGTTATTGACGCGCTTTTGCGCCTGCCGGAAAGAAACCGGTTCATGAAAGGCCTGTTCGCCTGGGTTGGCTTTCCCTCCATGGCGATTCCTTACGAACGCCCACCGCGCAAGGCAGGAACGGGCAAGTTCAATTACTGGAAACTCTGGAACTTTGCCCTGGACGGACTGACGGGTTTCACAACATTGCCGCTTCGTGTCTGGTTTTACGGCGGCGTATTGGTTTCCCTCGGAGCCTTTGCCTACGCGATCTACCTGATTTTACGCGTTTTCGTATCGGGCATCGATGTGCCCGGCTACGCGTCGTTGATGGTCGCGCTGTTGTTCTTTTCCGGTGTCCAGCTGCTGTCAATCGGAATGGTCGGCGAATACATTGCGCGGCTGTTCAACGAAGCAAAACAGCGGCCGGTCTATATTCTTCAGGATGTCATCGAAGGTGGTTCCGAAGGCACCAGAAGCCAGACGCACAAGGCCTCCAATGGCAAGTGAGGCAACGCGGCAAAAGCTGAAAACGGAAACGGCAGCGGCGGGCAAATTCGCGATCATCGGTGTGATTGCAACCCTGACGCACGCCAGTGTCGCCTCATACTTGCTCGAAGCCGGAACACTGAGTGCGTTTCCAGCCAATATCTTCGGATTTCTTGTCGCCTTCAGCGTGTCTTTCAGCGGCCACTATTACTGGAGTTTTTCTCACCTGCGCCGCGACGGCACCGCATTGAAGAGCATGCGACGCTTCTTGATCATTTCCTTGTCCGGCTTCCTGCTGAACTCGACAGTGCTGGCCCTTTGGCTGCAATTCACGCCGTGGCCTGACCTCTTCGGGCTTTTGTTCTCGATTGCGATTGTACCGGCCTTCACCTTTGTGGGCGCGAGGCTCTGGGCTTTTTCACATCGCCAGGCAGAACCTTGAAGCAGGCAATACTGACCGGAATCAGACACAGAAATGGGCTTTCGTAACATGACCGCATCCCGCGCCGCGCTTCTTTACGCTGGTCTTCTCTGCCTGCTCTATGCGTTGATCCCGACGCTGACCTTTCCCAATCCACCGCTGGATGTGGTCGAGGGCTTTGCCTGGGGCCGGGAGTTGCAGCTCGGCTATACAAAACATCCTCCAATGCAGGCTTGGCTTCTGGAGGCGACCTACCAGATGAGCGGAGGACAAACATCCGGTGCTTACTGGCTAAGCGCGCTTTCAGCTGCGATCGGCTACTTGTTCATCTGGAAAATCGCCCGACGCCTTGGGCTGGGTGACTGGCCCGCTTTCTGGGCAATCGTGCTGACCAGCGTTACATTCTATTTCACGCTGCCAATGCCGGAGTTCAATCCGAACATTCTGCAGATCCCGATCTGGGCAGGCATGGTCCTGCTGTTCCATCGCGCCCTCGACAAGGGACATCTGCTGGACTGGATTCTGTTGGGTGCTCTGGCTGCCTTCGGTCTTTACACCAAGTATTTCGTTCTGCTGCTGATCGGAACAATAGGCCTTTACGCACTGGTCTTTGCCGACGCCCGCAGACACGTGCTGACCCTTGGACCCTGGGTCTGTGGCCTGGTCTGCGTTGCTCTTCTGGTGCCACATGTCACCTGGCTCAGGGAAACCGATTTTCTCACGCTTCAATATGCTGCCAGCCGCAGCAAACCGGCGACTTCGTTTGTGGGCCACATCTTCAATCCTTTGAACTTCCTGGCCGCGCAAATCGGAAACCATGCAGGTCTGTTTCTCGTCGTCCTCGCCGGGCTCGGCTGGACAGGTCTGAAGTCCTTCAAGGACAGGATTCATCAACCAGACCTGCGTCCAAAGCCGTCAGATGATCGTTTTTTGCTCTGGTTTGCCTTTATTCCGCTGGCTGTCGTTCTTCTGGCTTCGGCTGCAACGGGCAATGAATTCGAACACATGTGGGGCACCCCGATGTTCGTTCTGTCGGGTGTCCTGGCCGTCCGCTTCCTGCACCTTCCCGCCCTCTGGCCGTTCCCGCGTCGAGCCATCACCGCGGCCATTGCCATTCAAGCCATCTTCCTGACTGTCATATTCGGTCAGGCTGTTCTGGAACCTCACTGGAAAACCAAACAGACGCGCATTCACTATCCCGGGCCCGAGGTAGCACAGCATCTGGAGGCACTCTGGAAAGACAGAATGGGCACAGAGCTTGCCTATGTTGCAGGTGATATGTGGTCTGCTGCCAATGTCACGCTCCACGCTCCATCGCGACCGTCGATGTTCTATCTTCACGATCAGCTTCTGAGCCCGTGGATCGACTTTCAGGTTGTTCAGCAAAAAGGCTTGCTGATCGTCTGGCGCGGCGAACAGGAAACGCCGCTTCCGGAGATATTGCAACATTATCCGGATGCGGTTCGGGAAGGATCAAAGACCTTTTCCTACCAGGCTTCCGGCGACATTCCGGACGCGACTGTGAACTGGCTCATCATTCCGCCTGGTGAAGTTTCAGAAGGACCAGAAAAATAGGGTCTGCATGTTCAGACCTGTCTGGAAAACAGGACGAAAGCTCACTAACTTGACGCCATGATCAGCATGGCGGAAATCGACGACATCGAAGACTGGCTCATCGGCCAGGCATTGGGGTCACCGGACCTCGCCTCGATGTTCGCCGAAATGTGCGAACGGCTGCGACTGTGCCATGTTCCGGTCGACCGCGCCATGTTGACCTGGTCCACATTACATCCGCTGATCGAAGCCGAATATGCGTACTGGGAAAATGGCAGCACGGTTCACCATGAACGCATTGCACATGCGCAGGCAGAAACCGAAGAATGGCTCAACAGCCCGGTTCGCGCCGTCCTGATCAATCGGGAGCCGATGCTGCGCAGGCGACTGACCAACGCAAATGCACCATATGACTATCCGTTGCTGTCGGAACTATCGGAGAATGGCTACACCGACTATATGGTTCTGCCGACTGAATTTGAACTCCCGGCAATCAAGGGGGAGTATCCCAATACCGGGATCATCGTGAGTTGGGCAACCAGGGAAGAAAACGGCTTTTCCGATGATGCGTTGACCGCAATTCGCTACATCCAGAAGCGATTGGCACTGGCGGCAAGGGCCACAATCGAAGGTCAGATAACCAGAACGATCGCCGAGACCTACCTGGGAAAGATTGCCGGAGGCAAGGTGCTGAACGGCCAGATCCGTCATGGCGACGGCGAGACAATTGACGCGGTAATCTATTTCAGCGACATGCGTCATTCCACCGCCATTGCGGAAGCCCTCGGCCCGGACGATTATCTGACCTGGCTAAACGCTTACTTTGAAGCCACTGGCGGCGCAGTCCTTGCAAACGGTGGCGAGGTCCTGGACTTTATCGGCGATGCGGTTCTGGGTGTCTTTCCGACGGATCAGCAAAGCATTGCCAGTGCGGTCACCAAGGCGATTGCCTCCGCAGATGATACAAGGATGCGACTTCAGACGGTCAATGCCGGTTCTTCGAACAAATATCCGTTAAAGGCAGGCATTGCCTTGTCTGTAGGCTCTGTCATGTTCGGCAACATTGGCGTCTCCGACCGGCTGACATTTTCTGTGATAGGACAAAGTGTCCATGCAGCCGCCCGGATCGAAAGCTTGACCAAGACGGTCGGCTCGGATGTGCTCATGACAAGCGACGTCGCAAGGCTTGCCGGTGGCAGATCGCGTCCTGTCGGCGAATTTGAACTGGGAGGATTTACCGGCAGAAAGCCCTTATTCGCTCTGGAATAGCATTGCTACGGCCGGCAACCTGATCCTTCAGAACCACTTCTCTTCAATCACGTATCGCAAACCCACTGGATAAGCATGAACGACCTTCGCCCGATTACACGCCCTCACCTGCCATACCGGGAACAGGAAGCCAGAACTCCGGACGAGGGGGCGCCGATCATACTTCTGCATGGTTTCGGAGGAGACCGCCAAACCTGGCTGAACATCCAGACGGCTCTGGCGACCAGCAAGCGATCCCTGGCGTTCGATCTTCCCGGTCATGGTGAAGCGCTCGACTGGCCCAGGATCGGAAATGCCGGTGTCGCGGCCAAAGCGGTTTCTCAATCGCTGGAAGCCCTGGAACTGACGGATATCCATCTGGTCGGACATTCGATGGGAGGCGCAGTTGCAGCCCTGGTCGCCTTGCGAAACCCGGAAGCCGTGAAAAGTCTCACGTTGCTGTCACCCGGCGGATTCGGTTCTGAGATCAATCATCGCCTGCTGCGCCGTTATGCGACTGCGACAGATGCCAGGGAAATGGAAATCCTGCTCGAGCAGTTTTTTGGCTGGGAGTTCAGATTGCCGAAGTTCCTGGCAAAGACAGCCGCAGAAAGCCGTTCCCGTCCAGGTGCAGTGGCAACGCTGGAAGCAATTGCGGAGGAAATCATCGACGGATCCGTGCAAAAAACACTTCCGCGCAATGAGCTGGCCGAGCTGCCGATGCCTATCAAGGTGATCTGGGGAACGCAGGATCGCGTCTTGCCGACGCGGCAGGCACACAAACTGCCAGGTGTCGTCGCAACGCACATCTTCGAACGCGTCGGCCACATGCCGCATCTCGAAATTCCGAATGAAGTCACGAGACTGATATTGCAGAACGCTCGTATTTGAGAAAAACGACCGTGAACGCTCGAAACCCGATGAGTTGAAGCAGCGATCTGGAAGATCCAACACAACTGGGATAGACAGAGCGAATCGTCATTGCCTTTACTGTTTCAAGGGCCCGGAGCCATCATGCCATCTAATACTTCTTCAGAAGACGACGTTATTGTTACCGCAGTTTCGGGTTACGAGCCGAAGCATATGGCTGCCTGGTACAATTCTCTGAAGGCGACGGGATTTTCGGGTCGAACAGTTGTCGTGGCTTACGACGTCAGTGAACTTCTTGTCGAATACATGGAACATATGGGCTCGCTGGTGATCACTTTTGATCATGACCGGAAGAAAAAACGTTACTATTACTCACAATTAAAAGAAGAAATTGAAGATCGCTCCGAAGGAAACAAGCTTTATTCTGACATACGATGGTCCTGGAACAAGCGCATCCTGCGATTTCGGGACAAGATCTACGACCGACGGTTCTTTCACGCCGGACATCTTGTAAAGGAGCACCTGGATGCTCTTGGCGAGCCAATCCGTTTTGTAGCGTTTTCAGATGCCAGGGACGTTGTGTTCCAGTCAGACCCTTTCAACTGGCTCGCGGAGAACCTCCCGCCGGAAAAAGATCTTCTCATCGGCGAAGAAAGTATTACACACCAGGACCCTTGGAATCGAAGAAATGTATTGAAGACCTATGGTCGTCACGCATTGAAAAGAGTTGAGCATTTACCAGTCTGCTGCGCTGGATATTTTGCAGGTCGCTACGAAGCGATGATGGATTTCATGCTGGCTGTATATTATTTCGATCAAACCAAACGCAGCGGTGACCAGGCAGCTTTCAACCAGCTACTTACTTTTTCTGGCTGGAAGGAAAAGTCCGAAAAAGTGAACTGGCGGGTCCCCTGGCTCCTGCACGCGGTCAGTGCGAATGTCAGTCCGAAAGCACCGAGTTTTTGCATGCCGGAAGATTCATTGCCGATATTCGAAGATGGCCTCGTGAAAACCGCAGACAAACGTCCATTCTCGATCGTGCATCAATACGACAGAAACAAGGAAATGACCGAGTTCTTCCTGTCGAAATTTGGAAATGTCGAATAAACCGGGTGGATTGTCGCGAGGCGTCCTGCAGGCATCGACCTCAGGAAGCCTCGCGATGCAATATTTATGCGTCAGGCAACAAACCTTCGCGCCACGTCTCACCAATCACCCGGCGGGCCATCATGTGCGAGCGCGGAGAGTTGATGCTGTCAACCGCGATCAACTGACCTGAATTCAGGTAGGCAACATAGAATTTGTTGTTGTCAGGCGCTCCGACAACCACTGTGTCGTCATACCCTTCTGAAAGGCCTGCAATCTGCAGCTTGATGTCATATTGGTCGGACCAGAACCAGGGCAGTGGATCATAATCGACTTCTTGTCCGAGAAGGGCCTGCGCCGCAGCTTTGGCCTGGTCGATCGCATTCTGGACGCTCTCCATGCGCACAGAGCGCTGGTAGCGGCTGGAATAAAACCGCGTGCAGTCGCCGACTGCATAGATATCCGGATCACTGGTCTGGCCTGATCCGTCAACCAGAATTCCGTTGTCGACTTCAAGGCCTGCCTCATCTGCAAGATGATCGTTCGGTTCTGCCCCGACAGCAACCAGAACCAGCTCCGCCGGAACGGTCTCTCCGTTGCTCAGCTTGACACCGCTCACCGCGCCATCGCCGACGATGGCTTCGATGCCGGTATCGAGCCTCAGATCGATGCCCTGACCACGGTGCAATTTGGTGAAGTAGTCGGACACCGCCTCGCTCACAACCCGCTTCATCGGGCGGTCCTGCGCCTCGATCACACTCACTGCCTTGCCAAGCGCCTTGGCGACTGCGGCAACTTCCAGACCAATATAGCCTGCACCGATGATGGCAACGCGCTGACAGGAATTCATCCGCTCGCGAATATCGTCTACGTCGGCAATGGAGCGAAGGGTTACAACGCCCTTCTTGTCCGCTCCTTCCAGGTTCAGGCGGCGGGCATTGGTTCCGGTCGCCAGTACCAGCTTGCCGTAAGAGAGCGTATCACCGTTTTCCAGCTTCAGCCGTTTGTTGCCGCGATCAATCGCAACAACCCTGGTGGCGGGGATATGGTCGATATTGTTCGTCTCGAAAAACGCCGGAGGCCGTAACCAGAGCCCTTCTGCGCCGATCTCTCCGGCAAGGAATTTCTTGGAAAGCGGTGGTCGCTGATAGGGTGGATGCGGTTCGTCACCAATCAAACGCAGCGGGCCTTCAAATCCTCCCTGCCGCAAAGATTGCGCGACCTGTGCACCGGCCTGCCCGGCACCGACGATGACGACTTCTTCCTGCATTCCGTTTCGCCTTCTTCACGCTCGGTTCTGATACTTTGTGCAATGGCCTAGCACGAAGATTGACCGCCCGCCAGACAGACGAAACGCCGCGAAGTTAACTTCGCGGCGTTTGAAACAGAAAACGGGAATCAGGCGCTGCGAACACCCTGAAGGAAGTCGGCAACTTCCTGGCGGATCAAAGCTCCCTGTTCGCCGAGCGATTCCGCAAGTTGCTCCACTTCAGCACCATTTGACCGGGCCAGTTCCGCAGCTGATCCGACAGCGGACATGCTGGAAACACCCTCTTCCGAACGCTGAGACGCGTTGGATACATTTTCGGAAATGGCCTGAACGGCCTCGTCCTGTTGCTGGACCGCAGCAGCGACGGCCGACGCCAGCCCTTCCATATCGGAAATGATCTTGTTGACATCCTCGATCGCCTGCACGGCTTGGCCCGAAGATCCCTGGATCGCTTCGATCTGAACTGCAATGTCTTCTGTTGCCTTGGACGTCTGATCGGCCAGTTGCTTGACCTCGGCCGCAACAACGGCAAATCCCTTGCCAGCCTCACCGGCTCGGGCAGCTTCGATGGTCGCGTTCAATGCCAGCAGATTGGTCTGATTGGCAATGTCCCGGATCAATCCCATGACCTCGCCGATACGGTCGGCCGCGCTGGAAAGCTCCTGCATGGTTGCGACGGTCGACGACGCGCTTTGAACAGCTTGCTGAGCCACTTCGGTCGACTTGTTGGCCTGGCTTGCAATCTCGGAAATGGAGGCGGCGAGTTCTTCCGCCGAATGAGCCGCAGATGTCACGTTTTCCGCTGCGTTGCGGACCGCGCCGGCAGCTTCATCGGACTGACCGGCAACGTCGTCCGCTGCCTTTTCCATGGATTGCGACGTCTGTTTCAGCTCACCATTCGCACGATCCAGATTGTTGAGAGCCGATGAAACGGTGCCTTCGAAACGGCCGATCAGATTATCAAGCCGCGAGACACGCTCTTCCCTCTGGCGGTTTTCGTCGTTTTGTGCGGCGGCGAGTTCCGCGCGCTCGACGGCGTTGTCGCGGAAAACCTGCACTGTCCGGCTCATCGACGCGAGCTCGGTATTGCCGGCGACTTCAGGAAGGTCGAGATCTATTTGCCCGCTGGCAAGTGTTTCCATCGCGGTTTGCAGATGGCCGAGCGGACGCGCGATGGACTGGCCGATCAGCCAGGCAATTGCCGGCAACAAGACAAGTAGACCAACAATGGTTCCACCGATCGCAAAGGCTGCAATGGACCTGGCTGTCCCCAACTGAGCGGCGGCTTCTTTCTGGATATCTGCTGCAGCTGCGCTCAGCGATGCAATATGCGGAGGCACGAGCTCGAACAGGGTTTCAAGCAACACGACATTGTCGACCTTCTCCGCAGAAGCAACGACATACTCGTCGAACGTCGTCTTGTAGACCGCCATGTTGTCGGCCAGCTCTTTTTTGATCGAGTCGGAGATGTAGACTTTCTTCAGCAGTTTTTCGAACGCCATGAATTGCGTTTCGAATGCTTCAACCGCCTCGGATGAGTTGCTCATCGTGAATTCTTTTTCCGCCAGCTGAACGGCGAGGATGGCACGGGCAAGTTTCTCAAAGTCCGGACCGCCACCGAACTTCATTTCCTCCTGCAGCCGATGCTTTACGGCTCCTGTCTTTTCATTGAGAACCGCAAGATATCCCTGAGATCCGTCGTAGCCGATCTTTTGCTGGACACTGTCCAGCATCTCGAATGCGCCCTGCGTCCCTTCCAGCGTATCTTTCACGTCGGCGATTTCTGCCGGATATGCAGCCGCGGAGGGGTTGGCCGCAACAGTTGCGAGGACTTCGTTCGCTTCCACGAGCTTTTCGCCAAACGTATTAAAGCTTTCAGAAGAAGGCGCGCTCAAATAGCGCTTCTCGACGGCACGCAATGTCGCTGCTGTCTCCGACAGGCTTGCGACTTTCTCCGCAAGCATCGAACTGTCTCCCATCCGGGCGAAAGCGGAGTTCAACTCGCTCTGGCTCCAGAAGAAAACCCCGCCGATTGCCAGCAGGCCGACAATCGTGAACATGCTCAACGCGAGAACTCTTACCTTGACCGACAATTTCGACAAGATCTGAAAAGGTGATTGCGATCCGAAGGCCACCGGCGTATGTCCCCTATAGCTCCAACACCGGATTTAGAGTTGGCCAAAAATGCCAATTTACGGTTAACGAGCGTATAAAATGCCAAACCACAGCTGTCTGCAGTCCTGCAGAAGCATGCTTTCCCATTGAGGCCGCAGTTGAATTTTCTCACCAAAGCCGCGCCGATTATCTTCGTCTTGTTGTGGTCAACCGGCTTTATCGGTTCCAAACTGGGTGCGCCATACATCGAGCCCTGGGCATTTTTGACAATACGATTTATCGTGGTTTTGCCGATCCTGTTTGTGCTGGCATTGCTGCTGACCAGAAAATGGCCAACATCACCGAGCGCAATCCTGCACTGCATCGTGATCGGCATGCTGGTGCATGGTGTTTATCTCGGCGGTGTCTTCTGGGCGATCAAGCAGGGCATGCCTGCAGGCGCATCGTCGATTATCGTCGGCCTGCAACCGGTCCTGACGGCGTTCATGGCCGTTCTGCTGCTGAAGGAATCGGTCTCCGGAAAGCACTGGATCAGTATGGCCATCGGGGCGACCGGTCTCGTTCTGGTACTTGGACCGAAATTTGACCTGAGCGGAACAGGCATAACTCCTGCGACGATTGCAGCAGCTTTCGTTGCCGTGGTCGGCATCAGTTTCGGCACCGTCTACCAGAAGCGATTTGCACAGAACGTTGATCTCCTTGCGGCAACCACCTGGCAATATGTCGGAGCGCTGCTGGTAACGGTTCCCTTCAGCCTGTTCGAAACCTGGCAGATCACGTGGTCAGGCGAACTGATCTTTGCAATGGTCTGGCTTGTCCTGGGGCTGTCGGTCGGAGCAATCCTGCTCCTGATGCTTCTGATCCGCGAAGGTGCGGTTTCACAGGTCGCAAGCCTGTTTTACCTGGTGCCGGTGGCAACGGCTGTCGAGAGCTATTTCCTCTTTGAAGAAACCCTCTCATACGTCCAGATTGGCGGAATGGTTCTGGTCATCAGCGCTGTGCTGACAATCCGTGGCTCTGCCGGCAAACCGCGAAACCGACGCCTTCAGGCCTGAATGGCAGGCGACGGATCCTGCCTGTTCTTCTGACGCTCCCAATAGCGGCGCTGGCGGGATATCGCGGCATTCAGCTCGCCTCCGAGAATGAACACCAGAGCGCAGATATAGAGGAAGATCAGGGCGGTCATGATCCCTGCCAGGCCGCCATAGGTCGACACATAGTTGGCGAAGCTTGCCAGGTAGGCACCAAATGCACTGCCCGCGATGATCCACATGATCAGCGTCGCGAGCACACCCGGCCACAGGTCCTGAAACGACCGCCGGCCGGCCGGCAGCAGCCAATGGGTAATGAACAGTCCGATTACCAGCAGAGAACCGGCGAGCGTGTACCGCGCAACGTTGATGGAGAGCAGAAAGGGTTCGACCTTCGGCACGTAGGATTTCAGGGTCTCTATTGCCAACGGCGCGAGAACCACCAGAAACGTATATGTCAGCAGGATGGCCGCCCCAAGAAGCACCAGTCCCAGAGATTGCAGGCGGAGGAAGATAATCGATCGGGGTTCCTGTTGCCGATATGCCCGGTTGAGAGCCGTGCGAAGGGCCTCGACCCCATTTGACGAAAACCAGAGCGCGGCAACCGCACCGAATGTCAGAAGGTCTCCACGGCGGACCGTCAGCACGTTGTGAATCTCACGCACAACGGGAGCGGCAACGCTTTCCGGCCAGGCATCGAACAGAAGATCGGAGGCCGTGTCCGCCGCGTCGTTAAACCCGAAAAAACCTGCCAGCGACGCAATGAAGATCAAAAGCGGGAAGATTGCCAGCAACCCGGACAGCGCCACATGGCTGGCCATTGCAAAGCCGTCATCCCGGGTGAAGTGTCCGATGGCATCTTTCAGGACGGCATATGTGACCACAAATGTCTGGCGCAAGCTCATGAACTGATGTGGCCTTTGCAGCTTGTTCCCGTCAAGTGGTGACTTCTGAAAACTGCCTCCTCCAAAAGGTGAAGAAATTCCCGCTCGACAAATGACGGTGTGCGACGCAACATAGCTTCAACAACAAGCGCGTTTGCGCAACAAATGAATACGGAGATCGCCTATGTCCACTGCAGCTATGACGGCAGCAAACACGCCGGATAGCCTTACCGATCGAACGGAAGGAGCCGTTGCAACACTTGACCGCCTGCTTGATCTTGCAGCGCAGCGAGTGCGCGCGCTCGTGACGGACGACGGTCGGATCTCCTCCCGCCGCATGGACGAAGAACAACGGGCAACGCACGGCCTTGCTTGGCTGGCAACCTATGTCGAATCACTTCGGCAGCTCGATGCCTATGCCCGCCGGCTTACCGGTGAAGGACGCTACGGGCCCCTGGAAGACAAGATTGTCCAGCTTGGATTTGCCGAGTACCTCGCCCAGATTTTCGGCGGTATTCCCATGAACCAGGGCGAAATCGTCCGTCTGTCCGATCTCGGCATTTCCGGTGAAGAAGCCGGTTCGTTTCGCACCGCTGAAATCGATGCCCTGATCGACAACGGCAACTCCGCCGGTATTCGCAGTGAAATAACCCGTCTCATCCGTGATCAGGCCGGGCATTCGACCTTTGGCGACCCGGGTCTCGATGAGACGATGGAGCAGATCCGCAATGAGATGCGCCGTTTCGCAGAAGACACCGTCGTGCCAAATGCCCACGAATGGCATCTCAAGAATGAATACATCCCGCTCGACGTCGTCAACCAGATGTCCGAGCTCGGCGTTTTTGGCCTGACGATCCCGGAAAACTATGGCGGGCTTGGGCTTGGCAAAGAAGCCATGTGTGTGGTGTCGGAGGAACTGTCCCGCGCCTATATCGGCGTCGGCTCCCTGGGCACACGTTCGGAAATCGCCGCCGAACTGATCCTGTGTGGTGGCACGGACGAACAGAAAGAACATTGGCTCCCGAAAATTGCTTCCGGCGAAATCCTTCCGACCGCAGTCTTCACAGAACCCAACACCGGGTCCGACCTGGCGTCGCTGAGAACACGTGCGGTCAGGGACGGCGACACCTGGAAAATCTCGGGCAACAAAACCTGGATCACCCATCCCGTTCGCGCCGATATCATGACCCTGCTCGCCCGTACCAACCCTGAGGAGCCCGGTTACAAGGGTCTTTCCATGTTCATCGCCGAAAAGCCGCGCGGCACGGACGAGGAACCGTTTCCCGCTGAAGGCATGAGCGGCGGCGAGATTGAAGTGATCGGTTATCGCGGCATGAAGGAATATGAAATCGCCTTCGATGGGTTCGAGGTTAAAGCCGACAATCTGCTGGGTCAGGTTGAAGGCGAAGGCTTCAAGCAACTGATGCAAACTTTTGAAGGCGCTCGCATCCAGACTGCCGCCCGCGCGCTTGGCGTCGCCCAGTCGGCCCTGGACCTCGGTTTGCGCTATGCTGAAGAACGCATCCAGTTCGGCAAGGCTCTTGTCAGTTTCCCGCGCGTTTCGGACAAACTTGCCATGATGACCGCCGAGCTCATGATTGCGCGGCAGCTCACCTACTTCTCGTCCTGGCAGAAGGATTCCGGCAAACGCTGTGACCTGGAAGCCGGGATGGCGAAGCTTCTGGGCGCTCGCGTTGCGTGGGCGGCCGCCGACAATGCACTGCAGATCCATGGCGGCAATGGTTTTGCCCAGGAATACGCCATCTCCCGCGTTCTGTGTGACGCCCGCATCCTCAACATTTTTGAAGGGGCGGCCGAGATCCAGGCACAGGTTATTGCCCGCCGTCTGCTGGAAACGCGCGGAAACGCCTGAAGTTGAGAGGGCGGCATCAGCCGCCCTGCTTCAGTCGGATAGCAGAAACTGATCAGCCTCTTTCGGTCTATTCGACCGTAATCGTGATCCTGTCGGACATGACAGGCGGATTATGCGGAATGTGGGTCCAGTCACCCAGAACAAGCTGAAGTTCATGCGTGCCGGGCGGCAACTCGATTGTGGTCTCCGTCTGACCACCGCCAAAGTGAACGTGCTGCTCGTCTGCCGGGATAGGTTCGTTCAACTCCTCTCCTTCGATCGCCTCATTGATAATGAGATGGTGATGACCTGTGTTCTCAGTCTCAGTCCCTGACGGAGCGACGCCCATTCCCTTAAGGCCGAACTGAATGGTGACCGGACTGCTGACCGTGTCCCCGTCCTTGATGTTGATAAAATAGAGTTCCGCTCCCTCGGGAGCCGGGGTTTCACCTGCAATGGCCGCCGTGGCCAAACCGGCCAGTGCGAGCGCGCCTGTCGTAAACTTGCCAAATCTCATGATTCTCTCCCTGACAATGACGTGTTGCTCTATTTCCCAGTTCGTAACTTCAATGAAACTAGGGCCGCGAGCGGGAAGACAAGCCTTGAGAGCACTGATGGCGTGAAAATCCGCCAAAGTTGAAGACTAGTGAGGCAAAGCCTATCTTTAAGGGGTACAGCAGGTGGGAAGGTTTTCATGAACACGACTTTCGAAGATCTCGGATTTGATCCTGAAATCCTCGGCCCGGAGGAAGAACAGAAACAGACGATCCGGCAGAAACTTCTTGGGACAGCTCGCAAGGCCGCCCGGCAAATCCCGTTCATGGAAGATGTTGTCGCCGGATACTTCTGTGCACTTGACCCGGCAACGCCGACCAAAGTGCGCGCGACCCTGCTTGCAGCGCTCGCCTACTTCGTCCTGCCGCTCGACACGATTCCTGATTTTCTGATCGGCGTCGGCTTTGGCGATGATGCCACTGTTCTCATGGCGGCAATTGCCATGATCCGTAGTCACATTCGGGACGATCATTATCAGGCCGCGCGGGATGCGCTCAAGGAAGGTGAACTCGACTGACGTCGGCCTTGCGGGTCAGTCCGCTCCGGAAAGGTCCGGCTTCGAGTTCCCCAGCCACGCCCCCGACGTGCGGCCGGCGACCAGCCAATAGACAAAGCCCGCAAGAAATCCCGCTGCGAGTGCAACGGAACTGCCGGGTCTGACGCCTTCCACCTGGGCCGGCCCACCAAGTGTCCAAAGCAGAAATGCCACACCACCTCCGGCCGCTACATGAAAGATCACACCTCGCAGGCGCACCAGTTCGGCGACGGTGATGAGAACTGCAGCCGGGACAAGGGCCGCCGCTCCGACAACACTCGCGCCGACAAGACCCGTTCCGACCATGGTTGCGAAAGCGACCGGATCTTCACTGGGATGAGCGGCCTGAAAAAAGCCCCAGGCAAGAAAAAGACTTGAAGCTATGAGCGCGAAAATGAATCCGCAAACGATCTTCAGGAGCTGAACCAGAAACTTTCCACCGTCCAATTTCCATCCTTCCCTGAAAATGACACACCCGCTCCCTACTTGACTCTTTGCCCGTCAAAATACAACAGGCACATTTGCAAGCTGTGCGCAGGATGGCAGGTTCAAGCTGCCACAGGCGACACAGAGGAGCAAAAACACAACCGGATCGCGCCAAAAGCGCTGTTTTCGGTTGACTTTTGGCCGAATTCGCAGGAGCTTAAGGCATGGCGTTAGGACACGCACAAGCAAACACCTCGGTACAGATGTTCCGAGGGTTTTCGTGCATGGACCGAGCCAAACCTAGCGCCTAGTAGAAACGATAGAGGAGATTGCGACCATTCGCCGTCCGTTCCGCGCCCCGCCTCCTACGAAGGAAGGCCCGCGCACCAACCAAGAAATTCGCGTTCGCGAAGTCCAGTTGATTGATCACGAAGGCGCCAACCGTGGCGTCGTGCCGACCGAAGAAGCGATGGGTATCGCATTGGATGCAGGTCTGGATCTGGTAGAAATCCAGCCGAATGCCAATCCGCCAGTCTGCAAGATCCTGGACTATGGCCGGTATAAGTACCAGGCTCAGAAGAAAGCTGCAGAAGCTCGCAAGAAACAAAAGACCGTTGAGATCAAAGAGATCAAGATGCGTCCGAACATCGACACCCATGACTATGAGGTGAAGATGCGAAACATGCTGCGTTTCTTCAATGACGGTGACAAGGTGAAGGTCACGCTCCGCTTCCGCGGCCGTGAAATGGCACACCAGGATCTCGGTATGAAACTCCTGAACAAAGTTCGGGAAGAAACCGCCGAAATCGCCAAGGTGGAATCCTCTCCGAAGCTGGAAGGCCGCCAGATGGTGATGGTCCTGGCGCCGATAAAATAGGCGTTTCCACCACAGGACTTAGGAAATTCGAAACCCCGCTTCGGCGGGGTTTCTTTTTTGATTGGTGCCGACATCAAGTTTAGACAACGGCGGCCACCCCTCCGGTGCTTCGCCTAAGCTCGCTCAGACTTTCAGTCCGCAGGTTTCAAATGCGTTGCGAACGGCCAGCTTTTCAGCATCGGTCAGTTCAAGCATCGGTGCACGGACCCGGCCACCAACCTGACCCAGCAGTTCCAGCCAGTATTTTCCAAAGGCTTGCGGCTTGTCGGTCGGACGCGCGGCTTTCATCGCCTCACGGACGGGATTCAGGCTGTCACGGATTTCACGCGCTTCGTCAAAACGCCCGGCGAAAGCAAGCTTTGTATACTCATCCATCCGTTTGTCGTTGCGCGTCTGCAGCTGGTAGGGAGGTGAGGAACACAAATAGAGCTTCCAGCCCAGTTCCTCGACATTGTCCAACCACTCTTCTTCCGACGCTGTCGAGACATGGATCTTGTCCCCGACCATGTGGGTAAGACGGGCATACATCTCGCGCGGCACCGAGTACTTTATCGCGACAATGTTCGGCAGATCGGCAATCCGGGCACATTCCTCCGGCTTCATGAGATAACCGGAATCTGGGTGGCTCCACATCGCGATACCGATATCAACCTTGTCGCAGATCGCCTTGTAATACTGGTAAAGCACCTCGCCGCGATCCTGCACGAAACTCAGAACCGGCGCGTGAACGACCACATAGTCCGCGCCGCAGTCCTGCGCATGCTGTGCCAGTTCCAGAACGGTGTTCAGGTTCTGGTCGGAAACGGACATGATCGTTCCGGCCCTGCCGTCGCACTCGTCAACGGCAATTTCGAAGTTGCGCTTGCGCTCCTCCAGGGACATGGAAAAGAACTCGCCCTGCTTGCCTGCGATGAACAGTCCCTGGATATCCAGGTCGTCTATCCAGTGGCGAATATTCGACCGCAGACCGGCTTCGTCCAACGACAGGTCCTCGTTGAACGGATTAAGAGCCGCAGCCCATATTCCGCGCATGTATTCTCTGGCGTAGTCTTTCGCATCTAGTCTTGAATATTTCATCGGCCGAAGTCCCAAATCCGCAACACCCAACCACGGGCAAATTGTTGCCGGATAGGACCAAAAAGACGTTTCAAAACCAAATTCAAAGAACGCAAGCCGGTATAACAAGAATGGATATCAAGTGGACGTTTTTTGCAGTTAGATTTTGCCCAAAATCGAGGTCCTGATGAAATTCGCCCTGATCGGCAACGGCGCCATCGCCCAATATGTCAAATCCAATCTACTTGACCGGGGACACGCGGTAGAAGCCCTGCTCCTGCGTGCAGACAGCGCAGCCTCAGAACTTCGGCCAGCTGCCGAGGAACCGAGTGTCCTTTATCGCGTTGCCGATCTGCCGGAGGATGTAGAGCACGTGATCGACTGTGCCGGACATGCGGGGCTTCGCGACTACGGTCCGGACATACTCGTTACCGGCCGGAACCTGACAACAGTCTCCATCGGCGCTCTTGCAGACGACGACCTCCATTCCGCTCTGAAAAACGCAGCGGCGAAAGGCGACAGCAAACTCCACCTGGCCAGCGGCGCCATCGGAGCGCTGGATTGCCTGCAGGCGGCGCGCGTCGGCCACCTCACCTCGGTTCGCTATACCGGCCGCAAGCCGCCGGCGGGATGGCTTGGTTCGCCGGCCGCAACGAAGCTCGACCTTCAAGCCTTGAAGGATGCACCACAAACTCACTTCCAGGGATCAGCCCGTCAGGCTGCAATCGAATACCCGAAAAACGCCAATGTCGCGGCGGCCGTCGCACTGGCCGGGATCGGCTTCGACAACACTGCGGTGGAGTTGATTGCAGATCCTCGCATCACGTCGAACATTCACGAAATTCAGGCCGAAGGAGAATTCGGAACCTTTGAATTCAGGATTTCGGGCAAGGCGCTGGCCGACAACCCGAGAAGCTCGGCTCTTGCCGCAATGAGCGTAATCAGCTCTATAGAACAACAGACAGGCACAATCGTTTTTTAGGAACCTCATGGCGGCGCGGCACACCCGGATCGTTGAACGCGTACTCACACGGCTCAAGCTGAAGCAGCTGCGGCTCCTGGTTGCCGTTGGCAAGCACAACAATATCCAGAACGCGGCACGGGAGCTGAATGTCTCTCAACCTGCAGCCACCAAAATGATCAAGGACCTTGAACTCGATTTCGAGGTGCAGTTGTTTGACCGCACCAATCGAGGCGTCGTTCCGACCGCTTTCGGCGAAGCGCTCATCCGCCACGGCAAACTGATCTTCGCGCAGGTTTCCAATGCGGCGCAGGAACTCGACGATCTCAATGAAGGCAGTAGCGGGCGGGTCGTAATCGGTACGCTTCTGGCGGCCTCGCCGCAATTGCTTCCAATGGCGATTGAAACCGTGATGCGTGAACGTCCGAACGTTGCCATCAAGGTGGTGGAGGGTACCAATGAAATTCTGATGCCCGCCCTGCGCTCCGGAGAGATTGACCTGGTCGTCGGCCGATTGCCGACCCACAGGCATCGCAGCGAGATCATTCAGGAAAAACTCTACGACGAAAAGATTGTCGCCGTCACCGGCCCGAACCACCCTCTGGCGGACAGGAACGACATTTCCTTCGAGGAGCTAAAACCGTTCGGCTGGATCATGCCGCTGATCGAGACAAGCCTGCGCCGGCAGCTCGACCAGTTCTTCATCGAGCAGGGGCTTTACGTTCCGCCGATGATATTCGAATCCGTTTCTTATCTGACCAATCGCACCTTGATGCAGTCTCAGGACCTGATCGGCCTGATGCCGGCGCACGTTCCGGCCCAGGACATTGCCCTGGGTTGCCTCAAGACAATCGACTGGAAGGTCCCTTTCGGCTCGGGCCCGGTCGGCGTGTCCTACCGACAACACGGCCACCCCTCGCCTGTCTGTCAGGCTTTCCTGGAAGCCCTTCATGTCGCGGCAGCGACAATGCACTGACCCCTCAGTCAATCGCGATCTTGTGCGAGACGTTCTTGACGACCGTGTAATGGTGAAGCCCTTCTTCGCCACCTTCACGGCCGTAGCCGCTTGACTTGACGCCGCCGAATGGCGTTTCAGGCAGTGAGGCTTCAAGCGTGTTGATCGACAGGTTGCCCGTCTCCACGCCATCCACCAGTTTTTCGACATTGGCCGCAGAATGCGTGAAACCGTAAGCCGCGAGGCCGAACGGCAGCTTGTTTGCCTGGCGGATGCCATCTTCGACGGTGTCTACCGGATTGATGATTGCAATCGGCCCGAACGGCTCTTCCGACATGATCCGCGCCGTGTCAGGCACATTGGCCAGAACGGTCGGTTCAAAGAAATATCCCTTGCTCCCGATCCTTCGGCCACCGGCGCGAAGTTCCGCCCCGCAGGAAACGGCGTCTTCCACCAGTTCCGACATGGCCTCAAGCCGCCGGTCATTGGCAACCGGCCCCATCTCAGTTCCGTTTTCCAATCCATCGCCGACGACAATACCTTCAGCACTCCTGACGAAACTATTCGTGAAGGCATCGAATTGCGTCCGACCGACATAGAACCGGGTTGGCGAGGTGCAGACCTGGCCCGCATTACGATATTTGCGGCTGGCACAGATCGGCCCGACCTGCATCGGGTCAACATCGTCGCAAACGACAACAGGGGCATGTCCCCCGAGCTCCATCAGGACGGACGTCATGTGGTCGGACGCCAGTCCCGTCAGGTGACGGCCGACAACAGTGGACCCGGTAAAGGCGACAAGACGGATCTGGTCCTTCGGGATCAGGTAGGACGAAATCTCAGACGGAACACCGAACACCAGATTGAGGACACCTGCGGGCAGGCCCGCATCGTGAAATGCCTGCGCAATATGCAAAGCTCCGGCAGGTGTCTCTTCTGCCGCCTTCAGGATGACCGAACACCCGGAAGCCAAGGCTCCGGCGACCTTGCGAGCAGGCTGGCTCATCGGAAAATTCCAGGGAGCAAAAGCGGCAACGGTTCCTATCGGCTGGCGCAGCACCGTATGGCGAATGCCCGGAGCACCCGGGATCGCGCGCCCGTAAAGCCTTTGGCATTCGCCCGCGTCCCATTCGAAGAACTCGCTGCCGCGAATGACCTCCAGCTGTCCCTGCCGGTAAGGCTTGCCATGCTCCAGGGTAACGGAAAAGGCGATATCATCGATCCGTTCCCTCATCAGGCGAGCGGCCTTCATGATGATATCGCTGCGCTCGCGAGGGGCTGTTCTGCTCCAGATCCGGAAGCCACGCTCAGCTGCCTGCAGAGCATCATCCAGATCGGTTTGACGCGCTATGGGAAGCGCGCCAATCACCTCTTCATTCGCCGGATTCAGGACCGGCAACGTCTCCGCGGTCTTCCGGAACCGACCGTCGATATATAGGTGGAGATCGGGATAGCTATGCATGGTCTGCCTTGTTCGTTTCGGCCACTTTCCAAAACCACTAACAAGCCAGACTGGGCTCCATCAATTAATATGAAATGATCCTGTTATCGCATAAATGAATATCAGAAACTGAGACACCCGAAACTCATAAGCGATTGATATTAATTGACAAAAAAACAGGCACCGCCCCACTTCATCCTAAGCAGGGTGATGACTGGAACAAATCGGAAGCCGGTGTCAGATCAGAACCGTAGTCAAGGCCGGCAGCCAGCTGAGCAGAACCAGGATCAGCGCAACGGCCGCAAGGAACGGATAAAGCTGGCGAACGATCGCCATTGGCTTGGAACCGGTCATGGCGGAGGTGATATAGAGCCCGGCACCAACCGGCGGTGTCAGCAAGCCAAGCACCAGGTTGAGGCAGATTATGACCCCGAACTGAAACGGATCGATGTTGTAGTTCGTTTGCGCGATAGGCAACAGGATCGGAGCAATCAGGATCAGGGCGGCAATGCCATCCAGAACCATGCCGATGAAGAACAGGGCGCAATTGACAATCAGCAGAAAAACAAATGGATCCGAGGTGATGGTCGTGATCTGAGCTGCAAGTTTCTGCGGGATCGCTTCATAAATGATCACCCAGCCGAATACGTTCGCGGTCGCGATCAGAAAGATCACCAGGCTCGAATTCTTTGCCGTCCGCACGAAGAGCTGTCCGAGCCGCGACAGTTTCAGATCCTTGTAGACCATCGTTCCGATCACAAAGGCAACGAGCGAGGCAACAGCTGCCGACTCGGTCGGCGTCGCAACCCCAAACAGGATACCGCCGACGATTGCCAACGGAATAAGCGCTGCAGGGAGACAGTCCCTCAGAGCTGCCAGCGCGTCCTGCCTGCTCATCCAGGCACTTTTTGGAAAATCCTGAGTCAGACCGACCAGCATCACGATCAGGAAAAACACGGCCGACAGAAGCAAGCCCGGAATGATGCCTGCCAGGAACATGTCGCCGATGGGGATCTGCGCCAGAACGCCGTAGATGACGAACAGCATCGACGGTGGAATGATCGGGGAAAGCAAACCGCCTGCCGCCGTGGTCGCCGCCGCGAAATCACGGCTGTAGCCTTCCTTTTCCATGGCAGGCACCATCGCCCGTGACATCACGGCAATCTGCGAGGCAGCCGACCCGATGATAGCCGCCATGAACATGTTGGCCAGCAGATTGATATAGGCCAGGCCACCTCTGAACCCGCCGACAAAGACCCTGGCGGCCTGCACCAGCCTTCCGGTCATACCGCCTTCGTTCATCAGTTCGCCGGTCAGCATGAACAAGGGGATCGCGAGCAATCCGTAGTTCTCGATCCCGGAAAACATCTGCTGGGCGAAGGATTCATAAAGAACGGTATTGCCGCTTTCATGGATGTACCAGACAGCTGAAAGAGCGAGCACCAGACTGATCGGGACCGCGCCAAACAACAGCACGAGAAAGACAACACCGGTCATGACAGTCCGTTTCCTGCATCGCGAGAGAAGAACAGGCCGCTAGAGGAGTGCGCAACGTTGCTGATCGCATGAAGACAGAAGCCAAGTGCGAAAATCGGCATGATCATCCAGACCCAGGCCTTGCCGACCCCAAGCGTGTTGGTTGGTTCTGCATAGATGAAATTGAAGGTTTCTCCCTGAAAGACCTCGATGTCGAAGCCGCTCGCCCACAGGCCGGCAGGATTGAACCAGATCCAGCAGAACCAGATGTTCATCACCGCAAAAGTCAGTACGACGAGATCGACGAGAAAGCGCGCGATTGAAAGGCCGTTGCGGGGCAACAGGTCGACCAGAATGCTGACACTGACGCTGGACTTGTGATGAACGGCGGCAGACGCTGCCAGGAAAGTCATCCAGATCATGGTGTAGATCGCGGCTTCATCGATCCAGAAGATCGCGCTGTTTGCCGCCCGCGTAACCACATTCACGAGAATAAGCAGGGTGACGAGCATTGCGCAGAATGCGGCAAGAGCCACCTCACACCGCGCCCACCATGCGGAGAACCGATAAAGCATTCAGTAGTCCTTAAAAAACCGGCCCCGCGATGAGGGCCAGTTTTCGATAGCATGCCGGGTTATTTCGTGTCTTCGGCAACTTTTCTGAGATCGGTCAGAGCCGGAGCTTTCTCGGACCAGGTATTCTCCCAGTCGCCAATCGCACTTTCAAAGAATGTTGCATCCACTTCCCGGACGGTCTTCCCGGTTCCTTCGACATCCTTCAGCCAACCGGCTTCCTTTTCCACATAGGTGTCGATCACACCGTCGAGATGCTTGGCCATGATGGTCGAGATCATTTCGCGGTCTTCCTTAGACAGGCCCTTCCAGACCTTTGCCGACACAAGCCCCACCATGGGGAACATCATGTGGTTGGAAACAAGGATCGTGTCCGCGTGATCATAGTATTTCAGCTTCCAGATCAGTTCCGCGTCCATGTCGATGGCGTCGACCTGACCATTTGCAAGCGCGTCATAGACCGCAGGCAACGGCATCGGTGTCGGAGCTGCGCCCACGGAATTGTAGAAGTCCTTGATCGGCTCAAAGGGCGTGATGCGGAGCTTTTTGCCTGACAGGTCGCCAGCGGTTTCGATCGGATCCCGGCTGACGATCTGGCGAAGACCGGCCATGCCATACCCCAGTCCGACAACCCCTGCCTTTTGCGGCAGGCTGTTCAGGAGATCCTTTGCCGTATCGGATCTCAGGATGCGTCCCGCGTGACCAATATCGTTTGCCATGTAAGGCGCATAAAGCGCGCCGAAATCGGGAACCCTGTTCGAGACTTCAGCGATGGTCAGAAACGCCATGTCCAGAGCTCCAGTCTGGAGCTGTTGCATCATCTGCGCTTCGTTGCCAAGCTGCCGGGACGGGAAGACTGTCACCGTGTGCTCACCGCCGGAAGCGGAACTCAGCTCTTCGCCGAAGTCACCGGCGGCCTTGGTCCAGATATGCGGTGGCGGCGTGATCAGGCCAAGCCGGAATTCCTTGGCGAAAGCCGATCCGGCCGTCAGCACCAGAGCAGATAGCGCGACGGGCGCCACGCGGCTGAATAGTTTCGCAAATCCCATATGTAATCCTCCCGCTCCACGCCGCATGCCTTCGTGCAGACGGCTGGCTTTTTTTTCCAAGTGATTTTCTAAAGTGTGACCCAGCCTTCCGGCGGTTCCTTGCCGGGATGCACCGAGCCGCAGTTCGGGCAGGTACGGTCCTCTTCGGAGGCGTAGAAGGCTTGATAGACTGGCGGAAGATCCTCGACGATCGACTCGAGATCGAGCTCGGCGCGATGAACCAGATGCTGGCACTCGAAACAGTACCATTCGATCGCATCCAGCGCACCTTCCGGCCGGGCCGGTTCGATCACCAGACCGATGGACCCTTCCTGCGGGCGCTGAGGTGAATGGCGCACATGAGGTGGTAACAGGAAGATCTCTCCCTCCCGGATCGGAACATCGTAAAATTCCTTGCCGTCGTAGATCTTCAGGACCATGTCGCCCTTAAGCTGATAGAAAAATTCCTCCACCGGATCGTCGTGATAGTCGGTCCGCTTATTGGGTCCGCCAACAACCGTGACCATCAGGTCAGCATCCTTCCAGACCTGCTGGTTCCCGACCGGCGGCTTGAGCAGATGTTTGTGTTCGTCAATCCATTTCTGGAAATTAAACGCAGCTAGTCTGGACACTTTGTTCCTCCACTGGCGGCCGGTTCCTGCCGCAGAAATTCCAGGAAACCCGTTTTAGATCAGGTTTCTCCATGAATTCAGAAGAGGAGATTTTGATATTACAATCAAATACTAATATTGAAATTGGATATAAAGAATCAAAATACCTAAGCGCGATCCAGGACGGCGTTCCGGAAACACGCAAGCCTTACTGATTGCGATCAACCTTCAAACGAAATGCCCGCCAGCAGGAAGTCTGTTGCAATGCGGGCATGCTCTTCAATTTCCCGGTCCGTTGGCTGTGCCCGCCCGAGCAGAACGCCATCGCGCAATGCAAGCAACATGGCCGTCCATAGTCTGACCGGTTGGTCCGGCGCTGAAAGTTTCAGCCTTTCGGCAAAGAAACGGGACAGTCTGGCACCCGTATCCTCAGGTCCAACCGAAAAGAAGGCTTTTGTGATCTCCGGCGCCTTGCCGCTCTCCGCAACAAGCAACCGGAAGGTTTCCAGATGCTCTTCAGACAGATGAAACTGAACAAATCCCCGCGCAAACCGGTGAAGCGCCTCCGCTGTGTCCGGATTTTCGAGATGATCCATGAAGTGTTCTTCTGACGATTCTCCCATGAACTTCAGGGTCGCCTCGAACAGCTCTATCTTGGATGGAAAATACCGATAGACAGTCTGTTTCGTGACCTGCGCTTCAGCGGCGATCCGGTCCATGTTTGCCAGAACAAACCCCTCGGAACGAAACAAATCACGCGCAGCGTTCATGATCGCGCGGCGTTTTCTCTCCTTGTTCTCTTCGATTTTTCCCATTCATTTCAATCCACTATCAAAAAAATCAAACTCAATAGTATGATTTTCTTGACATTCACGCAAGTCTTCACAAATCATACTCATCAGTATGATAAAACCAGGCAAGCACCATGTCAGACACAACAGAAGTCTCCTCGCCCCCCAAGACAGTCCGGACCACCGGCATTCTCATTGCGTTGCTCGGCGCAGTGCTGATGAGTTTCGACCCGATATTCATCAGGTTTTCCGGCGTCAGCGGTTTCGACACCGCCTTCCTGTTCGGGCTCTTCACGGCAATCTCGATGCCCATCTTCATTCAACTGCGCGACAAGCGTGGGCTGGTCGGAGCGCTGACGGCATGCGGATGGCCGGTTCTGGTTTCCGGGCTCCTCATGCTTGGCAGCGCATCGGCACTGGTGCTCAGCATCAAGAACACGTCGGTCGCAAACACCTTTGTCATCCTGAGCACAGCGCCGGCTCTGGCTGCTGTCTTCAGTCGGATCTTCCTGGGAGAAGTCACAAGACGCGCCACATGGCTGGCCATCGGCTCGGTCATGGTCGGCATTGCGATCGTGGTGTCGGGGTCTATTGGCTCCGTCAATCTGGCGGGTGACGCACTGGCGTTTTTCGCGGTCACCTGCCTATCTCTCAACCAGACCCTTTTGCGGAAGTTTCAGGATGTCAGCCGCATGGCGAGCGTCGGCATGGGTGGATTGTTCCTGGCGATCGTCATGTCCTTTTTCGCAACGCCTTCCTCATACAGCGCAAACACCTGGATCATCATGGGATTGATGGGTCTGTTCACCGCGCCCTTCGGCAGGGTGTTGTCCCAGGTTGCCACCCGCTACATCACCGCGCCCGAAGTCGGCATCATCCTGATGGTTGAAGCCGTTTTTGCCCCACTCTTTGCATTCGGTTTTTTCGGAGAAATTCCGCCAGTTCAGAGCTTTGCCGGTGGTGCAATCATCCTGGTGACGGTCCTCGCCTACGCAATCAACTCAACAAGACAATCCCGATAAGGAAGAAGCACATGACCGCAACGTTCAATTTTATCGGCGAGATCAGAACACCGTATGAAAGGCTGGAGGACTGTCCCAACAACATTCAGCCCAATGGCCCGGAGTGCCGGGTCGTTCTGAGACCGGAATATCGTGACGGTTTGACAGGACTGGAGCCCGGACATTCCGTCCTTCTGCTTTACTGGTTTGAAGGCGTCGAGAGATCATTGATGCTGCAAAGAAGCCCGAGATGTGCAGGCAGCGAACCGACGGGAACCTTCTCGCTTCGTTCCCCTCACCGCCCGAACCCGATCGCAGCAGCTGTACTCACGGTTGGCGACGTGAGGGAAGATGGTTTGATTGTTCAGGGTCTGGATTGCCTGGATGGAACCGGGCTGCTGGATATCAAGCCGGCAACAAGACAGGAGATTGCAAGCCACATAAGCGTCTAGAACCCGGAACCCCGATCCCACGGGGTTCTTTCTCGTCCTCCTTGGGGCACAACCTCAGATCTGACCACCTTGCTCACGGATGTTTTCCTGAATGAGTCCCTTGTAGAGCGCACGGATCCGGCGAGTGACCGGGTTTTCTCCCGAACCGATCGCCTTGCCGTCAATCGAAGCAACCGGCGTCTGGGCACCGAAGGTACCGGTAAGGAACGCTTCATCGGCGCCGTAAGCCTCGTAGAGCGTGTAGTTTTTCTCAAAGACCGGAATGTCGTTGTTACGGCAAAGATCGATGACCTTCTGCCGGGTTACTCCGTTCATGCAATAGTCACCGGACGACGTCCACACCTCCCCACGCCGTACGATGAAGAAGTTGCAGGCATTGGTCGTGTTGACGAACCCATGCGGATCGAGCATCAGCGCCTCATCGGCCCCGGCCTGCTCCGCCTGAAGACAGGCGATGACGCAATTGAGCTTTGAATGGCTGTTGTATTTGGCGTCTTGACTCATCGGCAATCCGCGAACCTGTGGAACCGTTGCCAGGCGAATGCCCTTGGATTGAAGCGTTTCGACCGGTTTCGAATGCTCCATTATGATGACCAGGGTCGGTCCGGACCGGCTGAGACCTGGATGCTGGAAAGGCTTGGCCTTGACGCCGCGTGTCAACATCAGACGGCAATGAACGTCATGCGTCATGCCATTGGCCTCTGCTGTCGCGGCAAGTGCTTCCCGGATGCCTTCCTTATCCAGCCCCACATCAAGCGAGACCGCTTTGCAGGAATTGAAAAACCGGTCCATGTGTTCTTCAAAGAACGCCCACTTGCCATGATAGAGGCGCATCCCCTCCCACATGCCGTCACCGAGCATGAAGCCGCTGTCATAGACTGAGACCTTGGCTTCGTCGCGATGCACCAGATCGCCGTTCAGATAGATCTTGATGTCGCGATTGCGCATATCTTCCTGGGCATCATGGGTGGAGTGGCTTGTAAGTACATTCATGACAGTGAACTTCTTTGAAAATCGGTCTTTGGTTTTTCAGGTAACGGGTCAGTGCCCGAGGATCTGATTCAGGAATGCGCGCGTGCGGTCATGCCGGGGACTGTCGAAAAACTCCGACGGCGGAGCCTCCTCGACCACCTGACCATCCGCCATGAAAACCACACGATCGGCGACCTGACGGGCAAACCCCATTTCATGGGTGACGCACACCATCGTCATGCCTTCGTTGGCGAGCGCGATCATGACCTCGAGCACCTCTGAGATCATCTCCGGGTCGAGTGCGGATGTCGGTTCGTCGAAGAGCATGATTTCCGGCTTCATGCACAGCGCACGGGCAATCGCGACGCGCTGCTGCTGACCGCCGGACAACTGACCGGGAAACTTTTCCGCCTGATCGGGTATCTTCACCTTGGTGAGATAGGCCATTGCAATCTCTTCGGCTTCCGCATGGGATTGCTTGCGCACTAGGCGCGGTGCAAGGGTGCAGTTTTCCAGAATGGTCATGTGCGGAAAGAGGTTGAAGTGCTGGAAAACCATTCCGGTCTCCCGCCGTATCTCGTCAATGTTGTCCAGATTGTCATCCAGTTCCGTTCCCAGAACATTGATTGAGCCGGCCTGATGGTTTTCCAGCTTGTTGATGCAGCGGATGAGCGTGGACTTTCCGGACCCGGACGGACCGCAGATGACCACACGTTCGCCTTTTCCGATTTCCAGGTTGATGTCCTTGAGCGCATGAAACGCGCCATAGAACTTTTCCATTCTGCTTATGCGAACCGCGTGGGACAGGTCAGACATGTATGTGCCTCCCTTATCGCGATGCCACAGCCAGGCGCCGTTCCAGGTAGGCGCCATAGCGGGACAGGGCGAAGACAAAGACGAAGAAGATCATGCCGACGAAGGCATAGACCTCGACATGGGCAAAGTTCCATTCCGAGGTGCCGTAGGCGGCGTTTCCGGATGCAAGAATTTCAAAGAAACCGATGATCGCGACCAGCGTCGTTTCCTTGAAGGTGATGACAAACTGATTGATGGTCGGCGGCAGCGCATTTCGAAACGCCTGAGGCAGGACGATGTAACCGATGCGGTACCAATACCCCATGCCAAGCGCCTTGGCCGCCTCTTCCTGCCCGGCGGGCAGAGATTGCATGCCGCCGCGAATGATCTCTGCCTGGTAGCAGGCAAAGAATATCGCGTAGCCGACAATCACCCTGTAGAGCTTGTCACCGATCAGGAAGTCCGGAAGTACGAACGGCACCACGATCGCGAAGGTGAACAGGATCGTCAGCAGCGGCAGGGACCGGATCGTGTCGATCACCAGTCCCATGGTCCTGGAAATCCACGGAAGTTCCGACCGGCGCAACAGGGCAAAGGCGATCGCCAGCGGCATTCCGAGCAAGGAAACGGACGCAAAGATGAAGATTGTCAGGGAGAGACCGCCCCAACGCTGCTCGAACACAGGCGTCAAACCGAATACACCGCCCCGCATCAAAACGTAGAAGATCGCAAATCCGCTGAGCCAAAGGCCGGCAAGCCGGCGCGCGGACCAGAAGAACGGTGCGCAGGAAAGACCGGCAACCAGAACCATGACCGCGCAGGCGATTGCAGAGCGCCACTGTTCCTCGAAGGGATACAGACCGAACAGGATCAATCGCCATCTCGCGTCAATCACGGCCCAGCAGGCACCGCCACTGCCATGAGCACACAGATCCCGGTTCTCGGCAGAAAACACGGCGTTCAGGACACCCCAGTCGAACAGGTTCCAGACGATCCAGATCACCAGTGCCGCGAAGGCCAGAGTGAAAACGCTGTCCCAAAGGTTCGAGAAATACCTGGTCTTGAGAGACTGGACGAATGTGGGTTCCCGGTAGACAGTTTCCATCGTCGCCACCTCACATCCTCAGCTGATTGCCCTTGAGCTTGATCGCGTCGTTCACGCGGTTCAAAACCCAGGCGAGGGAATAATTGACGAGCAAAAAGCCGCCCATGAGGATTGCGATCAATTCAAGCGTCTGACCGCTCTGGTTGATCGACGTCGAGACGATCATGAAGAAATCGGCAAATCCGACGGCAATGCCAATCGTGGTGGATTTGAAAAGCCAGACATATTGATTGGTGAGGGTCGGCAGAACCGCCCTGATTGCCAGCGGCAACCGGATGCGGGTGAAGATCTGCCAAGTCGTCAGACCGAGTGCGAGCCCTGCTTCCGTCTGTCCCTTGCCAATGGCGTTGAACCCGGCCCGGATGATCTCGCCGATATAGGCAGCCCCGTAGACGGAGATACCGACAATACAGGCAAGCAGCTCCGGGGGAACGCGGATACCGTCCCGATAGTTCAACCCCTTCAGATAAGGCAGGTTCAAAAGCGGCGTATCAGGGATCCGGCCGATCCAGAAAAGAACAATGGCAAGAAGCAACCAGCCTGCCAGCAGACCGCGGGTTAAACGTTTCTTGTCCCTGGCGGATCTACGGGCAAATCTGCGCGAGGACTTGAGCCACAGCACGCCGGCCAATGCCGCTATCAGGGCTACGACCGCGAGAAAGACCACCTCACCGGTAACGTTCAAGCCCGGCAGATAGGTTCCGCGCCCGCTCAGGAAAACAACTCCGAGAACATCAATCCCGGATCGCGGTGGCGGCAGCGCGGTCAACAGCGCGTACCAGAAAAACACCTGAAGCAGCAGGGGGACATTGCGGAAGATTTCGACGAAGCTCGCGCCGACGAGTTCTGCCATGGCATTGCCAGAGACCCGCATTATGCCGACGATCAACCCCAGCACAGTCGCAAGACAGAGCGAAACCGCCCCCAGAAACGCAGTGTTCAGAAAGCCAACCCAGAGCGCTTTCCAATAAGGATCGCTGGTGCTGTATTCAATCAGGGAAAAGCTGATGGACCATCCGGTGGACCGTTCGAGAAACCCAAAGCCGGAAGTGATTCCCTGAGCTTCCAGGTTCTCTCGTCCGACCATTGTGAAGGTCAATACCGTGAGCGCAATCGCACCGACAAACAGGACCTGATTGGTCGCGTCCCGATAGGCTTTTTGCTTCAGTATGGAAACCATCTTGCCAGATACCCGGTCGTCACTTCCGAAAAGAATGTGATTTCAAAAGTGCGATGAGCCGGAGGCGGCTCATCGCCAAGTTTGGGGAAGATCAGTCGATGATCATCGGATAGAACACGCCGCCATTCGTATAGAGGTGGTTCATGGCACGCGGCAGCTTGTATGGCTCACCGATATTGCGGTCGAAGATTTCACCGTAATTGCCTACTTCCTTGATCATGTTGAATGCCCAGTCATCGGGCAGTCCCAGGCTCTCGCCGAAACCGGGCGTAACGCCCAGAAACTTGCCGATTTCCGCTGAGGCGGGATCCGCGCGAACCTCGTCTACATTGGCCTGCGTGATGCCGTTAAGCTCCGCATACCATAGTGCGCTCAGCATCCAGTTCTGCACGTCCAGCCAGGCGGCGTCGCCTTCACGGACAATGATGCCTTCCGGCTCAAGCGCCAGCACATCCGGCAAAATGACATGGTCATCCGGATTGTCCGCCTGCGCCCGTGCTGCTGCCAGCGGTGGGCCGAACAGGATCATGCCGTCGCAACGCTTGTTGAAATAGGCTGCACGCACCTCATCACCCTTTTCAAAGACGATGACTTCGGCCTCTATGCCGTTTTTCTCAAGATAGGCTGCCAGAATCCGCTCGGTCGAAGTGCCGGCGGGAACACAGATGGAGCCCCCGTCCAGATCGGCCACCTTTTCCGCCCCAAGTTCGGCATGGGACATGATGTGGAACCCGCCCACAAAGTAAGGCCGGGAATAGGCAAGATTCAGCTCTGTGTCCCGACTGAAGGTCCAGCCGGACAGTTTGATGACGACATCGATGTCACCGGATTGCAGCGCAGGCCAACGCTGAGCCCAGCTGATCGGGACGATTTCCAAATGGCCCTCGGCCTTTCCGAACAGGCTGGCGGCCAGCGCCCGGCAAAGGTCGATGTCCAGCCCCTTCCATTCACCCTTGTCGTCAACTTCCGCAAATCCGAGATAACTGCCGTTGTGACCGCTGCACAGCAGCGACCCTCTTTCCTTCACTGTATCGAGGCGGCTATCCGCCTGAACGCTTCCCGAAGCCAGCATGCCAAGTGCCGCCAGCCAAATCGCTGCTCGTTTCATTCCTTGCCTCCAACTGAAAGGACCATGCCTGTTATCTTGTCGACATGTTGTCGCCAAATATCTTGTCGACATTTTGTCGTCACGTCAATAGAATGATGTGAAAGATGATCTTTCGGCTTGTTCCAGAGCCTCGGAAACGAGAATGAAGACAGAAAAAATGGACGCGGAAACAACAGGTAAGCCAACACGCGGTGGCGGCGCCAAACTGGTTTACGAAACTTTGCGCAAGGAGATTCTGGAGCTTCATCTGCCCCCGGGCATGCCCCTCGATGAGACGAACCTGTCCGAACGTTTTGGCATGTCGCGCTCTCCCATTCGCGAAGCTCTGGTGCGTCTTTCCGCCGACGGCCTTGTTCAAATGCTCTCAAATCGATCGACGCTGGTGACGCCGATCGATCTGACAGAATTGCCCCGCTACGTCGAAGCTCTCGACTTCATTCAGCGTACCACCACCCGGCTGGCGGCCAGGAACCGGACCGAGGAAGACCTGGAGGAATTGACCAGATTGGCTGAAGCCTATGACGCCACCTGTCTGGAAGGGCGGCCAAGGCTGATGTCACGGGCAAACAAGGATTTTCACATGGCCATCGCCGAGGCGGGCCGGAACCGGTATCTGTCGGAGAGTTACGAGAAGTTGCTCGATGAAGGCAGGCGCATCCTGCACATGCATTACGCCCAGCAAACCACCAAGCAGGACAAGTATCCGTTGGGGCGGGAACATTTCGACATAATCGATGCCATCCGCAGACAGGACGAACGCGCGGCCGACCAACTCGCTCACGCACATACCCGGCTGTTTCACGACCGGTTGGTTGAATTCATGCGCGTCAACTACATCGAAAACTTCGACGCGGAAGGCGACGGTCCGGTGCCAATGAAGACCTCGGACCTTGTCTAAACAACTTAAATGACTGATCTCTGGCGACCTGCTGACTGGTCCGGCGCTGCAACTCAGGTCGTTGTGTCGCCCAATACGCCCATATCCTCCGCCGCAACGAGGAAACTTTCCTTGGTGCCGAAGAAATTCCTGCCACGCTCACCCGCAAAGGCCAGATCGATGATCTCCCGGCACTTGTCGTCCGGAACACCATGATCGGCAAAGCGTGTTCCGACACCAAGCTCAGTCAGGAACCGCACCAACTGTTCAGCCCCCGCCTTCAGGTCTTCACCGAAGATTTCCTTCAACGCCTCTTCCCGAAATCCACCGACACCAGTCAGGGAACGAAGCACAACAGGCAATGTGAAGGAACAGGCAATTCCGTGCTGAACGCCCCAGCCAAGGGTGACCGGATAGGAAAGATTGTGTGCAATGGCTGTTTTCGTATTTGAAAAGGCAAGTCCGGCAAGCAGAGCCGCCTCGGCCATCCGGCTGCGCAAGTCGAGATTGCTCAAGTCGTTCAGCAGCGCAGGAAGCACATTCAGGACGGTTTTCGATGCTGCTACCGCATGCCGGGCAGAGACCGGATTTGCGTTGATGTTCCAGATGCTCTCCAGTGAATGTGACAACGCATCGAGCCCCGTTGCCAGCGTCAGTCCACGAGACTTGCCCAACATCAATTCAGGATCGACCAGCGCGGTTTCCGGATAAAGGCGCGGATGCGCAAGCGAGTATTTCCTGCCTGTCCTTTCGTTCCAGACCGTTGCCCAGCACGTGACCTCACTTCCGGTTCCAGCCGTGGTCGGGACGGCAATGACAGGCAAAAAGGAAAATGCCTCCTCTCCTGCCCGGGTCTCGAGAAATCTGGAAACCTTGCTGAAATCTCCGTCGGCGGCAGCAAACACCTTTGCCGAGTCAATGACCGACCCGCCGCCAAGAGCCACGATCACTTCAACCTCCCGGTTCGCTCCTGAAAAGCGGGAAGACTGATTTTCAAGCAGCTCGTAGTCCGGATTGGGCGCAACATCGCTGACAACAAGTGCCGGTGGCCCTGCCCGTGTCGCTAGCGCATCTGTCAGGTCGGCAAAAGGTGGATCGGGATACGTAATCAGAGCGTATCTGCGCCCGCCGATCTGGTTTGCCAGGTCGGCAAACTGGCCAGCTCCGAAAATCACCTTTACGGGATTGCAGTAGGTCCACATTTGTCTCTCTCGATGAAGTGCCCTGTTGCAAGGTCGATCCAGGCAGAATGAAAAGAGACACGCTATTAATCAAATTGATTGTTTGGATACGATCCATATACTGAAGCTATGCTGAAATCTGAACTTCGATCTTTTCACGCAGTCGCAAAACATCAGGGTTTTTCGCGTGCTGCGAAGGCGCTGAACATAAGCCAGCCGACCTTGTCGACGCAGGTAAAACTGCTCGAGCAGCGTTACTGCGTGGAATTGTTCAATCGCTTGGGCCGCGAGATCCGTTTGACCGGACAGGGTGAAGAGCTCTTCAAGGTCACCTGCCGCCTGCATCAGGCGGAACAGGACGCGGAGAGCCTGCTGGAATCCTTCAGGGGATGCGATGCGGGCACCCTCACGATCGCAGCTGTCGGCCCGTTTCATGCCACCGACATGATCATTGCATTCAAGCAGAAGTTTCCGCTGATCAATGTGGATGTTGCCTTCGGCAATTCCACCAAATGTTTCGAACAGATTCTGTCCTTTGATGCGGATGTCGGGATCATTGCCGAAGTACCTTCGGATCCGAGGGTCAGAACCTTGCCCTACAGCACGCACGATGTGGTGGTCTTCGTAAATGCCGATCACCCGTTTTTCACGCGTGAAGAGATCCGGATGAGCGATCTGCAAGGACAGGATGTCATCAGGCGCGAGGCCGGATCGACGACGCGCGTTGCCGTTGAAAAGGCGTTCGCCGAACACGAAATTTCGGTTCAGACGGTGCTGGAGCTCGGCAGTCGCGAAGCCATCTGGAAAGCGGTGGAACAGGGACTGGGCATTGGGTTCGTGGCAGATTTCGAATTTGTGCCTCACCCCAACCTGCGCGCCGTCCCCATTTCCGATGCAAACATCCAGACCAATTATTATCTCGCGTTTCTGACCGAACGTGCGCAATCTCGCCTGATCGCATCATTCTGTGATGCAGCCATTGCCCAGGCAGAGTGAATTTACCCATTTGTTGTGATCATTTCACAGAGGACGAAAATGACTGACCACGCAGAAGAATATCAGGGAAGTTGTTATTGCGGCTCCGTCAAGGTCACCGTGACGGGCTCCCCGAGATCGTCCGCAATTTGCCATTGCCATTCCTGCCGGAAGTGGCACGCGGCACCGATCAATGCCTGGAGCATCTGGAAAACCGACGACGTCAGCATCACTGGCGGACCAGTCATCACATCCAGTCAGAACGAAGCAAGCGGGCGTGTAACATGCGAAAAATGTGGCGGTTGCGTCGCCAACCACAAACCGAAGGTCAACATGACAGTCGTCTACCCGATGACCCTCGCGGGGTCCGGCCTCAAATATGAACCTGCCTGTCACATCTTCTATAGCGAAAGGGTCATGGATTTCGCTGACGGCCTGCCCAAGTTCGCAGACATGCCGGAGAAAATGGGCGGCACCGGCAAACGGATTGAAGAACCTGAAACAACCGGCTGGTGCGAATGAACAAGGCCCCGGAATTTCGCTCCCGAGGCCTTTGGACATTTTCCGGACTTTCTTGAAGACCTCAAAGCAGGCTTACTTGATCTCGACCCATCCACCCTTGTCCGCAGACGCAAACACGGCATCCAGGATTTTCATGTTCTGGATCGCATCTGCAACCCCATAGGGCAGCGGCGCTTCACCCGAAATGGCTCGACCGAACACATCGACAAGTTCCGCATACTGGTCGCACGGCGGGATTGTCAGTGTCTCGGCGGATCCGTCTCCAAGGATTGAACCATCGTCCAGCCGCAGCGGAACAGCTTCGCCCTGCGGAGCATTCACCGGAATGACGATTTCCAGGCGCTTTTGCGTACCCATCAATTGAAAACGCTGGAAGGGTGTCAGCTGAGTCGAGACAGTGAAATCCAGGTGCCGGCCACCACCGAAATCCATCATCGCGCTGGTCATCCGGTCGACCCCGAATTCAGGATCCCGGTCAATCAGCGAAACAACGCGCTGCGGTTCGGCCTCGAAGAAATACCGCCCGGCCAGCATGGTGTAACACCCGATATCCAGGAGAGCGCCCCCGCCTAGCCCCGGCAGGTTGCGAATGTTTTCAGGATCGGTGTTGAAGAAACTGAAGAACGCCTGGATCGCCTTCAGTTCTCCCAACTCTCCTGAGCGCACGATCTCGCGTGCCTTGATCCATTGCGGATGCGCGCGAACCATGAAGCCTTCCGCTACCAATCTGTCCTTTGGCAACGCAAGCAACTGCTCCGCTTCTTTCGCATCCAAGGCAATCGGCTTTTCGCAAAGGACATGCTTGCCGGCCTCGACGGCTTGAATGGTCACGGGCACATGCAGATGGTTCGGCAAAGGGTTGTAGATGGCGTCGATATCCGGATCGGCCAACAACTCTTCATAGGAACCATAGGCTTTTTCGATGCCGAGCTCGCTGGCCGCATCCCTTGCGACCACAGGACTGCGGGAGGCAACGGCTGCAGCAATTCCGGTTTCGGAGCGCTGAATGCCGGGAATGACCTTTTCGCGGCCGATTTTTGCGGTCGAGACGATGCCCCACCGGATCTTTCCGTTTTCCATTCTCACCTACTCCCTGTGCCGAGGTACGCGCCTCAAATGACATGAAAGAAACCCGGCCTGCAAGGCCGGGTTCCGTGTTCACGCAAGTGTGTGAGAGATTATCTCAATATTTTTCCGGCACATAGAGATGCTCAGGCAGCACCTTGCGCTCGTAATCGGGGTTGAAACGTCGTTCCGGCAAGGTGATCGGGTCATGCGGAATATCCTCATACGGCATAAGCGACAGAAGATGGTCGATACAGTTGAGGCGTGCCTGTTTCTTGTCGTTGCCCTCCACAATGAACCATGGTGCTTCGGGAATGTTGGTGCGCTCGAACGTGTCTTCCTTGGCCTTGGTGTAATCCTCCCAGCGAATGCGGGATTCCAAGTCCATCGGTGATAACTTCCACTGTTTGAGCGGATCGTGAATACGCATCAGAAAGCGCAGCTGCTGCTCTTCGTCCGTGATCGAGAACCAGTATTTGACGAGGCGGACACCGGAACGGACGACCATGCGCTCGAACTCCGGAACATCGTTGAAGAATTGCTCAACCTCATCTTCCGAGGCAAATCCCATCACGCGCTCGACACCAGAGCGGTTGTACCAGGACCGATCGAAGAGAACGATTTCGCCGGCTGCCGGCAAATGCGGAACATAGCGCTGGAAATACCATTGGCTCTTTTCCCGCTCGGTCGGAGCCGGCAGGGCGACAACCCGGCAGACACGGGGATTAAGCCGCTGGGTGATCCGCTTGATAACGCCGCCCTTTCCGGCAGCATCACGGCCTTCGAAGATGACGACGATCTTTTCGCCGGTATTCTGCACCCAGTCCTGAAGCTTGACCAGTTCGGCCTGCAAGCGCAGAAGTTCGTGAAAATAGGTTTTCCGGCAGAGCGGGGACTTGTGTCTTTTGTCGGAGATGAACTGAAGGTCCTTGGCAACCAGCAGGTCATCAATCTCCATTTCCAGCTCTTCGTCCAGGCTGTCTGCCCATTCGGCTTCGACCCAGGTCTTTGCGCTGTCGTCCCTCATCAATCGATCCTCTTGAAAATTGCCGCGTAGTACTCCGAAACTCTGGACAGCTTAACCATGTAAGTTTTTTGACAGTTCCCCCAGTTCACAACTCAAAATTATCTTCGACATTGATTTCGCGCAAAACAAGGCTTGTAAATGAATGAACGTTCATTTATAGATTTTTCGAGGAGGACATCATGGCCACCAATGCCACCAAACCTCAGAGCCGCGCGAAGGGCCTGGAGACTGCTGGCCGCGTTCGCAAAGCAGCTCTCAAGCGTTTTGCCGGTGCGGGCTACGCGGCTGTGTCGATGCGCGAGATCGCAACAGATGTCGGCGTTCGTCCCGGCGCCCTCTACAATCACTTTCCGACCAAGCAGGACATCCTCAAGGACCTGATGCTGTCTCATATGACAGACCTTCTGAGGGCGTGGGATGCTGCCGTATTTGCGCAAGACACCGATCCGCTGGAGTGTTTTGTCCGCTTCCATATCCGTTACCACCTGGAACGGGCCGACGAGGTCTTCATTTCCTATATGGAGCTGCGCAATCTCGAACCGGAAAATTTCGCCGTGATCGAGGCGGAGCGCCGTCGCTACGAAGCCATCCTCACCGATATTCTGGAAAAAGGGGCCGCAAGCGGGCGTTATGCAGTTGAAGACGCGCGCGTCGCCACGCGCGCCATCATTGCCATGCTGACCGGCATTCCGACCTGGTACCGCGAAGGCGGACATCTTTCAGAACAACAGATCGAAGACCTTTACCTGAACATGGTGCGCAAGGCAGTCGCACCGATTGCCATCAATTCCCAAAGGGAGACCGGGTGACATGAGCATCCTGAAATCGAACCTCTCGCCGAAGAGCGAACAGTTCGCGACCAACAAGGCTGCCCATGAAGCTGCCATGGACGCCGTCAAGCAGGCTGCACAGACTGCCCTTGATGGTGGGGGTGAAAACGCGCGCCAGCGGCACCTCTCCCGCGGCAAGATCCTGCCGCGCGAACGGGTTTCCCGCCTGCTTGATCCCGGCTCGCCCTTTCTGGAAGTCGGCATGCTCGCTGCCCACGAGATGTATGACGGCGCGGCTCCTGCCGCGGGCATCATTGCCGGCATCGGACGTGTGGAAGGTCAGGAAGTGATGATCCTCGCCAACGACGCGACCGTCAAAGGTGGCACCTACTACCCGATGTCGGTCAAGAAGCACCTGCGCGCCCAGGAGATCGCCGAGCAGAACAATCTGCCTTGCGTCTATCTGGTCGACAGCGGTGGTGCCAACCTTCCCAACCAGGACGAGGTCTTTCCGGACCGGGATCACTTCGGCCGGATCTTCTTCAATCAGGCGAACATGTCCTCAAAGGGCATTGCTCAGATCGCGGTTGTCATGGGCTCCTGCACAGCAGGCGGCGCATATGTCCCGGCGATGTCCGACGAGACAATCATCGTCAAGAACCAGGGTACGATCTTCCTGGCGGGCCCACCCCTGGTAAAGGCGGCGACGGGCGAGGAAGTCACGGCGGAAGACCTTGGCGGCGGAGACGTCCACACCCGCCTTTCCGGTGTCGCCGATCACCTTGCCCGCGATGATGCGCATGCCCTTGCGCTCGCCAGACGCTCGATCGCCAGCCTGAACCGGACAAAGTCGGTCAGCCTTGCGCTTCAGACACCTGAAGCCCCTCTCTACGATCCGGATGAAATTCTCGGAGTGGTCCCGGCCGACCTGAAGACCCCTTATGACATTCGCGAAGTGATTGCCCGCGTTGTCGACGGCTCCCGGTTCGATGAGTTCAAGGCACGTTACGGCACCACTTTGGTCTGCGGCTTTGCCCATATCCATGGCATGCCGGTCGGCATCATCGCCAACAATGGCGTCCTTTTCTCCGAAAGCGCGGTCAAGGGCGCGCATTTCGTCGAACTCTGCTCGCAGCGCAAGGTTCCTCTGGTTTTCCTGCAGAACATCACCGGTTTCATGGTTGGCCAGAAGTATGAAAGCGGCGGCATTGCCAAGGACGGCGCCAAGCTGGTGACGGCGGTGGCGACAACGTCGGTGCCAAAGATCACCATGCTGGTCGGCGGTTCATTCGGTGCAGGCAATTACGGCATGTGTGGCAGAGCCTATTCACCGCGCTTCCTGTGGACCTGGCCCAACTCCCGCATCTCGGTCATGGGCGGCGAACAGGCTGCCGGTGTGCTCGCCACCGTCCGCCGCGATGGCATCGAGCGCAAGGGCGGCAGCTGGTCAACCGAAGAAGAACAGAACTTCAAGCAACCGATCATCGACCAGTTCGAGGCCCAGGGACATCCTTTATATGCCACCTCCCGCCTTTGGGACGATGGTATCATCGATCCGCGCAAGACCCGCGACATTCTGGGCTTGTCCCTGTCAGCAGCCTTGAATGCTCCGATCGAAGACACACGCTTCGGTATTTTCAGGATGTGATCCGATGACGCTGGAAGAACTGAAACAAAAGTATCCCGGTGCCGAGACGTTCAAGTTCGGCGACAGTGAGGAGCTGAGCAACGATCTGATCGCGCTCGTTCGCAGCGGAAAGAAAACGGCAACCTGTGGCGCATTTCGGGATTTCGAAGATGGCGGAGAAGTCATGCCGGTACCAGGACGCAGGGACATCGCCCTGAACTGGGACGGGTCGCCAGCGCTCGTCCTTGAAACAGTGGACGTGTTCATCACGCGCTATTGCGATGTTGATGAGGATTTTGCGCTCGCGGAAGGTGAAAACGAAGACCTAGCGGGTTGGCAACAGGGTCACAGCCGGTATTTCGAACGCAATGGTGGCTTCGATCCCCAGATGAAACTGGTCTGCGAGCGTTTCAAGCTCATCGAAGATCTCCAGAGCGAGCAAAGTGGAAGGTAGGCCATGGACCGGATCAAGACCCTTGTCGGCGACATCACCAGAGTGGAAGTCGACGCCATCGTGAATGCAGCCAACTCCTCCCTGTTGGGCGGAGGCGGCGTTGATGGCGCCATCCATCGTGCTGCAGGCCCGGAGCTCGTCCACGAGTGCCGTCTGCTGGCTGGTTGCAAGACTGGTCAGGCGAAAATTACCAAGGGTTACAAATTGCCTGCCAAGCACATTGTTCACACCGTTGGTCCGGTCTGGCGCGGAGGATCGGAAGGCGAGCCCGATCTCCTTGCGCAGTGCTATGAAAACAGCCTTCGCGTCGGGTTTGACAATGGGTGCCGAACCTTTGCCTTTCCGGCGATTTCCACCGGCATCTACGGCTACCCCGCCGACCAGGCTGCCGAAATCGCCGTCGGCTCGATTACCCGCGTGCTCAAGGAACTGCCGGAAATCGAAAGCGTCACGCTGGTCGCCTTTGACAACAAAAGCCATGCCCACTTGATGACTGCGCTCGGGAGGGCGGAAGACTGATGTTCAAGAAAATTCTCATTGCCAACCGAGGCGAGATTGCGTGCCGGGTCATGGAGACGGCGAGAAAGCTCGGCATCAAGACGGTCGCCGTTTATTCCGATGCCGACGCCAAGGCAAAACACGTCGCCATGGCGGATGAGGCTTATCGCATCGGCCCTGCTCCGGTGGCAGAAAGCTATCTGAATACGGACAAGATCATTGAAGTCTGTCGCTTGAGCGGCGCTGAGGCGGTACATCCGGGCTACGGCTTCCTGTCGGAGAACCCGGATTTCGTCGACGCGCTGGACAAGGCAGGGATAACTTTCATCGGACCGAGCGCGAAATCGATTCGCGCGATGGGTCTGAAGGATGCCGCAAAGGCGCTGATGGAAGAAGCCGGTGTACCGGTGGTTCCCGGATATCATGGTGACGATCAGGATGCCGCCTTCCTGAAGGAACGGGCTGACGAGATCGGATATCCGGTCCTCATCAAGGCGCGCGCAGGCGGTGGCGGCAAAGGCATGCGCCGTGTCGATGATCCGAACGACTTTGCAGATGCCCTTCAGGGCGCACAACGCGAAGGTGAAGCAAGTTTCGGCGACGGCCGCGTTCTGATCGAGAAGTACCTGACCAAGCCGCGTCATATAGAAATTCAGGTGTTCGGCGACAATCACGGCAACGCGGTCCATCTCTTCGAGCGCGACTGTTCCCTGCAGCGCCGCCATCAGAAGGTGATCGAGGAGGCCCCCGCCCCCGGCATGCCTGAAGAGATGCGCCAGGCAATGGGCGAAGCCGCGGTCAAGGCGGCCAGAGCCATCGACTATTCCGGTGCTGGTACCATCGAGTTCATCGCCGATGTCTCCGACGGCCTGAGTGCGGACGAGTTCTATTTCATGGAAATGAACACCCGCCTGCAGGTAGAGCACCCCGTAACCGAGCTGATCACGGGACAAGACCTTGTCGAGTGGCAATTGCGCGTCGCCTCCGGTGAACCGCTGCCGATGGGCCAGGACCGACTTTCCTTTGATGGCTGGGCATTCGAAGCACGGCTCTACGCCGAAGATGCCCCGAAGGGTTTTCTGCCGGCAATCGGCACGCTCGAGCATCTTGCTTTGCCGGTGGAAAGCGCAAGGGTTGACAGTGGCGTTCGCTCAGGAGACGAAACCACCCCTTACTATGACCCGATGATCGCCAAGGTCATCGTACACGGCTCGACGCGCGAAGCAGCGCTTGGTAAATTGCTCTCCAGCCTTGAAGCAACGGAAGTGGCCGGCTGCGTCACCAATGCCGGCTTCCTGGCGGCCCTGTGCCGGCATGAGGGATTTGCATCCGGCGATGTCGATACCGGTTTGATTGATCGCGATCTTGAAAAACTGATCGAAGAACCGGCCATGCCTGAAGACGCCATCGCCCTGGCTGCATTGGCTGCGCTCGGTCTGACCAGACCCGCAAATGGAAGCGATCCCTTCGAAACTCTGGCCGGGTGGCGTATCTGGAGCGCATCCAGGCAATTCGCGCTTCTGGAAATCTCAGGCGAACGACGCGACGTGGAGGTTCAGGCTCTCGGATCGCAGCGTTTCGCGGTTCACCTGGAAGGTGGCGTCAAGGAATACGCCTTGATCAAGGTGGAGAACGGCTCTTTCACCTACGAATGCGACGGCCATCGCGCTCACGCTGTTGTCGTAAAAGGCAGCAAGGGCCTCACCGTATTCATGAATGGCCACGCATTCCCGGTGAGCCTGCCGGACACTCTGAGCGCGGACGAAGACGCAACCGGTGCAGGTGATCACCTCGTCGCCCCCATGCCCGGTCTCGTCAAGGTTCTGTCCGCAAAGGCGGGAGACGCCGTTTCAAAGGATCAACCACTGGTCATCCTGGAAGCCATGAAGATGGAGCACACCCTCAAGGCACCACGCGACGGTATCATTGGAGAAGTGCTTGTATCCGAAGGTGAGCAGGTGACGGACGGTACGGTCCTGCTGGCCCTTGCGGAGGAAGCCGATGCTGCCTGAAGCTTCGAACTACGATGAGCTCACAAGCAAATTTGCCTGGGACATTCCGGACCGTTTCAACATTGGCGTCGCTGTTTGTGACCGGTGGGCGGAAAGAGAACCGGACCGCGAAGCGCTTGTATATGTTGAAGAAGGCGGTGACACAGAGCGGTATTCCTATGCCGACCTGAAACGCCTGTCGAACCAGCTTGCCAATCTGCTTGTCAGCCGTGGAGTGCAGCCGGGAGATCGCATTGGTGTGCTTCTGCCGCAGCGGCTTGAGACCGCCGTCGCACACATCGCAGCGCTCAAACTCGGTGCGATTACCATTCCTCTGTTCGCGCTGTTCGGTGAGGAGGCTCTGGAATACCGTCTGCAGAATTCAGGCGCAAAGGTTGTCGTGACCGACATTGGAGGCGTTGCAAAGCTTGACCAGCTCCGGGACCGTCTTTCAGACCTGACAACCGTATTTTGCGTCGACGGCGAGACCGGAAGTGCGCTGGATCTTGCGAGCAGCATGGCTGGCCATCAGGACGAGTTCACCGCCTTTGACACAAGCGCGGACGATCCCGCCATCATCATTTACACCTCGGGCACGACCGGCCAGCCAAAGGGTGCTCTGCACGGACACCGGGTTCTCCTCGGACATTTGCCGGGCGTGGAGATGAGCCACGATTTCCTGGGGCAACCTGGCGACCGGATCTGGACACCTGCAGACTGGGCCTGGATCGGCGGTCTTCTGGACGTGCTCATGCCAGCCCTTTATCTAGGGGTCCCGGTGGTCGCCTGCCGTTTCGGGAAATTCACGGCAGAAGCTGCCTTTCAACTGCTTCAGGATCAGAAGATCCGCAACACCTTCCTGCCGCCAACCGCACTAAAGATGATGCGTCAGGTTCCTGACCCGGAAGATCGCTGGCGGCTGAACCTGCGTTCTGTCGCATCGGGCGGCGAAACGCTGGGCGCCGAACTGATCGACTGGGGGCGCAAGACCTTCGGCCTGACCATCAACGAGTTCTATGGCCAGACCGAATGCAACATGATCGTTTCCAGCTGCTCGCGCATCATGGAGGCGCATCCCGGCATCATGGGTCGCGCCGTTCCCGGTCATCACGTCTCCATCGTCACGGATGCCGGCGAGGAGTTGCCAATCGACACACTCGGCAACATTGCCGTCAAGCGGCCAGACCCGGTGATGTTTCTGGGTTACTGGAACAATCCGGAAGCGACCCTAAAGAAGTTTGCCGGAGACTGGCTCCTGACCGGTGACACCGGTTTGCGTGACAAGGACCGCTGGCTCCGTTTTGTCGGCCGGGATGACGACGTCATCACCTCGTCCGGATATCGGATCGGCCCTGGTGAAATCGAGGACTGCCTGATCAAGCACCCGGCTGTTGCCATGGCGGGCGTTGTCGGCAAGCCGGATGAACACCGCACCGAGATCGTCAAGGCGTATGTTGTTCTGAAGGAAGGTGTGGACGCTACGGAAGAACTGGCCAGGGAGATCGCGACCTTCGTCAAGACACGGCTGGCGGCGCATGAGTATCCACGCGAGGTTACCTTCGTTGACGCCCTGCCACTGACCACAACCGGCAAGGTCATCCGCAGGGAGCTTCGTGCCAGGGCCGAGCAGGAGAATTGAACAGCGTGTCTCACCTTGTCCTCTGCCCATCCCCACCAGACTACAAGTCCTTTCAAATCACCCGTTTCCCGCTTTGAACGCTAGCGAGTAATCCCATGTCCGACTTCGTCACCATCTTTGAAATGGGCCCGCGTGACGGGCTGCAGAATGAAAAGCAGTTTGTTCCGACTGGCCAGAAGATCGAGCTGGTGGACCGGCTGTCGGACTGCGGGTTCCGAAAGATCGAGGTGACCAGTTTCGTCAGCCCCAAATGGGTGCCCCAAATGTCTGATGCGCTGGAAGTCATGGAAGGCATCTACCGCCACCCGGCTGTGGTCTATTCCGTTCTGACCCCCAACGTGAAAGGCTACACCGCCGCGCGCAAGGCATCCGCAGACGAAGTGGCAATCTTCGGATCGGCGTCGGAAGGTTTTTCGAGAAAGAACATCAACTGCTCGGTCGCCGAAAGCATCGAGCGCTTCAAACCGCTTCTGGAAAAAGCCCACCATGACGCAATGCCCGTTCGGGGATACGTTTCCTGTGTCACGGACTGCCCATATGACGGCCCGACTCCTCCGGAAAAAGTCGCCGAAGTAGCGCGGCAATTGTTTGAGCTCGGCTGCTATGAAATCTCGCTGGGCGATACAATCGGTGCCGGCACGCCGGAAACAATCGGTACCATGCTGGATGCCGTTCTGAGCACCGTTCCCGCAGACAAGGTTGCAGGTCACTACCACGACACCAAAGGGCGCGCCCTTGAAAACATCGAAGTCAGCCTCGAAAAGGGTCTTCGTACATTCGACAGTGCAATCGGTGGTCTTGGCGGATGTCCCTACGCTCCCGGCGCGAAGGGAAATGTTGCGACGGAAGCCGTCGTTTCACTGGTGGCGGACAAGGGTTACGAGACCGGCATCAAAACCGAAAAGCTTGCTGAAGTCGTTGAGTTTGCCCGCGGCCTGAGGAGTGTTGACGCATGAGTTTTCAGACGATTTCCCTTTCCACGGATGCACGCGGCGTCACCACACTGACCCTCGCCAGGGAAGAAAAGCACAATTCCCTGTCCGCTCAGATGATCGAGGATCTGACCGTCGCCGCCGCGCAACTGGGAGCGGACGGCACGGTGCGTGCAGTGGTGCTCACCGGCGCGGGCACGAGCTTTTGTGCCGGCGGAGACCTTGGCTGGATGCGGGAACAGTTCCACGCGGATCGCAACACCCGGATGGCGGAAGCCCGCAAGCTGGCCATGATGCTGAAGAGTCTCAACGAACTGCCGAAACCTTTGATTGGTCGCGTCCAGGGACAGGCCTTTGGTGGTGGCATCGGCATGATGAGCGTGTGTGACACGGTGATCGCCGTCGACACTGCTAAATTCGGCCTCACCGAAGTGCGCCTCGGGCTCATTCCGGCAACCATCAGCCCTTACGTCCTGGCTCGCATGGGTGAAGGCAAGGCGCGCCGGGTCTTCATGTCCGCCAGATTGTTCGACGCCGAAGAAGCCAAAGAGCTGAACCTTGCGGCAAGGGTCGTCGCGGAAGCCGATCTGGACGAAGCAATAGAAAGGGAAATCAAACCCTATCTCGCCGCGGCCCCTGCCGCGGTGGCAGCGTCAAAGGCGCTGGCAAGATCTCTCGGACCGGCAATAACCGACGAGATCATTGAAGACACGATCCGGCGCCTGGCCGACACCTGGGAAACACCGGAAGCACAGGAAGGGATTTCAGCCTTTTTCGACAAAAGAAAACCTGACTGGACCGTGCGCTAGAGTTTTCGCGTTCACTGAAGGTTTCAGCTGGTTTGCCGCCTTGCATGCTCGATCAAAGCTGCGATGCGCGCGACTTGCACTTGTTCTGATTCCGGCTCCGGCTGCGGTGGACCACCATACATGCGCTCGCGGCGCTTGCGGATCTTGTTGCGCTGCCACTCGCTGATGCCTTCGGGAAGCTCCGCACCAGCCCGGTCCATGCCGATCAGAATACGCTGAAGATCGGGCAGGAGCTCGGAAGAGATGGTGAAGGTGGCACCATCCTTGCGTTTGAACACCAGTGTTTTCGTGCTTTGCTCGCCATTGAGCAGCACCGCTGAACGGCGTCCGAGAGAACCGATCGTTGCCTGAAACCAGGCCACCCAGCCAGACGCTTCCCAAAGTCTGACTTCAACCTTCTTGAGTTCTTCATAAAGAACCCGAACGCGCAAACCAAACTGGGTGAATTCAAAACCATTGCCGAAAAAACGCACCCAGGACGTTTCCTGTCGTACGGACACTGCAAAGAACACCAGTGATGCAAAAGCCGGAAGCAATGCCAGAAGTGCCAGAAGCGCAATTGCGCCGGTGGCAACGCTCATTCCGATGAAAGCAATGGAGAAACAGCTGATACCAAGGCCAAAACCCAGAAAGTCAAAGGCAAGCACAGGCGTTTTGGATACAGGCTTGACGCCCCCTGACGGCACGCTCGGCCGTGGCAACGCCGCATAGATCCCCGCTGCTGCGACCAGACACAAAAGGCTGCTCAGCAACGACATGAAAAAGTAGCCGCCAACAATCCCGAGCACACTCAGGCTCAGGGGCACGAGACGACGAATAAATTCAAGCTTGGCTGTCTTGCCCAACCCGCTCTCCATGAATTCAAACAGTGCAACCGTTACAATCTGCGGAGACTTACTGATTCTTTCATTGAATCAATTGGGCCCGACGAAATCAACGCTCAGATAAAACTATCCAAAATCAATGTAACCGACAGACAAACTTGAACAGGGTCAATTTTATTCAAGTGGTTCCGAAACGGCACCCGCCACGCTCACTTTGAGGGACGGTCATGGGAAGCGACCAAGTGAGGACCAGACTGTTCCAATGGGCTTACGCGCGTTGACCTGAGCCCGTGGATGGCTCGCGATAAAAGGTCACCTTGAACTCAGTGTTATCCTCAAGAGTAACAAAATGAACCTCCTGTGGTGCAACGACCGCGTAGTCCCCGGCGTGGATGATTTCGGTCGCCTCGCCATCATCCGTCCCATGGCAACGTGTCAGGTGCAGCCTACCCGATATCGCTTCAATTCTGCCCCAGACACCTTGCTTGGTGTTGTGTTGTTCGGTCAGCTTTGCAGGTACGGTGCTGGCGTTGAAAACCTTTGTCGAATGATAGGCTTCGGCTTTGCCGGGCAGTGTCGTCATTTCGTCAGCTCCAGCTGCTTGGTCATGTGATCGAGCGCAATCATGGTCCCGGTTTCCTTGATGAACTGAGCCACGGCCTCAACATCCGTTATTGCAAGTCCCGAGACTCGAGTTAGTCCGGCTTCCAGAACCTGTGGTGCCACCGGCGCACTCGGACCAACCAACAGGCGTTGGTCGGCCTTGCCGATTTTTGCAAGTAATGGCTCAAGACTGCCATTCATCAGCGTCTGGGCTGTAATTGCAACCGCTCCGGCACTTGCCAGAGCTTCGTCAGCCTGATCTGCGGGAATGTCGTTTCCTTTCGGCTCCCGCTCGATGATACGAGCGGCGGGCAGGCGTTTCTGCGCTCCACGGAAACCGCCGATGATTATCAGATCATCGCCCGGAGGATTGAACCCGGCGAAACCCCAGCCACCTTGTGCCTGAGGGCCGTCGCTTTTGTTCCAGAAAGCATTCACGGCCGCCAGGCCAATGGAACGCCGGAGCGGGTCGAGAGAGCAAAGCCATTGAGCCAGTGCGGACAGAGGCCGACCGGCGATCGGCTCACCCTTGCGAACAGTCCGCGCTCCTCCCGTGCCGCGATCGGGGCTTCGCGCAATACCCGCAAATGCACCGGCTCGAACCAGGGTCCAGTTCAATCCAACCAAGACCTCGTCCACCAGAACGTCACATTCAACGCTGTTGGCCAAAGCAGCGTCCAGGTTTCCGGCACTGGCAGCTCGGATAAGGCCATGCCCATCAACATCTTCGTCGTCAGCCGGGACACGATCTAGTATCCGCCCGACCAACGACCCGTTTTCCATCGCCAGTTCAACAGATCCACCTGGTGTGAATTTCAGGCCCCAACCGGCAGCGAGCAAATGCTCCCTGGCTGAAGCCCAGGTCATCGGATCACGTCGATTGGCAGTCCGGTCGAACAAGTCTGTTCGAGACGGTTCTTTAGGTGTGGAATTTGAGCTTGAACGCGGCATCGTCGCACTCCGGAAAGTAAAGCTGATGGCAACTTGAGAATGGCTGGAGGCAGTAAAAAATCGCTCCGGTCGCGCTGGGGTCAGTGGGAGTTCAGGCACATTTGCCGCACCCCCATCACCTGACGGACTTTCAGAGAATGTCGCCTCTTTCGCTGCGGGACTCTATCATTCGAAGGAGTTAACCGTCATTTGCCAGAAAGCCGCAGCACACGCACAAGCCTGACGAGCGGACGCAGTCGTCAAACCTCAACAGTCGCAAGCCTCACTTAGCAGATCTCTCGAGACGCAGGTCAGGACTTTGCGTTGGACGTCTCTTGCACTTTTCTGAAGAACTGGTGCCGCTGAAGGGACTCGAACCCCCGACCCCATCATTACGAATGACGTGCTCTACCATCTGAGCTACAGCGGCTTGTGCCTGGAAACCCAAGCGGCGCATATCAGCGCCCGTCCCGAGCGCATGCCCGAGTGGGCCGCTAATTACCGGAGCTTGGCGCTGGATGCAAGTCCCAAGAATACCCTTCTTGAAGGAAGATCACATCTTCCTTCAAGAAGCGAAGCGATTGCGACGCGTGACCGGAATACCTACCTGCCCATTCCCAATCGGATCAATTGAAGAATCGCGGTCTGGGGGTTTTGGACGACTTGTCTTCTTCCTCTTCGTCCGGGCCCGGATCATCAGGCATGCGCGAAAGCGGAAACTCGATCGGACGGTTCATATCGTCCTTGTCATCAGCCTTTTGCTCAGCTTCCGTCTGACCACCCTTTTCGGCGTCTTTCTCTGACGCAGCCTCTTTTTCAACGGAACTGTCGGCACCGTTTCCAGCAGCGGCGGCCGGTTTGTCATCTGACTTCGGCTTTTCGTCGGCATCCGGGGACGCGGATGCGGTCGATGTCTCCTCCTGCTCAGGTTTCTCGGCCTGTGCCTTTGCTGTCGAGGGCACCGAGTCGTCCGGCAGATCCTTCAGCGCGGGCGCGAACTTGACGTCATCTGTCGTTCCCTCATAGCCCTGCTTGATATTGACTGAAGGTGAAACAGTCTCTTTGGGCTGCACCACCTCGGCTTCCGGTTTCTTTGCTTCGGCAGTCACCGTTTCAGCTTTTTTCGATACCGGCTCAGCAGTCAGGTCAACGGTATTCGCGTCTTCTTGGGGCTCGCTCTTCTCCATTACTGTGTTTTGAACCGGTGTGGCAGCAGGCAGAACCGGTGCATCGAAAAGGCTGTCTTCCAGAAGTTCACCTTCATCTTCAGACATGCCAATTGGCGCGGCCCAGTGGAATGCATCCAGTCTGCCGGTGACGGGCGAAACGGCCTGCCATTCCGCCGACACGATACCATCAGCAATCCAGGCTTTATCCTGCGGTGCCTTGATCGCACGGGCCAGCCAGTCGCGCATACGCCCCTTGTCACCATGCTCGGCTTCTTCTAGCTCTGCCATCAACAGATAGGCATTGCGGGTCGGCTCGGACTGCAGCAGCTTCTTCAGCTGTGACCTTGCTTCATCGAATTCACGTGCCTCCATCGCGGCACGGGCAACGGCGAGAGCGCCTTCAGGCGTGTTGGCCCGCTGAGCCGCAAGCGACTTGACGCGCTTCAGCCGGTCGACGGCGGAATCTCCGGTACGGACGTGAGCATAGGTCTCAGCAAGTTCCGGATGCGGGGACAGACGCCAGGTGGCTTCCAGCACTTTGGAGGCCTTGCGAATATCGCCCTTTCGTGTCGCCAGCCGAGACGTCACAACGGCAGCAGGAACAAGATCCAATGCCAGTCCGTGCGCTTCCTTCGCAAGGGAGTAAGCGCGCTCGGGCTCTCCGTCCTCAAGTTTCAGAGCCAGTGCAGTCAGAATAACGGCCCGCTGACGGCGATAGGTCTTCTTGTCCAGCAATTTGGCGGCGTAGTTGCGTTCAAGCGTCTTGAGAGACTCGTCCCAATGATGAGCGACGGCCTGATAGCCAAGAACCGCCTTACCGGCCCATTCCAGGCCTGGGGCGGTCTTTGCCGCTTCTTCCGCATAATGGCGGGCAGCTACCGGCTCCTTGTGGCGCTCGGCTTCAACGAAGAGGCCGTGCAGACCAAGGGCCTTTGTTTCCGGGTCCTGCAACATCGCTTCGAAGCGCTGCCGGGCTTCATCATCCTTGCCGGCCAGCTGCGCAGTTTGTGCAAGCAGCAATTTCGCTGCGGGTTCGTCGGCAAGCAGTCGATCCGCATCCAGACCGTAGCGCCGCGCAAGCTTTGCATTGCCCGTGCCAAGTGCGATCAAACCGTGCGAAAGAGCCGTGTAACCCTTGTCCTTGCGGCGGCGCCGGAAAAACCGGGTGGCGATTTGCGGTGATTTCAGGATCACCCGGATCAGCCAGACCGCTGCCAGGAACGCGACCAGTGCGACACCCGCCACAAGTGCGACGACGACCGGTGGCTGCTCCCAGACGTAGCCGTTCCAGGTGATCGAAATTGTGCCGGGCAAGTCTGACATCCAGGCGAAGCCCGCTGCCAGAGCAAACAGCAAAAGGAAATAGATGAGGACGCGGATCATTAAGCTCGCTCCCGAGGCCTGCCGGAATTCACCGGTCGAAAACACTATGTACGGTCAGCCGGTTCATCGGTTGCCAATTAACTGTCTTTTGCCGCCAGTGCATTCAGCACTTCCTGCGACGCCTTGTCCGTCAGCGCATCGACCGCAACGCGGGCCTTGGCGCGCGCCGCCCAGTCAGCGCCCGCGGTCTGTGCCGCTTCAGGCAACTTGCCGTAAGCAACCAGCGCTTCACTCAAGTGGCCATTTGAGACAGCATTTTCCATTTGTCGCAATGCTGCTTCCGGACCAGACCCATCGGCATCCCCGGGACCGCGAACCGAAACGATCGACTTTGCACTCGCCAGAAGACTGTCGAGCACATCACCGGAATGATCAGGTTCAGAGAATGTCTGGAACATGCTGCGGGCAACAGACGGGAATTGTGCAATCAGAACGGAGACCGGTTCAACACCGGCTTTCGCATTGGCTTCCAACGCCTTCAGATCGATATCCGACGGCAAGCCTGCCTTTACGGCAGCCAGTTCTGTCTCATAGGGACGCCCGGAATCGACGGCCGACTTCAGAGCCGACACGGACAGGGCCCGCGCAGCCGTTTCACGCGCTGTTGCATCGCCCATCGTGGATTCGACCTGGGACAGCCGCTTGGAAATTGCCGTCAACTCAGCCCGGATATCTTCTAGGGCAGCGGAATTCGCATCACCGACGGCCTTGATATCAGCCGACAGGCTGGAAAGCGTTTCTGTTGCCCTCGCCTGGCTGTCAGCCAGCGTCTTCAGGGAAACGTCCGACGTCGACACTGCCGTTTGTGCGGCCTTTGCCGTTGCTTCAGTGTTCTGCAGACGGTTTTGAACTTCCGCGAGAGAAGTCTTCAGGTCACCCAATTGGGTCTCAAGACCTGTCACCGAGCCTGAAAGCTTGCCGGCTTCCGAGGTGTTGGCCGTTGCTTCTGTTTCAAGTTTTTCAAGCCGGGTTTCCAGAGGCTTGAGATCGACCTGCGCCCCGGCTGCCTGACCTTTTGCAACATCTTCAAGTGCTGTCAGTCGGCTTTCCAGAGGCTTCAGGTTGATCGGTGTCCCGTCACCGGTTCCGCCTACACTGTTTTCAATCTCGCTGCGCAGGTTCTCAAAATCGCTCTTCAAGGCATCAAATGCCGGTGCAAGATCGCTCGCGGCAGAAGATGCCGCTGCGTCAATCTTGGTCTCCAGAGAAGACACCTTTGTTTCAAGCGCCGACAAACCATCGCCGACATTCTGACCGCTAACGGAAGAACTGACTTCGCCGAGTTTGCTTTCAAGATCGGCTATCTTGCGTTCTGCAGTGCTCAACGCACTTGTCAGCTGCTGGTTCGCTTCGGCAGGCAGCTTCACGACACCCGCCTGATAAAGACCATAGCCACCGCCAAGCACGACGGCACCGCCGATAACCGCTGCCATCAGGACGCCAAATGCACCGACGCCATGCTTTTCTTCAGCTGCGGGTGGATTGGAAAACGTTGTCGAGCCGGCTGGTTTTGTTCCACCCGCCGTCGTCGAAGAGGATGCAGAAGCTTTCGTAGAGCCGGCAGAACCTGATCCGGACCCTGTCGAGGCCGACGGTTTGCCGGAAGCTGACGATCCGGCGGGCTTGGAAGCAGTTGACGAAGACGCACCGGAAGTTGCGCCGCTGGCAGAAGGCTTGGTGCCGGACGTAGACGAAGCCGTGGAGGAGGAAGGAGAAGAAGACTTGCTCGTGCCAGTGGATGCCTGCGACTTCGTTTCACCCGGCTTCCCGTCGGTCGAAGCAGTGCTGCCGGACTTTGGCACACTGGTTCTGGAAGACGAGGCAGTCGTTCCGCTTCCGCTCTTTGCGTCGATCTTCTCAGCTTTCAGGTCGATGGTGACCGGTCTCTTGGGCGTTCCTGTGGAGGAAGGTGTGCTCTTGCTGTCCGGCTTGTCCGATGACCCGGGCCCTTTGCCTCCCGAAGAGGAAGCCCCGCCAGAAGATTTCTTGTCCGTCGCCATCTGATCTCCTCCTGAACCCTAACCGGTTCCAACACCTTCACTATACACACCTGATTGCGGAGCGGTACCACTGCAACAGGGACAATTGCGCGCTGCAAAACAACGACTCCTCCGGTTCTGGTTAACACTCTGCTAACGTCAGATCCAAGAGCGACTTTTCGCACGGCGCATCTGCAACATGCACCTTCATATAATCAGATAGGGGCTCCGCCGCTTGTCGCGAGATGCAGTAAATCGTCAAACTGGAAAAAATGTGATCAAGCCGGTGAGACTTTAACAGCTGGAAAAATGTCGCAGCCGTTCGTTTGGAAAAAACAAGCGCGCCGTCGTACGAGTTCGAACGCAGGACATTGATCACGCCGGAGGGCAGTTCCTCCGCCTGATCCATACGGTAAACAACCGGCGCATTGCAGGAAACGCCGTTTTGACCGAGATCCGATTCAAGGCTTCCCGTCCGTTCCTGCGCAACGGGATAAAGAACGGTTCCGCCGTCCAGCTTGTCACGACGCTCCAGAATCAGCTGTGTCAGCGCAGAAACATCTCCCGCAGCTGACAGGACCTCGGAAAATCCGGCCTGCCTGCAAGCCGCTGCCGTCTTGTCACCAACAGTAAAAACAGGAAGCTTCCGAAGATCCTGAACCTGGCTGTGTGCCGTAAGAACATCCACCGCCCGGCGGCTCGTCAGCGCCAGTGCCGAGACCTGCGACAAGTCGAATTTATCGGGTGGGTCTGGCCGGAACACCAGTACCGGAGCCTCGTCGGCGACATGGCCTGCAGCCCGCAATTTGTCCGCAGTACTTCTGCAGTCGGGCTGCGGCCGTGTCACCAGAAACCGCATCGGTTACTGTCCGGTCAGGAAGCCGGGACCCATTTTGCTCTTGAGCATTTCGCCCACAGACTTCCCGATCTGCACGGCATCGGCTGCGGGACCGCTTTGTTCAGCCTCGTGAGCTTCCGACCCATCTGGCTTCAGGACAATTCCCTTGAAATGAAGTGTCTCGCCTTCGAGCGTCGCCAGGCCACCGATCGGCGTCCGGCAGGAGCCATCAAGAACGGCAAGGAACGCACGCTCGGCATCAAGACGGATTTGTGTTTCCTGGTCGTGGATGGCAGCGAGCATTTTCAGCGTCGCGTCGTCATTCTCCCGGCTTTCAATGCAAATCGCACCTTGTCCGACGGCCGGCAGAAACTCCTCGATGCTCAGCAGACTGGTAATTTCCTTCTCGAGGCCGAGCCGGTTCAGTCCGGCGGCAGCCAGAAGCGTCGCATCCACCTCGCCTTCCGCAAGCTTGCGCAAACGGGTTTGCAGATTGCCACGATACATCACCACTTCGATGTCGGGGCGCAACTTCTTGATCATTGCCTGCCGGCGCAGGGAACTAGACCCGACAACTGCCCCTTGAGGCAGATCGGTCAGCGTTCCGGCCTTGGGCGACAGAAAGGCATCGCGCACGTCTTCGCGCGGCAGGAAGGCTGTCAGGGCCAGTCCATCGGGCAGAACTGTCGGCATATCCTTGGAAGAATGTACCGCGAGGTCGATTCGGCCATCCAGGAGAGCTTCTTCGATCTCCTTGGTGAAAAGTCCCTTGCCGCCAACCTCGGACAAGGGCCGATCCTGGATCCTGTCACCGGATGTCTTGATCACTTCGATTTCGAAGTCGCTCTCGGAAAGGCCATGAGCGGCCATCAAACGATCGCGGGTTTCATAGGCCTGGGCCAGCGCAAGTGCGCTTCCCCGGGTTCCGATACGCAAAGGATTTGATTGCAAGGCTTACCGTCCAGATGTTACGCCCGGCTAACAAAGCATCGGGCACGCTGATTGTCTCTTGTTATTATGTCCTATCACAGGCCACAGCCGTAAGATCAATGACCTCAGTCAATTCAAAAGACAATGCGACCAATCTGACGGTGCTGGGAATTGAGACCAGCTGTGACGAAACGGCTGCTGCCGTCGTTCAGGGCCCAAACCAGAAAAAGATCCTCTCCAACACCATTCGCTCGCAGATCGATGAGCATACGGAGTTCGGGGGCGTCGTGCCGGAAATCGCGGCCCGCGCCCATATCGACATTCTGGACAGGATTGTTGCCGAAGCCATGCACGAGGCCGAGTGTGGCTGGGATGACATCGATGCAGTCGCCGCGACGGCCGGTCCTGGTCTGATCGGCGGTGTCATCGTCGGCTTCATGACCGCCAAGGCGATCGCAATGGCGGCGGGGAAACCCCTGATCGGGGTCAATCACCTGGAAGGTCATGCGCTGACAGCGCGGCTGACCGACGATCTCGAATTCCCGTTTCTGCTGCTTCTTGTCTCCGGCGGCCACAGCCAGTTTCTGCTCGTTCGGGGCGTCGGCGACTATGAACGCCTCGGCACGACCATTGACGATGCCATCGGAGAAGCTTTCGACAAGACCGCCAAGCTCCTCGGCCTGCCCTATCCTGGCGGTCCGCATGTTGAAAAAATGGCAACAAAAGGAGACGTGACGCGGTTCCGGCTCCCTCGCCCTCTGCTTGACCGACCCGGTCTCGATATGTCCTTCGCCGGACTGAAAACGGCGCTGCGCACACAGGCCAAAAAACTGGAACCGGTAGATGACCAGACGATCTCGGATCTGTGTGCCGCCTTCCAGAGGTCCGTGTCCGATGTTCTGGCAGCACGCACGAAGTCGGCTCTGGACCTGTTCCGGGATCGTCACCCGGACGCCGCGCCGGTGATTGTCGTTGCCGGCGGTGTAGCGGCCAATCAGGAAATCAGAAACGCCCTGACTTCAGCAGCAAACGAAGCCAAAGCGAGATTTGTTGCCCCGCCGATGGCCCTTTGCACGGACAATGCAGCCATGATCGCCTGGGCAGGTATTGAACGTCTGCAACTTGGCCCGGTAGATGACATGGCCCTGTCCCCTCGTCCACGTTGGCCGCTCGATTCGGCCAATGCAGGCGTATTGGGTGCGGGCAAAAAGGGAGCGAAGGTCTGACAATCGGGTTAGCGCAAACCCTGAGCTTTCTTGAAAGCAGGAAGAATTTCGCCCCCCTTTCCCAATCTTGCCCTTTTGCGCGGGCAGGGAGCCTGTTAGGAAGCCTGTGCCTTTCCAAACCGGGAATCTATCGATGCGCGTCTATCACAAGGCCTATGTCTACCTGACCTGCGGAACGGACCTGCTTGTGTTTGACGAGCCCGACACGCCCTATCTGGGAATGCAGGTCCCTGGCGGCACAATCGACCCGGGCGAAAGTTTTCTCCACGGAGCCATGCGCGAGTTTCGGGAAGAAACAGGGCTCGACCTCGACGCGGCCTTTGACCAGTTTTCCGATCAGGACATTCCGTTTGAAACGATACCGCCTGTCGGGCAGTTCAGACCCGCGCCGGACCGCCCGCTCCTCGGGCGCCACATCCGGCGAAACTACCATGTCCGCCTTGCCCGGCGCCCCAGGGAAGAATGGGAACACTACGAGATGTTTCCGAGCAGCGGCAACGGGCCTATTCGCTATCGCTTTTTCTGGATCGACCTTTTGGGACCGAAGGCTCAGGACAGTGAAAATTTCTTCGCCGCATTTGGTGCACCACTGGACGCATTACGCCTGCGCCTGCCTCGATTGAGAGACGCAGCCTGACCCTCTGCCGCCGGGAATCTGCCGATGAAAATCTACCACAAGGCCTATGTCTATCTGACTTGCGGAACGGAACTCCTGGTGTTTTCCGAGCCGGACCATCCTGAAGTGGGCCTGCAGGTACCGGGTGGAACACTGGACCCCGGAGAAAGCTACCTTCAGGGCGCAATTCGTGAATTTGCAGAAGAAACCGGACTGAACCTGGACATTGCGCTCGATTTTCTTGCGGATCAGGACCATTTCTTTGAAAATGTCCCCGATTGTCTCGATGGTTTGCACCGCAGGCGGCATTTTCACGGCCGGATTGGCGAAAAGCCTCTGCAGGAATGGGAACATTTCGAGATGTCGCCCAGCGGAGGTGGACCACCCATCCGGTTCCACCTGCACTGGATTGATCTGTTCGCGGCGAGCGCGTCCTCCGATACCCTGTTTTTTGAAGGTTTTGGAACGCAACTTCAAACATTACGGTCTCGCATGGAAGGGCTAAGCAATGAGCGCCATTAAGACAGTCGGCGTGGTCGGTGGTGGCGCCTGGGGTACGGCCCTGGCATTGACGGCGGCACGCGCCGGCCGCAATGTCCGGCTTTGGGCCCGGGACCCCGGCACGGTTTCGGACATCCGGGCCAAGCGCCAGAACCCGCGCTACCTTCCGGGAATAACCTTCGACGAGGATCTGAACGCCACCGGCAAGCTGGCCGAAGTCGCGGACGCGGATGCCATATTGCTGGTCACTCCGGCGCAATCCACGCGCACCATGCTCGCCGCCCTCAAGGAAACCGGCAAGGTGCGTGGTCCCGTTGTCCTGTGCGCCAAGGGAATCGAGCAGTCGTCAGGCAAGCTTCTCTCGCTGGTCATGGACGAAGAACTTCCAGGTATTGAGCCTGGTGTGTTGTCAGGCCCGAGTTTTGCCGATGACGTCGCCCGAGGTCTGCCCACGGCCGTGACAGTTGCCGCGAACTCGGCAAGCACAGCGCACAGCTTGTGCGAAGCACTGCAATCTCCCTGTTTCCGCCCGTATGCCTCAACGGATGTGCCTGGAACACAAATCGGTGGTGCGTTGAAGAACGTTCTTGCGATTGCCTGCGGCGCGGTTGTTGGGCGAAAGCTTGGCGCCAGTGCCCAGGCGGCTTTGACCGCCCGCGGATTTGCCGAGTTGACGCGGCTTGGAACCGCCATGGGAGCGCAGGCCGAAACCCTTACCGGTCTTTCCGGACTGGGAGACCTTGTCCTGACCTGCTCGTCCACCCAGTCCCGGAACTTTTCATTCGGCGTTCGTCTTGGAGAGGGGTTTCTGGCCTCGGAGCTGATAGCAGCCGGAGGAAAACTTGCTGAAGGAGCTTACTCGGCAAGAGTTGCGGTCAAGCTGGCGGAAGAAAACCGCATTGAGGTGCCGATCTGCGAAACAGTCGCCAGAATGATCGACGAGAATCTTTCCATCGACGATGCTCTCAACACTTTGATGGCACGACCATTGAAATCGGAAACGGAAAGCGCCTGATCTTCAATTTCCGGCATTGAGTTTGCGATCTTGCGGACCTAGGTTCGAGGAAGTTTCGACAACCAAAGGTCATCACTCATGCTTTACGCCTTGATCTGCACCGACAAACCTCATGCGCTTCAGGTTCGTCTCGACAATCGCGACGCACACCTTGAATTTCTGAAGGGCCTTGGCAAAGGTCTGAAGGCTGCCGGACCGTTTTTGGACGATGACGGCAACATGACCGGATCGCTGGTGGTGATCGAAGCATCCAATCGGGACGAGGCTCTTGCGATTTCCGAAGAAGACCCCTACGCCCGTGCCGGACTGTTCGAAAGTGTCGAAATCCGCCCATGGAACTGGGTGGTCAAGAACCCGGAGACAACGTAAGTGCAATATTGGCTGATCAAATCCGAACCGGACAAGTGGTCCTGGGAACAACAAAAGGCCAAGGGCGACGCCGGTGAAGAATGGGACGGCATCCGGAACTATCAGGCGCGCAACAACATGCGCGCCATGGAAATCGGCGACAAGGCGTTCTTCTACCACTCCAATATCGGCAAGGAAGTGGTAGGCGTCGTTGAAGTCTGCAGTGAAATCCATCCGGACAGCACAACGGACGACCCTCGCTGGGAGTGTGTAGACTTCAAGGCGGTTCGCGATATACCCAATCCGGTAACACTGGCCCAGGTGAAGGCTGAACCACGGCTCGCCGCCATGTCTCTGGTCACATCCATGCGTCTCTCCGTCCAGCCGGTGACGGAAGAAGAATGGAAGGTTGTTTGCGAGATGGGCGGCTTGAGCGTCCCGGCCTGATCTGCCGCAACAATCTGAATGCAAATGCCCGGAGGGCACATGCCCCGCATAACGGATCCGGCGGAATTCATCCGCCGGGAAACCCTGGTCAAATCGGTTCCGCACGCGGAAGAAATTCGCCTGCACGTTGCCGACGAAGCCATGGATCTGTGGCTGAAGACGGAAGAGGAACTGGGAGAACTCGGGCTTGCACCGCCTTTCTGGGCGTTCGCCTGGGCTGGCGGACAAGGACTTGCGCGTTACATCCTGGACACCCCCGAGCTGGTCGCAGGCAAACGCGTGCTGGACTTTGCATGCGGCTCGGGCCTCGTCGGCATCGCGGCCATGAAGGCAGGCGCGCTGTCCTGTCACGGTGTTGATATCGACCCCTTTGCGATTGCAGCGTCCGAACTCAATGCGGACCTCAATGACGTCTCGCTGACCCTCGAAACCACGGACCTGACCGACGCGGATTGTCCGGACGCTGACATCGTTTTTTGCGGAGACGTTTTTTACGACAAAGCCATGGCCGCGAAAGTGCTGCCGTTTCTCAATCGGCTGCTCGACAAGGGCATGGACGTTCTGGTGGGAGATCCGGGACGGTCGTATCTACCGACATCCGGTCTGTCCGAACTGGCCGACTACTCGGTTCCGGTCGTCGGTGCGTTGGAGGACAACGAAATCAAACACACGCGGGTCTTCCGCGTGAAGAAAATTTAATCCTTCGCAGAACCATTTTCTGCATCAGTCTTGCGATTTGGGGCTAATGGCAAAAGTTTTCCCCTTTTGGCACTTTCCCTTTTTGCAGCTTGCGATAGGTTAGCCGCACAAGCGTCAATCGCACATTCTTCCTTTCAGTGGTGTTCCCAGGAGTTCTTCATGCCCATCGTAAACCGCCTTGCTGATCTGGCTGACGAGATCACGGTCTGGCGCCGAGATATCCATGAAAATCCGGAAATTCTGTATGAGACGGTCCGCACGGCAGGCAAGGTCGCCGAACTGCTGGAAAGTTTCGGTGTGGATGAAATCGCCACCGGCATCGGCAAGACCGGCGTCGTGGGTGTCATCAAGGGCAGAAACGGCGGCAAAGGCAAAACCATTGGCCTGCGCGCCGACATGGACGCCTTGCCGATCGAAGAAGCGACTCACAAACCCTATGCTTCCAAGGTCCCGGGCAAAATGCATGCCTGCGGACATGATGGCCACACGGCAATGTTGCTGGGTGCAGCCAAATATCTGGCTGAAACCCGTAATTTCGACGGAACCGTCGTCGTGATTTTCCAGCCGGCTGAAGAAGGTGGCGCTGGCGCCAAGGCAATGATTGATGACGGGCTGATGACCCGTTGGCCGATCGACGAAGTTTACGGCATGCACAACTATCCGGGCATGCCTGTTGGCGAGTTTGCGATTCGCAAAGGCCCGATCATGGCGGCAACGGACGAGTTCCGCATCACCATCACCGGCAAGGGTGGTCACGCGGCCAAGCCTCACCAGACCATCGACCCGGTCGTTATCGGCTCGAAGATGGTGTCCGTTCTGCAGACCATCGCCAGCCGCAATGCCAATCCGCTCGATTCGGTTGTCGTTTCCGTCACCGTGTTTGAAGCCGGCAACGCATTCAACGTCATTCCACAGGAAGCGACCTTGCGTGGCACCGTTCGGACCCTGAGCCCGGAAATGCGGGATCTTGCCGAGCAGCGCATGACCAACATTGTCAAATCCATCGCCGAAGCATTCGATGCAACCGCCGAGCTACACTTCCGGCGCGGGTATCCGGTTACGGCAAACCACGACGACCAGACCGACTTTGCAGCGGACATCGCTGAAGGCATTGCGGGTCTGGGCAAGGTCAATCGTAATATTGACCCGATGATGGGCGGTGAGGATTTCTCCTACATGCTGGAAGAGCGTCCGGGAGCGTTTATCTTCGCCGGAAATGGCGACACGGCCGGTCTCCACCACCCGGAATATGACTTCAACGATGAACTGATCCCTGTCGGATGCTCCTATTGGGTAAAACTCGTAGAGACAGCGTTGCCGGCAGCTGCCTGACAATTTCTATGATATGAAAACGCCGGTTTCGACCGGCGTTTTTGTTCAGGTTTCCATTATGGCTCTTTCTCCTTTCAAGCTTTCCTTCATTGCGACCTATCTGCTTGTTGGCGCCGTTGTCGGCGTCCTGATCATCCATCCGTTGAATCTGGTCGTCATCTGGTGGGAGCTGTCGCGTTTCTCGGAAACCGCGCCGAACCTGCTGGAATTCCTGTCTGCCCGGCTGTGGCTCATACTCCTGCCGCGACATCTCGATGTCGCGGTTGCCTATACGTTTGTCGGCGCCTTTGTCGGTCTGACATTCGGCATTTTCAGCCGGAATTACATGCGCACGTCTGAAGCCTATCGTTCCTTGCGCGAAGAACACACGGTCATGATCCCGGATTTGATCCGGGGCGGCGAGACGGATCGCGTCGAATTCAAATCCTCCTTGCGCTGGGACATGAAGGAAAACCGCGTCAATCGGGGATTGGAGAAGGTGATCGCGAAGACAATTGCCGGATTCTTTAATGCCGAAGGCGGCATTCTTCTGGTGGGCGTTGACGACGATGGCGGCGCGCTCGGTCTGGAAAAAGATCTCTCGACCCTGAAAAACCCGGATCTGGACTCGTTTGAACGTACGATAAACGACATCGTCTCCAAGAACCTCGGCGGCGATCTCTGCCCCTACATTCACACGGTGTTTGCCAAGGTCGATATGAAAGACGTGGCGATGATCATCATCCGCCCGGCGCCCAGAGCGGTCTATCTGGAGGAAGGCAAGTCTTCCATCTTCTACGTTCGCAGCGGCAACTCCACGCGTCAGCTGGATGTTCGCGAAGCCCTGAGCTACGCGAAGACGCGCTGGGCGTGACTTCATGAGCCTGCTGTCTGCAATCCTGCCTGACCAGATCAGCACCCTTGCATCCCTGGTCCTGATCATCATCAGTTTCTTCACGTCGGCTCTCACCGCCGCGGTCGGTCTTGGTGGAGGCGTTTCACTGATTACCGCGATGGCTTTTCTGATGCCGGCAAGTGCACTCGTGCCCGTCCACGGTGTCGTTCAGATCGGCTCCAATACAGGGCGCGCACTTGTTCAGCTGAAACACGTTGACTGGCTGATCGTTGTCTGGTTCGCCCTGGGTGCGGTGTTCGGGGCGGCTCTCGGCGGTTCCATCGCGGTAGAACTGCCTCCGGAAGTGTTGCGGGCCGGGATTGGCCTCTTTGTCCTCTGGGTGGTCTGGGGCAAGGCACCGAAATTCGGCAAGGCCCCCAAGAGAGCCATGGCTGTTGCCGGATTTGCCTCCACTTTCCTGTCCATGTTCTTCGGCGCGGCCGGACCGATCGGCGGTGCTGTCCTGTCGACACTCGGGCTCACCCGCCACGGCTTTGTCGCCAATCAGGCGGTCACCGCCACGGTCATGCACGTCTTCAAGATCATTACCTTCGGCGTGCTCGGTTTTGCGTTTGCCCCCTGGGCTGGCCTGATAGTTCTGATGATCGCCAGCGGTTTTCTGGGAACTCTTGCCGGTAGCCGGTTGCTCGGCAAGATGAACGAGAAGAGCTTCAAGACAGGTTTCAAGTGGGTCATGACAGTTCTGGCGCTCAACCTCCTTTGGGAAGCCGGCGCGGATTTCTTCGGCTTCTGACGAGTCTCGCCGCTTTCTTGACCGTTCCGGAAGCGACTCTTGAGTTCTTTGCAACTGGCTTCATCTTGAAAGACACGTTGCGACACGGTAACTGAGCGCAATCAGTTTTTTAAAATAATGCGGGATGGAGCGTCCATGGCCTCTCAAAATCTTCTGCTTCTGCCGGGTGACGGCATCGGCCCGGAAATCATGAAGGAAGTCAAAAAGGTTATTGCCTGGTTCAACGACAAGGGCGGCATGTCCTTCGAAACCAGCGAAGGCCTGGTTGGCGGATCCGCCTACGACGCGCACGGCCAGTCGATTTCCGAAGAAGACATGGCCAAGGCCATGGCAGCCGACGCTGTTATTTTCGGTGCAGTCGGCGGCCCCAAGTGGGACGACGTGCCTTACGAAGTTCGTCCGGAAGCAGGTCTTCTGCGTCTGCGCAAGGACATGCAGCTGTTCGCCAACCTGCGCCCGGCGATCTGCTACCCGGCGCTTGCCGATGCATCTTCCCTGAAGAAAGATGTCATCGAGGGTCTCGACATCCTGATCGTTCGTGAATTGACCGGTGGCGTCTATTTCGGTGAGCCGAAGGAAATCACCGATCTTGGTAACGGCCAGAAGCGCGGCGTCGACACGCAGGTGTACGACACCTACGAAATCGAGCGCATTTCCAAGGTGGCTTTCGAGCTGGCGCGCACCCGGAACAACAAGGTCACGTCCATGGAAAAGCGGAACGTGATGAAATCCGGCGTCCTATGGAACGAAGTCGTAACGCAGACTCACAAGAACGGCTACGAAGACGTTCAGCTTGAGCATATGCTGGCCGACGCAGGCGGCATGCAGCTTGTTCGCTGGCCGAAGCAGTTCGACGTCATTGTGACCGACAACCTGTTCGGCGACATGCTGTCCGACGTTGCTGCCATGCTGACCGGTTCACTCGGCATGCTGCCGTCCGCCTCCCTTGGTGCTCCGGACGAAACCACAGGCAAGCGCAAGGCGCTTTACGAGCCCGTGCACGGTTCGGCTCCCGACATCGCCGGCACAGGCGCTGCAAACCCGATCGCCATGATCGCCAGCTTCGGCATGGCGCTGCGTTATTCCTTTGAGGAGGTTGCTGCAGCCGACAAGCTGGACAAGGCAATCGCCAATGCACTGGACAAGGGTCTGCGGACCAAGGACATTGCCGCTGAAGGCGAAGCAACCATCACCACCGCTGAAATGGGTGATGCGATTGTTGCCGAACTGGATGCTCTGAGCGCTTAAGTTCAAAACGCCATTTGCACATCAAGCCGCCAGCGAGTATCTCGATGGCGGCTTTTTCTTTCCGGACACGCTGGTCACATGATCGAAGACAAACTTACGCCCTTCCTCGGCAACTGGATTCTCGACACCGAAGCAAGCGACTTCGAGCAAGGCGAACCGCCAAAAGGCGCGACGCTCAAGATCGAAGACAATTTCGGCATGGCGATTTTCACCATGAACCAGGTCTCCGCCGATGGAGAAGTGACCAATGACACCTTCGAGGCAGTTCCGGACGGGCCGGAGGTCAAACTTGGCAAGAGCGGGCTGGTCGATGCCATGCGTCTGGTCTTTGACGGTGACCGCAACCTGGTTTCAGAAGCGCGCCGCGGCGGTTTGACGATCATGAAAGCCGAGAGGGAGCTCTCCGATGACGGCCAGACGCTGACAGTGACCCAGACGGTTCATCTCGTTGATGTCGCCAGTTTCACGAACATCTCCGTCTACCGCAAGGCGCAATAGGAAGTCCGGCAAATGAAACAGATTATCGGTGCCGTTGCCTTGGTGGTTCCTGACTATGACGATGCGATTGCGTTTTACGTCGAGAAAGTCGGCTTTGATTTGATCGAAGACACCAGGCTTTCCGAAGACAAACGCTGGGTTCTGATTGCTCCTAAGGGAAGCTCGGAAACCAGGCTCTTGCTCGCAAAGGCCGACGGTGCCGCACAGGTCGCTGCCATTGGCAATCAGACCGGTGGCCGAGTTTGCCTGTTCCTGAACACCGATGACTTTGACCGGGATTTTCAGGCGATGACGGAAAATGGCGTCGCGTTTCTTGAAGAGCCGAGAACCGAGGTCTATGGCAAGGTAGCTGTCTTTCAGGATCCCTTCGGAAACAAGTGGGATCTGATCCAGCACTTCTGATCACTCGCCAAGAAGGCGAGTTTCACGGTGTCATGCCCGTGCCCTCACCTCTTTGCCGTTGAACAACAAGAGCGTCAGACCGAGCGTGACGACAGCAATACCCAGCCATTCCTGGTAATCCGGCACTTCACCAAGCACGGGAATGGCGAGCACCGCCGCCGAAGCAGGAACAGCTGCTGAAAATCCTGCTGTCGCCGTTGGCCCCAGGTGCGTGGCAGCGAGCGCGAACATGATAACAGCAGCAAAGCCTGGCCCCAGTCCTTGATAAAGCGCCTGAAAAAGGATCGTGGAGAGATCGGTCTCTGCGAGACCGGAAGGCAGGAACAGCAGCCAGACGGGAACAAAAGCCAGAGCGTTGGGCACGTTGACCAGCGCCAGGGCCTGTCTGGGAGTGATCTTCCAGTATCGGACGCCAAAAATATAGACTGCCAGAACGGCAGAGGCGGCGAGAAACAGAATGACGCCGAGGAGAATGCTCTTCTGGCTTCCAATGAACCCTGCGCTGCCGACGAGAGTGGCCCCGGCGACAATCACCATCAGGCCGGTGGCTTGAGAACTGCTGGGCAAACTTGCGGAAAAAACGGCGACCAGCAGAACCGTGAAGACCGGCAGAGATCCGTTTGCAAACACTCCGGCATAGGCAGCCGAAGTCTCGTTCAACCCCCAGTACATCAATAGTGAATAGATGATGCCAGGGCCGCACAAAGACATGAGAAGAACAGCTTTCCAGGGAAGGTGACGTGGCCACCACTTCCAGACAAATGGAAGCGTAACTCCACCGGCAACCAGAAATCTGAGACCGGTCATATCCATCGCAGTGAGGTCGGTTTTAACCCCGGCACGGGAAAACACAATGAATCCTGACCAGACAAACAAAACACCGACTGCACAAGCCAAGCCGAGCTTTCGATTCTGTTCCACCAGAGCCTGATTTTCCAAACGAATACCCATTCTTCAAAATGTTTGATTGAAACCGGAGCCTGATCCTCAAGACGCTCGGGTGAGTTAGCACGTCGTATGGAGCCCGGAAACGGACTATCTCATCTTCGGAAGACCTCGCAAGCGCATCCGCAAGAGCTGCCTGCACATTGTTTTGCGGCTGTTGCTAATTGGCGGGCCTGCTCACGACCGAAGCGCCAGTCACCCCTTACGCCAAGACGATCATGAACCTTGCCGCTCTTCTTGCGATCCACCCGAATACAAAGACCCGGAAGCAGAACGCCACCGGGTCTTCGGAACACTTGCAGGACATGTGCGTCTTAGGCGGCCGCAACCTCTTCCAGGAATTCGCGAACTTCTTCGCGTAGTTCCTCGGTGCGCCTGACAACATCACCCGTCCGGCTTCCCATATCGGCCGCAGCATGGCTCGATTGTTCCGCAATCGCCTCAACTCCCGCCATGTCTTCCACCACGGATCTTGTCTGCTCGGCAGCCTGCAGGACATTGCCCTTGATATCGTCCGTCGACTGCCTCCGTGTTTCAAGATCCGCAGCAATCTGTGTTGTGTGATCCGTCACTTCGCCAATGTCGGAAATGATCTTCTGGATCGCATCGACGACCCGCACCGTGCGCTCCTGAACAAGCGAAACCTGCTCGGTAATCTGGTCCGTCGCCGAGGCGGTTTGACCGGCCAATGTCTTCACTTCTCCGGCGACAACTTCAAACCCCTTGCCGGCTTCGCCTGCACGGGCAGCTTCGATCGTCGCATTCAGTGCAAGAAGATTGGTCTGGTCGGCAATCGCATTGATGATGGAGACAATGTCACCAATAGCGTTCGATATTTCCGAGAGGCTCTCGATTTCGGCATTTGCAGCGGTGGCGTTCCGGTTTGCGGCTTGAGCCATGTCCGTCGCATCATGGGCGCGTTGGCTGATCGCGGCAATGTCGTTTGCCAGCACTTCCGCCGCGCTTGCCACCGCGTCCACATTTCCGGACGCCCCGGAAGACGCAGCCGCTGTATCACGGGCTTTTTGATCCGCGTTCTGTGCCACATCCTTCAGGGCACCGGATGTGTTTTGCATGTCGCCGAGGGCATCATCCACATCGGTCAGCAATTCGCCCATGCGTCCCTTGAAGGCGGAAATCAGATCATCGATCTTTTGTTGACGGTCAGCAGCCGCCTGCCCCTCCAACCGTTGACGCTCCTTCGTGAGTTCTACGGTCCTGTCGCGGTAATATCCGACTGCACGGGCAATATCCGAAATTTCGGTATGCCCATAGGAAAATGGCAGATCGCCTTCAACGCCGTCCGAATCCGCCAGCTTCCTGATACCGCGGTTGAGAGACTCGATGCAGTAGAGAATCGATCTGCCAAAGTACCACGATGTCCCGAAAGCAATCAGGAAGACCACTCCGAGCGCAACCGCAACGCCCCACATGCGCACACGCAGGTCGAAGACCATCGATTGCAACCGGGCCTCCAGCTCTGTCCGGGCGACCTTGTGCAGACCGTCGATCGCGTTCAGAAATGCAGCGTAGCGATCGCGCACCGGCTGAAGATCAAGAGTTGTCCCGTCTGCTCCCTGACCAACTTTCGACGCGATCTTGGACAGCGCGCCCTGAAGGCTGCCATTTGCCTGCCGGTAGGTCTGAGCCGCTTTGCTGAAAGCGGTTTCCTGACCTTCTTCAACCGCGCCCGGCCCTGTTTTGGAAATAGAGCTGATCTGGTCGGCAAGAACCTTGAATTGCCCGGCGCCAACAAGAACCGACATGGAATCAAAATGACTGAGTTCGGTTTTCTTGGAGACGTTTTCGCTGTTGCGAATAACCGCACTGGTGCGAACGATCAGGTCCGACAATTGTCCCGACACCAGCTCGGCAAGCAGATTGGTGGTTTGAGCCGTATTTGCCGCAAGTCCCGCTTCACTGCCGATACAGGCGGTCACCCGGTGTGCCTGGGAAAGCGCCTTGGACGGCGATCCGGCCGCTTTTTCAGGTGCGCATCCCGAATACCTGGCCAGTGCGGAGTTCGGAAGAACCGCATCTTGCCGCATGATGCCTGTATTCCAAACTGTGGCCAGGGACGGCAGGCTTTCCAGTTTTGCCGTATCCCGTGCAAGGTCCTTGTAGGCTGACAGGATAATCCAACCGGCACAAAGCACGATCGGCACTGTCAGAACGATGACAAGGACAAACAGTCGTTTTCGGATTGTCATGGAGAGACTCGCGAATCACCTTGGAACTGATTGGCAAGAAAACTACGTTCAAATTACCAATAAATTCGAAACGCGCCGAAATGGCCGGATTAAGCCAATTTTCTTGACCTTTCGCAGTGGTTATCTTCCCGATACGAAAGAAGGCCCGGCAGCCAGAAGCTGCCGGACCCTCGGTCAAGTCTTGGGAGACCTGAAGTCGTGTTTAGTTGAGACGTGTTGCCGGCCCGAGGTCGATCAACTGGGTTTCGCCCGGAGCATCATCAACACCGTCATTGTCTGTCAGGAGGATCAACCGGCCGTCGGCCGTGATGGTCAGGCCTTCCGGTTTGTCGAGGATCCAGCCTTTGCCTTCAGCCATTGCCGGAAGAACATCCATCGCAAATCGCTTCTTCAGAACCGGCAGGCTCTCGCCATGGGCCACCGGCGTCACCCCTTCCAGAGACACAACGGTGATCTGTTTGATCGCTGCGTCTTCGCCGCCTTTGTTGTCGCGTTCCAGAACGGCGAATTTACCTTCACCCATGGAAACGATTTCAGACAGGCCAACCCAGCCACCGGCTGCACTCTTTGGTGCATCAAGCGGGTAATGAACAAAACCCCAGGTCTTGTCCGCCGGATTGTAGATCGCGATCTTGGTGTGCCCCTTTGGATCGTCTTTCCATTCACGCTGAACAGCGACGGCGACCATCGGTTGACCGTTCATTTCAAACTCGGCAACACCTTCAAAAGAGAACCGCTTTGACTGATCGATCAGGCTCTGCGGCAGTGTGATTTCTTCCTGAACGGCTCCCTTGTCATCGACTTTCAAAAGCAGATGCTGACGGCCCTTGTCCGGATGCCCTTCCGACGCCAGCCAGAAACCACCTTCCCTGGAGACGGAGATGCCTTCCAGGTCGAGAAGTTCCTGACTTGCGTCCGTGACGTCGACATAAGATACGATCCTGGCTGGAATTGCAGAGATATCCAGAGTGTAGATCCGGCCGGTCTTGTAGAAGCTGTCATTGACGGCATAGAGCTTGTTCGGATCCTTCGGATCGGCAGCCAGCGCGGAAAGTGCGCCCCAGCCGATCGGTGCACCTTTTTCCGGATCGGTGATCGAAACCACCGAAGGATAGGCCGGAGCCTTGGCGCCGAATTTATAAAGTCCGACGTGAGAACGGACACCTTCTTCGGCATCATCAACTTCGTTGGCGACGACGAAAAGATCACGGCTTGGAATGGCCAGAAGGCCTTCCGGACCGACATGGGTCGGCAGCAGTTGAACGAACTCGGGTTCAGCGCCGGTATCCTTGTAGACCGCAACAAAGTTGCCGCGCTCGGAATTCACGAAAATCAGTGTCTCACCGCCGAAGGACCCTACTGCGACACCTTCCGGCTCGGTACCCTTCTTGTGAGCGCGCTTGGCCGGGTAGTGGCCGTACGACATACCAAGATGTTCCATCTGGTTACCGCTGTCGAAAAGCACATCGCCCTTGGCATTCCAGATGGTGAAACCGCGAGAGCCGCCTTCATAGTCGCCCTCATTTGCAGTCACGAAACGTTCGTCATCGATCCAGGCAACGGCATCGGGCTCACGCACGACATTTTCCGCACTGCCGGATGCATCGCTCATGCGAACTTTCTTGACCGGAACATTTTCCGCGGTTGCCGCACCAGCGGAGAAGTTCGCGGTGACTTCGCCAGATGCGAGATCAACGATCGCGATATGGTTGTTCTCCTGGAGGGTCACCACAGCCTGGTTCCTGGAGTTGATGGAAACGAACTCCGGCTCGGGATCGCTCGGAGCAACTTCCGCCAGACCGGTCAGGTCGACGATGCGCACAGCATCACAGTTGGTTGGCGCACCGTTTTCATCCAGATCGAAAATGGCAAGGTGCCCGGCCGGCATTTGTGGAATGACACCGTCATTCAGGTCTTCGTCGCGCTCGTTTTCGATCGCAATGGCAACAAACTTGCCGTCCGGTGAAATCGCAACACTGTCCGGCTGACCCTTGGCGTCACATTTTGCGGTGATGCCCAAACCGTCAAGCGCGATCACCGCGAGATGGCCTGAAGCGTTGATGAAGTCTTCGCTGGTGTTGACCCCTACATATGCAGACTTTTCGCCTACAGCAACGGAAGTCGGTTCACCGCCGAGATCGGTGCGGCCGAGCGGCTGCAGATTGAGCGGGTTTGCGGCGTTGACGAATACGATCGCATCTCCCGGGCTGTCGGTGAATGCCAGTGTGCGGCCGTCCTTGGACGCATAAATGATCTCTGCAACGGTTTCCGTCGCCTTGTCAGCGCCTTTCGGCAGCGTTTTGTACACCGGGTATGTGTTGATGCGCTCGAAGTAGTCTGCCTGTGCTGCCGATACAGCACCAAGACCGAACAGAACAGCGAGACTGACGCCTTTGAGAAAACGTCCGCGAAGATCTGCCATTGCACTAGCTCCCATGTTTTCGGGTTGTGGTGGCGGCAAGCTAGAGACGCTCATTGCAATAGCGGTGACAGTTGCGTGAAGGTTCCATGACACTTTCCCGCATAAAATATTCACGCAGGTCCGGTTGCGCTGCCTTAAAAAAGACTGGACAACACCCTAGATATCTCTAACGTCTGGTGTCTCCACACTTTCCTCGCGTATTACGCGAAAAAATCGGATAATCTTATGCAGATCGGTTTTGTCCGCTCCGCCATCGTGCTGGGGCTTCTTGCTGTTGTGGGTCCGTTTGCGATTGACCTCTATCTGCCTGCAACACCGCAGATCGTGCGGGACTTGCAGACGGATGATGCAGGCGCTCACCTGACCTTTACGGTCTATTTCATTGCGTTTGGCTTTGCACAGCTGATCTATGGTCCGATCGCCGATTCGGTAGGCCGCAAGCCGCCGATTTTCGTCGGACTGGCCGTGTTCATTGCCGGTTCTGCAATCTGTGCAATGGCCGACGACGTGACCGCACTGACCTGGGGACGTTTCGTTCAGGCGCTTGGTGCGGCTGCTCCGATGGTGATCGTACGCGCAGTGGTTCGCGACCTGCATACCGGAACAGCGGCCACACGGCTGATGGCGCTGGTGATGCTGGTCATCAGCATTTCACCGTTGCTTGCCCCGCTTACCGGCAGTTTCATCATCTCGTTTGGCAGCTGGCGCCTGATTTTCGGCGCTCTCGGGCTGATCGCCCTGCTTGCCATGATCCTGACCGCCCTGCAGTTGCCGGAAACGCTGCCGCGCGAAATGCGCAGCCGGATTGACGCCACGGCTCTCATTCGAAGCGCGATCTTCTTGCTCCGGGACGGCAAGTTCATGGGCCTGACGCTCATTGGCGGCTTCTCGCTGGCAAGTTTCTTCGTGTTCATCGCATCGGCGCCCATGGTTTACATGACAACCTACGAACTGACCCCGACCGGTTTCAGTCTTGTCTTTGCAGCAAACGCAGTCGGTTTCTTCGCTGCTTCCCAGTTTGCAGCCGGACTCGGTCAGAAATACGGAATGGGACGGGTGGCCTTCTGGGCCGTGTTCGGCTTTGCCGCGGCAACCTCGTCGCTGTTCACGCTGGTCTGGTTGGGTTTTGATGATTTGCCGGTTCTCATGGCCTTATTTTTTGTCGGCAACACCTGTCTCGGACTGGTCATCGCACCGACCATGGTCATGGCGCTGGAAGAACACGGCGAACATGCAGGGATGGCGTCGTCCCTTGGCGGCACGCTTCAGATGGTTGCCGGCGGACTGATGATCCTCATCTGCAGCCCGTTCTTCGACCGCACACCGCTCCCTCTCGTCGGAGCAGTGGCCACCTGTGCCTTGACGGCATTCGTGATCGCCCTCCTGACCTTGCGGCCTGAGCCGCAAGGCAACGCAACAGCCCAAGGCTAGCAAAAGCCTTAGGCAGAATTGCCGATGTCGTCCAGCTTTTCCTGCAGGGACAGCTTGTCGAGCGACGACATCGGCAGATTCATGAAGATTAAAGTCCATCATCTGCGATTGGCGTGCTCAACGCCTTCGCAGCTTGGGATCTGGCGTTCAGCAAACAACCTTACCGATGCGCAAAAAGCGACGCCTCACTAGACTTCACTCATGCAACGGTCAGTGTTCAGAATCCGGCACCCGCAAAACCGCACTTGTTTTCACCTGCCATAGCTGATGATCTGAGCGGAACTCGTTGCAAGCCTTGCCTTGCGAACGCATTCATCATCATTGTTGGACCGGTTCCGGTCCTTCCCAGTGTAAGACCCACGAGAAGGTCATGAGCATGGTCGAGCAGGATTTTCCCGAGAGCGAATTTGCCTCAAGAACAGAGCGTGCCCAGCGCGCCATGAAAGCGGCAGAACTGGACGCTCTGTTCCTCACGACAGAGGCTGAAGTCAGGTATTTCACCGGTTTCAGAACCCTGTTCTGGCAAAGTCCGACCCGGCCCTGGTTTGTCATCGTCCCGTCACAGGGAAAACCGATTGCAGTTATCCCGCAGATCGGGGCCCACCTCATGTCGTCAACCTGGATCGACGACATTCGAGCGTTTTCATCTCCTCACCCGACCGATGACGGCATTAGTCTCCTCGCAGAAACTCTGAGAAGAGCAGGAAGAATCGGCATGCTCATGGGCCGTGAAAGCTCCCTGCGCATGCCCCTTCGGGACTTTCAGACACTGCAATCGCGCTTGCCGCTGGCAGAATTCATAGACGCCACCGATCTGGTGCAACAGCTGCGGATGGTGAAATCCGAAAACGAGATCGCGCTGCTGCGGGACATCTGCGGCATCGGATCAGCAAGTTTTGCCAATGCCTCCAAGCTCTTTCACGAAGGCCAGACGCTCAAGGACGTCTTCAGGTCTTTCAAGATCAATCTGCTGCAACAAGGCGCAGATGACGTTCCCTATCTTGTCGGTGGTGCCGGCCAAGGCGGTTATGGTGACGTCATTTCGCCACCCTCGGATCAGAAGCTTCTCCGCGGCGATGTCCTGATGCTCGACACGGGCGCCACCAAGAACGGATATTTCTGCGATTTTGACCGCAATTTTGCAATCGGCCACGCAAATGATGCTGCCAGAAACGCCCATCGAAAACTGGTGGAAGCCGTGCAAGCAGCTGCCGCAGTTGCGCGCCCAGGCAGAACCTGCGTCGATCTCTTCAGAGCCATGGCAAAAACGCTTGGGCAATCGGACGGAGATGTCGGCAGACTGGGTCATGGCCTTGGCATGCAACTGACCGAGGCGCCCTCCATAACCGATTTTGATGAAACGGTTCTGCGTGAGCGTATGGTCATGACACTTGAACCAAGTATTGATCTCGGAGGCGGGAAAATGATGGTTCACGAGGAAAACATCGTCATCAGGGATGGCGAGCCTGAATTCCTGAGCACCCCCGCCGCGCCGGAAATTCCGGTCCTGACCAGCTAACGGGAGATAGTCGGCATCATGAAACTGGATTTTGAGTGTGATGAGGGACTGGGCGAAAGGGCTGCGCTCGGCCTGATCGTGTTGCAGGCTGACGAAACCATCGAAACGGAATTCCGCCGCCTGTTCGATCTTGAAAACACCGTCCTGTATCACACGAGAATCGAAAGTGCGCCGGAAGTCACGCCGGAAACGCTGATGCAGATGAAGGCACAGCTTTCAAGCTCCGCAGCGCTCCTGCCGGGCAACCGCCCGCTTGATGTCGTCGGCTATGCCTGCACGTCCGGAGCCACGGTCATCGGCTCGGATGCCGTTGCCACCGCCGTGCAAAAAGCCCATCCGGGAGTGGAGGTCACCAACCCGGCTCGGGCGGTTCTGGAAGCGCTGCGCCATCTCAATGTTTCAAGGATCGGTGTCGTCTCCCCCTATGTTGCCGAGGTTTCCGAAGCTGTCTGCACGCTCTTGCGCGAAAATGACATGACACCGGTAACTGTCGGCTCCTTTGGTCAGGCCGAGGAAGCTGTGGTCGCGCGCATTACAAACGACTCCGTTGAAAAGGCGATTTGCGCGATCGGCGCTGACCCGGAGGTTGATGCCGTTTTTGCTTCCTGTACGAATTTGCGCACTTTGCCTGTGATCGAGGCTTGCGAACGCAAGCTTGGCAAACCGGTGATCAGCTCCAATCTTGCACTTGCCTGGCACATGCTGACTTTAGCGGGAATTTCGACCAGGGACATTGGGCCGGGCAAATTGTTCAATTCTTGATAACGGCCCAAAGATGAGCGAACCCAGAATTGCCGAAACAGACGAATATTTCATCTGGCACGAAGAGCGGGACAATCATCGCTATCTGGTTCTGAAGGGACCTTGGCAAAGTCGTTTCAAGTCGATCATGGAGCAGTTCTCCGCAACCGGACTTAGGTTATCCCGTTCGATGGGTTGGCAGAACGAGCCACTGGCGTTCCTCGAGGACCTGCCAGAGCTGACCGGACTTGAGATCTACAACTGGGATGTCAACGACCTCACGCCACTGGCATCGCTTCCCGGCTTACAAACACTCGGACTGCAGTGCCAGTTCACCAATGCACCCGACTTCCTGTCTTTTTCGCGCTTGCAGAAGGTCTTCATAACCTGGCGACCCAAGGCGGAGTCACTCTTGTTGCACGAAGGCCTGACCCGGCTGAATGTCGAAAACTATCCGGGCGATGACCTGATACCCCTGGCACGCTTGCACCGGCTGAAGGAACTGCAGCTTACCTCCAGAAAGCTCAACTCGCTCCAGGGGATCGAAAATCTGCCAGTGCTCGAGCGGCTGGATCTCTATTCCTGTCCAAAACTGAGTTCGCTCGAACCGCTGACCGCCTGCGATCGTCTGAAGACGTTGGAGATAGAATCTTGCAAACAGATCGAATCCTTGAGCGGCATCGAGGCACTCGGCAATCTGAAGACACTCCACCTGATCAATTGCGGGAAATTGCCCTCCCTGAGGCCGCTGACCGGCATGCGGGAGCTTGAGCGTTTTCACTTTCACGACGGCACAGCGATCCTGGACGGCGACCTGTCAGTTCTGCTTGAACTTCCCAGCCTTGCGGCGGTCAGCTTTGCAGACAAACGCTTCTACAGGCCTCGCCGTGACGAAGTCCTCAGCCATGTCGGCTCCAGACTACTGTAACCGTCCGCGCGCCATCTCTATCGAGTCGAGACTGTCACGCGACGACAGCTGATCCAACTTGTCGAACGGCATGTTCATGAATGCCGACAGGCGATTGTTCAGGGTCCTGTATGTTTCCACGTAGGCCAGGTCCTGTTCGGAAGGCCTGCTCTTCGCCTGTTTTGGATCGGGGATCGGCCACAACGCCGTTGCCGGGTGCCCCGGCCAGACCGGACAGGTTTTCTCGATCGTCTGATCGCACAGCGTGAAGATGAAATCCATTGGAGGCATTTTCGCCTGGATCAGATCCTTCAGGCTTTTCGCATGTGCAGCTTCGGCGTTGAAGTTCAGTCGCTTCAGCAGTCCGATTACTTCGGGACGCACCTGCCGATCAGGTTCGGTACCAGCCGAGAACGCACGAAAACGCCCGTGCCCTTCCCTGTTGACGATGGCTTCGGCGATAATGGAACGTGCCCGGTTTCGCGTGCAAAGAAAGAGGATGTTGTAGGTTTCGCCTGGCATGGTCCTTGCCCTCCCATTCAGGCATATTGCGACACTTCATCAAGCTCGCATTATATCACATCGTCAATTGTTGGAGTTCACAGTCAGGCGACCAGGCTTTTTCCGCTGACAATTGTCGTTTTTGACAAGGTGGCGCAACCTGAGCAGGATCATCGATGCGCCCCAATCCTGGGCCGCAGTTTCGTGCACTTCCACCGGGTGTGAGCTGCCTTAAGTCTCTTTCAAGCAACAATGTGAAACCCAAACGCGGCTTTGTGTTGCATTCCTTGTTGACTTCAGGGGATTTCCGGGCAAAAACACCGCCGTCTCAAGTTTTGACGATTGTGAGCTTCCCATGTTCCGGCTGAAAGCCGACATTCTGGATATGATGTCTCAGGCCCTTGCCAGCGCGACCTTTCTGCGCGGCGAGACCCGGACGGCTGCCGCAACCGCTTTCAAACGCACAACCAAGACAACCAAAACCACCGCTTGACGGTGCCGCTCATCCCGCCTCCCCGGGGATGGGAGGCGCCGGGAGCCGGCGACGCCCATCGAAACCGGGCAGCTGGTGAAGCGGGGAGACGGACAAGGACAAGTCAAAAATGGGTTTCAAGATCGCAGTTGCAGGCGCTACCGGCAATGTCGGCCGCGAGATGCTCGACATTCTCGCTGAGCGCGGATTTCCGGCAGACGAAGTCGTCGCTCTCGCGTCCCGCCGGTCGCAGGGCACCGACATTTCCTTTGGCGACAAGACGCTGAAGGTCCAGGCCATGGAGAACTATGATTTCTCCGACACCGATATCTGCCTGATGTCCGCGGGCGGCACCATTTCCAAGGAATGGTCGCCGAAGATCGGAGCCAAGGGCTGTGTTGTCATCGACAACTCCTCTGCCTGGCGCTATGACGCAGAAGTGCCGCTGATTGTGCCTGAAGTGAATGCGGACGACATCGTCGGCTTCACCAAGAAGAACATCATCGCCAACCCGAATTGTTCCACCGCGCAGCTGGTCGTGGCACTGAAGCCGCTTCACGAGCGCGCCAAGATCAAACGCGTTGTCGTTGCCACCTATCAGTCGGTTTCCGGCGGCGGCAAGGATGCGATGGAAGAGCTCTTCAACCAGACTCGCGCGGTTTTCGTGAACGATCCGATCGAACCGGAAAAGTTCACCAAACGGATTGCCTTCAATGTCATTCCGCACATCGACAGCTTCATGGAAGACGGCTACACCAAGGAAGAATGGAAGGTGCTGGCAGAAACCAAGAAGATGCTCGATCCGGCCATCAAGGTAACCTGCACCGCCGTTCGCGTTCCTGTATTCATCGGTCACTCCGAAGCCGTCAACATCGAGTTCGAAAACGAGATCACCGCGGAAGAAGCACGCAACATCCTGCGCGAAGCACCCGGCTGCCTCGTCATCGACAAGCAGGAAGATGGTGGTTACATCACGCCTTACGAATCTGCCGGCGAAGATGCGACCTACATTTCGCGGATCCGCGAAGACGCGACCGTGGAGAACGGCCTGAACATGTGGGTGGTCTCTGATAACCTGCGCAAGGGCGCGGCGCTCAACACCGTTCAGATCGCGGAAGTCCTCGTCAACCGTGGTCTCATTACCCCGAAAAAGGCTGCGGCCTGATTTTGACAAGACGGGCGCCGACCGGCGCCCGTTTCTCCTTCTTCAAAAATATTCGTTTCAATTGGCCCGCCTCTTCCTGACGTGCGGAGCGACGCTCAACCCCGAGAATTGGACCATTGGCGTCTGCCTGGAGCTCTTTGCAAATGGCTGATTTTTTCGACGGATCATTCCAGGGCTTTCTGGAGCGCGATCCCGGCGCCCGCTTCACGGACTGGCTCGCAGCGAGAGCCGAACCATACTGGTCCAGCGCAACGGAGCACCCGTTCACTCGCGCCATCGGCGATGGGACCATGCCGGATGCAGCCTATGCCCGGTATCTGATTGAAGACTACACGTTCATAACAGATCTGGCTTCCACGCTCGGCTACCTGGTTGCCAAGGCACCGGGAATGTCGTCCAAGGCCCGGCTCTCCGCCTTTCTGGCGCTGCTGGCTTCGGAAGAAAACGATTATTTCCTGCGTTCGTTCGAAGCACTCGGTGTCAAACCCAAAACTTATGAAACGGCAGCGCAGGGACCGACGACAAGAGCCTTTGCCGATCTGCTTCTGAAGTCATCCGGGAAGGGCACCTATGCCGAAGGCCTGGCCTGCCTGGTCTGCGCGGAATGGTGTTACCTGACCTGGGGACTACGCGAGGCAGGGAAGCCGCGACCGGAAGCCTTTTATCTCAGCGAGTGGATCGATCTGCACGCCCTCCCCGGTTTCGAGGCCTTTGTCACTTGGCTCCGGGAGGAAATGGATCAGGTCGGAGCCGGCCTTTCGGCAGTAGAGCAGGAGAATGTCGCACAGCTCTTCCGCCATATGAGTGCACTCGAATTTGCCTTTTTTGAAGCTGCCTGGACGGCTGAAACACCAAGCCTTCCAGAAGAATTTCAGCGGACCTGATTTCATATGTATCTCTACGAAGCCGCTGCACTTGGTGCCGCAACGCTCTGGGCCATGACTGGACTGCTGTCCGCCGCACCTGCGCAGCATCTTGGCGCAATCGCCTTCAACTGCACGCGAATGGTGCTCGTCACCTTGATGCTGTGCGTCTGGGTCATGCTCACAACAGGCTGGAGTTCCGTGGGTGGCGGCCACCTTCTGCCGCTCGTGCTTTCAGGCTTCGTCGGTATCTTCATGGGCGATACCGCGCTCTTTCTGACACTGAACCGCATGGGACCGCGTCGAACGGCCATGTTGTTTTCACTGAATGCTCCGATGTCAGCGATCCTTGGCTGGCTGCTTTTGAGTGAAGAACTCAACAGCATGCAGATCTTCGGTATCGCACTGACTTTTCTCGGAGTTCTGCTTGCCATTCGCTTCGGCAAGCGCAAGTCACAGCTCCACAAGTGGGAGGACATTAAAGGTCCTCTGTGGATCGGTATCCTGCTCGGTTTCGCGGCGGCCCTGTCTCAGTCTGTCGGCTCGCTCATTGCCCGGCCGATCATGGAAGCCGGCGTCGACCCTGTCGCGGCCTCCAGTATTCGTGTCGGTGTCGCTGCTCTGGGTCTCGTTGTCCTGATGCGGCTGCCGTTCAGCTGGGTCAAACCGGCAGGCAGGTTCACTCTGCCTGTCGTCGGGATCATCGCCGTCTCCGGCTTTCTCGGCATGGGCGTCGGAATGACGCTGATCCTTTTCGCTCTCTCCGGCGGTGAGGTTGGCATCGTGGCGACCCTGTCGGCGACGACACCTGCCGTCATGCTGCCCATGATGTGGTGGCGGACCAGGGAATTTCCCGCGCCTGGAGCCTGGGTCGGCGCTGGTCTCGTTGTTGCCGGAAGCGCGCTGCTCTTCGCAAGCTGAACCTGGTCCGGCTGTTCCGCTTCAGGGCGTGATAAATCGGAAGCAAAACCTTATTGGATTGAGCACGGCAGGACACTGTTGTTGACGCAGAAGCATCGCTCGCATCAATCAATTAAGATTAGAATATTTTCTATAATCAATCTAAAGTAGAGATCATTTTCTATAAATTTACCAATATTAGGAAAACTCCCCTAGGTTAGGTTTGAGGGGGTTGGAATGAAAAATCTTTACGCTCGTCTGAGCGTCACTTCCACGCTTGCAATTATTTCGGCTGGTCTACTTACAATATCGATGTTTGTAGTCGGCATAATTCTCTACCAAGTTGCTTTGGGACAGGCGCAGACCGCCGCCCTCAAGAAACAGGACATCAACCTGCGTGTCGCGGCAACGATCCTGCAGGAACGTGTCGAAGAAACGAAAGTTTCCTGGAATTCCGACGGGAACGTCACCAAGGTTGAACTTGCTGCAATCCCCGAGTTTTCCAACCATGACATGATCGACTCGATCGGCCGCATGACCGGCGAGACCGCCACCGTGTTCGCCTGGGACCCTGAAACGAAAGATTTCTGGCGCAAGACCACGAACATCATCAAGGGCGATGGCAAACGTGCTGTTGGCACTCCTCTCGGTCAGAAAGGCGCTGTCTATCCCGTCGTGACCGCCGGCAAGACCTTTAACGGCCAGGCCACCATTCTGGGCAAGGACTATTTCACCGTTTACCAGCCGATCTTTTCCAAGCAGGGCAATATCATCGGCATTCTCTATGCCGGTGTTGAAAAAGCAGCCGTCCAGGCGAATGTGACCGAGCTAATGACCCGTTACATCATGCTGGCTCTGCCTGTTGTTATCGTGTCGGTTCTGCTGCTCATTTTCTCGATCCGCCGTCAATTGCGCCCGGTAACCCAGCTCGCGGACCTGACGAGCCAGATCGCACAGGATCACCTGGACAACGAGATTCCCTACAAGGATCGCACCGACCAGATCGGCGTCCTGGCAAAAGCCGTCAACACGCTCAAGACCAGAGCTTCCGAGCGACTGGAGCTTGCCGAGCAACAACGTGAAACCGAGGTTGCCGCATCAAGTCGGCAGGACAACATTCAGGAGCTGATCGCCTCCTTCCGGGGCAACGTCTCCAATGTACTGAGCTCGGTCAACGAAACGGTGCACGGCCTTGAAGGTACCGCCGGACATCTCTCGGACCTCTCCGGTCAAAGCGCCTCCAGCGCGGCGGAAACCCTGAACTCGGCTGACGATGCAACATCCAGCGTCCAGACCGTTGCAAGTGCCGCTGAAGAACTGTCAGCCTCCATCGGCGAGATTTCCCGACAGGTGGCGCAGACAACGGAAGTGGTCAGCCGGGCAACCGAAGGCACACGCGTGACGAATGAAAAGGTTGAAGGTCTGGCGGCATCAGCCTCCAAGATCGGCGAGGTCGTCACCCTCATTCAGGCAATTGCCGAACAGACGAACCTCCTGGCCCTCAACGCGACCATCGAGGCGGCACGGGCCGGAGAGGCCGGCAAAGGCTTTGCAGTCGTTGCAGCCGAAGTGAAAGAGCTTGCGACACAGACGTCCAAGGCAACCGAAGAGATCAGTGGCCAGATTACCGCCATTCAGGACGCGACCAAGGAGTCGGTCAACGCCATTGCGGAAATCACCACGATCATGGAAGAGGTGAATTCCTACACCGGCACGATCGCGACAGCGGTCAGCGAACAGGGATCGGCAACCAGCGAAATCTCGCAAAACGCTCAGAAGGCGGCCGAAGGAACGACCTTCGTGTCTTCGCGCATGTCCGACCTCTCCGGCACGGTGAACCAGACGTCCCAGTCTTCGCAAACCGTACTGGATGCCTCAAGTCAGCTCGCTGCGCGTACCGAGGAACTCAAACAGGAAGTCGAGACATTCCTGAGCAGCGTCGCCGCAGCCTGACCACGGCGAAGCAACCCGCTCGGCCTGGAGAGCCGAAAGGCATCAAGGAGCGCGAAGGTGATCTTCGCGCTCCTTTTCATTTCTGGAGGAACTTTCGGCGCCTGTAGAATGCTTGTCCTGCTGCTCAGGCAAACAGCCCCGCCGAAACAAAGACAATTGCAGCTCCGGCACCGATGGACAGCAGCTTGGCCAGCGGCTTTTTGAACCCAATCACCCCATAGGAAATCAAGCCAAGACCCACCCCGATCTTCACCATAGCCAAAAGCGCGGCGACAGGTGCGTTGGACAGGTCGATCACCGCCGGGTTGGCAATCATCGCCAATGGAATGATGTAAAGGCCAATGCCAAGCGCCATTGCCGTTAAGGCGACTTTCAACCAGTTCTCTCCGATCATTCCGGCCGCAATGAAAACAGCACCGCAGACGGGTGGTGTGATTGTCGAGATCAACGCGAACCAGAAGACGAACAGATGCGCCTGCAACGGTTCAAGGCCCTGCTGGATCAGCGCAGGCCCTGCAACGGAAACGCAGATCACGTAGGCAGCGGTTGTCGGAACTTCCATGCCGAGAAAAAGGCAGGCAATCGCGGTGAGCAGCAGAGAAGGCCACAACATGCCGCCCGATCCGGACAGGATCAGCGAGGTGATCTTGACGCCCAGCCCGGTGATCGCCAGAACGCCGATGATGATCGACGCGCAAACGATAATCGACGCGATAACGGAAACCTGGCGCGCGGCGGTCAGGAGGGCACTTTCCAGCCGCTGCAGGATCTGCCTGAGGTTGAATGTCCCTTCGGCATTGAAGAACAGCAGCACGAACCCCGCGATAATCGCCATGCAGGCGGCATACTGCGGTGTGAACTGCGCGACGAACATGCCGTAAAGCAGCACAAGGAAAGGCACCATGAAGAAGGCGGACGTGATCAGGACGCGGCGCATCTCCGGCCGTTCGTCCTTTCCGAGAGCTGCAAGATCGTAGTTGCGAGCATAGGCGTTGATGCCGACCCAGACCGCGAAGAAGTAAAGCACCGCCGGCAGGAGTGCCGCCATCATGATCTGCGTATAGGGAACCCGGGTAAGCTCAACCATGACAAAAGCGCCCGCCCCCATCAGCGGCGGCATGATCTGCCCTCCGGAAGACGCAACGGCTTCGACAGCCGCGGCCAGCCTCTTCGGATATCCGAGCCGGGTCATGGCAGGCAGGGTCACGGCGCCGGTGGAGGCGACATTGGCGGAGGCAGAGCCCGAAATGGAACCAAACAACGCCGACGAGAGCACCGAAACTTTCGCCGCGCCGCCTTTCAGTTTTCCGGCCGCCGCGGCAGCAACATTCATGAAGCCTTGCCCGGCCTCACCCGCGTTCAGCACAGCACCGAAAATGACAAAGATGGCAACGACGTTGACCGAAACGCCTGTCAGGCTTCCCCAGATACCACCTTCAGCAATGGTGAGCGTTCCAAGGAAACTGGCAACCGGCGTTCCCGAGTGGCCGAATTCACCGGGGATGTGCTGCCCCAGCAAACCATACGCCAGGGCGCAGGACGCAACGATCGGCAATGGCCAGCCGATTGCCCTGCGTGCACCTTCCAGAACGGTTACCAACAGAACGGCTGCCACCAGAAGCTGGAAATCGCCCTCCAGAAAGCCGTACTGGTCAGACAGCGCTTCCTGATTGACGGCAACCCACAGGCACGCAGAGACACCAATTGCGCAAATGATCGCACCGCTTGCCTTCTTGAGGAAACCGCCCTCCGCAAACACGAAGATCCATGGCAAGGCCAATGCCAGATGAAGGGGCCGACTGACAAGGTTCGGGACAAGGCCGGAAAAAATCAGGCCAAGATGAAACGCAACCAGCACCGCTGCGAGCGCAAGCATTGCCGAACGCCCCAGAGGCGTTTTTGCAGGTTCGCTGTTGAGCATTTGAAGTTTCTGAGAAAGACGGGATTTTTCGGGCAGCCACTAAAGGCAGGTGGCGTTGAACACTGAATTGAGAACGTTCGAGCAGGGGTGCGCTCAATTCGAAAGAGGCAGCCGGCCAAACGCCGGCTGCCCGACGATTATTGCTGAGCGTCGGTGAGCTCGATGCCCGCTTCGTTGTAGTAGCGGATCGCACCCGGATGAATCTTTCCGGTGATGTTGGCCATCAGACCCTGATCTACGCCATTCCACCACGGAGCTTCTTCACCCATTTTTGCCTTCTGCTCCCAGAAGGTCTTGGTCAGGGCATAGGCGGTGTCATCGTCCATTGCGGTTGTCGTGTAGGCTGCAACCGGAAGGGAGGTGGTGACGATGTCCTCGCTCTGGCCGGAATAGGTACCGGCCGGAATGACCAGTTTGGCACGCTTGGATTGCGTGATCTGATCGTCGTTCAGGGAAATGACGTTCACGCCGGTGGAAGCTGCGGCTTCGATGACGTTCGGCGCCGGCCAGGAACCCGCGGTCACGAAACCATCGATCTGACCGTTTTTCAGCGCTGCGACAGCGTTGGAAAGCTCGACCTCAGCAAGATCGACCTTGCCTTCAAGTCCGAACAGCTTGAGATATTTTTCACCTTCACGCGCACCGAACGATCCCTTGCCGAGCAGAATGGTCTTGCCTTCCATACCGGCAAAATCCGTGACACCGCTCTTTTCGGACATGACGAAATGCATGGTGAGCGACGGGATCGGGAACAGGGCACGGATTTCGTCGAACTTCGGATCGCCCTTGCCTTCGAACATCGCCTTGCCGCCTTGGGCAAGCTTCACGAGAACCGGAGGCGTGGTGAAGACATAGTCCGCACCACGGGCACGGGTTTCCATGACGTTTTGGACCGAACCCTGGCTCTCCTCAACCGTTACAATCATGTCGCCATTGCTGCCCGCCTTGATGGCTTCGGCAATCTGAACACCCATCTGATAATAGGAGGAGCTGGACTTGGCAGACTTGTAGGTGATGCGGGTTTCAGCCTGGGCTTCCACCGCCGCAAAGGTCATCGACAGACCCAAAGCCAGCTTAAGCAGTTTGTTTTTCATGATTTTCTCCCAAAACATTCGGAAAAGTCGTTGTGAACGAAGCGATGAAGTGCAGTTGACGAATATTCAGCGTGGCGCAAGCAATCTCGCAAGGCCGAATTCAATAAAAACAGACCTCTTGCTGTCTAGATCTGGTTCAGTACACGTCTCCTGATTGCCTGAATGCCCGCGCCAACCGCGCTCGGTTCGGCCGGGATTCTGCTTTGCACGAGGTCCGGCGCTGGAATTTCCTGACCGAAACGATCCGGATGGCGATGAGATGTCGCATCCATCAGCATTTGCCTCAGTGCCGGTGGAGCTTCCCCACCATAAACAATAGCCGCCGGATCGAGAATGGCCTGAAGATTGCGGACAACCTGATTAAGAGCCGGAGAAACCTTCTCCACCCATTCGCGAATTCCTGGCCAGTCCGGATCGAAATCTGACTTCAGCGCTTCGATCGACGGCACGTCGACACCATGCTCCCGCAAACCTTCGAGAAGATGCTGCAGGGCGGGTCGGTCTTTTCTCTGCTCCATCGGAAAGGAGGAAGTCAGCTCGGCCGCATTCCGGTTGAAGCCGTAGTAAGGACGCCCCTCCAGAACGAGACCACCCCCGAAACCATAGTTGAACGAGAGATAGGCAAAGGTGGGGTAGGTTTTTCCTGCACCGCTCCACAATTCTGCAATCGCACCCAGGGTGGCGTTATTTTCCGCATAGGTCGGACAACCGAAAACCTCGACAAAGCGCTCTTCAATGGAAACGCCCGTCCAGTTGTCCAGCGGCACCGGCGTGGTAAACCTGTTCTCCCTGGAAACCCGGAAACCCTGTATCGAAACGCCGCAGCCCGCGACGCGTGCCGGATCCACCCCCAGGGCATCGCGCTGCGCAACAGACGTTTCCCAAGCGGCTGCTACCACCGCCTCCGGATCATTCGGAACGACATCAATCCGGGACTGCGAGAGAATATTGCCGACAAGATCGACCCAGACCGTTTCCACGCTGTTCGTGTCGACGGATACGCCAAATCCGTAAGCCCCGGCCGGGTTGACCGCCAGTCTCGGACTGGGTTTTCCGCGTCCTTGGATCACTGGTTCTTTTCGTTCAAGAAACCCTCGCTCAAGCAAATCTTCCGTCAATCTATGGACTGTCTGCTGAGATAATCCGGTTGGAGCGGGCAGGTCCGCACGCGCAACCAGTTCGTTCACCCGCACCGCATCCAGAATGGCCGAACTGCTCTCACCAATAGGGAAAAGGTCTTTTTTTTCAGCTTCTTGAAGAGAAATTCCCACTTCTACCACAGATTGTTTTTCCCAAAAAATCCACTCAGCGAACCAACCTATCCTATCCGGCAGGAAAGGTCCCGCCAATCCTTGTCATAAAATTATTACTTTTCATGAGTAATAAAAGGTATTAATACTCATCGTGAGTGATAAAAGTTTGACGGGTAAGGAAACGGGAGGTTCCGGCTCATGAGCGGTATCAGCGCACGCAACCTGAAAATGGAATTCGGGGACTTTGTCGCCGTAAAGGATGTCAGTTTCGAAGTCGGCTCAGGCGAGTTCGTAACGCTTTTGGGTCCTTCGGGATGCGGCAAGACCACGCTTTTGAAGATGATCTCCGGTTTTCTCACTCCGACAGGCGGCGAAATTCATCTGGCCGGACAAAACGTAACCCGGACACCGCCGGAAAAACGCGACACCGCGCTCTGCTTCCAGTCCTATGCGCTGTTTCCGCATCTGACGGTTCTTGAAAATCTGGAATTCGGACTGCGGCAGAAAAAAGTTCCGCAAGCGGACCGAAGGGAACGCCTCGACGCGGTCATCGGCAATCTGGACCTGTCCCTGCACCTGGCCAAACTCCCGAACCAGTTGTCCGGAGGACAGCAACAGCGTGTCGCGCTCGGCCGCGCGTTGGTCATGCGCCCGAATGTGATTCTGTTCGACGAACCTCTTTCCAATCTCGATGCAAAGCTGCGTGACCAGGTCCGGATCGAGATCCGGCGCATCCAGCAGGATTTCGGCCTGACCGCCATTTACGTCACGCATGACCAGGCTGAAGCGCTTGCGATGTCGGACCGGGTCTTTGTCATGAATGGCGGCTGCATCGAGCAGGCCGACACGCCCGAAGAACTCTACAGTGCGCCGAAAACCAGCTTTGTTGCCGATTTCATCGGCAGTGCAAACGTGCTGGATGCGGAAGTCACTTCGGCAAATGGCAATGGTGAAATCGAGCTTTCCACCGCCCTTGGCCCGCTGGTTGCCCGAACAGACACGCCCCCCAAGAGCTCCAGGGTCAAGATCTGCTGGCGGCCGGAACATGCAGATCTGTCCGCAAACGGCAAAAACCGCCTGACGGCCCGCGTTTCCCACCGTGCCTTCCAAGGGCATTTCACGGACCTGCATGTGGAGGCCAGCGGCGCGGAATACCGCGTCCAGACAAGCAAACCCGCGATCCGCGAAGGCGACACTGTCACCTTTTCGCTGCAGCCTGAGCAAATCGTCCTGCTGGAGGCGATGGCATGACGTTGAAGAAATGGCTTCTGGTTCTGGCATTGCTGACGCCGGGACTCGGGCTGATCGTCGCCTTGATCGGCGTTGCCGTCTACATCGCGATCGCACAGTCCTTCGGCTTTTACAATCTCTCGGGAGAAAGCGGCTTTTCGCTGGAATTCTGGGACAAGATGCTGGACCGCAAGGTCTTCAACCGCGCGGTTACCTATTCGATCTATGTCGGCGTGATCAGCTCGTTCCTGTCCGTCCTGTTCGCATACCCGCTGGCTATCTGGTTGCGAAAGCCCTTTCCCGGCTCACTTGCAATCGGCGCTATGCTGAAGGCTCCGCTCCTGGTTCACGGACTGGTCGCAGCGTTCCTCTTCATCAATGTCATCGCCTATCACGGCGTCCTCAATCAGCTCATGCAGGGGCTCGGCCTGTGGGACGAACCACAGCGGCTGCAGAACGACCGGAATGCCATCGGTGTGCTGCTTCTGCAAACCTGGAAGAACATGCCGTTTGCACTTCTACTGCTCACCGGCGCAGTCCAGAGCATTTCCGATGATGTACTCAATGCCGCCAGAGATCTGGGCGCTGGCAGTTTCGACCGGTTTCGCAAGGTCATTGTACCGCTCACGGTATCGGCCATGCAGGCCGCACTCATCATCATCTTCATCGGTGCGCTTGCAGACTTCAGTTTTCAGGTGATCGCGGGGCCGACCAACCGTCAGTCGCTTTCCCAGCTGATGGTCTTTTTCAAGTCCAGTGGCCGCTGGAATGATGCCGCCGTTGTCGGTGTGAGCCTGATGATCATTGCCATTGTCGGTTCAGGACTGCTGGCGGCACTGACCCGTCTCACAATGCGTGGGAGGATCGCATGACCACAGCACGTCTCAATCAGGTTCTCCTGTATCTGCTCCTGGGCCTGACCGCGATCTGGCTCATCGTTCCCTTCACCATGGCCGTGCTCTGGTCACTGGTCGATCCATCGCAACCCTGGACGGCAGACAAGCTGCTGCCTCCCGTGATGTCCTTCTATCGCTGGGTCGACATGTGGGTGAATTCGTCGCTGCAGACGGCTCTCGTGAATTCCTACGTGCTTGCTCCGTCTGCGGCACTCGCAGCGTTGCTGCTGTCGATGCCCACCGCTTATGCACTCGGAAGAATTCGGTTCCCCGGTCGTGAAGTCTGCAAGATCCTCGCGCTATTGCCCCTGATCGTGCCGCCTTTCGTGACCTCGATCTTCTTCACCTCGCTGCTCTATCAGCTCGGGCTTCACTCCTGGCGCTTCGGCGCGATCCTTTTCGCCCATGCCATAGTCTTCATGCCCTACGCAATCCGCATCATGACGGTGAGCTTCGAACAGGTTCGAACCGACCACATCGATGCCGCCCGCGACCTTGGCGCCAGCACCTGGGCCCGCTGGCAGGTCGCATATCTGCCAGCCCTGAAGCCGGGCATTTTCGCCTCGCTGCTGATTGTCTTCATTCAGTCGATCGAGGAATTCGCGATCGCCTTCATCGTCGGCTCGCCCGACTTCACCACCATTCCGACACTGCTCTACGGAACGCTTGGACAAGATTTTGTCAGGCCCAATGCGGCGGTGTTGTCCCTCATTCTCGTCGTCCCGAACGTCATTTTGATGCTCATCCTCGAGCGCCTTCTGAGATCGGCCAATCCGGCTCTGAGTTCAGGCAAGGGCTGACGCGAATACCCCAACTAACGGAGAGCAACCGACATGTTGAAGACCCTGATCCTTTCCTCCACCGCTTTGGCACTGGGCGTAAATGTTGCAGCCGCCAAGGACCTTTCAAACATGAGCTGGGACGACATTGTCACCCAGGCCAAGGCTGAAGGCGAACTGACCTGGTATGTCTGGTACCTGCAGGATGACCTGCGCCGCGCCGTCAAATCATTCGAAGAAGAATACGGCATCAAGGTCACCATTCCTGAAGGCACCGCGGCCGGTAACGCCGAAAAGCTGATGGCCGAACGCGACCGTGAAGCTGGTGACATCGACGTATTCGCCTGGGGGTACAACGATTTCGAGACCGTCGATCTGAGCGCTTCCTTCACGCCGCTGAAAATGCTGCCTGAAGACGATGGCCGCGTATCCAATCTCGTCGGCATTGACGGCGGCGACTTTGTGCTGGCGTTCTGGGGCAACCAGACCGGCATCGCCTACGACCCCAACAAGGTCTCGGAAGCCGATCTGCCGCAAACCCCGGAAGAGCTGGCAGCTTTCTGGTCGGCCAATCCGGAAAAATTCGGCTTCAACTATGAAAAGGGCGGCTCGGGCCCATCCTTTTATCTGAACACGCTCAAGAACCTCACGGGCGTCGACTTCGCCGACGGAGAAACCACCGACGAGAAACTGGCCCAGGTCGGTGAAGGCTTCAAATTCTTCAACGACAACGCCGAAAACTACGTCGTCACCGCCTCCAATGCCGACAGCATCATTCGCGTCAGCGACGGTGAATTGTGGATGGTCCCCGCCTGGGAAGATCACCTTGCAGGTTTGCAAAAGCGCGGCGAAGTTCGTCCTGAAATCAAGTTCTACATTCCGGAAATGGGAATGTATGGCGGTGGCAACGGCGTTGCCATTCCTCAGAACGCTACACATCCGGCTGCCGCTGCCGTCTTCGTCAACTGGCTGACCTCAGCCGACACCCAGACCATGTTCAACCGGGACTTCGGTACAGCCCCGATGCATGCCAAGGCAGATGACAGCCACGCGCTTGTGCCAAACGAACAGCGCAAGAACCGCCAGCCCTGGGCAGCACAGCCTTTCCGCAAGGCGGTGGAAGAAAGCTTCATCGAAAACGTGATTCTGGAACGTTAACAGGTCCTCCTGCAAGACCCAGCCTCGCGTACGCGCGGGGCTGACCCAAATGTCACCAACACCATCAACAAGAAGATCAACATGACCAATCAATCCGTGACCGATGGCCGTCCCCCGCTGAAGGATTTTCTGGCGGACCCGTCCTGGCAGTTTGCTGTCGTTGCCCATCGCGGAGCCTGGCACGGTGCACCGGAAAACTCGATCGAGTCCGTGGAACTTGCAATCAGCAATGGGTACGAATTCGTCGAAATCGACGTTCAGGCCACGGCGGACGGGGAACTCGTCTGCCTGCATGACGATACGCTGGAACGCATGACCGGGCAGAGCGGCATTGTTTCTCAAACAAAAGCTGCCGGCATCACGTGCCTGTTCCTCAAGGAAGGTGCTGGCGGCGAAGGTGCTCCCTTCAGCTCATCGCGACCTCCCCTGCTTCCGGATCTGCTGGCTGTCACGGGTGACAGGATCTATGTTGATGTCGATGTGAAGCACTTCCGGGATCTGGAAAAGGTCGCGGCATTCGTCAAGGATCACCCGAGCCGGCATCACATCAACCTCAAGACCGTCGTTGAGAGCGAAGCCGACATGCGCTTCGTGGATGAGCTGGAACAAAAAACCGGCGTTCTGGTCAAGCCAATCGTTCAGGTCACCGCCGAAACGCTCGGAGTTTATCTTGGCTTCCTTCAACAGCGGTCGACACCTCTGGTCGAAGGTCTGTTCGACAGCTGGTCGAGTTTTGAACTTTATGCCAAAGCGGCGCAGAACTCGGGAACCAATCTGTTTCTGAACTCTCTCGACGAAGTTCCTTCAGCAGAAGTGACCGATACGCAGTCGCTTGCAGATCCGGACCTCGGCTGGGGCCGTCTGGTGGAACAGGGCGTGCGCCTCATTCAAACCGACATGCCGAACGCCCTGAAAGAATATTCCCGGAAGCGCTCCGCTTCCACTTTGACGGAACACTGAAACTCCCGGAGACGGACCAAACCTCAGAAGAAGAGACGCCTGCCGGGAATGACCGGCAGGCGCCGGTCTCATTGTTCAATGTGCCCCTTTGAAGGCTTCTCAAGTCAGGGCCAGGTGTTCAGATCACCACTTGCTGTCCGGGTCGACCTTGAACAGATGTTCCATGAAAACACGAGTGACTTCGGCAAGCTTCTCCGGACGCGCATGATCCCGTTGCAACTCCGCCGGAACAACGTTCCAGGTAATCGGCTCCACACCGGCAGCGATCATGCGGGCCATGCCGTTTTCGTGGCTCATTTGCGTAATGCTGCCGACTGCATCTTCAGGGACATAGACGTCATAGCCTTCGCGCTCTGCCTCGATCGCGGGATAGGCAAGACAGACATCGGTCCACAATCCTCCCATGATCAGCTTCTTTCGGCCAGTTGCCTCGACAGCTGCGACGAATTCCGGCTCTTCCCACGCATTGACGCTGGTACGGTCGACGAAAACCGCATTCGGAGCAAGCGCCTTGAGCTCTTCGATCATCGGTGCGTAATCGTTAAACCCGACGGCAACGTGCGAAAAGATGATCGGGATGTCATAGATCACCGCCGTCTTGATCAGACCAGTGACGTTGTTGATCAGTTCTTCGTGCTCGATATTGCGCACGCCCTGCAGGATCGGTGGCTGATAGTCGATCAGGATCAAGGCGGCATTGTCCGGCGACAGGAACGGATCTTCCTCCGCGGCACGAGCTGGCGTTCCTCTGTAGCCGTCCGGATAGCCCGCAACACCATCAACGGTGGTGATCGTCGGCTGGTTGGCGAAACGCTCGACCCGAGCCTTCCGGATTTCTTCCGGAGATGTTTCCGCCGCAATAACCGGCGCAGCAACACTGGCGCCGAGCAGCAGGGCTGCAACGGTTTTCAGTACGGTTTTCATGATGGTTTCCTTTGATGAGGGTGCGCCCAACGACGCAGGTCGGGTCAGGCTTCGCCGTGTACGTGATCGGCAATCAGATCGGCGACCGATGGCCCGGGACCGACAAGTTCCAGGACATTGCGGTCCGGGTCGCGAATGAAGATGGTCTTGGTGCCGCGAAATTCCCTGCGCCCGGTGATGGCAATGCCTTGCTCGTTCACGAAGACCTCGGTCGCCTCCGCGTCCTCCACCTTCAACGCCAGATGGGTGATGCCCGGAGACTTGGAGGTTTCGTCCATCAACACGTTGTGTCCCCGATTGATGGTTGCAGGTCCAAGCAGGTTGATGTTGATCCCGGACGGATGAAGCATGACCAGGGGATGGCCGTTGTCATATCCGCCATCTGCGATCTGCTTGAAGCCAAGCGTTTCATAAAAGGCGACGGAGGCCTCCCGATCGCTTATGCGAATACCGATATGATCGAATTTTGCGATGTCGAGCATGGTTTCAGACCTTCTCAATTGCGATGCATATGAGATAGACTTGAAACATGAACGTCACTAGTGAGAAAAAAATCGCATCGCCTGTCCATTTGGATCACAATCTCAACTCCGACCGCATGCGTGAATTCCTGGCCGTGGTCAGAGCGGAAAGCATTTCTGCGGCTGCAAGAGCACTCAATCTTCCCAGGGCAACTTTGAGCCGCCGGATCTCGGCACTTGAGGCAGACCTGGGTGTTCGCCTCATCCATCGCCGAACCAACCGCTTGACCTTGACCGAGGCAGGCGAGGAACTGCGTCTGCGGGCGCAGAGGATTGTCGAGGATGTCGAGGAAACCTGGAACGCCGTTCGCCGGCTGGACGACACACCCCGGGGCCTCTTGCGCGTTTCGGTTACCGGTCCCTACTTCACCAAGCTTTTCACCGGTTTCCTCTGCGATTTTCCGGAAGTTCGACTGGAGGTCCAGTCAACAACCCAGCACGTCGATCTGCTGTCGGAAGGGGTTGATGTGGCCATCCGTATCGGTCCGGTCAAGGATCAGAACCTGATTGCCCGCCGCCTCCACACGGACAGGCTGGTTGCTGTCGCCAGCCCGGAATATCTGAAACGACGCACAGCACCTGCATCGCCCGAGGAGTTGACCGAACACAATTGCATTGTCGGCTTTGCCGGTGAATGGACCCCAAGCAAGTCCTGGCCGCTTCTGGACGGTGGCAGCATCCCGGTCGGAGGCAGGCTTTCTGCCAATGAAATCGAGCTTGTCATGCATGCGGTTCTGGAGGGCATCGGCATTGCCCTGTTGCCATCAGCCGTCGCCGCTCCTCACCTGGAAAGCGGCGCTCTTGTCCCCCTCCTGACAGACACGGTCGGCACTGAAATTCCAATCAGTCTTGTTTACGTGGACCGGGAATTCATCGACCCGAAGGTCAGGATCTTCGTTGATAGAGCTGTGGAAGTGATCTCAAGCGAAATGCCGAAACCACACAGGTTCGAAGGCACATCCTGAAACAGGTATGTACCTTGAGAAACCGAAACCGGGAAAGACAAGTTCAGGTGGGCCTCCTGCGGGGGGAGCGCCGGGATCAGCCTGCAAACTCTTCGATCAGGTCCGGCATGAACGGGAGGTCGGTGACGCCGATATCAATTCCCGCCTGGGTGAACAGGGTTGAAAGCTGACCCCGGTGATGGGTCTGATGGTTGAACATGTGCATGACAAGCAGCCAGCGAGGACGTTGGCGAGACGTTCCATCGGCAATGCTCTTCCATTCCATCACCTCCGAAAGCCACTCGGGAGAAAGTCCTTCAGCAAAGGTGACGATGTCTCGGCTCATCTCGAGATGAGTAGCTTTCAACTCGGAAAAATCTTCAAAAATGTCCACGCCCATGCCGTTGGTATCATAGGCCTTTGCCGAAAACCGGCTCATCCACGCCCGGTCTCCGAAAAGAATATGATTGAGCGTAGAATGTACCGACCTGAAGAACGCCCCACGATCTTGCTTGCGCTCCTCATCACTCATTTGGCCCGCTACCTGATAGGCCTTTTCGGTCATCCAGGCATTATAGGCGGCCATGCGCTGGAAAAGCGCGACATCAACTTGCATTCACGATCTCCGTTCCAAGTTCGCTCAGCGGCCTGTTTGTTTCCTCAAAGCTGGACGACTCCCTCCCCTCTCCCGTGGGAGAGGGGTGGTTGTTCAAGTCCGGTTTAACCGGAACGCAATGACAAGGTCCTGCAGATATCAAGCTTCGAAGATATCCGGTTCAGCTTTGTCGAAACGCTGCGATTCCGGATCCATGAGCCGCAATTCACCAGAACCGATATCGAACCATGACCCATGCAGATGCAGGCGATCTTCCTGTACGGCTTTTTCGATGAAGGGGAAGGTGAGCAGGTTTTTCAGCGATTGCCTGATACCGGCATATTCCATCGCAAGCTGCGGATCATCCGCCTTGTCGATCGGCATGCAGGCCATGGCGATTGCGGCCGGTTCCAGCAGTTTGATCCAGCGGCCGATGAACTGGCCGGTCGCCATTGGTGCATTGGCGTTTTCACGGAACGCCTTCACACCGCCGCACTGGCCGTGCCCCATGACGACAATATGCTTTACGTTCAGCCCGTTGACTGCAAATTCAATCGCAGCACTGGTGCCGTGCTGGCCTTCGGTGTCTTCGAAGGGGGGCACAAGGTTGGCGACATTTCGAACGACGAAAAGTTCGCCCGGTCCGACGTTGAAAATACCCTCCGGGGTCACCCGGCTGTCGCAGCAGGAAATCACCAGCACATCGGGCTTTTGACCATAGACCGCCAGACGCTCATGCGTTTCCTTGTAGCGGACGAAGCCCTTGTTCAGATACCGGCCATAACCTTCCAAAAGATGAGCAGGAAAACTCAACGACTTGCCTCCTTGTAAGCAGCGGGCGCCCGCACGCCCGTCATTTGCTGGCTTCATATCACCTGCCTGCTTGAAAGGAAATTAGCTAACGCGCTTACCCGATTTGGCAAAGATGGCAAGAACTACGTTGCCACGTTTACCGCATGCAAGTCCTGGTCGTCGTCATGGTCCTCATAGGCGTGACGGATTTCTTGTGGCGGACACCAGTCGACCGGGCCGGGAAGCGGATGAACCGGACCGTGATCAATGCCCGGCTCGAGCGCCTGCATGGCAGCTGCGCGATAAGCGTTCACACCATCAAGAGCATGGTCTACGCTGTGTTCTGCATCGATGAGAACTGCCGGCTCGTCACCGGAAGGATTGGTATCTGGGTCCTGGCGCTCTGCGGTTTCACGCTTTTTTCTGCGGTCATGACCGGTGCCGTTACCGTCCCTGTCCGCTGGGTACTCTGTCGCATGCGCCACGACCTGGGCCGTTTGCGGCCTTTCAATAGTCGTCGCCATTTCGGCCTCCTGGCCAATCAGAGAGTGCCGCCTTCTGGCGGAACCCTCTGAATCTCTCAACAAATCGTTAACAAAGCTTTACGCAAAGTTAACCTGTTGTTTCATTTGAGACAATGACACCGCGTCAGCAGTTTTCCAAAACTTGTCTAAGCTGCCTGCTCTGCAGAACTTCCGACGATCTTGACGACATCTGCCATGATATCGGTTAGCTGGAAGTCCTTTGGCGTATAGACCGCAGCAACCCCCATCGCCTTCAGTTGTCCGGCGTCTTCATCGGGGATGATACCGCCAACAACAACCGGAATGTCATCCGCCCCGCTTGCACGAAGCCGGTCCATGACATCCCTGACGAGCGCGAGATGTGATCCCGACAGGATGGACAGTCCAATCACGTGAACATCTTCCTCCACGGCCGCGTTGACAATCTGGGCGGGCGTCAGGCGAATCCCCTCATAGACAACCTCCACGCCGCAGTCGCGAGCCCGGACAGCAATCTGCTCGGCCCCATTTGAGTGACCGTCCAGCCCCGGCTTGCCGACAAGAAACTTCAGTCGGCGGCCCAGTTTCTTGGAAACGGCTTCGACGCCTTCGCGGATTGTTTCCAGGTCACTTGCGTCATCGCGCGCGGACTGGCCAACGCCGGTAGGTGCCCGATACTCGCCAAATACTTCGCGCAAGGTACGGCCCCATTCACCGGTCGTGACCCCTGCCTTGGCCGCGGCAATCGACGGTTCCATGATGTTACGGCCTTCCTGAGCCGCGGACTTCAGATCGGCCAGCGCAGCTTCAACGGCAGCGTCGTTCCGGGCCTCGCGCCACGCCTTGATCTTTTCGACTGCCTCTTCTTCAACATGTTCGGGCACGGTGAGGATTGCACCATCTTCACCGGATGCCAGTGGAGATGGCTCGCTATCGATCCATTTGTTGACGCCGACAACCACCTGGTCGCCTGCCTCAATCGCTGCAAGCCGCGAGGAATTGGCTTCTACGAGTTGCCGCTTCATGTAGCTGGAATCGACCGCTGCGACGGCACCGCCCATGGCATCGATCCGAGCTAGCTCTTCGCGTGCTTGTTCCTTCAGAGCCTCGACCTTTTTCGTGATTTCCGAAGACCCTTCGAAGATATCCGCATATTCCAGAAGATCGGTCTCGTAAGCCACGATCTGCTGCATCCTGAGCGACCATTGCTGGTCGAACGGCCGCGGCAGACCAAGTGCTTCGTTCCAGGCCGGCAGCTGAACGGCACGGGCACGCGCATTCTTGGAAAGGACGACGGCCAGCATCTCGATCAGGATGCGATAGACATTGTTTTCCGGCTGCTGTTCGGTCAGTCCGAGCGAGTTGACCTGAACGCCGTAGCGGAAGCGCCGGTAACGTTCATCCTCGACGCCGTAGCGCTCGCGGCAGATCTCGTCCCACAGCTCGGTAAACGCCCGCATCTTGCACATCTCGGTGACGAAACGCATGCCGGCATTGACGAAGAATGAGATCCGGCCGACGGCCTTCGGAAAATCTTCTTCCGGAATGGCACCGCTTGCCTTCATTGAATCCAGAATGGCAACGGCCGTTGCCAGGGCAAAGGACAGTTCCTGAACCGGTGTCGCCCCAGCTTCCTGCAAGTGATAGGAGCAGACATTCATCGGGTTCCACTTGGGCATGTTGGAATATGTCCAGGCGATCACATCCGTGGTCAGCTTCAGGGACGGCGCCGGCGGAAACACATAAGTACCGCGAGACAGATATTCCTTGATGATATCGTTCTGGGTCGTTCCCGAAAGCAGGCTCCGATCAGCCCCCTGCTCATCCGCCGCAGCAACATAAAGCGACAACAGCCAGGGTGCGGTCGCATTGATCGTCATGGACGTATTCATGCGCTCCAGCGGAATCTCGCTAAAGAGAGCATGCATGTCCCCCAGATGCGCCACTGGCACGCCGACCTTGCCGACTTCTCCCTTGGCCAGGGAGTCATCCGGGTCGTAACCGGTCTGCGTCGGCAGATCGAAAGCAACCGACAGTCCCGTCTGCCCCTTGGCAAGATTGCCACGGTAGAGCTTGTTTGATTCGGCCGCCGTAGAATGTCCTGCGTATGTGCGGAAGATCCACGGACGGTCCCGTCCTTCGCCCTTTGCATCCGTTACACTCATGCCGCTTCTCCTCCTAAGGCATTCTGCTGCCAGCCATATTCTTCTCTCGCAGCGCTCTTTCCGCCAAAGTCTCCCCGCCTGGCGAAAGTGTGCCGGAGTTTACGCGCCTGCGAAACCCCTTCTGTGCGATGCAAAAAATAATTGGCATTAAAACGCAAGTTAAGCAATAGTCGTATAGATCGACGCAGTTTTTTGAACAATAGTTGCGCGAAACCGGGTTTTGACCCAGAAATGCCTTGTGCAAATGCGAAATTCTACAGGGACCTGAAGTCCCGGGAGGGGAGAATGACAGCAACAGCCGAAGCCAACGACAACGAGACGCGGGGGGACGCTCCGGTGAAAGATCTTTATGAAATAGGAGAGATCCCGCCGCTCGGTCATGTGCCGAAAAACATGTACGCCTGGGCAATTCGCCGGGAGCGCCACGGCGCGCCGGAAGATGCCATGAAGCTGGAAGTCGTTCCGACATGGGAACTCGACAGCCACGAAGTGCTGGTTCTCGTGATGGCGGCAGGCGTCAATTACAACGGCATCTGGGCAGGCCTCGGCGAGCCGATCAGCCCGTTTGACGGACACGGGGCCCCATACCACATCGCCGGCTCGGATGCTTCAGGCATCGTCTGGGCCGTCGGTGACAAGGTCAAACGTTGGAAAGTCGGCGACGAAGTCGTTATCCATTGCAACCAGGACAATGGCGACGATGAAGAGTGCAACGGCGGTGACCCGATGTTCTCCACCTCCCAGCGGATCTGGGGATACGAGACACCGGACGGGTCCTTCTCACAGTTCACGCGCGTCCAGGCACAGCAGCTGATGCCGCGCCCGAAGCATCTGACCTGGGAAGAAAGCGCCTGCTACACACTGACCCTGGCAACGGCCTACCGCATGCTGTTCGGTCATCATCCGCATGAGTTGAAGCCCGGCCAGAACGTTCTGGTCTGGGGAGCTTCCGGCGGCCTCGGTTCCTATGCGATACAGTTGATCACCGCAGCCGGCGCCAACGCGATCGGGGTGATCTCCGACGAGGACAAACGTCAGTTCGTGATGGACCTGGGTGCCAAGGGCGTGCTCAACCGCAAGGACTTCGACTGCTGGGGCCAGCTGCCCAAGGTGGGCTCGCCCGAATATGCCGACTGGTTCAAGGAAGTGCGCAAATTCGGCAAGGCCATCTGGGATATCACCGGCAAAGGCAACAACGTCGACATCGTCTTCGAGCACCCGGGTGAGGCAACCTTCCCGGTCTCCACCTTCGTCTGCAAGAAGGGCGGTATGGTTGTGATCTGCGCAGGTACGTCCGGCTTCAACTGCACCTTCGACGTCCGCTACATGTGGATGCACCAGAAACGTCTTCAGGGATCTCACTTTGCTCACCTGAAACAGGCTTCGGCAGCCAACAAGCTGATGATCGAGCGGCGCATCGACCCCTACATGTCGGAAGTTTTCCCCTGGGACCAGATCCCGCAGGCCCATACCAAGATGTGGAAGAACCAGCATGCGCCGGGCAACATGTCCGTTCTCGTAAGTGCACCGACAACCGGTCTTCGAACCCTCGAAGACGTGCTGGAAGCCGGCAAACGCTAGGAATTCAAGTCTCCCCCAGAAGGCTAGGGCTTCGCCCGTAACTAGCCTGATGCAGCCTGACCAGCCCGTTTCCGACGGGCTGGTTTTTTCTGTGCACCCGGTTGACCACAGTTTCTGGCGCAGGCTGCCGCAATTCTGCTTGGTTGTCGCCTCATCACCTGTCAGACAAAGACGAATCGCTTCGACACCAATCCGGAAGGCGCCCTCTCTTGTTTTTCCCATTTTCCGGCAATCGTTCGGCAAAACTGGCTCTCGCCGCTGCTCTGGCCCTGACAATTACCGCCTGCCAGAGCGAACGCTTCCAGACCCCGCCTTTCTACAAGGATCTCGCCCGCACCGACGGGCAGGTCGACGCGACCACCGCTGCGCAGATGATTTCCCAGTATCGGATCAACAACGGATTGTCGCCGGTAACGCCCGATGCCCAATTGACCGGGATCGCAAAGTCACAGGCCGAGGCAATGGCCGCGGCAGGAACCGTCCAGGCCTCGCTTCAACCTAACCAACAGTTGGCGGCAAGAATGGCCTCCATCGGCGAACCCAAAACGGCTGCGGCTGAAAACGTCAGCGCCGGTTACCGCACATTCGCGGAAGCCTTTTCCGGTTGGCGGGAATCGCCCAACCACAATGATGTGCTGCTGACAAAAGACGCCACCCGGCTTGGCATTGCGACGGCCTACTCTTCAAAAGCCAAGCACAAGGTGTTCTGGTCGCTGGTCCTGGCAGCGCCAAGACCAGGGCAGTAAGACAGGATCAGTAATAGCGTCGCGGATACCGGGGCAGCGGCTGAACGGCAACCGGCGGTCTCGGGTAAATGCGATAGTTTCTATAGTAACGCGGCACACCGACATAGACGCCCGCACTCGGGATGGGCTGACCGTAGTAACCGCCCTGGACGCCATAACTCAGATACTTGCCCGACACCCAGCCCTTCACATTGGCAAAGGCGGCGTCGCACCATCTGTAGTCAGCCGTACAGCCGAACACTGTCACGCCACCTCCGCGCGGAACGGTGGTGATGACCGGATAGTTGGTGCCGGGCCCGGTCCGCATGTTCAGATTGGCAGTCGTATAGGCAATTGCCGGACGGGATTGCGCCAATGCCGGCAGTGACATCATGGCCACTGCGAACAACGCCAATGGCAAGCGGATCAACATTATCAACACTCCGAAATTTCAGATCATTTTTCCAGTTGGGAGAATCGATCTAAGCCCTGACACAGCGCAGATGTGGGAACACAAGATGGCAAAAATATAGCACGGCAATCCAGGCGCGATGACAAGCGGGTGACCAAGCAGAATTACCCCTTGCTTCCCCTTGGTTCCATCGGCTTCATAGGGACAGGGAATTGGGGGGATTATTCAAAATGACAATGTTCCAAAAATCCACGATGCATCTGGCGGCTTTGCTTGCGGTGCTTCTGGCTTTGCCTGCACCGGCCAGCGCGCTCGACACGCATGTCGGATATTACTATCCCGCACCGCAGACAAGGGAGGCCTATATCTCCGAGGTTCCGGTGGCACCGGATGCCGACAAGCGCTCCAGGGCCGCTTTCGTCATCGGGCTGGCCGCGCAACAGGCCAAGCAGAACTATACGCCCGGTTATCACATGTTCGCCAAGGGTGGCGATCTGGAAAAGCTGATCATCGTCGCAACCGGCGGCGGGCAATACGATACGCTCTATCGGATGCGCGCCCTTCTGGCATCGCTGACCTCGATGGCCCGCTCAACCGAACTTTTCGCCCGCACCAACCGCCCGCAGGAACTCAACTTTCTCGACTTCTGCAAGTTGATCGGCTTCACGCAGGTGACCGTCAGCAACGGCAAGGACGTCACTCATCAGATCAAGGTTCGCTGAGACCGACGGGGTCGGCCGCACTAGCGTCTCAGTTCGCCGTTCAACCAATCGCGATACTGAGACCTGGTGCCAAAGAAGGCGTTCCGGTCGACATCGCCCTTGATCCCCGGAACTCGTCCCTCGGCGGTGTATTGCCAGAAGACCCAGTCGTCCCGCTGCTCATAGATGTTTTTCGGATGGGTGGCGACGGAACGCAGCCAGAAATGCTCTCCCTTGAGAGCCCCGACCAACCTGTCGCGATGGAAGTCAACGGACGAATAGATCACCGGTCGCTTGCCGTAGTGCCGTTCCATTTCGTCCAGGAAAATCTTCATATCCGGCACGACCTGCGCTCTTTCCGGCCGTTCGCGGCAGGTCTTGGAGTGAGCATTCCATTCCATATCCAGAACGATCGGCAGGGCTTGCGGGTCCTGGGGGATGACTTCCTTGACCCAGGCAATCTGCTCTTCCACCGGACGGCAGAAGTAATAGAAGTGATAGGCACCCCTCGGAACACCGGCCTTGCGCGCGGCGATCCAGTTGTCGACAAAGCGCGGATCGACATGATCGCCGCCTTCCGTTGCCTTGATCCAGGCGAAGGCCACGCCTGATCGCTTCACTTCATCCCAGTCGATATCTCCCTGCCAGCGGGATACATCAATACCGTGGATCGCATAGTCTTCCGGAGTCGGGTCTGGAAAATCGTAAGCTGAACAAGAGCTTAGAAAAACTATTCCAATGATCGCGCAAATAGACTTGATAGGGGCCAGCACAGCGTCCTCGGCAGGGTTAAGAAAGACTTTCCGTTTCCGCTCAAAATGCGCGGGATTTCCTAACGGTTCGTAGACAAATTCGCGAAATCTCCGCAAAAACGCGTATTCATTCGTGCCTGACTAGGGCGGCAATACGGCAGCACGAAGACGGAATAGTGACTTAGGGTCATTTCCACATCGCTTGATGTCCGCACTCATGCTGCTGTCAGGAGGCTTTTCCGATGTGACGGAAATCCGTTGCACTGTCCGTTCGAATCCGTATGACTGATCGGACTGCAACCTGCCTGGCTAGGAACTCATGACAAACCGGCTCAAACTCGTTACCTGGAACATCAATTCCGTGCGCCTGCGCATGCCGATTGTCGAACAGCTGATCGAGGAAACAGCACCGGATGTGATCTGCCTGCAGGAAACCAAGTGCCCGGACGCGAACTTCCCTGAAAATGCGTTCCGCAAGGCGGGCTATGAGCATATGGCCATCAACGGCCAGAAGGGCTACCACGGCGTCGCAACCGTGTCGAAACTGCCGCTCTCCAATGTTGAAAAGCGGGACTTCTGCAATGTCGGTGACAGCCGGCATATTGCCGTTGATGTCCCCTTCAACGGTTCCAGCCTGCGCCTTCATAACTTCTATGTACCCGCGGGTGGTGACGAACCGAACCGCGAAATCAACCCGAAGTTCGGTCACAAACTCGATTTCATGGCGGAAATGCAGGACTGGCTGCAAGGTGAGGAAACTTCCCGCCCGGCTGTGCTGGTCGGTGACCTGAATGTTGCACCCTACGAGCAGGACGTCTGGTCTCACAAACAGCTTCTGAAGGTTGTTTCGCACACCCCTGTCGAAACCGAGCTGTTTGAGAAGGTTCGTGAAACCGGAGGCTGGCTGGACGCGATGCGCCAGTTCACGCCAATGGAAGAAAAGCTCTACACGTGGTGGAGCTACCGGGCCAAAGACTGGTCAAAAGCGGACAAGGGCCGCAGACTGGACCATGTCTGGGTATCCGAGCCCCTCGCCCCACACGTGAAAGGCACGAGCGTGCTGCGCGATGCGCGTGGCTGGGAAAAACCGTCCGACCACGCACCGGTCGTAGCGACATTCGAAGCCTGAGCCTCCAGGGGCCGGGTCACGAATTGTAATTGATTTCGGTGCGGTTTTCCGGCCGCGCCGCCCAGTCGAAATATGCATTTCGGATTGCCATGGTGACTTCGCCCGGAGCGCCATTTGAGAAGATGTGGTCGTCAACCCTCGTGATCGGGGCAACCCCACCGCCTGAGGTGGTGATGAACACTTCATCGCTCTGCAGAAGTTCTTCCAGCGGCAACGTCCTGACCTCGGTGGCAAGGCCCATCTCGTTGGCAATGTCGAGGACGGTCTGGCGGCTGATCCCTTCAAGAACTCCGTCTTTCGCCGTTACAAGTCGCCTGTCCTTGACTGCAAAGACGTTGAAACCCGGACCTTCTGTGACGTTGCCTTCCCCGTCCAGCAGCACGGTTGTCTCCGCTCCCACGCCTTTGGCCTCGAGAAGCCCTTTGGTGAAGTCCCCCCAATGGTAGTTCTTCACCCGCGGATCTACACTTTCAGGTGAAATCCGCTGAACGGACCGGGCGATGTGAACATGGGCTCCGGCTTCCGCGACTTCCGGACGGATCACGTGGATGTATGGCACGCACCAGGCAAAAAAGTGGTTGCGGCAATCGCGCGGATCACGGGAGCCCGGCACCATGTTGACACCTCTGGACGTCACCATGGCGACATAGGCTTTCCGCAAACCTGTTGCCGAAACCAGTTCCTGCAGCGCTGCCGTAATCTCTTCAGGAGTCAGCCCGGGATCGAGATTTAATGTTTCCATCGAACGGAAGAACCGCGTCAGGTAATGACCAAGCCGAAAGAATGCCCCGTCCCAGACCGGAACAACGTCATAAGTGATGTCGGAATGAATGAGGCCCCAGTCCGTTACCGGGATGCTGGCCTGCGAGATGGGCATGATCTTGCCAGCCATCCACGCTCCGCCGGTCGACAGGTTCGGGGTCTCGGAGGAGCCGGTGATGTCGAATGGCACAGTCATGAAAGGATAGGTCCTTTAAGCTTTGAGATCGAAATTCCTGGTTGGCTAAGGGGTCAATATTACCTTGCCACGTACGCGTCGTGCTGCGATTTCGTCCAGCGCAACCGCAATATCCTCGAGCGGATAAACTGCATGGACGTGTGGCTTGAGTTTGCCTTCCTGCACCCATTTCAGCAGCGTTGCCATGTTCCGCTTGTGACCTGCCGGATCGCGGACGAGCGCTTCTCCCCAAAAGACGCCCTGAACATCACAGCCTTTGAGCATCACGATGTTCAAAGGAATCCTGGGGATGTCCCCGGCGGCAAACCCGATCACCAGAAACCGGCCTTCCCATCCAGTGGCCCTGAGCGCCTGTTCCGACAGGTCACCCCCGACAGGATCGTAGACGACATCGGCTCCCTTGCCGTCCGTGAGTTCTTTCAAGGTTTCCTTTAGATGCTGCTTTGAATAGTCAATGGTCAACTCTGCTCCCAGCGATCTGGCAAAACTGAGTTTTTCCTCCGAAGATGCACAGGCGATCACTCTGGCGCCCATGATCGCGGCAATTTCTACCGCCGCCTGTCCGACACCGCCGGAAGCTCCCAGCACCGCTACCGTCTCACCCGGCTGCAGGCCGGCCCTGTCACAATAGGCATGAAGCGTCGTGCCATAGGTAACGGTCAGACCGGCGGCAATTTCGAACGAAACGTCATCGGGAATCGCGATGAGTTCCTGTTCGCTGACAGCAACCAGTTCGCGAGCCGCACCCCAACGCATGTAACCCATGACCCGGTCACCGACGGCAAACTCCGACACGTCTTCGCCGACCGTTTCAACGATGCCGGCAAACTCCGCGCTTGGCGAGAATGGCATATCCGGCTTGAACTGATACTTGCCCTGAATGATCAACGTATCGAAAAAGTTCAGGGCGCAGGCTTTCACCCGGACGATCACATCTTTCGGGCCTGCGACAGGTTCCGCAACCTGTTCGACCACGAGAGATGATGGTGGACCGTAGGATTTGCAAAGACAGGCTTTCAAGGTGACCTCGTTCGGATAGAGACACTGCGGACTTGCGGGAAACGCCATTCTTTTGATGGCAGCGGCCTTGCACGTTATCAAGTCAATCCTGCTTCAGAAATTGGCTTTCCGGATAAGCCCGGTTCAAAGGCTGCTTTCTTTCGGCTATGAGAACCGTCACCGCCGATCCACCAGAATCGAGAAGAAACGGAATTTTCATGCGCGGATATTTTGCTGTCGGGGCAGAAGGCCTTTCCAAACGAATGAATCTTGGCACGCTTATGCGGTCCGCACATGCCTTCGGTGCCAACTTCTTCTTCACGGTGGATGCGGACCAGAAGCTACGCAAGGCACCGCCGTCGGACACATCCAAGAGCCCTGGCCACTTGCCGGTCTTTACCTGGGACAGCGTCGACACGATGGATCTTCCCAAGGGATGCCAGTTGGTCGGCATCGAGCTGACGGACGAGTCCATCGACCTGCCGAGCTTCGGCCACCCGTTACAGGCAGCCTATGTGCTCGGCCCGGAACGGGGGTCGTTGTCGCCGCAGATGCTGGAGCGGTGCGATCACATCGTGAAAATTCCGACGAAGTTCTGCATCAACGTGGCCATGGCCGGAGCGATCGTCATGTATGACCGCCACCGGGCCCTTGGCCGCTACGCCGAAAGGTCCCTGACGGCGGGCGCACCCAAGATCGAACGTGCGCAACATGTCAGCGGCGGTCCTGTCATGCGCAAGGGCAGAAAGGTTCCCGGAACCTGACACGCAGCTCCAGTGACGGTGGCAGTCGAGCTACGTCAACTCATCAGCCAGCTTGCGGGCGATTGCCCGCCATTCGGAACGCGTAACTTCAACGATCCGCATGTCACCGACAGCAACGCTCGTGATCAGGACATCGGCCGGCATTTCGCCAAGTTTCAGCAGAGTTTCGTGCAAGGTCGAACGGTCACCGCCGTCACCCGTCATCACGAGGGTGCGCCATTCACCCTGATCCAGGTAAATCGTGTCGCCTGTAAATAGATAGGTTTTTCCGTGAGGTGAAGCATAGCGATAGCAGACATTGTTATCAGTGTGCCCGGGCGTGAAGATGACCTCCAAACCACCTGCATGCTGTTCGGTGTCCAAAGTCTGGAATGCGATGTCGAGCCCCTTTCTGGCTCCGAAATAGGGCTGCATTCTTTCGTGACCGCAAAGCTGACCACCCAACCGGCTGCTGGTCGCGTGAAGCCCTGGAACGATCTCATGGTTGTGGCTCAGATACTGATGCGCAACACCGCCCATCTTGCTGATCCGGCTGAGATCGGCCTCCTGCGCACTGTGATAGATCAAGGCATTTCCGTCCGAATGCTCCAGAAAATAGGCATGAGTGCGCAGGGTTCCGAAACGCATCTCGACCGATGTCTGCCAAAGGTCCGGATAAAGCTGTCTCATTCGGCACGAACCTTCTGTGTGGCAATCAACGACTTGCTGGCAACCGCAGAAAGGACCGCGACGCCTGCAAAGGTCACGAACAGCCAGATGGACGAGTTTGCCGTCGCGCCGATATCGTTCTTGTTGTTAAAGCCCGACAGGTTGGCCACCAGGCCAGCCACCGCAGTACCGAAGGAAACGGCAAACATCTGAATGGTGGACAAAGCAGAGGCGGCATTTTCCTTTTCCGCTTCGTCGGTGAACTGAAGTGCAAATGTGTTCAGATGCGGCCAGCTGACCCCGATACCGATCCCGACGAGAACCAGCGACAGCGCCAGCACGGTGGTCAATCCGGCACCGGCCGACGTGTGCATGGGTGTTGCCAGTGCCAGGGTGAGCGTGCCCGCCAGCATCACGAGCGGTCCGGCAAGCACCGTGCGATGCATGGCTCTACCGGTGAACTTTGCCGAATAAACCTCCGAGGACGCCCAGCCGATAGAGACCAGTGCGGCAATGTAACCGGCAACAAGCGGTGACAAGCCATGAAGGCGTTGCAGGAAGAACGGCATGAAGAACTCGGCATTCACGCAGAAGATCAGCAGGGACATCACTGCAAATGCCAGAAACAGCGGCGAGCCGGGGAGCATCGCGCCTCTTGGGAACAAACGCACCTCTGCGGTCTTTTCCCGCCGCATCAGAACGAGCACCATCACCACCGACAGCGCGACGCCCAGTATGGCGCCAAGCGGTGACGTGGAAAGCGAAGCGGTCGATATCGCCAGCACGGAACCTGCCAGCAGGGCAAGCTGCCCGAATGCAATCGGAGCGACCGGTGACAATTCCTTCCTGATGCTCGGCAACATCCGCCAGGCCATCAGAATGTAGAGACCTGTCACTGGAAGAAGCGACGCAAATCCGCCACGCCACGCATCATATTCTGCGAACATTCCCCCGACGGCAGGACCAAACAGCATGGCAATGCCCCAGGTTCCCGACAGCAGGGCAACAGCCCGGGACCAGAGACGCTCCGGATAGGCAAATACGATCATCGAGTAGCACAGCGTGAACATCATGCCGCCGCCGATACCCTGTATCGAACGTCCAACCAGCATTATCGGCATGCTGGGAGCCGCAGCAGTAATCAGGCTGCCAAGCGCGAACACCACGCCGGAAAGGGCGAATGCGGACTTGGCTCCCAATCTCTGGAAGATCTTGCCTGTGACGGCTGCACTCAAGATAGCTGCAAGCGTGAAGAGGGTCGCATTCCATGCATAAAGCCCCTGCCCCCCGATTTCGGAAACGATGGATGGAAGCATGGTCGCCGAAATGTTGATGTTCACCGCGTGCAGAATAATTCCTCCCGCCAACACAGCCGACACAGGCGCATGGGTTCCCCATAAAACGTCGCTCCAGCGCGCCTGATCTGACTGTTCAATGCTTGCGGACATGGCCGGTTCTCTCCTTAGGGAATGGTTCTGAATTCGATCTAGTCCTTGCCTAGGTAGGTCCTGAACCTTAGTTGAGGTCAAGAGGAAAATTCAGGAGAAAATCATGGACAGAAAAGGCGGTTTGACAGTCGGTGAAGTCGCGCAACGCAGTGGCATCGCGGTCTCCGCCATTCATTTTTACGAACGCAAAGGACTCATCTCCTCGTCGCGCAACAGCGCCAATCATCGCAGATACTCGGCCACGGTCCTGAGAAAGATCGCGATCATTCAGGTCGCTCAACGCGCTGGCGTACCGTTGCGCGAGATCGCCGAAGCGATGTCGTTTCTGCCTCCCGAGGAAAAGGTCACTGTTGATCACTGGGAACAGCTTTCCAGCAATTGGGCTTCGGAACTGGACGACCGGATCGCAAGATTGCAAAGATTGCGAAAACTGATGGACGGATGTATCGGCTGCGGTTGCCTGTCACTCAACACCTGCAAACTGCTGAACCCAGACGACGAGATCGGTGCCAACGGCCCGGGGCCGCGTTTCCTTGAAGAAGACGCGCCGGAAACGCTCGATTTCTGAACCCGGACCAGGCGCCTTTCTATTCGTGGTGGATGAACCCGAATTTGCAAGCACCTCAACCCGCAATGCCAGGAGGCAACCACTTGCACTGTCAGGTGTTTTGTCTACCCTCTTGAGAAGTTTCCTCTTGCGACCGACTGCCGGAGAGGGACCTGACGAACACCGGGAGGCTGCACATGATCGGATTGAGAAGCACACTTGCTGGCTTCTGGGTCATTTGCGTGGCCCTTCTGTTGCCTGTCTCGGCACATGCTTCGGCGAAAGTGGCGCTGGTTATCGGAAACGGCTCCTACCAGGCCATGTCCTCGCTCGTAAATCCGGCAAATGATGCCAACCTCATGACCAACAAACTGGCGGCACTGGGGTTTGAAGTCATCAGGGTAATCGACGGCGACCGGCGGGATTTCTACGATGCGCTCACGCAGTTCGGGCGCAAGGCCCAGGGCGCGGAAGTCGCACTGGTCTTTTATGCAGGTCACGGTGTTCAGGTGAATGGCAGAAACTGGCTGCTCCCGGTGGATGCACAAATTCAGGCCAGCACGGATCTGCCCGGGCAGGCCGTCAAGGCAGATGATCTTCTTGAAATCATGGAAGCATCGGGAGCGAAACTGAAGCTTGTTTTCCTGGATGCCTGCCGAAACAACCCCCTGCCGCGTTCACTCTCCCGAGGCACATCAAACGGCCTTGCCCGGCTGGAGGCAAATGCTGCCGGAATGATGATAGCTTTTGCCACCTCTCCCGGAGACGTTGCTCTGGACGGCACCGGCCGGAACAGCCCCTTCACCGAAGCGCTTGCCACGTGGATCGATACCCCCGACCTGGAGATCCGCCATTTGATGGGACGTGTTCGTGAAAGTGTTTATCGCGACACGGGAAAAGCCCAGCTGCCCTGGCTGAACGAAGCGCTGATCGGAGAGTTCTATTTCGGCGGTCGCTCGTCCGAAACGTCGGCCACTTCGACATCAAATACAGCCAGCCCTTCTCCGACAGCTCCAACCGGCGGGACCGCGGGCACAGGACCAACGCTGAGCCTCCAGCAATCGCGTCATCAGCCAGTGCCTCGCTACGCGGGAAACCTTTGCCGCAGCGCCACGTCCGGGCAGGGAAACTGGCAGGTCTGTGCCAGTTCCGTTCTCGATCCGCAGCATGGCAATCGCTACGGGCCCCTGAACCTTCTGGACGGCAACCCGTCAACTGCATGGGTTGAAGGTGTCGGCGGAAACGGAGCTGGTGAAAGCATCCTGATTGCTTTTGACCGTCCCCGGCTGTTGTCGGGTTTCGATGTCGTCAATGGCTATGCCAAAAACCGTGACATCTATTCCAAAAATGCGCGCCTCCAGACAGCACGCATAACCTTGTCGGATGGCAGCACCCAGACAATTTCCCTGCCGGACTCCATGCGTTCAAGCCGGTTTGCCTTCGGATCGCCGGTTGAGGCCAGCTGGATCGAAATAGAAATTGGCTCCGTTTATCCGGGAACCAGATACACCGACACCGCGGTTTCGGAGTTCGCGCCGGTCTTTGCCGATTAGACTGATTTCGCACTGATTGGCTTTGCGGCGGCCCTAACGGCTTGTGATTGGAAAATCGAAAGACTTCCTCCGGAAGGGTTCATCAATCAGCGTGAAATGCCACCATTCACCCGGATAATTGCGAAACCCGCCCTTGCGCATGAGATCGACAAGCGTCTGTCGCAGTTGCCGGGCAGAAGCCGCAACATCAACCGAATCAGTGCGGCTATCGGGATCAAAACAGTCAAAAGGTGTTCCGAAGTCCGCTGTATCGCGATCGGTTCGCGCGCAAACGTTCGCGGAGGTTCGCCCGGTTGCGACCTCGCCCGACAAAGGCTCCAGAGCAACATCAACCGTTGATCCACGGGCATGACTGCTCTTGGCACCAATATAGCCTTGGCGGACCAGGCTAGACCTGGACACTCTTGGAAAATAAGCCTGATCGGTTCCGCTTCCGCCGGCAACCCAGGCGACCATGGCATTGACTGCACGTTGGGGCCGATAGCAGTCAAAGGTCACCAGGGAATAGCCGGCCTGAACGGCCTTGCTCTGAACCTTGGCCAGCGCCTTGGCTGCTGCCTCGGTCAGAACGCATTCTGCCGACTGATATCCGGGCAAACGCTGGCGCATGAAATTATTTCGTCCTGCATAGCGTATGTCCTGACGGATGTCGGGAACGATTTCCTTTAGAAAAACAAATCCTTCCGGCAAAGCGGTCGCACTTGGCGCAGGTCCGGAAGCCAGAAACAAAAAGAAGGCCGCGAGTGAAGACCTAATCGACATCGACGGCCTCATCGGCCTCGATCAGCTGGCGCAGCCTTCCAAAAGCAAGCCGTATGCGCGATTTGACGGTTCCCAGGGGCAATCCTGTTTCTTCGGAAATTTCGCTATGTGACCGGCCCAGGAAAAACGCGAGGCGCACGACTTCCTTTTGCTCGTCCGGCAGTTTCGCCAACGCCGCCCTGACGCGTTCTTCGCGCAATCTGGCATCCATCTCGTCTGCAACATCCGGCAGAGGGGACGGCTGCAGGGAAGGTTCTTCAGGGTCGAGCTCAGCTGTTTTCCGTCGCCTCAAATTGTCTATGCGACGATTACGGGCCACGCGGAAAAGCCAGGTACTGGCAGAGGACTTTTTCGGATCAAACAGCTCAGCCTTGCGCCAAAGGGTCACCATGACGTCCTGCGCTATTTCCTCCGCGACAGCCCCGTCCGCGCCTTGTTTCATCAGATAGCCCTTTAAACGTGGGGCAAAATGATCAAACAATTCAACAAATGCAGCTTTGTCGCGGTCAGTCGCGACTTTGACAATGAGTTCAGAAAAGTACTGCGATTGCGCCAAAGATCACTTAACTCCCTGTCGATCCTTAAATCTTTAGCATGTTTGCAGGATTTCGAAAGGCGCTTCCCCTGCTCTGCCACACTGTTGCCTCGATTTATCGCAAATGCGTTGAGACAAAGCCATTGTCCACCCGGACTGTAAAAAACAGACTGGTACGGGACAAGGCTTCAACCCTTTCGTAACCCGCTTTAAGTTATCATTAAAGCAAGGTTTATATGTCAGTGGCCAATTGAATTGAATTTTACAGAAACTCATAGCCAAACGGTGTGGAGATGATGAAAGCAAAATCGCTGGTTCTGGCCCTCGCAGGTCTTGCCGTTTCGAGTGCAGCGGCTTTCGCACAAACCCCGACGCTGCTAAAGCAGCATAAGGACTGGGCGGCTTATGCGCTGACCAGCGGCAGCGGCAAGGTGTGCTACGCTCTGACGAAGCCGACCACTCTGCTGCCGGGCGATCGCAATCATGGAGACGTGTTCTTTTTCGTGACCTCCAGACCAGCCGAAGGTGTCAATTCCGAGCCTAGCTTGCTGGTTGGATATCCGTTCAAGGACAAATCCTCCGTCAATGTCGATGTTGACGGCAAGGGATTCACCCTGTTCACCAACAATGATGGTGCCTGGGTGGAAAATGCGGCGACGGAAGCTCAGCTTGTAACGGCAATGAAAGCCGGTCGTGAAATGACGGTAAACGGCGAATCCAGCCGTGGCACGCGCACAACGTACAAGTTCTCGCTCTCCGGCGTGACAGCTGCCATCGACACCGCTGCACAGGCTTGCCGTTAATCCGCAACGCCAACCACTTCTTTTTCGCTGCCCCGGCCGGATCGACACGCATCCGGTCGGGCGTTTGCGTTTGTCGAAGAGCGCTCATTTGCGGCTGCATGGCACCATTGCAGGCCTGAAAGCTTGATTTTCAGCGCGGTTTGTGGTTTTGGATCGCAAGAGTTTTACCTGGAAGAGCAGGTGACCCGGCAGCCGCGTTCCTTGAAGTGTAACGCCTTGACGAGCGCCGGAGAAAACAACGGATCACGACATGGCGACTACGCTCGACATCGCGCGGGACAATCCGAACGCGCAGACAGTTTCAGCCGCAGCTTCCGCATTGCTGCCTGGTGACGACAAGCCCACGCTGGTAGGTTTGTCGCGCGAGGAGCTTGGCGAAGCGATGGGGACGATCGGCGTGCCGCAAAAGCAGTGGCGCATGCGCGCTTCTCAGCTGTGGCACTGGCTCTACGTGCGCGGCGTTTCCGACTTTTCGCAGATGACAAACATCGCCAAGGATCTGCGCCAGAAACTGGACGAGAATTTCACAGTCTCACGGCCGGAAATCGTATCCGAGCAGATTTCTGTCGATGGCACGCGCAAGTGGCTGTTTCGCTTCCCGCCTCGCGGCGCCGGCAGACCTGTAGAAGTCGAAACCGTCTATATTCCCGAGGAAGGCCGTGGCACGCTTTGCGTCTCATCGCAGGTCGGTTGCACGCTGACTTGCACGTTCTGCCATACCGGCACCCAGAAACTCGTGCGAAACCTCACGTCGGAAGAAATCCTTTCGCAGATTCTGATGGCACGCGACCGGCTGGGCGATTTCCCGGACGCAAGTACGCCTCAGGGAGCCATCGTTCCTTCCGAAGGCAGGCTAGTATCCAACATCGTCATGATGGGCATGGGGGAGCCGCTCTATAACTTCGACAATGTCAAAAAAGCGCTGTTGATTGCCTCGGATGGTGACGGACTGTCTCTCTCCAAGCGGCGGATCACGCTTTCCACTTCCGGCGTGGTGCCCGAGATTTTCCGCACAGGTGACGAAGTCGGCTGCATGCTGGCAATCTCGCTGCACGCCGTTCGCGACGAGCTGCGCGATGTTCTGGTTCCGATCAACAAGAAGTGGAACATCAAGGAATTGCTCGACGCCTGCCGTCAGTATCCCGGTCTGTCCAATGCCAAGCGGATCACGTTTGAATATGTGATGCTGAAGGATGTGAACGACAGCAATCAGGATGCGCTTGAGCTGGTGCGCCTCCTCAAAGGCATTCCGGCAAAGATCAACCTGATTCCATTCAATCCATGGCCGGGATCCGATTATGAGTGCTCGGACTGGGAGCGGATCGAGGAATTCGCCGACATCGTCAACCGTGCCGGATATGCTTCGCCGATCCGGACACCACGCGGACGGGACATTTTTGCAGCCTGCGGTCAGCTGAAATCGGCCTCCGAGCGCATGCGCAAAAAGGACCGGGAAGCACTACAGGCATCCTGATTGACCTGTCGGGTTCCACAAGAAACGCAAAAGAAAAACGGCGGAATTTTCCGCCGTTTTTTGTTTTGCTGGTGCTTAGCGTGCATTCGCACCCTTACGCGGCAGCAACCTCACGCAGGAACTCGTTCACCGCCGCATTCAGGCTGCTCAGCTTTTCTGTCGCGTTTTGCGTTGCCTCTTCTACAGCCTGTGCGGACATGGACGTGGAGCCGACAGACGCGCTGACATTCGACATGTTGTCGCTGGCAGCGGACGTCCCGGCTGACGCCTCGGAGGCACTTCGGCTGATCTCGCCGGTCGCTGCATCCTGTTCCTGGACGGCCGCGGCAATTGACGTTGTGTTCTCGTTGGCCTTCACCATGATTTCCGCGACACCCTGGATTGCGGTGACGGCCTGTTCCGTTGCCGCCTGGATTTCCGCGATCTGGTTCGAGATGTCTTCGGTTGCCTTGGAAGTTTGCGTGGCAAGCTCTTTCACCTCCGCAGCGACGACTGCAAACCCTTTGCCTGCCTCACCTGCACGGGCCGCTTCGATCGTTGCGTTCAGGGCGAGCAGGTTGGTCTGCTCGGCAATGGCCTGAATAAGGCCAATGACCTCGCCAATGCGGGCAGATCCGGAAGAAAGCTGCTCCATCATCTGCGTGCTGGTCTGGGTCTGATTGGTGGCGTTGGCAATGACCCGGTTCGTCTCCTCGATCCTTTGACCGATTTCCGAAATCGACGACGAAAGTTCCTCGGTGGCAGCAGCAACGAGCTGAACGTTGCCCGAAGCCTGAGTTGTGGCCGAGGCCGCGCTGTTCACTTCCTCAGAAGCGCTGGTGGCACTCGACATCATGGAAGCCGCATTTGACTGCATTTCGCCCATGGACGTTTCCACAACTCCGAGCAGGTCGGACGACTGGGTTCTGAATGTGTCGATCAGAGTATCGATCCGCTGCTGGCGCTCTAAGCGTTGCTGCTCTTCCTCTTTTCTTGCCTCGGCCAGACGAGCCTGTTCCGCGACTCCATCCCGGAACCCTGCAATCGCGGAGGCGATTTCTCCGACTTCGTCCTGACGCTTCGCCTCGGCAAACTCGACGCTTACGTCGCCGCCGGCCAACTGGGCTGCGCTCTGGACAAGGTTCCTGATCGGATGAACAACCGAACGTGCGGCAAGCCAGCCAACGAATGTCATGACGGCCAGAATGCCGAGACTGATAATCGCGATCTGGTTACGCAGAGCCATCACCGGCAGCAGAATTTCTTCCTCCGCTTCAACCGCAACAACAGCAAGGTTTACGCCCTGAAACTGAAGCGGAGCAGACGCGGCGATGAAAGTCTGGCCACGGAAATCTTCCAGATGCCCGATTGCGGACTGACCGGCCAGCGCGGTATCGGCAACTTCACTGTGCAGGCTGTCTTGCAGAATGTCGTTCCGATCGGGCGTCTTTGCCGAATCGTTTCGGAACAGCTTGTCAGCCCCGATCAGAATTGCTTCACCCGTCTCGCCCAGTCCCGGTACATCAGCCATGATCGCGTTGATATTGTCGATGGGCATCTGAAACACCAGAACGCCCAGGCGTTTGCCGTCTTCAAAGACCGGTGTCGAGATAAAGCTGGCCGGTGCATCGGCACTCGGAGCGTAGGGCTTGAAATCATAGAAATGAACACTTCCTTCGCTGCCCTTCTGAGCTGCGCGAAACGCATTGCCAAGATCCGTGTCCCTGTATTCCCCCGACAAAAGGTTTGTCGCGTAATCCAGTTCCTTGAAGACGGTGTAAATGAGAGAGCCGTCATCGGAGAACAGGAAGATATCGTAGTATCCGCGCGTTTTGAGCATGGTCCGGAACCACGGATGGTATTGAGCATGCGCAAGATCGTAGGGCGTTTCGCCCGCGCTCATCAAAGCATCCTTTTCACCTGTCGGATGCGGATTGTCGTGAATATAGGCTCCTTGCAAGATGTCTTGAGAATTTCCGTCCTGACCGTTCCATGCGATCTCGAAATCGACCAGTGCCGATTTCACGAACGGACTCTCGGCCGTTACGGACAGGTCCTGGACAATGGAGTCGAGGTAACGTGAAAGATCGTCGCTTCGCACCTTTGCCAGGGCCGACAATCTCTCTTCTGCCTGTTCTTCGATATTGGACGAGCTGACCCAGTAGGCCAATGCGCCGACGAGGACGGCCGCCACGACCGAGCAACCGGATATGATTGCTGGCAAACGAAAGCTGAGTTTAGAGAACCGGGCCCCCACAGCACCCTCCTAAAGTTGAATACGCTTTTCGTAGGGTCAGGTGTTTCAGCTTACTCTTCAGTTAATTGTATTATTTTTACTTCCCAAATTTATAGAAATTAAGTTGAATAAAACAAGCAACAAAACCAGCAATAGAAATTGCTTGTAATAAGTAACAAGTAGAGAGATTTCTACTCTGTTTTTAATTTTAGAATTACTCTTTTTAAGACACCTCACACTTCACTACCACCCACAGCAGCGCACCGTTTCAATCTGTCAACCGAGATTCGACTGACCAGATATCCCTCTCAAGGTATTATTTAAAATACTTTTACGGCTAATTTCTCTTGCCCCGCAATCGCGATCGAGGAAGGTCGCCGATACAGCTTTGGTCATCACCTTGAAACAGGTGCAATAAACGAAAGGCCGCCAATGGCGGCCTTTCTTTTTCTGATTGAGCCGGATCAGACGAGGCCGGCCTTGGTCAACGGCAACGTTGTCACCCATTCTCCCTTGGCAGCCGCAATTGCGTTTGCAACAGCGGGCCCGATCGGAGGTGTCCCCGGTTCGCCGATACCACTCGGAGCTTCGTTTGAAGCAACGATATGCACCTCGATTTCAGGCATGTCGGAAATCCGGAGAGGTTCATAAGTGTCGAAATTGGTCTCATCGACGACACCGTCCACCAGAGTGACCTGGTTGCGGAGGATCGCACCCAGTCCGTAACCGATGCCACCTTCAACCTGAGCCCGGATGTTGTCGGGGTTGATCGGCGTTCCACAGTCAACAGCTGCCGTAACCTTCTCGACCTTCACCGTGCCATCCTCGCGGAAGGAGATTTCGGCAACTTCGGCAACGTAGGAACCAAAGGACTTGTGAACCGCAACGCCGCGATGGCGTCCTTCGGCAGCAGGCTTGTCCCATCCGGCCTTTTCGGCTGCAAGCTTCAGAACATTCACCTTCCGCGGATCGTCCTTGATCATTTCAAGACGATAGGCAACTGGATCCTTGCCCGCTTCCTTTGCAAGACGGTCAACCATGGATTCCATGACATAAGCCGTATGAGTATGGCCAACGGACCGCCACCAGAGAACCGGAACCTTCGTTTCCTGGAATGACTGGTCCATGTTCATGAGCGGGAAGTCATAGGTCGTATCGTGGGCACCTTCGGTCATGTTGTGATCGACGCCATCCTTCATCAGCATGGCTTCGAACGGGGTACCCTTGATGATCGACTTGGCGGCTATGTTGTATTTGAACGCCGTCACATTGTTGTTCTCATCGAGACCAACCTTGATCTTGTGCGCCGACATTGGCCGGTAATATCCGCCCGCCATATCGTCTTCGCGCGTCCATACGATCTTCACCGGCGCCGGCTCCATGCCCGCCGCCTGCATGGCCTTGGCCAGGGTCGTGATTTCCACCACCGGGTGGGCATCAGCCTGCGCCCGGCGCCCGAAAGACCCACCGGCCCAGAGCGTGTTGATCTTCACGTTCTGGAACGGAATGCCCAAAACCGTGGCCGCAACGTTGTGGTCGATTGTCTGGATTTGGGAACCGAACCAGAACTCCGCCGTTTCCCCGTCGAACATCATTGCAATGTCGAGCGGCTCCATCGCGCCGTGCGCAAGGTAAGGAAACTCGAAGTCTTCTTCGATGACGCGTGCCGAAGCGTCGAGGGCCGCATCGATGTCACCGTCTTCGCGGACTTTGACACCGGGTTTGGCGGTCATTTCCTTGAGTTCGGCAAACATTGCATCGCTGGATCGGGTTTCGGCCTCGCTGTCATCCCATTCGATCTCCAGGAGCTCACGCCCCTTGATGGCCGGCCAGGTTGACTTGGCGACCACAGCAATCCCGTTCGGGATCTCAAGAACATTGACGACGCCCGGCACCTTTTTGGCCTCAGCGGCATCGAATGACTTCACCTTGCCGCCGAAACGGGGCGAGCGAGCCACGACGGCCACCAACAGATCATCGCGCTGAAAATCCATGGTGTAGGTTTTCGGCGCTCCAACGGTCTTGTTCTTCACATCCAGGCGCGGGAAGGACTTGCCGATATAGACCCATTGGTCCGGAGATTTCAGTGCCGGTTCCGCCGGTACATCCTGCTCTGCCGCAAGACTGGCGAGCTCACCAAGCGTTGCTGATTTGCCGGACGAATGAGACACGACCCCTGCAGACACTGTGATTTCACCTGCCGGGACACCCCATTCCTTGGCTGCCGCTGCCACGATCATGGCCTTCGCTGCCGCACCGGCCTGACGATACTGCATGAAGGAGTTCGCCATGGCAGTCGATCCGCCGGTCCCCTGGACGCCAAACAACAAATTTGCGTAGAGCTGCGGATTGGACGGGGCAAACTCGACCGAGACCTGTTCGCGCGAGGCGTCAAGTTCCTCGGCGACGAGAGTAGTCAGACCAGTGGCCGCACCCTGCCCCTTGTCCAGATGCTTGGACAGAACGACCACCGTGTTGTCGGGACGAATATGCACGAAAGGTTGGGCGAGTTCGCCACTTCCGGCTGCGGCTTTAGCGGCACGCGGCAAATTCATCGCGATCACCAGACCACCGACAGCCCCGGCCGACATTTTCAGAAAGGTACGCCGCGACGGCTTTTGTGCCTCAAGCGGCTTCTGCAATAGATGCAACATGGCCTATCCCTCCATCTTGTCAGCGGCAAGGTGGATCGCCTTGCGAATACGGGCGTAAGTGGCACAACGGCAGACATTGCCGTCCATCGCCGCGTCGATATCTTCATCGCTCGGCTTCGGCGTCTCGCTCAGGAGCGAAGTGGCCGCCATGATCTGGCCGGACTGGCAGTAACCGCACTGCGGCACATCCAGTTCGTTCCAGGCAGCTTGAACAGCTTCCGCGGCCTTGCCGTTCACGCCTTCGATGGTGGTGATTTCCGCGCCTTCCAGGTCGCCGACCATGGTCTGACAGGAGCGGATTGGAGTGCCGTCCCAGTGGACGGTGCAAGCTCCGCAGGAAGCAATGCCGCAACCAAACTTGGTTCCGGTCATTCCAAGCTCATCGCGCAGCGCCCACAGCAGCGGGCTTTCGGGGTCGGCATCAAGCGTGCGCGTTTCCCCGTTGATTTTGAGAGTGACTGACATGAAGGACGTCTCCCTTGGCTGGCCTTAACTGGCTAAAGGGTGTAAACTACACCGTGCAGTGTAATCTCAGTTCACACATATGTAAACGCCCTAGTTTACATAAGGCATTTTTTTTGGGATGAAAGGGCTGGGGGACTGTCGTATGACAGAAATGCAGAAAGGGGCGCGCTTGAGGCGAGAATGTCCGTATCAGATCAGAAAAAAAAGCAGATCATAGAAGCCGCGATCGCGGAGTTTCAGGAAAAGGGCTACGCCGGCGCCAGCATGGACCGCATTTCCGAACGCGCGCAGGTTTCCAAACGGACAGTCTATAATCATTTCGAAAGCAAGGATGTCCTGTTCAAGGCGATCAACCAGTGCCTCGCCGACCAGATAAATTCTGCCCTTGAGCTTCCCTATGACCCGGATCTTCCAATTCGGGACGCCTTGATACGGCTCGGTTGGGCCGAAGGCGAACTGATGATCAACCCGTGCTTCATGAGTCTTGCGCGCATGATCATGAGCGAGACAATTCGCGATCCGGGACTGGCAGCGGACATGAATTCCCGCATGACCAAGCTGGTGATCTTCGCCGAGTTCATCGAACGCGCGACGCAGGAAGGCAAACTCAAAGCTGAAGATCCGGGCCTTGCGGCCGAACAGTTCCTTGGCCTGATCAAGTCACGTGCCTTTTTCCCGAACATCTATGCAGCACGCGTCCCGGAACGTGAGGAAATACGCAACATAATCGAAGAGAGCGTTGACCTGTTCCTGGCGAAATACGGTAAATCTGAGAGTTAGTCAGAGTGAAAACTGTCATCCCTGTGCAGGCAGGGATCCAGTAATCGCAGGTGAAAATCGCAATATATTGCCGCTCCGGCGCACTAGATCCCGGATCTCCGCTACGCTTCGTCCGGGATGACAATCAGAGAGCAATCGAACCATTACGAGGTGTGCAGATCATCTCCAACAATCACTCAAAATCTATACAAGACTGATGGGATGATTAGCCTGCATTGTCCACAGGACCTTCAAGCAGCCTGCCCCAGCGGGTGCGTTCTGCCATTTGCTGCCGGGTTTCTTCGGAGATCAACCCTTTGACATTCTCCGGGACCCAGCCGCCGCCAAGCCCCTTGTAGACGGCGATAAGATTGGTCAGCACGCTGGCCTCCGCTGCAATCAGCCTTTCTTCGGCACGCAGCAAACTCTTCTGGGCATCAACCACGCGATTATAGGACGCTGTGCCGTCTTCGTACTGCGCCTGCACCTCCCCGACCGAACTGCGCGCAGCTGTCAGACTGCGGCGCAGATAAACTGTTTCCTGTTTGGCGCGCAGAAACGCGGTTAGCGCATTTTCGACCTCGGCATAGGCTGACAGCACTGTGTTTTCATAATTGAGAAGTGTCTCCTGAAACTTGGCATCCTGAACCCTGACATTGTTCTGAATCCGGCCGTAGTTCAGAAAGTTCCAGGAAAAGGCCGGATTTATGAATCCGGTCGTGGTGCCATTCTTGAAAAGATTGGAGAAATCATCGGCACTGACGCCGATCGCTCCGGAGATGGTGAATGCCGGAAAGAGATCGGCCTTGGCCACACCAATCTGCGCTGACTGTGCCGCGGCAACATACTCCGCATAGCGGATGTCAGGTCGCCGACGCAGCATATCGGCAGGCACGCCCACGGCAACTTCAGCCGGCACCCGTGAAAATCGGGATTTCTTGCCGAGGCGTGCCTTCATTTTCCCGGGCGTTTCACTCAGTAGCAGGCTCAGCGCATTGTACGCCTGTGCCAGATCAGCCTCATAACCGGGAATGCTGGCAAGTGTGTTGTTGTAAAGGACCGTTGCCTCATCAACATCCAGCTTGGTCGCAGCACCGTTTTCCAGCCGCAACCGCGTGAGATCGAGGGACTTCTTCTGAAGCACGGCATTCTTGCGCGCTGCTGCGATCAGCTGCTGAAGTTCCCGGGCAGTAACATAAGTCGCGGCAATATCACCGGTCAGCGTAACCAGCACATCGTCATAAGAGGCAATGTTCGCCTTCAGATTTGCATCTGCCGATTGAACATCCCTGCGGATCTTGCCCCAGACATCGATCTCCCAGGCCGCATCAAATCCCGTCGACACGCGCGTGATGTGATCGTTGACGAGGCCTGCCCGCTCCAGATCGCGAATGAACGGGTCCTGGGAACTGAAACGTATGCTCTTGGAACCGCCTTTGATTTCCTGGACTTGCGGGAAGAGTTCACCCTTGGCGATCCCGAGCTGCGCGCGGGCCTGATAAACGCGCACGCCTGCCGCCTGCAATTCGACATTCTGCCGGTAGGCCTCGGCGATCAGGCTGTTCAGAGCCGGGTCCTTGAAGACATGCCACCAGGGCACGGAGTTCGCGCTGCGGCTGGTAAAACCGGTTTGGCTGTCGACCGGCAGATTTGCGCCGGTGCTCCAGCTGTCGAGCAATGGCGCTTCGGGTCGTTCGAAATCCGGACCGACCATGCAGCCACCCAGCATCAGCATCCCGCCAACCACCAGCCCCCGACCTGTCCGCTGCAACCAACCCATATCCGTTTCACCCACTTCAAACATCAAACGGAACAATAAAATTGATCCAGGCATACAGACGCATGTTGATGCGCCTGAGAACCGCAACCCAGCTGCCGCCGCCACCGGTGTAGATCGCCGCCGCTCCGTGGGCGCCCCCCGGATAGCGTTTGAGCGCAGGATCGTCATCAAGAACGATTTCGACTGCGAACCGGCCTTGCGGGCTCATGAAGAGAAAATCCGGCACCCGGCCACTCGGCTTGATCTGCCCCTGCCCGGTACCTTCCCAGATCGACTTGACCTTTCCGGTGAAGATCTGTCCCGGATAAAAATCGAGCGCCACCTCCACCGGTTGGCCCGGCTCCACGAACTTCAGGTGTTCCTGGTAGAAGGTCGCCAAAAAATAGGGATTGGCATCGGCAACGAAGGCCGCGATGGCGCCAACCCGAAAGCCGCCGACCACGAGCCCGGGCCGCGCTTGCTGGCTGACGATCATGCCGTCTTCCGGCGCATGGATCGTCGTCTGGTCAAGATAATACTGCGCCTGATCCACCTGAGCCTGCGCCGCTGCCACCTGGGCATTCACGCCATCGAGCGTCGCATCCGCTGCCAGTTGAGCCTTTTTCAGATTGGCTTCACCTTCCGCCACCTGAGCCTCGGCAGCTGCCAGTTGCGCGTTCCATTTGTCCAGCGTTTCCTGTTTCGCCCCGCCACGCGGAACCAGATTGGAATACCGGTTGACCTGCTCATTGGCGAATTGCTCGTTTGCACGAGCTTCATCGAGCGCATCCTGCGCCAGGACAATATCTTCTTGCAGGATCAGAGCGTTCTGTTGCGCAATTGCCAGGTTCGCCTGTGCTTCCTGCAACTGCGCCGCATAAAGGGTTTGATCGAACTGATAAAGCTGATCCCCCTTTTTGACTTTCTGATTCTGCGCGACGAACACTTCTTCCAGCAGTGTCGGGTGCGGCAGTCGTGGCGCAATCTGGATGGTTTGCCGGATCACGTGACCATCAATTGTGTAGGGAGTGTAGAACCTCAGGAATACAATCAGCAGAAACAGAACATGGAAGCCGACCCAAAAGGTCACAACTCCCCAGGCAATATTGAACTTCAAAAGCTGGTATTTATAGAACACCAGCCACATCGCGATCGCGTAAAAAAACAGGATGAGCAGCGCGACCGTCATCAGGGCGCACTTTCGTCAGTGTTGGCTCGCTCAAGGTTCGCAGGCATTTTTTTCTGTGAGGTTTCCGAAACTATGCCAGCCTCAAGTTTCCCTTCAGCGTTGGCAACACTGTCGCCGTCAGGTTTCGCATGCATGTCCTTCGGAAGTTTCCTGACATCGATTGTCAGGGAATCATGGTAGGCCCAGATCAGCGCGTGGATCCACGGGAAAATGGTAAAAAGTCCAATCCATCCGCCGAGTTTTACCGATTCCGCATGAGGATGATTGCGCTTTTCCGCCAGCTTGCCCGGCAATCCGCCCAAAGTGATCATCGCGTAGAAAAAAGCGATCACGACAAACAAGAGAATAAGAAACGTCAGGTAGTCATAGACATCGAGCTTGAAGTCGATAAGGCCCATTCCACCTCCTCGTTCGGCTGGAATACCGAACTGCAAATTAACCATCCGGTAACACCCTCAACCGAGGTGAAGTCAATTGCAAGTTTCGAGTGTTCACGATCTCACTGCCACCAGCGACACACTGCCGGGGCCCGCGGCGACCATTTGGCCCTTCGAAGGGGCTTGCACAGCCCATAGAACCGGCTAAATTGCCGCAAATTTTTAACGGTGCGGTCAATCCGCCCAGATCAACGAACTGGACCTTCCTTCAATGGCGCATGGTGACATCAAAAAAGTCGTGCTGGCTTATTCCGGCGGCCTCGATACTTCCATCATTTTGAAATGGCTGCAGACCGAACTCGGCTGCGAAGTCGTGACCTTCACTGCGGATCTCGGACAAGGCGAAGAGCTGGAGCCGGCACGCAAGAAGGCCGAGATGATGGGCATCAAGGAAATCTACATTGATGACCTGCGCGAAGAATTCATCCGTGATTTCGTTTTCCCGATGTTCCGCGCCAACGCGGTCTACGAAGGGGTTTACCTGCTCGGCACCTCCATTGCCCGTCCGCTGATTTCCAAACGCCTCATCGAGATCGCCGAGGAAACCGGCGCAGACGCGATCGCTCACGGCGCAACCGGCAAAGGCAACGACCAGGTCCGTTTCGAGCTGTCTGCCTACGCCCTGAACCCGGACATCAAGGTAATCGCGCCGTGGCGTGACTGGACCTTCAAGTCCCGGACCGATCTGCTTGATTTTGCCGAAAAGCACCAGATTCCAGTTCCGAAGGACAAGCGTGGCGAGGCCCCGTTCTCCGTCGATGCCAACATGCTGCATTCCTCCTCTGAGGGTAAGGTTCTGGAAGACCCGGCTGAAGAAGCACCGAACTACGTTTTCCAGCGCACTGTTGATCCGACCGAAGCTCCGGACGTTGTCACCGAAATTGAAATTGGCTTCGAAAAGGGCGACGCAGTTTCGCTGAACGGCGAGAAGATGTCTCCGGCAACCCTGTTTGCCAAACTCAACGACTACGGCCGTGACAACGGCATCGGCCGCCTCGACATGGTAGAAAACCGCTTTGTCGGCATGAAGAGCCGCGGCATCTACGAAACACCGGGCGGCACCATTCTCCTGACCGCACACCGGGCCATGGAATCCATCACTCTCGACCGTGGTGCATCGCACCTGAAGGACGAGCTGATGCCGCGTTATTCCGAGCTGATCTACAACGGCTTCTGGTTCTCACCTGAGCGCGAAATGCTGCAGGCTCTGATCGACAAGAGCCAGGAACACGTCACCGGTACGGTCAAGCTGAAACTCTACAAGGGCAATGTCATCCTCGTTGGCCGGTCCTCGCCGTACTCTCTCTATTCTGAAGAGCTGGTCACCTTCGAAGACGACCAGGGCGCTTATGACCAGAAGGATGCAGCCGGTTTCATCAAGCTGAACGCACTGCGCCTGCGCACGCTCGCCAAGCGCGACCGGATCGGCTGAGAGCTGACAAGATGAAAGAGCCGGCGGCAGTGGAGTTGACAGACAGCCTCGCAGCCGCCGGTTTTTTGTGTCTTGGTGGATTTGAGCCAGGACCGGATGACCTTGTGCCGGACCGGGCCGATGGCTGCCCAGTCAAATCGCTTCTTCTCATCGGGAGCACCGGACCATCCCTTTGGCCATTTCTGAGTCAGAGTCCCGAACACCGCGACGGCAAACCTGATCCTCTTGATCGCTACACCAGGCGTGTCCTCTGGGACCTGGCGACCGGGAACGGATTTGATGTCCTCTTTCCCTTTGACGGACCGCCCTATCATCCGTTTCAACAGTGGGCTCTTAGATGCGGTGGCTTCTCACAAAGTCCGCTCGGGGTACTGGCCCACACGGACTACGGGCCCTGGACCGGGTTCCGGGCAGCGTTTCTCTCATCAGACCCTGAAAGTGATGCTGCGGCATCACTCGCCCCAGGCCCCTGCGAAACCTGTCATGACAAACCCTGCCTTGGTGCCTGTCCGGTAGACGCGATTACCATGACGAATGGATACGACGTTCCAAAATGCCGCTATCATCTTAGGTTGGAAAGCACGACCGAGTGCTGGTCTGGCTGCCTTGCCCGGCAGGCCTGCCCCTTTGGAACCGAACACCGGCAAGACGCCGACACGGCCAATCTTCACATGAAGAGCTTTATTGGTCTTACAGGGTAAAACGAACATCCGCACAACAAAAGCATGCGGAATTGGTAGCGTGATGAGACAACTTGCTCACCTACTCAAGCAACAGAATCTTTATCAGAAACCAAACTCGTAAGGTCTACTTTTTCATCCCGAAAGCAAAACACTGCCAGAATCAGCACAAGTACGGCTAAAAACGGAATAAACCCTGAAAAGTACATCGCCGCGGCTTGGTTATGCTGATAGATCACGTCATGAATTACTGGAGCAATCCAGAGCACTCCTCCGGTCACCTGAAGTGATATCGGCCATTTTGGCATCACCTTCGCCATCAAGAGCAACGCTACCGAGTAGATCAACCAGTCATAGAAAAGAAAAGACGGTGCAGCAATGGCCATTGCCAGCAATGAAATCGATACCGCCGCCTCCTTGCGCAAACTTCTGGCCGCCCACCAAACTACAGAAGCAAAAACCGGCAACATCAATATTTGAAGAACGGTTCTGAATTCGACCGGAGAGCCAAATTTACCCAAGGTCTGCCCAACAGTAATCATCATGCTGTGTGGAGCCTCGAATTGTATCGAATGCACGCCGCCAGCGAGTGATGCCATAAACGCCTGCCAGACCGGAAAACCGTAAACGAAGACAGACACCAGCATCAGGATGGAGCTGCCCACTGCCGCTGCACCAAATGCTCTCCAATCCTGACGCGCAATCAGAAAAATCGGCACCAGGAGGCCAAATTGCGGTTTTATCGTCAAAACAGACAATGCAAGACCGGCCAAAAGTGGCTGCTCTCGACTTCGAAGCAATGCGAACAGAAGCAAAAATGTCGTAATCGGGGCAATCTGCAAGAGTTGAAACGAGTAGACCGCTCCAGCGGATGCGATCGCAAAGAAGTACGGCCAAACCCCCAGATTCATTCGAACTAAATGTATCGCACCGATTAGAAATATAGCGTTGATCGCCATAAAAATTGCTTTTGCCACGGGATAACTAAAAAGAGAAAGCGGTTCGAAAAACAGCAACGCATGAGGCGGGTTCAAGAACAGCAGAAACCTGTTACTTTCGGAGAAGTACTTGCTAAATTGATAGTAGTCGTAAGCGTCGACTGCCTCCCCTTCTCGGGCCATCTCGCCGGCGCGATAGAAAGCCGCAAAATCTTCGTGCTCCGCCAAGCTCAAATTCGCCGGAAAATCAAAAGTCCCACCATCATCTGCATACCAGGACGCAAGCAGAAAAACAGAAGCTGAAAACAGCATGAAGATGAAGATCGGCCCAGCAAACCTGACGTTTAGCTCATCAGCTTTAAGCACTTTCAGGTAAAAATCTCGAAACCCGCCCATCAGACACCTGTTCTTCGGTCGGATATATCTATGTAACGTCGATTCTTGGACAAGATTTTGAGGCCCCCAAAGCGTCCTTCATCAAAGGCCTGAATGCGTCAAACCCCAAAACCGAGAGAAACATAATATTACTGAAGGATGCTTAAGCTCGTGCAAATCCTGACCGCTCGACCAGTCCGCTGAATCGACGTCTCCATGGGGATGGCATTCGATCGCTCCATGAACACATGACAACTCTGATGTGTTTTGTTCAGGCACTCAATTCTGTAGGCGATTGGCCGTCTATTTCACAAAGACCTGCATCGATCACCTCCAGAAACTCTGGCCAATGACCTTATTGCTCAAGCTTTACAACCCCCTCCTGGTCGGGGCAGGTCTCCAGTGCCTCGGCGGCGGTTCTGCCGTCTCCAAGCGGGGCATCTGGCCAAATTTCTGCGAGCGGGATCAACACGAAGGCCCGGTCTCCCATTCGCGGGTGTGGCAGTTCCAGATCCTCATCTTCGACCTTTTCCATGCCGTAGATCAGAACATCCATATCGATGGTTCTTGGGCCCCAGCGAATGTCTCTGACACGGCCGAGTTCAGTTTCAATCTCGAGGCAACGGCTGAGCAGTTCGTGCGGGGTCAGGATCGTGTCGATGACCAGGCAGATATTCAGGTAATCATCCTGCGGCACTGGTCCCCAAGGCGGGGTCTGATAGTTCGATGACCTGGAAACCAGGGTAACGCCTTCCGTTTGTTCCAGCCGCCGCACTGCTTCGTCCAGATTGGCCTTCCGATCACCCAGGTTTGATCCGAGCCCCAGTGCGCTGCGCGTGGGGGCATCGTCTTTTTTTGTTTCGGATGTCATGTCAGGCAGGGTTCCGTTCCAGAATTGTTGCTTCCAGCATACGCACGCAATCCGCATGTGGACCGACATCATGGGCACGCACGATTGACGCGCCCTTCAAAAGAGCGGTCATGTGCACGGCAAGCGACCCATTCAAGCGCTCATCGGTCTCCACACCCAGAACAGCGCCAATCATGCGTTTGCGGGATGCACCGGCAAGAACCGGCAGACCGTGTTTCTTCAATGTTTCAAAGCGATTCAGGATTACAAAATTCTGATCAATGGTCTTTCCGAAGCCAAAGCCAGGATCAAGGATCTGCTTTTCCCTGGCGATACCTGCCTTGTCGGCAAGTTGCAGAGATATCTCGAAAAAACGGTCGATATCGCTGAGAATATCGAGGCTGCCATCCGCTTCGGACCGATTGTGCATCATCACGACATGAACACCTGCCTCGGCGACGACATCTGCCATACCCGGATCTTTCTGAAGGCCCCAGACATCGTTGACGATGACAGCTCCGGCCAGACAGGCGCGTTTTGCAATTTCCGCCTTGTAAGTGTCGATTGAAACGGGAACGCCCAAATCGGCAACGGGCTCGAGGACCGGTGCAAGACGTGCCCACTCGTCCTCCAGGCTGACGGGGACAGACCCCGGCCGTGTGCTCTCCGCCCCGACATCAAGAATATCGGCGCCTTCCGCGATCATCGCTCTTGCATGCGCCAGGGCAGAATCCGTGGCGTTGTGCCGTCCTCCGTCGGAAAATGAGTCCGGCGTGACATTCAAGATACCCATCACATGCGGACGGCTTGTCGGGAGAAGATATTCGGTGGCTTTCGCCATTGCGGGTTCCTCGTAGATCCAGCCAGACTGATGCCCGCTCGGCCTGACCGGGTCAAGTCACGAGTGCGAGGGTCGAAGTTTTCGTGGAGGCTATTATTCCGCAGCAGCCGGCTGGTCGACCTCGTTCTTTAGGACGAGATTGCAGACAATCCCGACAATCGGCATCAATGGCAGGACGATCGCCAGTCCGAGCATCGGATCACCGATCGCAGCAATGATGAGGCTGGTGATCATGCCACCGCCGAACTGGATGAAGCCGACCATGGAAGACGCAGCCCCTGCCATGTGCGGAAACGGCGCCATGGCATCGGTGAAACACGCAGGCAAAACCAGTGCCAGACCAAACGCAAACAATGCAACAGGCCCCATCACGGTCAAAACCGTCGGCTCCTGCGTCAGCGTTAGATAGCTCATCAGAATTGACGCAATGACCCAGGTCGTCATTCCGAAGGGAACAAGCTTGTGCGCCTCGACTTTTTTCAGAAGACGGCCGGTCACTATGGTTCCGGCTATGAACGAACCGGACTGAATGATCATCGTCAATCCGAAGACAAATGATGACAAACCGACCTCGCCCATAAGGACAAAGGGCAATACGATTGCCAGCGCATAAATGTTTCCGAGACCGCACCCGATCAGGATGCTTGGAGCCAGAAACCGGCGATCCTTGAGCAAGCTCAGGTAATTCGTGAACAGCCGAGCCGGATTGAGATGATGCTTGCCCGGATTGGGATTGGTTTCGACCTGGAACAGCACCACGGAAACCATCAGCACAGCGCCATAAATCAGCATGCACCAGAAGATTTCCCGCCAACCGAACAATTCCAGCACAAATCCACCGATCATTGGAGAAACGGCCGGACCGAGCGCCAACATCATGGCAACCGCGTTCATGATCTTGGCAGACGCCTGCCCGGTGAACTGATCACGGACAATCGCCCTGGAAACCGAAATCCCGACAGCGGCTCCAACGCCCTGCAATGCGCGGGCAAACACCATGAACTCGACGGTTGGAGCGAAAGTCGCCAGCACGCTTGAGATGAGATAGAGGGTCAGGAAGGCAAGCGTAACGGGCTTGCGCCCATAAGCGTCTGAAAATGGACCACAAATCAGCTGAGTGACCGCAAATCCCGCAAAATAGGCAGTCAAGGTCAGCTTGACCGCGGAGTAGGATGTATCGAAGGCATCCGCCAACGTCAGCATCGCCGGAGTGTAAAGCGCCATCGAAATGGGGCCGATGGCAACAAGCCCGGCCCCAAGCAACGACGTGCGCCTTGCGCTCATGATTGAACCGCTTGCGGTCATTTCTGCTTTCCTCTGGCAGCCTCCTGAAGCAAGCTGTCCTTCATGGTCTGCAACAGGTTTTCCAGCATTTCCCGGCTGTCTTCGGGGACTTCTTCCAACGCCTTCGCCCGAACGGAATGAAGCGCCTCGCCAATTCTCTCCAACAGCGGATCGGCCGTCGGCGTCAGTTCGATCAATTTGGCCCGTTTGTCAGTCGGGTCCGGGCAGCGTTTGACGAGTCCAGCTTTTTCCAGCGAGTCCAGATAACCGACCAGGGTCATCGGCTCGACATACATGATGTCCGCCAGCATGGCCTGACGCAGACCAGGATTGCGCCACACGTAAAACAGTGTACGCGCCTCTCCGACGGTCAGTCCGGTATCAACCTCCGTCAAAGCGGCTTCGAAACGCCGCCTGAGCAACCGGGCCAGATCCACGACCAGCATGGTGACACTGACATTCGGGTAAGGAAGACTCATCGCCGCCCCATTTAGTAAGGTTACCTTACGAAATAGGCCCGTTCTGCGCTCCTGTCAATGATCTCTTCAGGTCCCGCATTGCACAAATACGGTATGCCACGTATAAAGGCGCCAAATCCGGCACGGATGCCGGCCAGCGAAATCTTAAAATCCAGACAAGATACGGGTCCGCATGGGGCCCGTTCTGTCTTTTGGAGCCCGCTCATGAACCTGCGTAATATTGCCATTATCGCTCACGTTGACCATGGCAAAACCACTCTTATCGACGTTCTCCTGAAGCAATCCGGCGCGTTTCGTGACAACCAGCGCACCGAAGAGCGGATGATGGACTCTAACGACATCGAACGCGAACGCGGGATCACGATCCTGGCGAAAGTGACGTCGCTGGTCCACAAGGACACCCGCATCAACATCGTGGACACACCCGGCCACGCCGACTTCGGCGGCGAAGTTGAACGTATTCTGCACATGGTCGACGGCGTGATCCTGCTTGTCGATGCTGCAGAAGGCCCGATGCCGCAAACCAAGTTCGTCCTCGGCAAAGCCCTGAAGCTCGGCCTGAAGCCGATTGTCGCCATCAACAAGATCGACAAGCCTGAGCAGCGCGCCGAAGAAGTGCTTGATGAGGTCTTCGACCTGTTTGCCGCATTGGATGCCAACGAAGATCAGCTGGACTTCCCGGTCCTCTACGGTTCCGCCAAGCAGGAATGGATGGCACTGGAGCCGGAAGGACCGCAAGACAGCATGGAACCGCTGTTCGACATGGTTCTCGACCGGGTGGCCCCACCCGAAGCAGAGCCGGGTGAATTCCGCATGCTGGCCACCACGATCGAATCCGATCCGTTCCTCGGCCGCATCCTGACCGGTCGTGTGGTCTCCGGCACCGCTGTACCGAACATGCCGATCAAGGCCCTCGCGCGCGACGGCAGCCTGGTCGAAAACGGTCGCGTGTCGAAAATCCTGGCCTTCCGCGGCCTGGAACGCCAGCCGATCGATCAGGGTGAAGCAGGCGATATCGTTGCGATTGCCGGCATGACCAAGGCAACGGTTGCCGACAGCCTCTGCGCACCGGGTGTGGACGAACCGCTTCAGGCACAGCCGATCGATCCTCCGACCCTGTCCATGACCTTCCGGGTCAATGACAGCCCGCTGGCAGGCACCGAAGGTTCCAAGGTCCAGTCGCGCGTCATTCGCGAACGCCTGATGAAAGAAGCCGAAGGCAACGTCGCGCTCAAGGTGGAAGACACCGACGAGCCGGATGCATTCATTGTATCGGGCCGTGGTGAACTGCTGCTGGCGATCCTGATCGAGAACATGCGCCGGGAAGGCTTCGAGCTTGGGGTCGGCCGTCCACGCGTTGTGTATCAGTATGACGATGCAAACAACCGTCTGGAGCCGATCGAGGAAGTCATCATCGACGTCGATGAGGAACATTCCGGTGTGGTCGTGCAGAAACTTCAGGAGCGCAAGGCCGACCTTCTCGAAATGAAACCGTCTGGCGGTGGCCGAACCCGCCTGGTGTTCAACGCTCCGACCCGTGGCCTCATCGGCTACCAGGCGGAACTGATGTCCGACACCCGCGGCACCGCAATCTTCAACCGCCTGTTCCACGGCTATGAGCCCTATAAGGGCCCGATCCAGGGCCGGCACACCGGCGTACTGCTGTCAAACGGCACCGGTGAAGCCGTTGCATACGCTCTCTTCAACCTTGAAGATCGCGGCCCGATGATGATCGATCCGGGTACAAAGGTCTATCCGGGCATGATCGTTGGCGAACATACGCGCGGCAACGACCTGGAAGTCAACGTGCTGAAAGGCAAGCAGCTGACCAACATCCGCTCCGCCGGCAAGGACGATGCGGTCAAGCTGACCACGCCGATGAAGCTGACCCTGGAAGCCGCGCTTTCCTATATTGCCGATGACGAGCTGGTGGAAGTGACCCCGGAAACCATCCGCCTGCGCAAGGCAGAGCTCGATCCGCATGCCCGCAAGCGCGCCGAACGGGCGGCCAACAAGGCATCGGCGTAAGCCGATCCAGAATAGTCTGCTGAAAAGCCCGGGCCTGGCCCGGGCTTTTTTTGTTTTGCCTCAACAAAAGGTCGGACTTGCTTGTGTGCACTGCAATAGGCTCTAATCCCCGCCAACAAACCAGATTTGGGAGGGGAACCGTTGAGCAAGACCAATCGAGGCAACTTTTTCGAGGACTTTGAAGTCGGTCAGGTGATCCGGCACGCCACGCCACGCACGATCACCAGCGGTGACCAGGCCCTATATACCGCGCTCTATGGCTCACGCTTTGCAGTTCAATCCTCGGACGCTTTCGCAAAGTCGCTCGGTTATTCTCACGCCCCGGTCGACGACCTGCTGACGTTCCACGTGGTTTTCGGCAAGACCGTACCGGACATTTCCCTCAACGCAGTCGCCAACCTTGGGTATGCAGGCGGCCGGTTCCTGGCACCCGTGTTTCCGGGCGACACGATCTCGACCGTTTCGGAAGTCATCGGAAAGAAGGAAAACTCCAACGGCAAGACCGGCGTCGTCTATGTGCGCTCGACCGGCTACACATCCAACGGTACGGAAGTTCTGGACTATGTCCGCTGGGTCATGGTCAGAAAACGGGACGAAGCGAGCCCGGCCCCGGAACCCGTTGTTCCGGATCTTCCGGCAGTCATCGATCCCCAGGCGCTCGGAACGGCTGTGCCGATGCTTGATTCGGCCAATTGGGACAATGACCTTTCCGGATCTTCCTTCCGCTTCGACGACTACGAGATTGGCGAAAAAATCGACCACGTTGACGGCATGACCGTTGAGGAGGCGGAGCACCAGTTGGCCACGCGGCTTTACCAGAACACCGCCAAGGTGCATTTCAACCAGCACTCCGAAGGCCAGGGCAGGTTCGGCAAGCGCCTGATCTATGGCGGTCACGTCATCTCACTCGCCCGCGCTCTTTCCTTCAACGGGCTTGGCAACGCCTTCCATATTGCCGGCATCAACGGCGGACGGCACGTCGCTCCGCTTTTCTCCGGTGATACTGTCTACGCCTGGTCGGAAGTTATCGACAAGGCCGAGATCGAAGGCCGCATGGATGCAGGTGCGCTTCGCCTTCGACTGGTTGCCACAAAGAACCGCACCTGCGGCGATTTCCCGCTGAAGGATGCCGACGGCAAATATCTGGACGACGTGATCCTGGACTTCGACTACTGGGTGCTGATGCCGAAATAGGTTTCCGGTAACCGCCAATCAGAAAAGCACGGCAGCTAACGGCGTCAAATTGCCAACTGGACAACATCCGAACGTTCCGCTCACACTCTTTTCAGATCGGGAGGAGTGTGAGCCATGAAAACAGTTTCGTTCACCCAGATGAAGGATGGCACCAAGGAAGACTACGAGCTTCTTGAGCAGGCCGAAAAACCTTACCACGCCATGACGGCAGACCGTATCCTGGCCGAATTGCGCCGCCAGGGAGAAGATACCTTATCCGGCTATCAGATCACCCGCATGGCCCATGGGCTGCAGGCAGGAACACGGGCGCGCCGGGAGGGCGCGGATACCGACTGGGTTGTCGGTGCGTTGCTCCACGATATCGGAGACGGATTGGCGCCCCAGAACCATGATCGCTTCTCCGCGGAAGTCATCAGACCCTTCGTTCGTGAAGAGGTCTCATGGGTGGTGGAACATCACGGTATTTTCCAGATGGTCTATTACGCGCACCACTACGGCTGGGACCAGAACGCCCGCGAGCGGTTCAAGGACCACATCCATTACAAGGCCTGCGCCGATTTCTGCGAACGCTGGGATCAGAGTTCATTCGATCCGGATTATCCGACAGACACGCTGGAAAGCTTCGAGCCTCTCGTGCGCGAAGTCTTTGCCCGCAAGGCATACGATCCCGAGGTCATTCGAGAGGGCGTATCAACAGGTCTGCCGGCGCTTGAAAGCTGATCAGGGCTTTGCCGAAGGCACGACATCGGTTGTCGCCGGCGCGGCACCGGGTGCTTCTTCCGTTGCCTTGGAGCCAAACGGGACCCAACGCTTGAAGAAACTGCCAACCGAACTGCCGCCGGATTGCTCTTGCGGTGCAAATGCCGTTTCCACCGCTTGATCGGACTGCGGCTCAGGCACGGGCGTGCTTTCGGCAGTGTTGGCGGCGGTCTGGGCAGGTTGCTCGACAACCGCCGGCGCATCGGCCGTCACGGCAGTCGCACCGGCTTCATCCTCTCCGCCGCCAAGAGCTTCGGCAAAACGGTTGGAGCGTTCTTCCCAACGCTTCTGACGTTCTTCGCGCGCGTCGAAGCGGGCCGCCAGCTGCTGGAATTTTTCGTTGTCCTTGCGTTGCTTGGAAGCAACCGCGGTCGCGATTCGGGGGCTGACCTGATAATCCGGGCATTTCGCGCTGGCTCGGAAAGGGACACCGTCTACAAGCGTGGTCGCGTCGAAGACATATTTCTTTTCGCAGACCGAAACCTTGGGCGGTGTCTTGGTAACTTCGAAATGGTCGTAGCCGGTCTTCAGCATCTTCCAATAGGCCAGATGCTCATTGTCCCGGTGACGGGCCATGTTTTCCGGCGTCATCCGGAAGGGATACGCCTGAACCTGGAAGGATCGCTGACCGCCTTTGAAACTGTCTCGGGCGAGCGCATAGATATCCTGCACCTGCTCATCGGTCATCGCGTAACAACCGCGTGACGAGCACGCGCCGTGGACCATCAGGTGAGAACCGGTCCGTCCATGGGAACGGTCATACTTGTTCGGATAGCCGAGATTGAACGCCAGGTGATAGCTTGAATTCGGATTCATCAACGCCGGGGTGATCTCATAGAACCCTTCGGGGGCCTGCCGGTCGCCTTCCTTGAACTTCGGCCCGAGTTTGCCGGACCATTTGCAGATCTCGAACTCATCCAGAAGCTTGAACTTGCCGGACCGGGTCTGTTTCCAGACCTCAAGCTCGGATTCTTCCTTGAAGATCCGGATCATGATCGGTGAGGTCGAGCTCATGTTCATGTCGGTCATCTTCCGCTTCAGGGAAGAGCTGACGGGACGTAGATGCTTGGGGCCTGCTCCGAATTCATCTGCTTGACAGCCAGCAAGGAAACCGGCCGCGAGAAGCGCCGCACCGATCTTCGTTACCTTGCGGCCAGACTGACTTTTAAAGCCCTGCCGAAGGTTGGCTGGCGTATCAAATAGGCGCCGAAAGACCATTGTACTATCCCAAAATGATCGGAAATCTAAACAAACCGGAAGCTGACTACCGCACGGCTCGTTCGCAATTCCCGCGTCTCGCCCCCTGCGCAAAGGCTAGGGAATGATGGTTGACGATAAGTTACTGAAACTGGTTAACCCCTACGAACCAAAACTGGGTGTTAGGAACAAAAAGTGTCGTTGCACCGTGGTTCACCCGACCTGACTTAAACCACAACCTCGCCTGAATGACGGCAGAATCTGGCCACACAAAGGCAAAGGAGGCCACAATTGATGCGACCTCCTGCAAATTTCATCTGACAATTCCGTGAATTACGGCGTTTCGTGAAAACCATGAGACAAAAAGCACTACCTACCGCATTGTAATCCTTGATATCGGGTAGCGATAGGCAATTCAGGCTTTTCACGAAATGCTTTGAACCACGCCCTATGGCGCGCGCTTAGCTGAGCGTCCTGCCGATGGAGATGAATTTCTCGCGGCGCTGCTTGCGCAACTCTTCCGGGCTCAGGCCTTCAAGCTCCTTGAGCGCCGCCTCAATCGACTTGCCAGCGGTATCGATCACGATTTCCTGCGCACGATGGGCACCGCCAACCGGTTCATCGATGATTCCATCGATTACGCCGAGCTGCTTCAGGTCCTGTGCAGTGATCTTGAGTGCCGTTGCCGCATCCTGAGCTTTGGCGCTGTCACGCCACAGAATGGATGCGGCGCCTTCCGGAGAAATCACGGAATAGATGGCATGCTCGAGCATGAGCACCTTGTTGGCTGTCGCAATTGCAATCGCGCCACCTGAACCGCCTTCACCGATCACGACAGCAACCGAAGGCGTTCCAAGGCCCAGACCGACATCGGTAGACCGTGCGATCGCCTCGGACTGACCGCGCTCTTCCGCACCGCGCCCCGGATAGGCACCGGAGGTATCGACAAAGCTGATCAGCGGCAGGCCGAACCGTTCAGCCATTTCCATGACGCGAACGGCCTTGCGGTAACCTTCCGGACGAACCATGCCGAAATTGTGCTTCAGGCGGCTTTCGGTGTTGTGCCCCTTTTCCTGGGCCAGAACCGCAACAGATTGTCCGCGAAACCGGCCAATACCTGCGAGCAGGGCGTGATCTTCTGCAAATTTCCGGTCACCGGCGAGCGGCGTGAAGTCTTCGATCAGGCCGGCAACATAGTCGACCGCATGCGGACGGTCCGGATGACGGGCGACAAGCGTCTTCTGCCAGGGGGTCAGTTTCGTGTAGAGGTCTTCGAGCGTTTGCGCGGATTTCGTTTTCAGCCGGTCGATTTCGCTGTCGACATTGACCTCTTCCCCATCCTCAGCGGCAAGTGCCCTGAGTTCCTGGATCTTGCCTTCAATGTCCGCAACGGGCTTTTCGAATTCCAAATAGCTGTGCATGTACTCGGTTACCTGAAACGACCCGGCACCGCCAGCCAACAAGCGGCCGTTCCGGAAAAACAGTTTGTAAGGGCACGAAACGCGCCCGGATGGCATACGTGGTGGGCTGTATCAAGAGACGCAAGAGGGCGCAAGTCTCGGCGACCTCCAACAGAACGAATTCACGCCCGGACCAACGCGCGATTGGCAACAATCTGCATCGGGAAAGATTGACTGTTTGCCTCTAACGAGCGGCCTGATCGTTGCCCACGCCATCAATATTGAGCTTTGTGGCCTCCACCAGCAAGCGGCCATTCTTGGTGTCGACGGCAATTCGGTAGGGCAGCAGCACATTGTCGCGGCCCATGGGTGCAATCCAGACTTCCATATTGGCCTTGGCCATGAACTTGACTGATTCCTTGGACGGCCTGTGCCCAGCCACAGGCACCCAACGGGCCTTGCACACCACCACGGGACCGTCATAGCCGCGACCGGAAACTTCCTTGGTTCCCTCATAACTCAACTTGATGTCAAAACGGGTCCAGCCATCGAATATGGGAAGTTTACGGGAACATGCCTTGGGACCAAGACTGTCCTTGGCCCGGCGGACCGGCATCAGAGCCGCGCTCAGCGGATCGATCGCATTGCGCTTGTGGCGGTTGGTGACCTTGATCCGTTCAGGATTGGGCTTGAATTTCGGCGCCACTTCCATGGACCGGATATTTCGGGACCCCTGGTTGAGATTGACATAAAAATCCAAGTTGGAAGCCCGCGATGCCATCCGGTATTTCGACGGCACGACCTTTGAACCCACCAACCATCCGGACGCTTCCGCACCGCCCTTGCCGGTCGTGAACAGCGTTCCGATGCCAGCAGGCTCAACACTGACCTTTGCAGAATAAGCATTTCCCTGGACGACAAGCGAAAGCGTTCCCTTGCCAATCTTGAAACCGGCCACTGAAATCGAATAAAGGCCGCCGACACTGCTTTTTTTGGCTTCCGCCGGTGAAATCAGCAGCGCGCCGGCAATCATTGGCAGGGCGACAATCCGCCCAAGAGACGTCAAACCAAACACTTCAAACCTCCACACTGTCAAATAGACAGCGATTTGCGCCCCCGCACCAGTGAGTGTTCCGCGGCGGTAACAGTATCATGAAATTCGTCCGTTGAACGCCTTCAATATTTCTAAATTATGGTAACTCAGTGGTTAACGAGTGAGCGCTCGGCAAATAAAAGCATTGAATCTTGCCAAAGCGCCGGAGATGTCTTGACGTTGGCGCGCGCTGCCATTATAGCGGGGCAACTTTTTCCGAGAAATGCCGGAGACGATGTCGCCGGACCTCAGGTCCGCGCCGGTTCCGGTTTGGACATGCTGGGTTCCATGTAACGGCCCAGCCACGAAAACAAAAGGTGATATCATGGCACGCCGTTGCGAACTTTCCGGCAAAGATGTGATGACGGGCAACAACGTCTCTCACGCAAACAACAAATCCCGCCGCCGGTTCCTGCCGAACCTGTGCAACGTGTCTCTGATGAGCGACACGCTGGGTGAAACCTTCAAGCTGAAGGTCAGCGCACACGCACTGCGCTCCGTTGAGCACCGTGGTGGTCTGGACGCATACCTCATGAAGGCTTCCGACGCTGAGCTGTCCGACGCTGCGCGCAAGATCAAGGTCAGCATCAAGCGCAAGCAGGCTGAAGCTGCTGCTGCCTAACCCTCAAGGGTAAAAAAATGACAGAGACCCGGAGTTTCTCCGCGGGCCATCACGCCATCGCGATTCTCGCGATGGCGCTTGTCGTTGTGGCCTCCAACTATCTGGTCCAGTTTCCGGTGGAACATTTCATCGGCAACGTGAACCTTGCGGACACCCTGACCTGGGGCGCATTTACCTACCCGATCGCGTTTCTGGTCACCGACCTGACCAACCGGCGCTTCGGCCCGCAGGCCGCACGCAAGGTTGTCATCTCCGGTTTCGCCCTGGCAATTGTCGTGCCCATGCTGTTTTGGACGCTCGACGAAGCCTTTACCACACCGCGCATTCTGGTCGCCTCCGGCACCGCCTTTTTGGTAGCCCAGTTGCTCGACGTTACGATCTTCGACCGCATGCGCCGGATGAGCTGGTGGAAAGCACCAATCACCTCGTCCCTGATCGGATCGATCATCGATACGGCCCTGTTCTTCGGCATCGCGTTCTCTGCAAGCTTCGCGTTTATTGATACCTTCTTCGGCATGGAAGACGGTTCACTGGCATTTCCGGTCCCCTTCCTTGGTATTGGCGGAGACGTTGAAACGCTGCTGTGGTTCTCACTTGCCGTCGGTGATTTTCTGGTGAAGATGCTGGTGGCCGTGGCGCTTCTGGCGCCGTATCGAATCATCCTGAGTATCTTCCAGCCCGCGCCCAACGGTTCGGCGGCGTGAGCAGCGGCAAATAAGCGCCAGACAATCGAAAGGTGCCCTCTGGCGCCTTTTTTGTTTGATCCGCTCTGGCAGGCGGGGCTTGAATACCTGTTCACCTGCCTTTCATGGAACGGGCAAGGCAGCTGACAGATTTTTCTCCAGAAGTCTTCAAAGCTCGATAGACGCAAGGTTGACGTCAAATCTTTGACCGTCCCAACCCTTGACTTGTTCAACAAAATCTTCCGGAAGCTCTACATTGTACTTCGCAACATATGTGCTTAAGTCGCTTCCCCAAACCCAGACACCGTCCGTCAGCATAAAAAGTGGACCAATAATTTCGTCTGATAGTGTATCTCTTACGAGGCCGAAGGCAGCCGTACAAAGCTCACCGTTCTCAAGATAAGACACAATCCTTTCTTTCTGGGGGTGTTCTTCATCTCGCACGGCATCAAAGATACTTCCGCTGCCACCGTATGGCGCTTCTTTGAAAAAACAAAGGTCTCGAAGTTTCATAGCCGTTCTACGCTGACCAAGTCCCGAGAATCATTTGGCTATGCCTCAATCATCCAGCCGGAACCTGAGAAAGATCGTTCTTTGCAGGATCGAACGATTGTTGTCTGACACCAGCGTCAGGATCGTTTCGCCCTGCTCGTTCTGGTGCACCGCCAATGCTTCCATATTGTCAATTTGATAATCGAAATCCGCTTCCAGGAGAATTTCACCGTCAAGAACCGCACCCGGCTCCAACGCGTCAGAAGGAAATCGGCGCAGCCTCAGTCCGATCAAGTCGCGAAGATTGAACCTGCGCTCCATCAAAAGAAGATCGCCGTTCGGAAGAAAGGCCGCGTCGGTGGCATCAAAGCGATCCAGACGCTTGATCGTGAAACTTTCCGTCCCTTCCGCTCCGATGATGAACGCGGAAAGGTCATGTGCATCGCTCGGTGCCGTTTCGGCGATCGCGATAAGCTCCCCGGCAAGTCGGTGATCGTCTGGCGCGGCGGCCAGCGATTCCAGCCCGGCATTGCGCGGGAGGGACGTGATCTGGTCCGGTAGCGCGACCTGCCCGATCATGCGCTCGGTGCCCGTCTCGATCGGCCAGGGATAACGATACACGGCATTATACGTTTCAGCGGTCACATAAGTGCCAGACGGCGCGACTGTCAGCGCTTCCGTGTCGTGCCCCCAGCGAACCCGCAATGTCTTGCCGTCGCTGCCCAGGAGAGGCGCAAACCTGACATCGGAGATGTCGAGTGGCTCTCCAGTCTCTGATTGTTCAATCTGTCCGGCAACCCAGTGACCGTTGTCGGTGATTGCGAGGAAGGCATTGCCCTTGTCGAGACTGACGAGTCCTGAAAGTCCGCCGGTCTTGCGGTCCGAGGCAAGCAACTCCAGTCCGCCAAGAAAGGTCAGCTTGCCGAACTTCGTATCGTCATGACCGATCCGGAAGCTTTCAATCTTCTTGGTGCGGCTCTTGACCGGGTGCCCTTTGCTCAACAGATCCTGGGCAACAGAAGGCAATGCGACTGTGCAGGAAGCTGCAGCCATGGCGATCAGGGCGAGAGTTGTCCCAATTTTTCGTCGAAACAATCTCATCGCCCTCCCATGAAACTGTCCTTTTACCGTTGCCCCGCGCGACGGCGTCTGCCGCGCGACTGGAAGGACAGATCGACCTCGTCATCGAAAAGATTGGCAAGCTGGTCGGTCATCGCGCCAGCCAGTTCCTCGGCATCAACGATCGTCACTGCCCGACGATAGTACCGGGTCACGTCGTGGCCGATGCCGATGGCGATCAGCTCGACCGGTGACCTGGTCTCGATTTCCTCGATCACGTAACGCAGGTGGCGTTCCAGATAATTGCCCGGATTAACGGAAAGCGTGGTGTCATCAACCGGCGCACCATCGGAAATCATCATCAGGATCCGGCGCTGTTCCGGACGGGCAAGCAGTCGATCATGTGCCCAAAGGAGCGCTTCGCCGTCGATGTTCTCCTTCAACAGACCTTCGCGCATCATCAGACCGAGATTGCGACGTGCCCGGCGCCACGGCGCATCGGCGGACTTGTAGATGATATGGCGCAAGTCGTTCAGACGCCCGGGCGTCGGCGGTTTTCCGGCTCCGATCCAGCTCTCGCGGGACTGGCCACCCTTCCAGGCTTTGGTCGTAAAGCCCAGAATTTCCACCTTCACGCCGCACCGCTCCAGCGTTCTGGCCAGAATGTCGGCGCAGGTCGCGGCAACCGTGATCGGACGTCCGCGCATCGAGCCGGAATTGTCCAGCAGCAGGGTCACCACCGTGTCGCGGAAATTCGTGTCGCGTTCCTGCTTGAAGGCAAGTGGTGACATTGGATCCGTGACAGCACGGGTCAGGCGTGCGGTATCGAGAAGCCCTTCTTCGAGATCGAAATCCCAGGCCCGGTTCTGCTGCGCCATCAGCTTGCGCTGCAACCGGTTGGCAAGTCTGGCAACCGCCCCCTGAAGATGCGTAAGTTGTTTGTCCAGGAACCCTCTGAGGCGATCCAGCTCAGCCGTATCACACAGTTCCTCGGCCGTAATGGTTTCGTCGAACTGATGCGTGAACACCCGGTAATCGGATTCCGGCCGGTTGGTGAACGGCAGATCCTGCCGGTCGCTCTCGCCCGGTTCCTCGGAATCCTCTGCCAGGTCCTGATCGGCGAAGTCCTCCATGTCAGCTTCGGCAGCTTCCGTTTCGCCGCTGTCTTGCTCTTCGCCGGAAAGTTCCATTTCCTGCGGCGCCGCTTCCTGCTCGCCGCTGTCTTCCTGGTTGTCGTCGCCCGACTCGGCTTCGTCGTTGTTGCCCTGGTCCTCGTTCTGATCCGGATCGGTATCCTGATCCTGATCTCCCAGTTCATCGCCCATATCAAGCGACTTCAGCACATCACGCAGGCGCGCGGCAAACGAGCCCTGATCCTCGACCTCTGCTTCGAGCCTGTCGAGGTCACCACCTGCCTTTTCCTCGATCCAGCCTCGCCACATATCAACGAGGTTCTTCGCGCTTTCCGGCGGCTCTGCTCCCGTAAGGCGCTCACGCACGATCAGCGACAGGGCATCCTGCAGCGGAGCCTCTTCGCGACTGGAAATATCCGGTGCACCGGATTTCCGGAACCGGTCATCCAGCATGATGGCCAGGTTGTCTGCAACACCCTGCATGCGACGGGCGCCGACCGCCTCGCAGCGTGCCTGCTCGACAGCTTCGAAAATGGTCCTGGCGTCCGAACCCTGCGGCATATTCTTGGCGTGGACCGCCTTGTCGTGGCAGGCAATGCGCAATGCCATGGAATCCGACAGACCGCGAGTGACCGCGATCTCGTGCGCATTGACCTTTCGCGTTGGCTCGGGCAAGCGCGCAGACAGGCCCGACAGACCTGGCCGATCGCCGGAGAACACAACCTCCAGCTCCGCTTCACCGGAAATAGCCCGCATGGTTCCGCTCACCGACTGCTTGAACGGCTCGGTGGTCGGGGCGGGCTTGTTGCCCGGAAGAGAATTGCTACCTGGCCTCGGAGCCATGTGCACCTCAGCTCATTACGACGTTGACGGACGACTCCGGCAGATCTTCGCCAAAGCAACGCTGATAGAACTCGGCCACAAGCGACTGTTCCATGTCGTCACACTTGTTCAGGAACGTGAGACGGAACGCAAAGCCGACATCGCCGAAGATTTCCGCGTTTTCCGCCCAGGTAATGACGGTTCTCGGGCTCATGACGGTCGACAGATCGCCATTGATGAAGGCGTTGCGGGTCATGTCAGCCAGGCGCACCATCTTGGAGACGATGTTGCGTCCCTCGTCAGTCTGGAAATGCTTGGCCTTGGACAGAACGATATCAACTTCGTTGTCGTGCGGCAGATAGTTCAGTGTCGTCACGATCGACCAGCGGTCCATCTGGGCCTGGTTGATCTGCTGCGTGCCGTGATAAAGGCCGGACGTATCCCCAAGACCAACGGTGTTGGCTGTGGCGAACAGACGGAAGGCGGCATGCGGACGAATCACCCGGCTCTGGTCGAGCAGGGTCAGACGGCCGGAAGATTCCAGGATACGCTGGATCACGAACATCACGTCCGGACGGCCGGCGTCGTATTCGTCGAACACCAGTGCGACGTTGTGCTGATAGGCCCAGGGCAGAATTCCGTCTCGGAATTCGGTCACCTGCTGACCGTCCTTGAGAACGATCGCATCCTTGCCGACAAGGTCGATACGGGAGATGTGACTGTCCAGGTTCACGCGGATACAGGGCCAGTTGAGCCGGGAAGCAACCTGTTCGATATGGGTCGATTTACCGGTGCCGTGGTAACCCGTCACCATCACGCGGCGGTTATGCGCAAAGCCTGCAAGGATCGCCAGGGTCGTTGCACGGTCAAACAGATAGTCCTCGTCCCGCTCAGGCACGTGCTCGGATGCGGTGGAAAACGCCGGAACCTTCAGGCTGGATTTAAAGCCAAATACTTCTTCTACGGAAATCTCGGTATCCGGCATGGCCATTGCCGCAGTCGTCGTCTCAGTCATCAGTCCTCCGCAGTCCCGGATGTTCGGGAAAGGTAATTTGAGAAAAGCCTGCAAGGCCATGCAAGCTCAAAGGAAACCGGCTTTCTTCAGTACGTTATAGGCCTGAATGATTTCCCGCAGGCGGTCTTCGGAAGACCGGTCACCGCCATTGGCATCCGGATGGTTCAATTTTACAAGCTCTTTATACCGCGCTTTGATTTCATCGCCACGGGCAGTGTATGGCAGATTGAGCACATCCAGCGACCGTTTTTCAAGCGTTAGTAGCTTTCTTTGTCGCGGACGTCGCACCTGCTCGGCTCTGCGCTGTGCGTTTCCGCGCATGCTGGCACGTGCGTCAAAGCCGTCCGGGCCGTCTGCCGCCTGCCGGTTCACGCCCATTTTCCAGGTTGGCCTGTGCCCCGTCAGACTGTCTTTCTGATAGGTGCGAACGTCATCGTCACCCATCCCGATAAAGTAATTGTAGGACTTGTTGTACTCGCGAACGTGGTCGACGCAGAAATTAAAATACTGGCCTTCCCGCTCCCGCCCCTTTGGCGCACGGTGCATTCCAGGTCGCTGACATCCCGGATGGTCGCAGACCGGATGACGGTCCTGCGCCACCCGCTCCTTGTCCGGCTTGACCCGGATACTGTCGAAGAGTTTTGAATCCAGTTTCATGCGGTCGAATATCGAATTCTATCAGGTTGCGGACAAGCCGCAGGGCGTTGCATTTATCCGGTGTCCAGAGCTATTTTGCGAACCCTGATTCCCCCGGAACTCGAACAGCCAGCAACTGTATCAGTCACGGTCGGGCCAGCAAAGACTTGAACTTTGAAAACACCGGTTCCACGTTAAAAAAATGAACACGAAACAGATCATCACCGACAAACTGACGACAGCCTTCTCACCCGTTTTTCTGAATGTCATCGACGAGTCGGAAAAACACAGGGGCCATGGCGGCTGGCGCGAGGGCGGTGAAACCCACTTCCGGGTACAAATTGCCGCAGCCGCCTTCGAAGGTATGAACCGAGTGGCCCGGCACAGGGCCATCAACGACCTGCTTGCAGACGAAATCGCCGGCGGCATTCACGCACTCGCGCTGGAGATCCGCTCCGACAGCGAACCGGACCCGCGCGCGGCCCGTGTCGCTGACTGATTGCGCTTTGTTATGCCGGTGAGTTCTGTGCGGTGACGCGCGGAGGTTCGCCGGCCGACAATGTGCGCGCCTGCCCCAAGGGCATGATGCGCAAACGGGTTATGCGGTTCTTTTCCCGGCGCAGGACCGTAAACCGGAAGCCGTGGAAGGTGAAGATCTGCCGCTCTTCCGGGATCATTCGCGCTTCATGAATGACAAGGCCGGCAATCGTCGTAGCCTCGTCATCCGGAAGGCTCCAGTCCGCTGCACGGTTCAGGTCCCGGATCGGCACCGAGCCGTCGACAATCACGGACCCGTCCGCCTGCGGACGCAGACCTTCCAGCTCCAGATCGTGCTCATCGGCAATCTCGCCGACGATTTCTTCCAGAATATCCTCCAGCGTGACAAGCCCCATCACTTCACCATACTCGTCGACAACGAGCGCAAAGTGGGACTTGTGCCGCAAAAATGCATTCAGCTGATCCTGCAAGCTGGTCGTATCCGGTACGAACCATGCTGGGGCGGCAATATCCAGAATGTTGACCTTGTCCTGATCCCCTCCAACCGCATGCAGAGCGCGCAGCAGATCCTTTGCGTGCAGCACGCCGACGAAATTGTCGCTCTCACCGCGCCAGAGCGGCAATCGCGTATAAGGAGACGCCAGCGCGGCATTGACCAGCTTGGACGGCTCTTCGTCGGCGTTGAGGGCTTGCATGTTGGTCCGGTGCACCATCACGTCGGACACTTCCAGCTCGGCCAGATCCAGCAGGCCACCAAGCCGGTCGCGCTCACCTTTTTCCAGCCCGCCCTCGATATGCTGCAGATCCACCGCGCCGCGCAACTCGTCGTGCGCCGACAGGATCGAGGCATCATCGCCGATCTTGACGCCGACCAGCCGCAGAAGGTGTCGTACGATCCATTCCACGCCAACGACAACCGGGCCGAAGACGGCCACGACAATGCGCACAATCGGTGAAACCGCGAGCGCGAAACGCTCCGGATTGGTGATCGCCCAGGTTTTCGGCAGAACTTCCGCAAAGATCAAAACCAAGGCCGTCATGACCAGGGTGGCAAGTGCAACGCCCGCTTCGCCGAAAAGCGTCAGGAACACGCTCGTCGCCAGAGCCGAGGCCAGAATGTTGACCAGATTGTTGCCCAGGAGAAGAGCGCCGATCAGCCGTTCGCGCGAAGCAATCAAACGGCTGGCAACACGTGCCCTCCAGTCTCCTGTCTTTTCCAGCTGGTGCATGCGCGCCCGCGACGCCGCGGTCAGCGCCGTTTCCGAACCGGAAAAGAAGCCTGAGAGGAACAAAAGCACAAATATGGCGGCAACCGCCAGCCAGAGAGCCGTTTCCGTCATGCCTGGAGTTTCTCCTTGAGGAAGTCCGAAACCTGAACAGGGTCGACACCCTTTTCAACAAAGGCTTCGCCGATGCCCCGGGTCAGAATGAAGGTCAGGGCACCACGGCTAACCTTCTTGTCCTGGGCGATGATGTCCATGAAAGTCTCGGCCGTGGGCAACTGGCCAGGTATCTCCTGGATCCGGACCGGTAATCCGACGTCGGTCAGATGCTTGTGCACCCGGGAGACCGTGTCTTCTCCGACGAGACCGAGCCGCTCTGAAAACTCGTGTGCCAGCATCATGCCGATCGAAACGCCTTCCCCGTGAACGAGACGCTGGGTTTCATAGGAAACAGCAGCTTCCAACGCGTGCCCGAACGTATGACCGAGATTAAGCAACGCCCTGCGACCGGCTTCAAACTCATCGGCTGCAACAATGTCCGCCTTTGCCTGACATGACCGTGCCACGGCCTCGTCCCGTTCTGCACCGCCGGCGAACACGGCTTTCCAGTTTGCTTCAAGCCAGGAGAAAAACTCCGCATCGCCCAGCAGACCATACTTGGCGACCTCGGCGTAGCCGGCGCGGAAGTCGCGCAAAGGGAGCGTGTCGAGAACAGCCGTGTCGGCCAGCACCAGTGCAGGCTGGTAAAAAGCGCCGATCAGGTTCTTGCCGTGACGGGCGTTGATCCCGGTCTTGCCGCCCACGGAACTGTCGACCTGCGCAAGCAAAGTGGTGGGCACCTGGACAAATGCCATGCCCCTGCGGACCGCAGATGCCACAAAACCGGTCAGGTCTCCGACAACGCCACCGCCAAGCGCCACAACCGCATCGCCGCGTTCCAGGCGCGCATCCAGGACTTCGTCGCACAGACGCTCGAATTCACGGAAACACTTTGTGCTTTCGCCAGCTGGGACCGTAAGAACTGTGTGGTCAATACCAGCTTCTGTCAGGCTATCGGTAAAAGCATCAAGATGGAGCCCCGCAACGGTCTGATCCGAAACCACGGCAACACGCGCACCGGGAAGAACAGATGCTATCTCCGCCCCGGCATTTGCAATCACTCCCCGGCCAATCTTGATGTCATAGCTGCGCGCACCGAGATCGACCCGGACCTTTTGCTCTTCTGCGGCGGCTTCTGCAACGATCGTATCTGCCATGTTGTCACGCTTCTTGAAATCAGGAACTTTGGGTTTGCGAGGCACCGGTGCCTTCGTCTTGGAAAAGAAAATCAGCCAGTGTGACGACAATCTGATCGACCACCGACTCGTGCGGCACGTCTTTCGACGTAACCGTCAGAGCCGCCTGGGCATATATAGGCTCGCGCTCGGCCATCAGCTTTTTCATCGTCCCTTCCGGATCGGGGTTTTGCAGCAATGGCCTCGTCGACCGCCGGCGCACACGCGCCATGACGGTGTCGAAATCCACCTTGAGCCAGAGGGACACTCCGTGCTCGCCAATCTCGTTACGGGTCGCCTCACTCATGAATGCGCCGCCGCCGGTCGCCAGAACCTGAGGCCCCTCACTCAACAACCTGGCAATGACACGCTCCTCGCCGCTGCGGAAATAGGGTTCTCCGTGCTCGGCGAAAATCTCCGACACAGTCATGTTGGCTGCGCGCTCAATTTCGGAATCGGCATCGATAAATTCAAGCCCAAGACGTTGAGCTAACCGCTTGCCAACCGTCGACTTGCCGCATCCCATGATTCCGACAAGGACGATCGACCGTGACCCGAGAGCATCAACCAAACGAGTGAGATCGACAGTTCTGGCCTTTGCAGCAAGGGCGTCCACTTCGTGGTTCTGCGTTTTGTCGTTTTCTGTCATGGCGGCGTTGTAGCATATTCGCCGGAAAAGGCACGGGGGAACGAGCAGCGACAACAAGATCCTTTATCTTGCACCCTCCTCAGCTTGTTGAAACAATCCGAAATCCGATTCGCCGTCTGGAGACTTTCCGTGCCGACCCTGACCCGCCTGATACTTGTGCTACTGCTGCTGGGCGCACTCGGCTATGGCGCGATCTATTCGCTGGCGAATTTTGTCGAACCACGCGAACGGGAAATCACCGTGCGGGTAAAGAAAGACGGCTTCGGCCGCTAGAGCGTTTCATGGCAACCGGCTTTGACCTGGAAAACTTTCTGGAGATGCTCGCAGCCGAGCGCGGCGCTGCCGAAAACACTCTTGCGAGCTACCGCAGGGACCTGGAAGATTTCTCCGGCTTTCTCGGCAAGAAGCAGCTTTCTGCCGCCGCTTCGGAAGATGTATCGGCTTACCTGAGCGACCTGACACGCCGCGGGTTTGCCGAAACTTCACAAGCCAGGCGTCTGTCGGCCATCAAACAGTTTTACAAGTTCCTCTATTCGGAAGGCAGCCGCGAGGACGATCCGACCCGCACCCTTTCCGCCCCAAAGAAACGGGCCAGCCTGCCCAAGGTTCTTTCAGTCGATGACGTCGACACATTGATAGAAACTGCAAGAGCACAAACGCTGAAAACCCAGAAGACTGCAGCAACCCGCCTTCGGGTCCAGCGGATGTACACACTTATCGAAGTGCTCTACGCGACCGGCCTGAGGGTTTCCGAACTTGTCGCCCTGCCGGTAACCGCAGCCCTGCGCGATGCCAGGCTGATCGAAATCAAGGGAAAGGGTGGGAAGGAACGCCTCGTGCCGTTATCCCACGCAGCTCAGACCGCGATGAAAGACTATGTCGGCCTGCGGTCGGCCGAAGGCGCCTATGAGAAGAGCCCCTGGCTTTTCCCCTCTCATGGGGACAGCGGACATTTGACCCGGCAGCACTTTGCGCGGGAACTGAAAGACCTTGCGCGGACCGCCGGTCTCGATGCCGCGAAAGTATCGCCCCATGTTCTGCGTCACGCCTTTGCCTCGCATCTTCTCCAGAACGGAGCTGATCTTCGCGTGGTACAGCAGCTTCTGGGTCATGCGGATATATCGACAACGCAAATCTACACCCATGTTCTGGATGAGCGCCTGCGTGAGCTGGTGGAAAGCGCGCATCCACTGGCAAACAAGTAAAACCTCCACTCTATTGCGCTGCAGCAATCTGCCTCCTAAACTCCGCTGCCTTAAAAATTTGCACCGGAATTCATCCATGTTGCCGTCCACCAGCGACTACGACACGTTAACTGCCAAATTCAACTGGTCCCTTCCCGATGCTTTCAACATGGCCGGGGCTGTCAGTGACCGTTGGGCGGCACAGGATCCGGACCGCCTGGCCATTCGCCACATACTTGCAGATGGCCCACATGAAGACTGGAGCCATCGTTCGCTCAATCAGGCAGCCAACCGGTTCGCCAACGCGCTTTCGGCTGCCGGAGTTCAGCGCGGCGACAGGATCGCGCTGCTCCTGCCGCAAATACCACAGACCGCGATTGCTCATATCGCTGCTTACAAGCTGGGCGCCATCGCCGTTCCATTGGCAGCCCTTTTCGGTCTTGAGGCACTGCGATACCGGTTGACGGATTCCGGAGCAAAGGTACTCGTCACGGACGATGCAGGTCTGGCAAAACTCAGCGAAATCCGGGATGATCTGGAGGGCTTGCAGCTCGTCGTTTCGATTGAGAGCCGGGCAGGAGGCGCCTTGTCCTTCGAAGAGCTTCTTTCTGGTGCCTCAGACGAATTTCAAACCCTCAAGACAACGCCCGATGATCCTGCCCTGATGATCTACACATCTGGTACAACAGGTCAGCCCAAGGGCGTTTTGCACGGACACCGCGTTCTGCTTGGACATATGCCGGGCATTGAGCTTTCGCAGAATTTTCTTGGTCGCGATGGCGATCTCCTTTGGACGCCTGCGGACTGGGCCTGGGCCGGCGGACTTTTGAACGCGCTCTTTCCGTCACTTTCGCTCGGCGTACCCGTGCTTTCCTATGCCTCGAAAAAGTTCGATCCTGAATTTGCCTTTCACCTCCTTGAGAAACAGGCAGTCCGCAATGCCTTCATTCCACCGACAGCACTGAAAATGCTGCGCACGGTCGAGCGTCCCGGCAGCCGTTACAATCTGAACTGGCGCAGCGTCGGATCGGCCGGAGAATCGCTTGGACGGGAAACCTATGACTGGTTCGCCGAAGAATTTGGGTTCGCGGTCAACGAGTTCTACGGCCAGACTGAGTGCAACGCCGTGCTCGGTTCCTCTGCGGAAATCGGCGTGACCCGCTCCGGTGCAATCGGCAAGGCAACGCCCGGCCACGAGGTGGCCATTCTTGACGAAACTGGCATTCCGCTACCACCGGAAACACTCGGGCAGATTGCCATCAAGCGGCCCGATCCGGTCATGTTTCTGCATTACTGGAACAAGCCGGACGCGACCCGGGACAAATTTATCGGTGACTGGATGATCACCGGCGATCAGGGGCTTATGGACGAGGATGGTTACGTGCACTTTGTTGGTCGTGACGATGACATCATCACGTCGGCCAGCTACCGCATAGGCCCCGGTGAAATCGAAGACTGCCTGATCAAGCATCCGGCCATCGCCCTTGCTGCCGCTGTCGGCAAACCCGATCCCTTGCGCACGGAGATCGTCAAGGCCTATGTGGTGCTGAAAGAGGATCAGCAGGCTGACAAAGTTTTGGAGGACAGCATCCGAAGCTTCGTTCGCGAGCGGCTATCGGCGCACGAATATCCTCGCGAAATCGAGTTTGTCGACGCTCTTCCGATGACCACCACCGGCAAGGTGATCCGCCGCAAGCTCCGCGAGCAAGCGAAAACTGACCATGGCGTTTCGTGAAATGCCTTGGCGGATCTGCTCAGGCTGACAGGCGCTGCTTGATCAACCGTGCACGACGGCGAAGGTCTTCCTTTGCTGCAATATCCGCACTGCACAGCTTTTGCAGCGCTCCGCCAAGCGTTCCATCCGCCATCAGCAAGGTTCCGGTTTCAAGACGTCCTTTCCACAGTGGCTCGATCATCGCGTGTCCCGGAATGGCAAGGGAATCGGCAAACCTGAAGCCCGGCATTTCAAGGTTCTGTCGAAATGCCTGCATGGCGATCTGGACACCGGGGGAATATCGGGAGAAGGCCTCGTCATAGGCAATTTTCCAGGAGAACGAGTTGCCGCGCTGCTGGATCATGACAATGGACGCAACCAACCTGTCTCCCGACCAGAGCTGGTCCAGTCTCACATTGTTTGACGCCGCCAGACCGGCAATTGCCTTTCGGGCAAACGCCGCAGTGGAGTCCTGATTTACAAGGGCAGTGCCGACACGGCCTTTCCATCCTGTCGCTTCCAGCTGCAAGAACGCTTCGAACCCTTCAATCACATCAAGGCCCGACAGGTGTTCAAATTTCACCTGATCATCGTCGCCAAGCCTGCGCAACAACCGTCGAAGCTCCTTCCGTCGCTTTCCCTTGAAAGCCGATGCGAATTGCGCCTGCCCTTCGGCACCGCCCCAATGACAGGCGCGCTCCGTTTTCACGGTCACGGCACAGTGTATTCCACTGACAGACTGCATCCGCCGCGCCGTTTCTGAAGACAATGGCAGGAATGGAACCGTCAGCACATTCTGCCAGCCTGAGGCTTTACGGAAAAAGGTACTGACAACATTCTCCTGCGCTTCGGGGTGAAGCAAAGGTGTTCCCAGAGGAGCATAGTCGGTTGCAAGGCTTGAATTGACCGGCAGCAGAATTCCCGGTCGATGACGGCGGATCGGTGCGGCCATCAGCCAGTCGCCTGTTGCCTGGTCTTTCACCACGATCAACCGGGCCGCATATCCAGGCATATGCTCCAGAAATGCGCGCAGGAAGGCTGGACCGTAAAATGGATTCGGGTCCAGTGCCGCCTCGCTCAGTTTCTGCCAGGCATCGACCGACACCTGATCACTCAACGGATCCAGGGAGAGGACCTCAAGCGTCGAAGCGGTCTTGGTTTCAATGGTCAACCTGAGGGTCCCTGGGTGAAAAAAGCAATGACAAAACAAATGTTGTGACATTGAGCTTTCGTTTGGCGGCAAGAGCAAGCGCTGCCGCTTCAAAAATAATTGCGATGCTGGTCGCAATCGCTGCTCCCATGAGCCCCATAGCCGGAATCAACAACAGGTTCAGCAGAACGTTGACCGCAAAGGTCGCCGCATAGATGCCGGCGCAGGTCTTCTGATGCCCTGTCATGCTCAAAAGCGCATCGGCTGGTCCGACGGAGGCCCGCGCGAGAACGCCGACCATCAGGACGGCTATCAATTGATAGCCGCTCTCGAAGTCCGACCCGAAGAGTCGCAGAAGCAGGGGAGCAACCAGAAGAAGGCCAGCTCCGGCTGCCAATGACGGCCAGAAAGTCCAGTGAGTTGCCTGCCTGGTATAGGCAGACAGACCCTTTGCATCGTTGTTATGCGTAAAGCTTGAGAAACGATGGGCAGAGGCTGCTCGAACGGCAAAATAGACAAAGTGAACCAGGGCAAGTGTGCGCGATGCCGCGAAATAGATCGCGACCTCGTCCGGGCTCTGAAAGAAACTGATCATGATCACGTCCGCACTCGTGATCAGCTGAATGAACCCGTCCACCATCAACAGTGGCAGAGAGACAGCCAGCCAGGTTTTCAGCTCGATCCTTGTCGATCCGGAAGGCACCCTTTGTACCAGGCGTTTGCCAAGATGAAGATACTGGTAGAGCACGGTTGAGATCGTTGCCACAACGGCGACTACGACCGTCAGCTCGGCTGTTGCCGGGTAGCCTGCCAAGACCAGACAAACCAGGAGCGCCAGAATTGCCATGGGTCGCCAGATGAAATTCGGCAACATGGCAATGAAGGGCCAGTCGTAGCTTCGTGCGATGCCATCCTGAACCAGGCCGACAGCAAAGACGGGAAGAACCAGCAGGACGATCATCAGCGGCTGGACATAATAGTGTTCAATAACCGGCTGCAACAGGTAGATCAGGCCAATCCCGAGCGCCGCGATCACGGCTCCGAAAAGAAAAGCTGCCTGTCGGCTTGTCCGCAGGAAGCCTCGCAGTCCGTCGAGATCTCGCATTTCCCTGTATTGCGGCAGAAACCGTCCGGCTGATGTCGAAAAGCCTCCGCAGGCGATCACACCGAGCACAATGACAACCGTCCAGGCAACAGAATAAATGCCGTAATCATGCGCTCCCATCAGGCGCGCCAGAATGACTTGCGAAAGATAAGCAAGGCCGGCTCCGGCAACCCGAACCGCAAAACTCGATACGGCCATTCGGCCGGCCGCTTTCCCATCCGCGCTTGATCCACTCAAACGCTTTGCCAGTATGTCAGCGCCTGGAAGGCGCTTCATCCAGGAAATGGCGGTAAAACGCACGTCGGGGTCCCTTGCAGTTGCCATAAGGCACTTGTGCCACGAGGGACTTAATATTCTATGCCAAACCCCTCCCACCGGATCGGTAAAGGAGGACAGGACCCAAATGCTATGACAGGGTCATCACCGGCGTTCCACTGACCGGGTCCGGATAGACATGCGCGTCAATTCCATAGACCTGGTTCAAGAGTACAGGGGAAATCACCTGTGATGGCTCGCCTTCTTCGACAATGGCCCCATTCTTCATGACAACGAGCACATCGGCGTAACGCGCGGCCTGCGCGATATCATGCAGGACGACAACACAGGTGCGGCCGGACTGCGTCAGCGCCTTGAGGAGCTCCAGAATGTCAAACTGATAGCGCACGTCCAGAAAGGACGTCGGCTCGTCCAGCAAAATGTAAGGCGTGTCCTGAGCCAATCCCATGGCGATGAAGGCTCGCTGTCGTTGACCGCCGGAAAGATCTGAAAGATGCCGCTCTCGCAGGTCGTAAATGTCGGCAGTGTGCATCGCCTCGGCAACAATCGCCTTGTCCTTTGAACTGCGCATGCCCAGCATGTTCTGGTGCGGTGCACGGCCATAGTGAACCAGTTGTTCAACGGAAATGGACGGCGGTACGACGGGGTTTTGTGGCAGTACCGTTACTTCCCGCGCCAGTTTGCGACGACGGGTGGTCACGAGGTCATGGCCCGCAACGCTTACGCTGCCGCCTTTCAGCGGCAACACACCCGCAACAAGTCCCAACAGTGTGGATTTGCCACATCCGTTTGGTCCGATCAGCGCCGTCAGCTTGCCTTTTGCCAAGGTAATGTCGACAGGGCCCAGTTTGAACGTTCCCTGACCGCCGGTCAGGTTCTTCACTTCAATGCTCATACACGCGCGGCCCTTCCCGCCCTGATCATGACATAGATGAAAAACGGTGCCCCGAGCATGGCCGTCAGCACACCTGCAGAGACTTCCACGGGCGGTGCAATCGCGCGCCCAACGGCATCGGCCAGCACCACAAGCCACATGCCCACAAGCATGGCACACGGCATCATCGCCTTGTGGGAACCACCCACAAGGGTTCGCGCGATATGAGGAGCCATCAGTCCAACGAAGCCCAACACGCCGACAACGCTCACGGAAAGCGCCGCCAGAAGCACCGCGTTGCTCAGAAGGACCAGTCGCGCAACGCGCACACGGAGCCCAAGTCCTGTTGCCGTCGTTTCCCCCAGCCGTATCAGGTCGAGCCAGTAGCTGAACAACATTGCGAGCACGGCCAGCATGGCAAGCCAGGGCCAGACAAGGCCGAGATGCGTCCAGCCTCTTGCCCAAAGTGATCCCGTCAGCCAGATGAGCGGGGCAGAAAACTGCGCATCGGAAGAAGTCACCAGAATGAAATCGACTCCTGCATCAAACACAAAGCCGACCGCGATCCCGACCAGGGCAAGACGCACCGGTGACGCACCACGCAGGTCGGCCCCAAGGTAGATCACAAGCGCCGCAACAATCCCGCCGACTACGGCGGCAACAGGAAGCCAGGCAAGCGAAATGCCTGGCAGAACCAGAACCATGAGACACACGCCAAGGGCGGCACCGGAGTTGATCCCGATGATCTTCGGGCTTGCCAGAGGGTTGCGCAGAAGAGCCTGGACAATTGCGCCGGAAAGAGCCAGCGAGCCACCCGTCAGCATCGCCAGCAGTGTGCGCGGCAAGCGCGATTTCAGGATGATGAACTCCTGTTTCGGTCCTTCCAGGTCAAACAGGGTGTTCGCAATGACCTGCCAGGAAATCGGAACCGCACCTGCCGAAAGCGACCAGATGGCGGAGAGGATTAGCCCCACGACAAGAAAGACAAAAAGAACAGGCTGGCGCATTAGTCCAGTCCCCTGGCAAACAGCGTCTGGTAAAGGAAATACGGAGCCCCGATCAGCGCCACGACCACGCCGACCGGCGTTTCGATCGGCGCAGTCAGCCACTTGGAGACAGCGTCCGCCGCCATCATCAGTGCAGCTCCAGCCAAGGCCGTTGCCGGAACCAGAAGCCGGTGATCCGACCCGAGAAGCAATCGACAGACATGCGGCACGACTAGGCCGGTAAACGCAATCGGTCCTGCAACGGCAACGGCCGTTCCCGTCAGGCATGCTGCCACGATGGCACCGGCAAGCAGCGTAAAGCGCGGATCGGCACCCAGTCCTGTGGCTTGAGCTTCACCCAGCGCCATCAGATTGAGCCTGTGCGCAAGAAGAGCGGTCGCAATCAATCCGCCGGCGCTCCATCCCGCGATGGACCGAACTTCGTTCAAGCGTACATCGGTGATGTTGCCAACCGTCCAGCGCAATACCTGCCGGGCCAAATCATCTTCCAATGTGAAAGTGAAACGAACCAGAGCATAGGCAAAGGCACCAACAGCAACCCCACCCAGAACGAGACGCAAACTGTCAAGACGCCCGCCGAAACCACCGGCAATCCCGAAACTGATCAGACCGGCAAGAAAAGCACCGGCAATCGACAGGGCCTTCAGATCGAGGAACGCCCCGAGGGCCGGGAAAACAAGACCCAGAGCAAGCCCCAGGGCCGCCCCCTGATTGATGCCCAGTATCGCGGGAGAAGCCAGTGGGTTTCGGGTAATGGCTTGCAGGATCAGGCCGGCAAGTCCCAGATTCACGCCAAGGCACAGGGCGACAAGTGTACGTGGCGCTCGGATGTCCTGCATTACGGCAGCACCTGTACCGCCGTCCTCAAACAGACCCAAGAGGCCGACATCCGACCGCCCGCCTGTCGAGAGCGACGCATAGGCACTGACACAGCAGGCCAGAAAGAGAAGCGGCAAAAAGATGCCGCCTCCCGAATTGCGTGCCAGACCTTCGCTCGTCATTTCTTGGCTGACGTCTCGGAAATGATTTCAAGCAGGTCCTGCGCAGTCAGTTCCGCCGCCAGAAGCCCCCGCAAACGCGACCAGTTATGCGCGGTGACATAAAAGACATTGTCATTCTTGACCGCGGCCAAACCCTCATAAAGGGTTTCTCCAGCCCAACCGTCCGTAAAGGCCGGATCAACGTATTTACCCAGGATAAGTATATCCGGATTGACGACCGACAGTTGCTCCAGAGTGGTCGGAACGTAATTCGTTTCGTAGACCTCACCCTCTGATGGCGTCATGGTGGACGAAAAGCCAAACATCTTCAGCAGAGACCCGTTGTAGGAGACCGGGCTGTGAAGCCACAGGCCCTTGGCATTGGCAACGCCGAATTGCGCGCTGACGCCTTCGCTCACCTTGCTTATCTCCTGGGCGTACCCGGCCATTTTTTCCTTGTGCTCAGCAACCCGCTGCGCTGCCTCGCCCGGCTGTCCCAAAGCCGCGCCGATCACCGACATCTGGTCGACCGCGGCGTGGTAGTCACCGCCCAGGCTGTCGAGCACAATAGTCGGCGCGATTTGCGAAAGCGTATCGTAAGCAGCTTCGTGTCTGGTCTTGTCGGCGATGATCAGATCGGGCTGAAGCGATGCGATGACTTCGAGGCTCGGCGTCTTGCGAGTCCCGACCGACTTCCAGTTTTCGCCGAAGATGGTCGCATATGCCGGAATGATATTTTCGCGCTTGTTGTCATCGGCGATACCGACGGGAACTACGCCCAGCGCCGCAAGCGCATCAACAAAGCTGAACTCGAGCACGACCACCCTTTGCGGCATGTCCGGTACTGTGGTCGTTCCCAACTCATGCTTGATGTCGGCGGCCAGTGCCGACAAAGGGTTCAACGCGAGCAAGGACGCCGCGAAGGAAAGAAAAAAACGTCTGCAAATCATCAAAGCCACCCGTTTCCCGATAGGCCCGGACCTCCAAAATCGATCATTTTCGATGATAAATCCGGGCGAGACCCCGAACGTTTCCAGCAGAACTTGAGCTGCTGAACCGTTCTCGAAACTGGCTTTCCGGCTCGCGAACTGTCTGCGGGACAGTCGACATCAACGAGCCGAATGGCTGTGGGCAGCGGTATTATTTATGAGCAACAGTGTCAAGTTTTGGAAGTTGATGCTGAGCGCCAGTGCACCGAATGGCGAACTGCGGTTTCGGGCCTCGACCCAGTGCCTGACCTGAGACGGGCGATCTGAGCCGGTTTTTTTCACCTGCAATCCTTTCACCACCTTGTCGTCGTCCGATCTGGTGTGACCTTTTGCAGCATTCTCGAGTGTGGCCATCACGAAAAACAGAGGCCCGCAGCACAAGCGCTGTCCAGGGCCTCTGTCCAACATTCAATCACTTTGGGGCATGGCCGAGAACGGACCGCACCAGGAATGCGCCACGTTACAGGAATTGACGCCAGAAACGGTAGGAATTCTCAAGTTTCCGCAACCTGTCCTTCTCCCTATCCGTCAATTTCTCCCAACGGGTGGAAAGCGTGGTGATTTCCCTGTGAAGCTCTTCCATGTGCCGATCTGCATACTTCCGCAACATGTCCTCCTCCTATTTGATAGAAGCACTACTTGAAGTATAAAATGCCAGAAGAGTCAGAAAGACTGCAAATTAACTATTTTTCATAATTCGAATATTTAGATTTTTATGTTTTATTCGTCATGAAAATTTATTCTCGGCAACCAGAACAATTGAAGACACAATAATTTGTTTGCGTTACTGATTTTGACTTCAAGACAGCACTCAAACTCTTTGCAGGCCATAAATAGAACTCAAACCCATCTCGGCACCGCCCAATGCTTGACACCTTCGTCAAAATTTGGAACAAAACAAGAACAGATGAATTTGATTCTCGATTTCCGGCCGCTTTGCATTCGTATCTGGTCACGGGACTGGACTGACAGTTTGAAATTCGCCTCGCGGGCGCTGAGGGCTGCCTCCCCTTCTGTCCGCCGTTTGATCCGGTCCCTGCCACCGCCGCCTTGCGCAGGGACCGGATACTTTTAGGTTTCCGGGATTTGGGGCTTCATCAGGTCAAAAAGCTCCGGACGCTCCTGGACACGTGCAATCAGCAGACCGCCTTCCAACTGCGCCAGCACTGCCAGGCTCTGTCGTTCAATCTCCTTTGCCGGACGCCCCTCCCCCCAGTCTGTTTGGGACAAGCTGATGCGAAGCCAGTTCTCTGCCCGATCGAAGAAACCTTTCGCTTCCTCTGCGACGGAAGCCGGCAATCCTGTAGCCTCTGCCGCCAGAACGCCGCACAGGCACATCTGCCCGTCCTGTCCCAGCGCCTTTGCAAATTCATCGTGAAGCCTGGTCAGCAAATCCTGTGCCCGCGTAGGACTGTCTTCCGGGTCTCCGAGGGCCTCAAGAAACCGGTCGGCATATCGGCGAGCAACCTTCGCTCCAAGATCGGCCTTGGTGGGAAAATAGTAGTGAACACTGGAGCTTTTCACCCCCACACCTGAGGCGATCTCCCGGAAACTGAAACCGTTGTAGCCGTTTTGACGGATCAACCGCTCGGCCAGGTCCAGGATTTTCGTTTCCGTTTCTGCGTTTGATTGGGGCAATTCGGTCATCCTCATCTATCAACTGATAGATAGGGGTTGATTTCAATTTTCTCAACACCAATATCTCGCAAGTTAAATCTACCTATCAGTAGATAGATAAATGGAGACAACAAATGACCAATTCGATTGCAATCATTCAAGGCGGAACTTCAGGGATGGGCCTGGCAACTGCACACAGGCTCGCCAGACGGGGAACCCCGCTCGTCCTGATCGGGCGAAGCGCGGATAAGCTGGCATCAGCTCAAAAGGAACTGGAAACCGTTTACGGAGCTGCCGTCGAGGTGTGGCAGGCCGACGTGACAGACAGAGAAAGTGTCGAGACCCTCGTGGAGCGGATAGAAAATCTGGACCGACCGATCGGTTATCTGGTCAATGCTGCGGGCTATTTCAGCCCGAAACCGTTTCTTGACCACACCGGTGATGACTTCGATCTCTATCATGCGTTCAATCGGGGAACCTTCCAGATCACGCAGGCCGTTGCGCGAAACATGAGCAACGCCGGCAAAGGTTCAATCGTCAGCCTCGGATCCATGTGGGCGCATCAGGCAGTCAAGGCAACGCCCTCTTCCGCATATTCAATGGCCAAGGCAGGCCTTCATGCCCTGACGCAACACCTGGCCATGGAACTTGGCGACAAGGGCATCCGGGTCAATGCGGTGGCTCCGGCGGTTGTCGAAACACCGATCTACGGCGCTTTCATTCCAGAAGATCAGATCTCGAAAACTCTCCATGAAGGCTTTGACGCATTCCATCCGATTGGCAGGATCGGAAAACCGGACGATGTGGCAGCCACGATCGATTTTCTCCTGTCCGACGAGGCCGATTGGGTCACAGGAGCGATCTGGGATGTCGATGGCGGCGTTATGGCCGGCAGGAATTAGGCCCACCGAAGCAGGCAGTTTCAAAAAGATGCGTGGGGCCGTGGGTATTTCCACGGCCCTATCGCATACTGGCGTCGCAAAATAGACTATTCCGGCAAGGCTTCCACATAATACCAACGGCCGGACTTTTTGCGAAAGCGGCTGAGCTCGCGATGTGTATTGAGTTTCCCGCTGGACAGATACCTTGCCTCAAAGAGCACTTTCCCATCCCGGTCACCCTCAGCGCCTTTTTCCGTTTCAAGAACGGTTAATCCGGCCCAGTGGTTCTCGGTCGCCCACCTTGCAGTCGCAGCCGTATCGAAACCTTCCTGGTACTTCGGCCAAAGCGTATCCTTCAGGTAAGAGATGTTTTCGCGCACATAGGCACTGTAGCGCGACCTCATCAGGGCTTCGGCCGTTTTCGGAGAACCGTCTCCTCGAAGGTAAGGTTGGCAACAAACGTCGTACGCCGCACCACTGCCGCACGGGCAGGCTTCATCGGACATTTGTTCCTCCTGCAATCAAGTCTTGCGCGCTCTCTACCACTTGGCCTTTCCCAACGCTATGGTTCTCTTTAACAATTGGCATAAGCGGGCGGTGGCATGAAACTGGCGACATTCAACATGGAATCCTTCGGCTCCGATCGCTTTGACATGGCTGCCTTGAGACCACGCCTTGCCGCCCTGCGCCCGAAGATTCTGGAACTGGAAGCCGACATTCTGTGCCTGCAGGAAGTCAACGCGCAAAAACTCAGAGGCGCTTCACAACGCCAATTTCAGGCGCTGGATCTGTTGCTGCACGACACACCGTACCAGGACTATTACTGCGTTGCGAGTGAACGCGAACCGGGCAAAGGCCCGGGCCAGAGGCACAATCTCGTGGTTCTGTCCCGGTATCCGATCAAAAATCACGAGAGCCTGTTCCAGCACCATGCCAACGCGCCGAAATGGCAACCGAAAACCGCTGAACCGGCTTATGACGAACCTCAGGGAATTGAATACGAACGCCCCATCCTGAAGACGGAAATCGATCTGGGGGAAAAAAGACCCTTCCATCTGTTCGTCGTTCACCTGCGTGCGCCGATCGCCGCAATGATACGCGGCGGTAAAAACGAGGACCGCAACTGGAAGAGCCTGTCAGCCTGGGCGGAAGGTTATCAGCTTTCGGTTCTCAAACAGATTTCCCAGGCCCTGGAACTTCGCATTGCCGTTGAATCCCTGTTCGATGAGGATGAAAACGCGCGGATCGTCGTCACCGGAGATTTCAACGCAACGGGTGAAACAGGAACGCTCAGGCTGTTACGCGCCGACCCCGATGACACTGGCTCACCGGATATGGCAAACCGACGCCTGTTTCAGCTGGACGCTTCGCTGCCGCCCGATCGACGCAAGACCGTCATTCATAGAGGCAAGGGACAAGCACTGGACCATATCCTTGCGAGCGCCGAAGTAACGGACAAGACCTTGAGCGTGAAAGTGTTCAACTACGAGCTGCCCGATGAGGTCTTTGACGCTGGCAGCAGCGATTACGCTGGCTCGTATCATGCTGCCATGCGCGCCGAATTCGACCTTTGAGATTGCTTGGCTCAGCCTTTTCTCAAGGCTTCAGAGAACTGATATACCCTGCCAGATTGGCGATCTCGATGTTGCCAAGCGACATGTCTGGCATCACCGGATGCGGGTTTGCCAGAAAGGTTGCCAGTTTCGCCTCCGACCAATCGGGATCCTTCGCAATGTCGTAGAAGCTCGGCAAGGTAACGCTCGACGCCGCCGGCTGCTCTTCAGCAACAAGATGACAGGAAGAACACCATTGGAGAGCAAGAGCTTTTCCGGCGTAAAGGTCAGCAGCCTGCGCCGATGTCTGCCCTGCAGAGATAATCGAAGCAGCGGCAAACAGGATCAAAAAACCTGCTCGTGCCATTCCGGAAACTCTTGCCGGAAATGGAAGTGGAATGCGGATCATCTACGCCTCCTCGCATCACGGAACTCATGAAGCTGGGGCTTCAGACTGGATGACTTTCAAAGGCCTGACCTTGCGTTGAATCAATCACAAGGCGAAAGCATGGTCCTCACGCGCTTTTCTATTGCCTCCACAAGACGGCTCCGACAAACTCCGGGCTCAGCAAATTGCAGGAGGTGCGAGTGAGACGTCATCTGAATTCCTTTTTGCGCGCAACATCTGTTGCCATCACGCTACTGGCGTTTTCAGGCCAGGCGGTTCTTGCTCAAGACGCCCCAATCTATTCACTGAAAGACCGCTTCAATCCAGTTGTTGCGCAACACGGGATGGTCGCCAGCCAGGAAGCCGTTGCAACGAATGTCGGCGTCGACATTCTGAAAAAGGGCGGAAATGCGGTGGATGCAGCAATCGCAACCGGATTTGCGCTCGCCGTCACCTTGCCACGCGCCGGAAATCTCGGCGGTGGTGGCTTCATGTTGATCCACATGTCCGGCAGCGACGCCACCGAGGCGTTGGACTATCGGGAAAAAGCGCCTGCCGCGGCCTACAAGGACATGTTTCTGGGACCGGATGGGGAACCCGACAAGCAAAAGTCGCGCTATTCCGGGCTGGCCATTGGCGTGCCCGGAACCGTTGCGGGCTTCGCGGCCGCCTACAAGAAACACGGAAGCGGAAATCTGACCTGGGCGGACTTGATAACTCCTGCAATCGAACTCGCCGACAAGGGCATAACCGTTACGCCAAGCCTCTCCGCAGCGCTGATGGCGCGGCTGGACCGATTGACCAAAGACCCTGCGACTGCGGAAATCTTCTACAAACAGGGATCAGCTCCCTACCTGCCGGGCGAGACACTCGTTCAAAAGGATCTCGCAGGCACCTTGCGCCTGATAGCCGACAAGGGTGTCGATGGTTTCTACAAGGGTGAGGTTGCACAAAACATTGCAGCCAAGGTGCAGGCCGCCGGCGGTGGAATGACGGTCGAGGACCTGGCCACCTATGAACCGGTCTGGCGCGCCCCGGTCACCGGGTCTTACCGGGGTTATGAAATTGCCTCCATGCCTCCCCCGTCGTCAGGCGGTGTCCATATCGTTGAAATCCTGAACATTCTCGAAGGATTTCCGATCCGGGAGTTCGGCTCAAACTCGGCGGATTCGATCCACGTGATGGCGGAAGCCATGAGGCGGGCCTATGCCGACCGGTCGAAGTATCTCGGCGATCCGGATTACGTCACCGTGCCGGTCAAGGGACTGACCTCGCCCACCTATGCGGACATGTTGAGAGAAACCATCCGGATGGATGCGGCAACTCCGTCCGAGGAGATCAAACCGGCCGATCCTTATCCGTATGAGAGCAACGAAACGACCCATTTCTCGGTTGTCGACAAGGACGGCAACGCCGTCTCAAACACATATACGCTGAACTTTTCCTATGGCGCTGGCCTGACGGCCGACGGAACCGGCGTGCTGCTCAACAACGAACTGGACGATTTTTCCGCAAAGCCTGGCGTGCCCAATGCCTATGGCCTGATCGGCGGCACTGCCAATGCGGTCGAGGGTGGCAAGCGCCCGTTGTCATCCATGAGCCCGACACTCGTCTTCAAGGATGGCGATCTCTACCTGGCAACCGGCTCTCCAGGTGGCAGCCGGATCATCACGACCACGTTGCAGATCATTCTCAACGTCATCGATCATCAGATGAACATCGCGGAGGCAACGGCAGTGCCACGTATCCACAATCAGTGGCTACCTGACGAGATCCGGATCGAGGAAGGCTTGTCACCGGATACCATCAGGCTTCTGGAAGCCCGGGGGCATGAGGTCAATCTCAAGAACGCCATGGGGTCGACCCAGTCAATCATGGTGGTGGACGGCATTCTTGCGGGAGCTTCCGATCCGCGTCGTGCCGGTGCCCTGACGGCTGGTTACTGAGCCTCAGGCGGATAGCGCCTGTTCAATGTGCTTGGACTGTCGAGGTCTCTGAGATGCTGAAAGAAGCTCTCAGCGGCCACGGCCAGGAAAGACACGAGCAACACACCTATGTAAGTGGAATGCTCCAGAAGCTCGGCCCGGTCACCGACAATCACATCGAAAATCGTGAAGCCGAGAAAAACGGCAATGGACACGGTGATCGCCAGATCGGTCCGGTAAGCTACCCCGGGCCGTCCCTGAAACAGGCGGATGGCGGCGGCAACGAAAAACCCCGCGGCGGCGAATTCGACGATACCCGCGAAAATCAGGGTCGCCTGTACGTATGCCGGGTCCAATGCCAGCTTGTCGAAATACATGGAAAACTTCTCGACACGGTGGTTTCCCCACCAGTGCACGAAGCCGACATCCTGCCGCGCGAAAAACTTGTCCAGACCGTTGAGCAGCCAGAAGAAAAACCAGAACGCGATTACAACGGCAGTGATAGGTTGACGAAAAACAGCCATGATCGTCCGCAACTGAATTCAATTGTTTGATGCTGAGCCCGTTCTAGCAACAAGGAATTGAATTTTGGTTACGCTTCACATTCGCGTGAGCGCCCTTCCAGAACGTCACTGAACTGTCCATGAACCGAAGTGCAAGCTGTCTCTCAATTCTCCTCGGCCGCACGTGCGAGACCAAAGGTCTTTCGCACCATGGATGCAAACCGCCTGTCGAGATTGAAACGCTGCTGCGAGGTCATTTCCGGCCAGACAATCTGAGATCCGACAAAGGCGGCGTATTCCAACTGGGCAATGTCGCGGGCTTCCTCTTTGGTCAGCCCTTCTTCAACATAAAGCTCAATGACAAAATCCGTCCGGATCCGGTCGACATCCCGCACTGTCTCGCACGCAATGGAGTTGGACTGTGCGAACTGGCGCACTGCCCGCTCCAGGTCCTGGTCCAGATGATTGGCAAGGTCCGAGAGCATTTGCGCCCGATCCTGCAGCTGATGACCCAGTATCTGGTCGGCAACATCAATCGTGTTCTGCTGCTTCCACGCCGCCAGCAAAGCTTCAAGAAACCCGTCATGATCCTCGAAGTGATGGTAGAATGATCCTCGGGTCCTTCCGGCGGATTTGCACAGCGCCTCGACGGTCAGGCCGGCTGCCCCATCCTTTGCCAGTTGTGCAAGACCCAGCTGCAGCCAGTCGTCTCTTTTGAACCGCTTTCGCGTCGTCATTGAACTCCACCAAGAACACCAAGCAGGAAGATGGGCAGAAACAGCCAGCCTTGCGGCATGTTCTTGTACTTTTGTCCTTTCAGCGGCGGAACAGCAAGACCGAGAATGCAGAAGGAGGCGGTAAGCGCCGTTGCCATCCAGGCAAGATCCAGGCTTTCAGCCCGAACACCTGCAATCGCAAACATGACCGCAATCGCAGCCAGGACAATGGTCACGATATGCCAGCAATAATAGGCGACATATTTGGGAACCGGATGAAGATCCGCAGCTCTCAGAAGTGGCACGGCGATGCTTCGTCCCCCCAGGAACGTATGAAGCAGACAGACAAAAACTGATAACCCTGCAGCGACAAGCAAGTAAGCATTCATATTTACCTCCATAACATACCATACTGTATGGTTTGTAATAAATCAGAAAGCGCCCCGATCGCAATGCGGTCGTATGCCGCGTCCTGCGTGCCCTTTCGCACAAACAGCAAATTCAACCGAATTGACAGTTCGAAAAGCCGGTGATAGCGCTATTCAAAGCGCTTTGGAAAATATGCCGAAGCACATTTCCTAAATAGACTTTCTGAACCGGGAGGGCTCAAATGCCTATCAGAACCGTCGTCTGGGGCGAAAACGTCCATGAGCAGCACAACAAGATTGTTGCAGGTCTATACCCTGACGGAATGCATAGCTGCATCGCCGACGCGCTGAATGCCGACCCGGAAATTGAGGCGACAACGGCAACCCTCCAGGAACCTGAGCACGGCCTGAGCGAGGAGCGTCTCGCCAACACGGACGTGCTGGTCTGGTGGGGACACGCAGCACACGGCGACGTCGCCGACGAAATCGTCGAAAGGGTTTGCGATGCCGTCTGGTCCGGCATGGGGATGATGTTCCTGCATTCGGCGCATTTCGCCAAGCCGTTCAAACGGTTGATGGGAGCCCCCTGCAACCTCACCTGGCGCGAGGCTGGCGAGCGGGAACGGCTATGGGTCACAAGCCGGAACCATCCGATCACCAAAGGCCTGCCGGACAGTTTCGAGCTTGAAATGGAAGAAATGTACGGTGAACCTTTCGGAGTTCCCGAGCCCCTGGAAACGGTCTTCATCAGCTGGTTCCAGGGTGGCGAGGTCTTCCGTTCCGGCCTGACCTACAAGCGTGGCGCAGGCAACATCTTCTACTTTCGTCCGGGTCACGAAACATACCCGACCTATCATGATTCCAATGTTCAGACCGTTCTGAAAAACGGCGTGAAATGGGCTTTCAATCCAATGGCTCGCATTTCCGATCCGAATGCAGCACCGAACGTCCCCGTTGATGCAGCACCGGAAAAGATCGAAGAACGCGGGCCGAAACTTCACGAGGAGGGCGAAGAGGGTTACCGGTAATACTGTTCCGGCCACCTTCAACATTTCAGAGACCGGGCGCACAGCCCGGCCACCGCTCGCTCTGCTGAATTTCACCGTCGGAGATTTTTCATGACGTCGACAACCCACCCCGTCCGGTTGCTTGTCCTTGGCACCGGCAACATGGCCCGCACCCACGCATCGGCTTTTCAGACCATCCCAGGTGTAAAAATGGTTGCCGGTGTCGACAGGCGCCCTGAGTTCCTTGCAAGTTTCTGCGAAGACTTCGGGATCGAAAACCGTTTCGAAACCCTGGAGGAGGCAATCGCCTGGAGAGACTTTGACGCGGTTGCAAATGTCACTCCGGACGCTGCCCACCACCCGACAACCATGCAATTGCTGGAAGCCGGCAAGCATGTTCTTTGTGAAAAGCCGCTGGCAACCAATGCCGGGGACGCGCGTGAGATGACCGAACTTGCCAAGGCAAGGAACCTGATCGGCATGGTCAATCTCAGCTATCGCGATGTCGCTGTCCTGCAAAAAGCGGCAGAACTTGTGTCAAACGGCACGATCGGAACGCTGCGCCATTTCGAGGCCTCCTATCTTCAGAGCTGGTTGACCCAACCTGCCTGGGGTGAATGGAGGACAGAAAGCCAATGGCTCTGGCGGCTATCAACCGAACATGGTTCCAAGGGTGTTCTGGGTGATGTCGGCATTCATATTCTGGACTTTGCGACATTTGCCGCGGGAAGTCCGGTAGCCGAGCTTTCCTGTCGCCTGAAGACCTTCGACAAGGCGGAAGGCAACCGGGTCGGCGAATACAGGCTCGACGCCAATGACAGCTTCACTCTGCAGGCAGAACTTGCAAACGGAGCCCTGGGCACCATTTCCGCAACCCGGTTCGCTTCCGGTCACCTGAACGATCTTCGCCTTCGCCTCTATGGGGATGAAGGCGGACTGGAAGTTTCGTTTGAGAAGAAAGTCGAGAAGCTGAGGGTTTGCCGAGGTCCGGATCTGCTGGAAGCGAACTGGACAGAGATTGCCGTGGACCCTGTACCGACTGTCTATGAAAGGTTCGTCGAAGCCGTTCGCACAGGCACATGCGGTGAACCGGACTTTGAACATGGCGCACGTTTGCAATCGGCATTGGACGCCGCCGAACGTTCCCACGTCGAAGAGGGCAGGTTCCTGAAGCTCTAAAAGACGATGATTTCAACCGGATCTGCAGCGGAGCGGGACGGCTCCGCTGCAGGATAGGTACTTGAGGCAAAGTTGCACCGCAGCAAGGCCGCCGTTGGCCAACCGCCTCTCCGCTTGATGCAACTCGACATTATCTCCCGCCTCCTGAAACTTCGTTCATTCCCCTCGTCGGGTTTTTGTCAATTTTTAGATTAAACGCGTTTTATCGCTGCTGAACGGCAGGATTGCGCTGTTTCGGACTTTCCAAAAAAATATCGGGCCTGAAAAACAAAAAACCAGCGTTCTTTCGAACGCTGGTTCCTGAGCCTCTCGGCTAAAACTGGAGCGGGCGATGGGATTCGAACCCACGACCCCAACCTTGGCAAGGTTGTGCTCTACCCCTGAGCTACACCCGCATAGTGTCCCGAGCGCTTGGCGGTGGCCGCCTCGTCGTCGGTGGCGCAGTATATGAACTATGCTGAGACGGATTGCAACACCGAATTTGCAGAAAAATTTTTAGCCGCCTTTCTGTGGATTTCTTGTACACCCGATTTCGGAAAAGCGCAGATTCCCGCCGCTTTTGAAGACGCTTTTCTCTTGCTGGAAGCTTATGAAACGCGTTAGACAGCGCCAAAGTCAAAATTTTCTAGGAAAAAAGATGCCAGCGACCCGCGACGATCTGATGGGCTTCTTCAAGGATCTCGAAATTGAAGTCACAACTGTCGACCATGCGCCTGTATTCACGGTCGCTGAATCCGGCGACCTGCATGACAGAATCCCGGGTGGCCACACCAAGAACCTTTTCATCAAGGACAAGAAAGGCCGCCTTTTCCTGATCGTGGCACTGCATGACGCTGAAATCGATCTGAAGAAAGTGCACCAGATCGTTGGCGGTCAGGGACGGGTATCGTTCGGCAATGCCGAGCTCCTGATGGAAGTGCTGGGTGTGGAGCCTGGCTCTGTGACACCGTTCTCGCTGATAAATGACAGGGAAGCGCTGCGTGTGACGCCCGTATTCGATGCCGCAATGATGCAGCACGAGATCCTGAACTATCATCCGCTAAAAAACGACGCGACAACCGCGATTACCGGCGGTGATCTCATCAAGTTTGCGAAGGCCTGCGGCCACGATCCACAGGTTCTGGCCGTCAGCGAGGAAGCCAAGGCGGCTGGCCTCTAGGCTGGGCGCCCGCAATCGCGGACCTAGATATAAGAATCTCTTCAATCAAGCGTTTGTAATTCAGGCGCAGTGGCTCCATGTTATGGGCCAGTTCAACCAGGTGACGGTTATTTATTGGGCCGGGATGCGAAAGGCACCGGCCGCAACACACGAGGCGGGCATATGAGCAACGGCAACTACAGCATGGGCGGTCAGGTTGGTGGCGGATTTGGCGCCAGCATGGGCGGCGGCTATGGCGGCCAGGGAGGCGGCGGCTTCGGTGGCGACGGCGGTAATGGCGGTGGCGGCGCTCCGGCGGGTGACGACCTGATTTACGATGTCACCACGCAGACTTTCATGGCGGACGTGATGGAAGCGTCCCGACAGCAGCCTGTGCTCGTTGACTTCTGGGCGCCCTGGTGCGGCCCGTGCAAGCAACTGACACCGATCATCGAAGCTGCGGTCAAGGCCGCTGGCGGCACGGTCAAACTTGCAAAGATGAACATCGACGATCATCCGGAAATCGCAGGTCAGATGGGCATTCAGTCCATTCCGGCAGTGGTTGCGTTCAAGGATGGTCAGCCGGTTGACGGCTTCATGGGCGCGCAGCAGGAAAGCCAGATCAAGGCCTTTATCGAAAAGGTCGGCGGCCCTGCACCGACCAACCAGGCGGACGCCTACCTGGAACAGGCGGAAGAACTGCTCGCAGCAAATGATTTCGGCCAGGCCGCGCAACTCTTTGGCGCAGTCATGCAGATGGAGCCGGATAATGTGAAAGCGATTGCCGGTCTCGCGCAATGTTACCTGGGCGCGGAAGATGTCGAGCGTGCCAAGCAGACCCTCGATCTTGTTCCTGAAGAAAAACGGTCAGAAGAAGCTTACACAGCCGCGAAGGCTGCTCTCGAACTGGCCGAACAGGCAGCCTCGCTTGGCGACCTTGCCGATCTTCACGACAGGATCGCCAAGGATCCGCTGGATCTTCAGGCACGTTTCGACCTCGCACTCGGCCTTAACGGCAAAGGCGACAAGGAAGGGGCTGTGGACCAGCTTATTGAAATTGTCCGCCATGACCGCGAGTGGAATGAGGATGGTGGCCGCAAGCAATTGCTGCAGTTTTTCGAAGCCTGGGGCTTCAAGGATCCGGCCAGCGCATATGGAAGACGCAAACTCTCCGCCGTTCTGTTTTCTTGACGATTGTCGGGCCTGACACATTTAGACAGGGCAATAGCACGCTGACGGCATTGTAAAAAAGCCAAACAAAGAAGGCGCGGAGATGCAGGCGGGAAATGCCATTTATGAAACGATTGCGGACCTACCGCCTGTATTGCCTGTCTTCCCGCTGTCCGGTGCCCTTCTTCTGCCCCGAACCCAGCTTCCGCTGAACATCTTCGAGCAGCGCTACATCGACATGGTGGATGAAGCGCTTTCGGGCAACCGCCTGATCGGTATGGTGCAACCTTCCCCTGACCGATTGTCAGCGGACCCTGACGAACCGGTGCTGGCGAGCGTCGGCTGTGTCGGCCGCTTGACCAGTTTTCAGGAGACCGGCGACGGCCGATACCTGATCACGCTTCAGGGCATCACCCGTTTTGCGCTGGGTGAGGAAATCAGCTCATTTGCGAAGTACCGTCAGGTCGAATGCGACTTCGCAGCCTTTTCCCATGACCTCAAATGCGGTGAAGGTGAAGAGGATGTCGACCGGAACGGACTTTTGAAGACCTTGCGCAATTATCTGGACGCCAACAACTTGGAAGCGGACTGGCAAAGCGTGTCGGAAGCTGAGACGGAAGTTCTCGTCAATGCACTTTGCATGATGTGCCCCTATGGCCCGCAGGAAAAGCAGGCCTTGCTGGAGGCACGTGACCTTAGAACCCGTGCGGAAACGCTTATCGCCATCACCGAAATGGATCTTGCCAAATCACAGAATGACGGCGGCTCGACGCTGCAGTGACCCTGCGCTCTTTGACCTGAAAGACCGAATGAATGAACGACACCACAATCGAACGCCCGGTAGACAGAAAACTGCTTGAGCTTCTCGTCTGCCCCGTGACCAAGACAACGCTCGAATATGATCCGGAGGCCAAAGAACTGATCTCCAGATCCGCGAAACTCGCCTACCCGATCCGCAACGGCATTCCGATCATGTTGCCGGAAGAGGCAAGACAACTGGAAGACTGATCTACGCTCGCAAATAAAATGAATACGAAAAAGCCCGGTCCAGATGGCCCGGGCTTTTTTTGTCTGCGCAGCTCTTTGAAGTATCAGAAACCGCGGAACAGAGGCATCAGGTTGATGATGATGATCTGGCGAATGAAAATGATGGCCAAAAGCAGGATCACCGGAGAAATGTCCACACCCCCAAGGTCCGGCATGAAGCGCCGTATCGGACGTAGGGCGGGTTCGGTGAGATTGTACAGTACCCGGCCGATCGAATTGATGAACTGGTTGCTCGAATTGACGATGTTGAAAGCGTAGAGCCAAGAAAAGATCGCACTGGCAATGATTACATAGGTATAGAGTTCCAGCGCGATGAGGATGACGTTGAAAAGGGCTGTCATGGTCCGGTCCGTTGCCTTTCGAAAGCTTTCTTTATCTTCATGTAGCTTCAAGACAGGCCAGCTGCAAGACGGGGCGACTTCCAACATGAATTTGTTTGTAACAAGACTTAACGCCACCGCCACCAGGAAGGGCAGCGATGCTTAAATGCAACAGTCTCACAAAACCCGGATTCCTTAGGGTTTGAGTAAGGCTGCTTCGTGCTATCTTCGCCTGCAACAAGATTCCGTCTGGATATGACTTATATGAAAAAGCTGTTGTCCCGCATCGCGCTCGCTCTTTCGCTGAGCGCAGCCTCCACCGCCGCCCTGGCGCAAAGCGGTGAAATTACCGGTCAGGACGCCAATCGCCAGTTCGTGATCGATCTCGGTATCGGGGCAATCGCCAAGCCACGTTACGAAGCGGCTGATTCCTACCTGATTTATCCGTTGCCGATCATCTCTGTTGGCCGCTTTTACCTGCCCGGCCTCGGCCAGGTGGTTGATGGCCGCCGCAAGAGTGGTGTGTTCTTCTATCCGGCGTTCAACTTTCTTGGCGAGCGCAAGGCCAGCGACAGCAATGACCTGACCGGCACCAGAACTGTTGACTGGGCGCTGGAACTGGGTCTGGGCGGTGGTCTTCGCGGTGAGCACTGGCGTGCATTTGCCGAACTGCGGCAGGGCTTCAACGGCCACCATGGTCAGGTTGGCCAGCTTGGTCTCGACGGCATTGTCTACCCGACCGAAAAATGGGAAGTCAGCTTCGGTCCGCGCGCGGACTTCGCGTCGGAAGACTACATGGACACCTATTTCGGCGTAACCTCTTCGGAAGCTGCAAACAGCGGTGGTCGCCTGACGGCATATAATGCAGGCGCCGGCTTCAAGAGCGTCGGTCTGGCCGCACGTGCCAGCTACGATTGGAACGAAGATGTCCGCCTTCATATTCAAGGTGGATATGACAGGCTGATCGGCGATGCCGCTGACAGCCCGATCGCCAGGGGCGGCAGCAAGGACCAGTTCAGCCTGGGTCTTGGCGTCAGCTACCGCTTCGCGTTTGACGTATTCAAGTAAGCGCCAAACGCAGCGGACAAAGAGTTAAGTGGGCTGGCCTACCTAAAGGCCGGGGCAAAAGGGGGCTGGGGGGCCTCCTTTTTTTCTTTTATCGCCAGCAAGAGTGCTTCATGAGCTGCCAAAAGGTGACGCATTCAACCGCGACCGGGCCTGGATGAGTTCTCCGGGCTCGTTTTCACAGACGCTTCGCACGCCAAGGCTCCTTTCAAAAGCCAGACGTTTTCCTAGTACGAGCACTTGATCAGTTCGATCCCGCGCGGCAGCTTTGTGTTCTCATCGCCGCAGGCACCCAGAATACGGCTGGGGTCGAGATTTTGGGCTCCCGTCAAGTCCGCGCCCACAAGACGCGTCCGACGCAACAGCGCACCATCGAAATCCACATTGGTCAGATTGGCGTTGGTCAGGTCCGAGCTGACAAGGCGAACTCCCGTGAAGTCCGCGCCGGAAAAGTTCGCGCCATGCGCCTTGATCCGGTCGAGTTTGCCCTGACGAATGCGCGCATTTTCGAAGTCCGCGCCGGAAATGTCTACCCGCTCGAGATTGACTTCATCCATTTTTGCGCCCTTGAAGGACGCATCTTCCATCACGGATCGGATCAGGGTGACGTTTCGCAAATCAGCGTCATCGAAAACCGCATTGTTGGCGATACTGGCATTGAGGTCAGCATCCCTGAGATCCACTCCCGTCAAATTGGCATTGGACAGGTTGGCTTTTTCCAGATCCACCGAGCGCATGCTTGCATCGGTGAAGTCGCTGCCTGAAAAGTCGGCTCTTTCAGCTTCCGCGCGCCTGAGGTCCGCATCCTGAAAGTTCGCGTTGGGAAGAACGGCTTCCTTCAAATCGGTCTCACGCAGATTTGCCCGCTGAAAATCTGCTTGTTCCACTGTAAGGAATCTGAGCTCGGCCAGTCGCAGGTCGCAACGCGGACATCCGCCGTTCTTTTTGATCTCAGACATTCGTTCGGCGTCGCTTCCCGCAAGCGCCCCGGTCGACGCGGCCCACAGGGTCATCACGCTCAGGCAACCTGCCGCAAACCGGATAATCCTATCGCTCATCGCATTTCCCTTTTTCCTACATCTTATCAAAATAGGTATTCAGACCGGCAGTTTAAGAACCGTTGCCTTCAACAAAATCGAATTTGTATGAAAAAGATATTAGAACCTTGCAAGAATTGCAGCCCAGGGTGCAAATTCCGGCACAAGTTCACTTTTGCGAGCTGATTTGGCTTGAAAACTGTGGGAGGGAAGAAGCAGGCGGGGTCGCAGTTGCCCACTTCTTCCATCCACTAAAGCGCTGACGACGCACAACCTGACAATCAGCGTGCCAATTCAATCGCAAAAGCCTTGCCAATTTGTTTTCAGCGAAAATTTTCCATATCTGGACAGCCACACGTCGCCGGACACAAGATACTGATTCTGTTTAGAAACTCTTCACCACTGCTGCATTGCAATTTGCAAGGCCGCCTGCAAACGTGGCTAAGAAAGAGTTAACAGAAACGCCCGGCACAAAACGGAGCTGGCCCGAACGAAGGGTCAGGAAAATTCCTGTCGCAAATCGATTGTCGACTGCTTGCCGATATCGTCGATATGACGATCGAGCCATTCCCTGGCAGTTTCACGGCCCAGATCCTTCAACTCGGTCAGAAACGCCCATTCCGCATTCAGCTTCGAGGAGGCCTGCAGAGGTTTCAGTTCCGTGGCAAAAATCCGATGCATGTGCACTTTCATGTATTCGTCCGCAGAGAGTTTGCCTTCTTCGATCAACCGGGTGACAAAATCGATTGCACGCAGTTCCCTGAGCAAGGTCGAATTGAAGGTGATTTCATTCAGCCGGTTGACGATCTCGCGCGCGGTTCGCGGCACCTCACGGCGTTCAAGAGGATTTATCTGAACCAGGACAACATCCGGTGTCGCTGTCTTGTAAAACAGCGGATAGAGCGGCGGATTGCCCATATATCCGCCATCCCAATACGGCTCTCCCTCGATCTCGACCGCCTGGTAAAGCTGTGGCAGACAGGCTGAGGCCATGACCGCATCAAGCGTCACTTCTTTTTCGCTGAACACCCGGATCTTGCCCGTGAAGACGTTGGTTGCCGCAATGAAAAGCCTGAGACCTGAGCAGCAATGTACACGGTCGAAATCGACCATCTTTTCCACCACATCGCGCAAGGGATTGATGTTGAGCGGATTGAACTCGTAAGGCGAGGCAAACCGGGACATAACATCGAAATAAAGATAACTCGGCGAATGGTCGAGGCTCCAGTTTCCGAGCAGCACATCCAGCGGCGAACGCTGAATCGGACTGTATTTGGCCTGCTCGCTGACTTCATGCCAGAAGGCTTCCAGACTTTCCCGAGCCCCTTCCTCGCCTCCCGCCTCCATTCCGCTTGCCAGAACGACCGCATTCATGGCCCCGGCAGACGTGCCGGTGATCGCATCAATGGAAAGACGGCTGTCTTCCAGAAACCAGTCCAGGACACCCCAGGTGAAGGCGCCATGCGCACCTCCCCCCTGGAGGGCCAAATTGATCTTCTTCGGTTTCGCCACGGCTGGTGCCTTCTGATCGGGACTGGTGGGTCGAAAACGCTTACTGCGCGGTCCAGCCGCCATCGATCGGCAGGATGGACCCCGTGATCGCAGACGCGGTGTCGGAACACAGGAACACCGCATATCCGGCGACCTGCTCGATCGTGACGAACTGCTTGGTCGGTTGCGCTTTTAGCAAGACGTCCCTCTTGACCTCTTCCTCGGTCATGTTGCGCGCCTTCATCGTGTCGGGAATCTGTGCTTCCACCAACGGTGTCCAGACATAAGCCGGGCAGATCGCGTTGACAGTGATGCCCTGCTCGGCCACTTCCAGCGCGACGGTTTTGGTGAGACCCGCAATCCCGTGTTTGGCGGCGACATAGGCGGACTTGTAAGGGGATGCGACCAGAGCGTGCGCGGAAGCGGTGTTGATGACCCGGCCCCAGCCTCTTTGCTTCATGCCCGGCAAGGCAGCCTGGATTGCATGGAAAGCAGAAGTCAGGTTGATCGCGATGATCGCGTCCCACTTGTCGACAGGAAACTCGTCAACCGGCGAGACGTGCTGAATGCCGGCATTGTTGACCAGTACGTCAACCGACCCGAACTCCTTTTCCGCATCGGCGATCATACCGGCGATCTCGTCACCCTTGAGCATGTTGGCCGGAGAATAAGTGCAGCGCACACCGAAATCCGCCTCGATGGCAGCACGTGTCCGTTCAATCTCTTCCGCATCGCCAAGACCGTTGATGACGACATTGGCACCCTTTTCGGCTAATGCGCGGGCACAACCAAGCCCGATCCCGGAGGTGGAACCGGTGACGACAGCGGTTTTGTTGGCAAGCATTCAGGATCTCCCAAGAACTGATAAAATTCCGGCACAACATTTGACCAGTTCTCGCCGCACTGCAACAACGGAATGACGAAAAGTGATTAGATCGTCATGTTTGATTGTCGCAGCGGCTTTTCAGCGCCGTTTCATGCGCTGTGCACCGGCAAGCGCCTTGCGCGCACGATCCCGGGCAACTGCCCTGTGTTCTTCTGCTTGCGAATAGTCATCCGCCGTCAATCCGAGCTTTTCGGCAAACCGTTCACGAACGAGGCCATAGAATGTAGCGTGCAGACTTGCGAACACCCACACGAGGATCAGCATCGTACCCATCGGGAAAATAGCGGAACGGACCTGTTGCCAGATCTCGCTCGCCGGCAGAAGACCGTCGGAAACGCTAAGCAGAAATCCCCAGACGAAAACCAGAAAACCGGCCAGCAGGCTCATCACCAGCGCGGAAAAGGCCATCGGCCAGCCGAGGCCGGACGTTGCTCTCCAGCTCTCTTTCAACGTCAGGGGATCATCGACGGCAGCTGCCGGCAGGACAACGGAGAACTTCTGAACCACCATGAGAGCGATGAAGGGAGCGAGAAACAACAACAGCAGGCCGGCACCGGCCGTAATCGCAGCCAGCAGCAGTGATACGATGACGAGCGGCACCAGCGAGAATGCACCGATCAGACTGAGCACAATCTGGTTGACGATCACCCGGACAGTGCGCCTGCCGAAAAAGACGGGAAAGTCACGGGCATCGATCAGGATCCGCCGCACGTAGGCAATCGCAATCCCAAACCCGACAACAAGGTTGGCAATTCCAGCCAGTGCCCTGAGCGCGCCCTCATCAGGCGCTGCAACAGGCTCGGTCATGTAGGACACGGTCCTGAAGCCGCTCTCCGGCATCAGCGAAGAACCGATTGCGAAGTTGAGGGCAACCAGCAACAGAATATACGCCCAACCGGTCCGCAGCAGCGTTCCGACATGGTGCTGTGCCAGTGATAGCGACCGTTCCAGAACGGTTATGAACATTGCCTGCTCCCGAAATTCGGCTCTGCACGCAAAGTAGGGACTTTATTGAAAAACGCTAGGGTCCGGGCTGCTGTGCGCTTCCGTCGCCATCCGGTATCCGGCTGTCAGAACCGAAATGCCGAGCACCGTCACGATGATCTGCAACAGCACGTTCAGCAGCATCAGTTTGAACTGCAGCAGAATGATCGGCAAGCTTCCCGCCATTCCCTGGAGCAGATACTGAAACAGGATACCGGCCAGAACAAAGGGAAGAGACAGGATCAGCGAGGCAAGGAACATGCGCCAGCCAAGACCTTCACTGATGGAATAGGCTTCTCCCAAGCTGATTGGATGCTCCACCGCTGTGGCTGGAAGAATGAGCGACAGTCTCATGAACGTGGGAATTGCGAAAATGAGGAGCAGGATGGCGAAGACACCGGTTACAACGGGAACGCCGATTGCCACCTGAACGAAACCGATGATCAGCCAGACACAAACGAATATCAACGCCAGCAGCAGCGACTTGAGAATGAACTTAAGCTCAAGGCCTCCCACTCTCAAATGAATGAGACCCGGCGTTTCTCCCAACAGGCCGAAACGGTGCCAGGCAACACCGATGCTTGCCGAAGATGCCAGGGCGAACATCAACATGACAACGGACAAAAGCACCATTGCACCTGGATTGCCCGACTGCGGATCGGCACCACCCGTCGCCAGCCTGATCAGCATCATCAGCGCGAATTGCAGTACGAACCAGCTGCCGCAAACCTTGAACACAGTCTCAAGGTTCCCAAAAACGAGGGAGACCGAGTCGCCCAGCAATCGCTTCAACATACAAAAGTCCTCAAGCCTTCATGAAGCCCCGACAATTGCGGCTCCTTGCCATTGCGTTTAATTGCTAAAATCTGCAATTGCAACGACGCCACCCGCACCCTGAACGCCCCATGATACGGTCAAGGATTGCCGTTTTTCGACGCAGAACCAAATCATTCGCTGGAAAGTTGGGACAATATCCCTCATATGGTGGGCAAAAGCGTGTAACCGGTTGGTTCCTGTCATGATTGATGATTTCGCAAAAGCCCTGCCCCGCCGCAAGTCCGTTGGAGTTCCGGTCGGCAACGTCATGGTCGGTGGCGATGCGCCGATTGTCGTCCAGTCGATGACCAATACCGACACTGCCGATGCGGATGCGACCGTTGCGCAGGTCGCGGCCCTTGCGCGTGCGGGGTCCGAGATCGTGCGCATTACCGTGGACCGGCCGGAAGCGGCGGCGCAGGTGGCCCGCATCAAGGAGCGGCTGGACCGTATTGGCATCAATGTGCCCCTCGTCGGCGACTTCCACTATATCGGCCACAAGCTCCTGACCGATTACCCGGACTGCGCCGCAGCACTGGACAAATACCGGATCAATCCCGGCAATGTCGGCTTCAAGGCCAAGCGCGACACACAGTTTTCCCAGATCATCGATATCGCGCTCAAACACGACAAGCCGGTGCGGATCGGCGTTAACTGGGGCTCGCTCGACCAGGAGCTCCTGACCAAGCTGATGGATGAAAACGCCGGGAGCGAAAAGCCTGTTTCCGCCGCAGCCGTGATGCGTGAAGCGATCATCCAGTCCGGCCTCCTTTCCGCCGAGCGGGCTGAAGGTCTCGGCATGGGCCGGGACAAAATCATCCTGTCTGCCAAGGTCAGTCAGGTGCAGGACCTGATTGCAGTCTATGCCGATCTTGCACGCCGCTGCGATTACGCCCTGCATCTGGGCCTGACCGAAGCCGGCATGGGCACAAAGGGCATCGTCTCATCCTCGGCCTCCATGGGCATATTGCTGCAGCAGGGCATTGGAGACACAGTTCGCGTCTCGTTGACACCGGAACCGGGCGGTGACCGCACACGCGAAGTTCAGGTGGCCCAGGAACTGCTCCAGGTCATGGGGTTCCGTGCGTTCGTACCGGTTGTTGCAGCCTGTCCCGGATGCGGCCGGACCACGTCCACCGTCTTCCAGGAACTGGCCAGCGAGATCCAGGACCATATCCGCGAATCGATGCCGATCTGGCGCGAGCAGTATCCGGGCGTGGAAAGTCTCAACGTTGCCGTTATGGGCTGTATCGTCAACGGTCCGGGTGAATCCAAACATGCCGACATCGGCATTTCCCTGCCAGGCACCGGCGAGACACCGTCGGCACCTGTCTTTGTCGACGGCGAAAAAGTGACTACTCTCCGCGGCCCTGGCATTGCCGACGAGTTCAAGCAAATGGTTTTGGACTATATCGAAAAGCGCTACGGGACCGGTTCCTCTTCTTCCGACGCCGCCTGAACCAGCTGAGGGGCTTTCACAATGATGCAGCAGCCGGGTGCACCCGAGCCACGTAAGAAGCCGATCCTGGTGATCACGTCACAGGTGGTACGGGGCGGCATCAGTGGCCGCGGCCTGACTTTTGCGCTGGAACGGATTGGTCATGACGTCTGGTTTTTGCCCACGATCCTCCTGCCCTGGCATCCGGGCCACGGAAAAGGTACTCGGATCGTCGCCTCTTCCGAAGATTTCGCGGCAATTGTGAACGATCTTGTGACGTCACCAAAGCTGGAAGAGCTTGGTGGCATCATCTCCGGCTATCTTGGAAATGCGGAACAGGCGCACGCCATTGCCAAACTGGTAAAGGCCGTCAAAACGGTAAATCCCGAAGCGCCTTATCTTTGCGATCCGGTCATGGGAGATCATGTCAGCGCGTCCGGTGGTGGACTTTACGTGCCAAAGGCAACGGCAGAAGCCATACGGGACGAACTGGTCCCGTTGGCCGATATCGTGACACCCAATGCCTTTGAACTTGGCTGGCTGACACAGCGCGAAGTTGAAAGCGAACTTCAGGCCCTCTCTGCCGCCCGTGCCCTTGGCAACAAACGCGTGCTGATCACGTCTTCGCCGGCGCTGCGCCGCAATGCCATTGCAAATCTTCTGGCGGGCCCGCGCGGAGCGGTTGCCGCCGAACATGCCGCGATTACCAATCCACCACACGGCACCGGTGACCTGATCGCAGGTCTTTTCCTGTCAAATCACCTTCAAGGCTTCGATGACGAAGAAGCCCTGAAACGGGCATCCGCATCGGTGTTCGAACTTGTTGCGCGCAGCGTCAAAAAGGGCGCGGATGAGCTGCTGTTTGCCGAGGAACAGCAATCGGTGGTCAAGGCGATGGCGCTGGTAACCTCCCGCCGGGTTCTGGAAACCAAGGTTCGTGCCTGAGGACATCGATATCTGGGTCGCCGGAGCCGATGGCTGCAAGGCCGGCTGGGCAACCGTCCTTCGAAACCTGAGCAAGCCGGGCGATGTACGACTCGAGATCTTTCCCGGATTTGCGGATTTGCTCGGTTTTGTTCCGCTTCTTTCCATCATTGCGGTCGACATGCCGATCGGATTACCTGATCGGATTCCTCCCGAAGGTCGTGGCCCAGAAAAAGCAGTGCGCAAACATCTGGGCATGCGTCAGTCATCTGTCTTCACAGTTCCGTCCCGTGCCGCGGTCCATGAAGACGACTACAGGCAGGCTTGCTCCACGGCGCTTCGCACGTCCGAACCGGCAAGGAAAGTTTCCAAGCAGTGCTTTTATCTGTTTCCGAAGATCCGCGAAATCGATGCGCTGATGACCCCGGAACTGGAAACCCGCGTATTTGAAGTTCACCCGGAACTCGCTTTCTGGCGGCTGAACGGCGAACGGGAAATGAGCCTGCCGAAAAAAATCAAGAGCCGGGCCAACCCGGAAGGCCTCGATCAACGCAGGGATCTTCTGGTGTCAAAAGGTCTGCCGCACGACTTTCTGGACCAGAAGCCTCCGAAGGGCTGCGGACGCGACGACCTGCTGGATGCCGCCGCCAACAGCCTCATTGCCGAGCGTATCTTGGAAGGTTGGGCGGAACCGTTTCCCAAGAAGTATCGAAGAGACGGCAAGGGCCTCAGAATGGCGATCTGGGCGTGAATAAAAGTTTCAGAAAGGGCAAACGGGATATCATCGGGAAACCAATCGACGGGAAGCAGCTGGAACATAGATGAAGATTGCTTTTCACATCTTGGTTGTTTTGGCCCTGACACTTTTGAGTCAGCTCGGTGGTATCGCCTGGATTGTTGCCCTATTCTTCAAACGAAGATTTGTAGTCTTTTTCATCTCCTACGTATTTTTGAGTTTCGCGGCAGTTTGGCTTGCCCCGGTAACAAGCGGCAGAGTTGCCTTGTCCTGTTTCGAGCGCGGTTCTCTGGAGATGCAGTCCTGGATCTTCTGCGCTCTGAACAGAAATTATGTCTCTCCGAACGTCAAGAATGTTCTGAAAGACCTTGCGACTGCGACGGATGCAGCGTTTCCCGGAAGCAAAACTCTTGTTCTGGATGGAAATTTTCCTTTCATTGAGGGCTTTCCGCTGATACCGCACCTGTCCCACGACGATGGAGACAAAGTGGATCTTGCTCTTTTTTACCGAAAGGACAGCAAGTACCTGCCGGGCGCAACTCGATCGCCCATAGGCTATTTTGCTTTTGAGCAAGGCACCACCGAGTGCCCGCAGGAACCGATTTCACTTCGATGGGATCTCGACGTGTTGCAGCCCCTTTGGCGCAATCTTGAACTGGACCCGAAACGAACACGCTACGCCGTTAATTGGCTCGCCTCTGATCCTCGCGTGAGCAAAGTTTTCTTGGAGCCCCATCTGAAAAGGCTCCTGAGCATTTCAGGATCGAAAGTTCGCTTTCAAGGGTGCCGGGCAGCGCGCCACGACGATCACATCCACTTTCAGCTCTAACTGCTGTTGCTGGTGGAAGCTGGCCTGATCCTGTGTGTAGGCAAACACCTTGCTGAATCTCAATCTACCAAGGGTGATTTCCACCAACTTTCAGTTTCACGCAAGACTCGCAAAACTTCCCTTACGTAAGTTATGGTGACCAAGTACCCTATTGGTCACAAGACCACTTCGCAGGTCTCCTTGCAGAGGATTAATGTCATGCGATTGAAATTTGTTTTTGCATTCATGGTCGCCTTCGGCCTCTCCTATTCAGGACCGATTGATTTCAAAGAACTTTCTGCCGGAACTTCGATGTTTCTGGGAATCGGATCAGCCAAAGCCCAGAACCCGACACGCAACACGGCACGGCGCACTGCGCGCCGAACTACACGACGGGTCAATTACCGCCAATCGGTCGCGGGTTGCACGCCCTACAACGCCTATTACAACTGCGGCGGTGTCTATTACCAAGCCGTGGTTCAGGACGGTGCCACCGTCTACATCGTTGTAAATCCCTGATTTTTTAACATGGAGTTTCCAATGAATATTGCCCGTTTGTTGGCCTTCACCGTCGGCATCTTTCTGCTTGGCTCTGTTTCCCAGGCGCAAGGTCCGGTGCAAGGCGTTCTGGAAGCCTGCGAAACCGAAATTACGACCTACTGCGATCAGGTTACTCCGGGTCACGGCCGTATCCTGTCCTGCATGTACGCCCACGAAGACAAGATCAGCGACACATGCGCGGCGTCGATCGTTGATCTCGCCGACGCGCTCGACTTCATGTTCGCCAATGTCACCAATGCGGTTGCCCTGTGCGCTGCTGATATCGAAGCCAATTGCTCTTCGGTCGAATTTGGTGGCGGGCGCGTCCTGTCCTGTCTGAAAGAGAATGCGGACAAGGTATCCCCTGAGTGCCAGCCGGTCGTAAATGCGTTCAGCGAGAAGTTCGGCCTGGAAGACTGACTGAAAGAGAGCCTTATTCCGCTAGGCGTCAGGGTGGCGCAGCTGTTTAAGCGCTGCGTCACCGACTTGGCCGAAATCTGAGTAAGTTGCTTGAAATGGCGCCTAAAGCTGGTCCAGCAATGCAGCAATGTCAGATTTGAGATCTCCTCTTCTGACGGCATTGCCGTGACAGGGCACGACGAGCGTCGGAGCGTCTTCCTCAACACGCTCTCGAACCCAGGCAGAAAAACGGTCAGCATTCTGAATTCCGTATTTGGGAAAAGTCTTCAGAAAACCGAGGGCGCCACTTTCATTGTCACCGCTGTCCAGACCGCAAAACGCATCCGTGACGACCCAGGCTACTCCGGCTTCTCCCTCAACCCTTAACCAGATCTCTCCCGTCTTGAGACCGTCGGGTTCCAGGAACGAAGCATTTTCAGGCAAGGCCGCCTTCAACACGTCGAGCCCCTGGAACTCGCGTGAAGTGATCTTTTCCAGCCTTGGCCTTGCCAATTCACCACTGATCAGCCCTGCATCAGGGTAAGCCTCGGTAAATTCCGCAATCGCCTTGTTGTGATAGTGGTTCGGGGCGAACAGAAACTTTACCGGTGCCATCTCTTCAAACCGGGAGCTTGTATTTTCGACCGGGCTGTAAAGACAAACTCCCCCCGCCCGCAAACTGACAGCGATACAACTCAGATTTCCCCGCCGGGTGGTCCACAGGTCCGAGAACCCCTGCACTCGCGTGGGTGGCTCCTGCATTTTGCTCATGGTCTTTCCAGGCTCTTCAGCTGATTACAGAGAATTTCGACCAGATGCGTTCCGGCATCATGCCGGCGCTCCACCCGGTTTTTCGTGTGAACACCCATGACGCCTGAAACCAGGCCGTTGGCCATCGCATCAATGTCGATTGTCGGATCAATTCGCTTGACGGCCCGGGCGTTGCGAAGGCTCGCCGCGAAACGATCCTCAAGCGTGTTCCAGTACTTTGATACTGCCTCCTCCAGCCTGGGGCTTTTGACGCGCGCATTTTCGATCCCCGTGTTGACGACAAGACAGCCGAATTGACTGGATGTCATCGATCCTTTCGTCACGAGCGACTGTAAAAAGGCGACTATCTCCGGAATACCACCGTTGATCATCGGTGCCATCGCAGATGAAATTGCCCTGTCGGAGTACATTTCCAACGCCGCCAGATAGAGGCCTTCCTTGCCACCAAATTCGGTCCGGATGGCATATTGATTGAGACCAGTCAGCTCTTCGAGTTCACGAACGCCAAGTGCCTGGTAGCCATGTTGCCAGAATGCGAAAACGACGCGTTCAACAACGTCATCGACTGAATAGTTTTTTGGGCGTGCCATGGCCAATCACAATTTCCATACGAGTGTATTGAAATAATACCTATACACTCGTATGGAAATGTCAATCCGGGAATGTTCAAATTTTTCCGATTGCCCTTCCCTTTTCGTCAGAACCTGCTAAAACCCGCGCCGCTCGCCTGACAGCGGGCCACCGGTCGCAGCCTACCCGGTGACGAACGTCTCAACGGGCGTTCACAGCGAAAACAAGGGACCACATCGTTGAAAGCACTTGTCATCTGTTCTGGCGGAATGGATTCCGTCACCCTTGCGCACAAAATTGCGCAGGATCATGAGCTCACCGGTCTGATCTCCTTTGATTATGGCCAGCGGCACAAAAAGGAATTGGACTACGCCAAGGCCTGTGCCGAAGAGCTGAAAACCGAGCATATCCTGATGGACATCTCCAATATCGGCCGCCAGCTGACCGGCTCGGCGCTGACCGATGACGTGGATGTTCCCGACGGGCACTATGCCGAGGACACCATGAAGATCACCGTTGTGCCGAACCGCAACGCGATCATGCTCACCATCGCCTATGGAATTGCCGCATCCCGCGGAGCGGATGCCGTTGCAACCGCAGTTCACGGCGGTGACCACTTCATCTATCCGGATTGTCGCCCGAGCTTCACCCAAAGTTTCGAAGCGATGCAACGGCACGCTCTCGAAGGTGTCGCAGACATCCGGCTCTACACACCCTACGTCCATATCAGCAAGGCTGACATTGCAGCCGAAGGCCTGAAGCTTGGCGTCGACTATCGCAAGACTTGGTCCTGCTACAAGGGCGGCGACATTCATTGTGGCCGCTGCGGAACCTGCGTCGAGCGGCGAGAGGCTTTCCACCTGGCCGGCGGGATCGATCCGACCGAATACGCGGATCCGGACTTCTGGAAGGCGGCCTGCAATGTTTAGGATCACCAAAGAGTTCCACTTTTCCGCCTCGCACCAGCTGAAGGGGCTTGGCGACGACCATCCTTGCTCACGCTTTCACGGCCACAACTACGTGGTCGAGGTTGAACTGGCCTCCAACGAGCTTAACACCATCGGCTTCGTGCGCGACTACAACGAACTCAAGACGCTGAAAGCCTATATCGACGACACGCTGGACCATCGTCACCTAAACGATGTCCTGGGCGACGACTGTGTCACCGCCGAACGCCTTGCAAAGCACCTGTACGACTGGTGCAAGGCCGAATGGCCGGAAACGATGGCTGTCAGCGTCAGGGAAACCCCGAAAACCTGCGCCGAATACCGGCCACTTCTGTATGTTCCGGTGGAGGCACGGTCATGACCCTGGAAACCATTCGCGTAAACGAGATTTTCGGACCCACCATTCAGGGAGAAGGTGCCCTGATTGGCCAACCGACCGTGTTCGTGCGCACGGGCGGCTGCGACTATCGCTGCAGCTGGTGCGACACGCTCCACGCCGTTGACAGTGCGTATCGGGACGAATGGCACCCGATGACATCACAGGCGATCATGATGCAGGTTGAGATCCTTTCCGGCGGCCAGCCACTGACGATCTCCTTGTCCGGCGGCAATCCGGCCATTCAACCGCTCGGAGGTCTGATCGAACTGGGCCGCAAGGAAGGATACCGGTTTGCCCTGGAAACCCAGGGCAGTCTCGGCAAGGACTGGTTCGAAATGCTGGACGTGCTGACACTCAGTCCGAAGCCACCCTCAAGCGGCATGGAAACCGACTGGCAGAAACTGGCCGAATGTGTCGAGGCCGCGGGCTCTGAAACCAAGACGGTCATGAAAGTTGTGATCTTCGACGATGAGGATTACGCCTATGCCAGGGACGTCGCCGCGCGCTATCCGGAATTGCAGCTCTATCTGCAGCCGGGCAACCACACACCACCGCAACCAGAAGAAGCCGACAGCGCCATCGACATGGCGGGCATCATGGAGCGTATGCGCTGGCTGGTGGAGAAGGTCACGTCCGACAAACTCTACACCGCCACGGTTCTTCCTCAATTGCACACCCTGATCTGGGGCAACCTGAGAGGCGTTTGACACCATGTCTGACAAAAGCATCTACGAAAACCTGACCCAGCTCGGCTCTTCCACCGAAATTCCGGACGATCCGGAAAAGGCGGTTCTGGAAAAAGTGCCGAATCCACAAGCCGGAACCAAATACATGGTCCGGTTCGTGGCTCCGGAATTCACATCGCTTTGCCCGATCACCGGCGCACCCGACTTCGCGCATCTGGTTATCGACTACGTGCCGCGCGACTTTCTGGTAGAAAGCAAGTCCCTGAAGCTGTTTCTCGGCTCCTTCCGCAATCACGGCGCCTTTCACGAAGACTGCACGGTGTCCATCGGCAAGCGTCTTGTCGACCTGTTGGATCCCGAGTGGTTGCGCATCGGCGGCTACTGGTATCCGCGCGGCGGCATTCCGATAGACGTCTTCTACCAGACCGGCCCGGCACCGGAAGGCGTCTGGATACCCGAACAGGGCGTCGCGCCCTATAGAGGCAGGGGTTAACTCGGCGCGGTCGGCAAGCGTTGCACGACCGCAACAAAAGCTGGACGGTCAACCTAGGGCCTCTTGTTCAAGGTTGCGACCTTTGGCCCGATAAAGTGGAAAATTACCTCTTTCAAGAGGGGCCCGGGACAAGATATCTAAAGCGCCAATCGGCTGACTGAGTTCGTATTCGCGACAGATTAGCCGGATTGGATCACAGCAGAACGCCAAACCGATAGACAGACGACCGCCGTATTGAACCTGTGAGGTTTCAAACGCCGGAACACTGCAGCCGGGATTGGTCAGATTGCATCGGGAAAGGGTTGTCATGTCCAAGACGGGCATCATGATTTGCGGCCATGGTAGCCGCGCCAAGTCTGCCGAAGAAGAATTCGCCCTGCTGGCGAAAGGTGTCCGCGAGCGTTACCCGGATACGCCAGTGGAATACGGCTTTCTGGAGTATTCGGCGCCCAACATCCACATGGGCCTCAATGCCCTGCGGGATGCCGGAGTGACCAACATCATTGCCGTACCCGGCATGCTGTTTGCCGCGACCCACGCCAAGAACGACATTCCTTCCGTGCTGACGACCTATCAGGACAAGAACCCGGGTCTGACGGTTCAGTATGGCCGCGAGCTCGGCCTGCACCCCAAGATGGTCGCCGCTTTTGAAGCGCGCATTCTGGAAACACTTGGCGTCGATCATGTACATGACGGCGATCTTTACGACACGATGCTGGTTGTCGTCGGCCGCGGAACATCAGACACGCTCGCCAACGCGGAAGCTGCACGACTGACCCGCATCGTCGCGGAAAACCTCGGTTTCGGCTGGTCCGAAACCGTCTATTCCGGTGTCACCTATCCGTCAGTCGGTCGCGGCCTGGAGATGGCCCTGAAGCTCGGCTACAAGAAGATCGTCGTTGCGCCCTACTTCCTGTTCTCCGGCAAGCTGATCGACCGGATCTACAATTATGTCGACCGGGTCGCCGGAACGGCCCCTGATGTGACCTTCTACAAGGCGCATTATCTTGCCGATCAGGACCATGTCATCGACACGTTCGTTGAGCGGATCGAAGAGGCCGGTTCCGGAACGATCGTCGAAACCCAGGACTTGATGGCGTCCTTCAAGGATCGGCTGGCCAAGGGTGAAGTGGAAATCCACCATCACCACGCCGAATTCCGTGATCCCCTGGATGACGAAAACCCTGACGCCCATGATCACGATCACAGCCATGGCCATCACCACCACCATCATGGCCACGATCACCATCACCACGGGCATGACCATCACCATGGCCACAGCCACGGCATCTACCGTCATATCGGTCACCCGAATGGCCCGCGCACCATGATCGACCAGGGAGTCTGCTGCTGCTTCATGAGCCAGTTCCCCCAGGAAGTGATCGATGAGGAGCGTGCATTGAGGAATCAGGCAAAGTCGGTTTAACACGCCTGAGCCAACCTGGATCCAGTCAGCCCTCCACGATATCTGAGGTCATCCCGGACTGGATCCGGGATCCGTTCCCCAAGCCAAGGTGAGTGCAACACAAGCATTTTGCAACCAAACCAAAGAGTTGACCGCAGCACTCGGCCAATCACCCGACGCGTTCCGGACAAGCGCACCTGAGAGTGCGCGCTGATCCGGAAGCCGGATCTCAGTCGCGCTTCAGCGCGTCATCTCTCTCGATAAAAAACGTGCTCGTTTCATGCGCGTTTTAACGCTGGATTCCGGATCGGCGCGCCGCTTCACAACTCTCGTCCGGAATGACGGAAGTGGACGCTGAATTATGCCTCAGCTCTATCCAGATGCTCCCCGAACAGCAGCACATTGCCGTCCGGATCGACGGTCTCGAACTCACGCATCTGCCAGGGCTGGTCGGCGATGTCCTCGGTGATGTTTGCACCGGCCTTCTTCGCCAGTGCGTAGTAACCGTCGATGCCATCGACAAAACAATACGCCGTTGCCTGACGTGCCTGGTCGCTCTGAGTCAGATGCAGTCCCACGTTCTCGCGTCCAAGAACGGCGTAGCGCACCGGCTCTCCCTCCTTGTCCGCCCATTCGAACCGCACCTCGAACAGAAGCTTGTCACGGTAATAGGCAATTGACGCTGCAATATCCGTCACCGGGAAAACCGGTGCCATGTGAGAGAGTTGGGAAGGCTTCGCATCTGACATGTTCGGTCCTTTCATGGAACTGACCTTGAAGGCTGATCCTCAGCCAAAGAGTAGCGTATGCAACCAATTTGTCATACCTGCGAGAAAAGAAGTCCTGGATCTTGCAAGAGCTACGTTCAATCTAATTACTTCTCACATTCCCGGGTTCAAGCGACACCATCCTGCATCGAGAACGAAGAAACTTATTCTCACATACAAAGAAACGGGCCCCAAAGGGCCCGTTCCAATGTCATTTGCAAAGTCTTAGGTGCTTAGCTCGTCACAAGGTTCCTGAGCACATATTGCAGGATGCCGCCGGCCTTGATGTATTCCAGCTCGTCCTCGGTATCGACGCGGCACAGGCACTCGATGATCTTGGTCGTGCCGTCCTCGTAGGTGACTTCCACATCCATCATCTGGCGCGGCTTTATGTCCGCGATGCCCTTGATGGTCACGCGCTCCTTGCCGGTGATGCCATGGGACTGCCAGCTCTCGCCTTCCTTGAAGGTGAGCGGAATGACGCCCATGCCGACAAGGTTGGAACGGTGAATACGCTCAAAGGACTGGGCGATGACGGCGCGCACGCCGAGCAGGTTGGTGCCCTTCGCGGCCCAGTCACGCGATGACCCGGTGCCGTATTCCTTGCCGGCAAAGACAACCAGCGGCGTGCCGGCGGCCTTGTATTCCATGCAGGCGTCGTAGATCCACTCCTTCTTGCCATCCTTCATGGTGACACCGCCTTCAACACCCGGAACCATCTGGTTCTTGATGCGAATATTGGCGAAGGTACCGCGCATCATGACTTCATGGTTGCCACGGCGTGAGCCGTAGGAGTTGAAGTCTTTCTGGGCAACCTGATGTTCGCTGAGATACTTGCCTGCCGGGCTGTCCAGCTTGATGGCACCGGCGGGCGAAATGTGGTCGGTGGTGATGGAATCGAGGAACAAACCCATGACCGCGGCATCATTGATGTCCTGAAGCGGCTTCGGCTCCATGGTCATGCCTTCGAAATAGGGCGGATTTCGCACATAGGTGGAGGAGACCGGCCATCCGTAGGTCAGGCCGCCTTCAACCTTGATCGACTGCCAGTGCGCATCACCCTTGAAGACGTCACCATAGCGCTCGCGGAACATTTCCTCGGTGATCGAGGACCGTATGAGGTCGGTGATCTCTTCCGTGGTCGGCCAGATATCCTTGAGGTAGACCGGGTTGCCATCCTGGTCTTCACCAAGCGGGTCCTTGGTGATGTCGACATTGAGGTTGCCGGCGATGGCATAGGCGACGACCAGTGGCGGCGAAGCCAGGTAGTTCGCGCGCACATCCGGGTTGACGCGGCCCTCGAAGTTCCGGTTGCCCGAAAGAACCGAACAGGCAATCAGGTCGTTGTCATTGATCGCAGCGGAATATGCCGGATCCAGCGGACCGGAGTTACCGATACAGGTGGTGCAGCCGTAACCGGCAAGCGTGAAGCCAAGCGCATCGAGGTCCTCCTGAACGCCGGCTTTGTCCAGATAGTCGGTCACCACCTGGGAGCCTGGTGCAAGCGAGGTTTTCACCCACGGCTTGACCTTCAGGCCTTTATTAAGAGCGTTGCGGGCAACAAGACCAGCACCGATCAGGACGGAAGGGTTGGAAGTGTTGGTACAGGAGGTGATCGCGGCAATCACGACATCGCCGTTGCCAAGATCGTGGTCTTTGCCTTCAACCGCAACACGCTTGTGAAGTTCGTCTGCCTTCTTGAACTCATCCGCCATGGTTTTTGCAAAACCGGTCGCGGCGTCAGAAAGGTTGATGCGGTCCTGCGGACGCTTCGGTCCTGAAATCGCCGGGACGACCGTGGAAATGTCGAGTTCCAACGTGTCGGTGAATTCCGGCTCTTCACCACCGGTGCGGAACATGCCCTGAGCCCTGGAATATTCTTCGACCAGCGCTACGCGATCCTTGTCGCGGCCTGTGGCTTCCAGATATTTCAGCGTGTCGCGGTCAACCGGGAAGAAGCCACAGGTCGCGCCATATTCGGGAGCCATGTTGGCGATCGTTGCTTCGTCTTCCAGCGACAGGCTGTCGAGGCCCGGACCATAAAATTCGACGAACTTGCCGACCACACCTTTCTGGCGCAGCATTTCAACAACGCGCAGAACCAGATCGGTCGCGGTGATGCCGTCATTCAGTTCGCCAGTCAGCTTGAACCCGACGACTTCAGGAATCAGCATGGAAATCGGCTGGCCGAGCATCGCCGCTTCCGCTTCAATGCCGCCAACACCCCAACCGAGAACGGCAAGACCGTTGATCATGGTTGTGTGACTGTCGGTACCAACCAGCGTATCCGGGTAGGCGATGGTTTCGCCGTTCTCTTCCTTGGTCCACACAGTTTGGGCCAGATACTCCAGGTTCACCTGGTGGCAGATACCGGTTCCCGGAGGCACAGCGCGGAAATTGTCAAACGCGGACTGCCCCCAACGCAGAAACTCGTACCGCTCCTTGTTGCGCTCATACTCCAGTTCGACGTTTTTCTTGAACGCGTCCTTGGTGCCAAAGAAATCGATCATGACCGAGTGGTCGATGACGAGGTCGACCGAAACCTGCGGATTGACCTTCTTCGGGTCTCCGCCGAGCTTCACGGCTGCATCGCGCATTGCCGCCAGATCGACCACTGCAGGAACGCCCGTGAAGTCCTGCATCAGAACACGGGCGGGACGATAGGAAATCTCATGGGACGACTTGCGGGTCTTCAGCCATTCGGCGCAAGCGACAATGTCTTCTTTGGTGACCGTACGCCCGTCTTCGAAGCGCAGCAGGTTTTCCAGAACGACCTTCAGCGAGAACGGCAGTCTGGAAACACCTTCCAGGCCGTTCTTTTCCGCTTCGGGTATTGAGAAATAAGTATAAGTCTTGTCGCCGACCTGAAGGGTCTTTTTGGCTTTGAAACTGTCGAGGGACTGGGTCACGACGCGCGATCTCCTTAAAGGTCCGTGGCAGCCGGGCCGCATCTGACAGGCTGCCGGTCAAAGTATCTCTGGCTGGTTCCTTTTCGGAACCGAATGCGCCCTTTCCGGGCTCTTTGTGTTTACGCTGCTTTGTTTTGCAGCCGGATTTGGGTCCGACCTTTTCTTAGCACCGCCTGGTCGCTCCTGTACAAAACTTTGGTTGCGATCACCAGCAATGACACACATGGGCTTTCTTTCGGCGAAAGCAAATGCGCATTGAAATTCCATGATCGAAACGAAGGCTTTAGGGCATTCATCTATATTATATACATTTGTATACAATATTCAAACCTCTTGCTTGAAGGCTTTTGGAATCGACCCAAAGGGCAGCAGGAATTCCGATGAGCCATATCCTTTCGGGCACCGGGAAACGCACAGAATTGCAACCGCTGATCCGATCATCCAGGAAGTGCAGCCCATTATTGCGCACGCAGGAGCTTCCCGCTATTAAAACGATCATGCACCGCTTTTTTTTGATGTTCGTTTTCATAGGTTTCCTGGCGTCGCTTTCCTCATCGCACGCACAGGAACCGGTGCACGAACCATTCGAAATCGGTGAATCGGGCGAGGAATATCTTCGTTCGCTGCCCTGGCGTGGAATAGAGACCGATGTTGTCTATTTCGACCCGTCCGGACCGCCTCCCGAACTGGATACAAAACAAAGACTTGAATCGACACCGTCCGGCGGAACCGGTCAGAACCAGGACCTCAACGCCCGTCTGACCACAGGCCTGATCGCCGGTGCCATCCTCGTGTTGATCGCCTACCTGTTCTTGCGTTTCGGAGGGGGCATTGCCGTTTCGCTGAAGCGGGATGCAGTCAATCCCAGCAGCCGCCGCGCCGCGAAGCAGGACTCTGCCCCGCCCTGGGCAGAAAAGCTGAGTACCTTTGACGAAATCTTGCGAACCTCGGACCGGCGACGGGCTCTGGTGCTGTTGACCCAAAAGGTTCTGGCAACAGCGATCAATGCCAACGGAATCCTGATGCAACGCAGCTGGACCGCGCGCGAGGCTCTTCTGCACCTTCCGCAGGAACAGCGCAAGCTCGACGCGCTCCGCTCACTGGTTTTGACAAGCGAACGGGTGCAGTTCGGCGGGCGCGATGTCACTGAAGACGAATTCCGGGACCATTTTGCAAATAGCAGACAGATCGTCGGACCGGGTGTTTCATGAGCAGTACCGCCAACATCTCGACATTGAAAGCACCACGGCTCGAGACCGTGGTCATAGCGGTAATCTGCGTAATTGTTCTGGCCGTCGGCGCCTATCTTGTTTCGCAACGACAGCAGGCCCTGCGAAGCTCACCTGCCGGTCACGACGGATTGCAGGTCTGGCTAACGTCCAGCGGACTGAGTGCACGGAACTTTATTGGTGGCTGGCCCATGGATCAGACCGCGGTCGGCCTGCTGGTCGTGCCGCTCTACGATACGGCGCTCGACAAGGATCGTGCCCTTGCCTCGTCCAAGGAAGAACTCCTGCAGCAACAGGATGAGTACGACCTTGATCTCGCCCCCATTTTGGAAAAGGCGCAAAGGGCACAGACGCTCGTCATTTTGCCGAAATGGCGAACCGGCATGCGCCTGACCGGCCGTGCTCATCCCGTTTTAAGAGCCGAGCCGAACAGACTGGCCGGGACACTCGGCAAGCTGCTCGACGACAACCAGCCTGAACTGATTTTCCCAGAAGTCCCTTTCACGGAATTCGATTATCAATCAGCGAACGGGGATATGCTTCAGGCAAAGATCTATGCCGCGCAACTGTTCAAGGCACGAGGTTGCACACCGCTGATTGGCGCTGAAGAAGCGATGCTGCTCGGCGATTGCGCGCTCGGTGAAACTGCGGCGAACGGCAACGAACGGGTTCTCGTGTTGTCGGATCCCGATCTTCTGAACAATCACGGCCTCCGTCTCGGCGACAATGCAAGGATCGCGGTGGATTTCCTCGGCGCGAAAGCAGGCGACCGCAATATCATCATCGACTACAGCCGGGCGTCCTGGCTGCGCGATCCGGCCCGGGAACCCGAACGGGAACGAACCTGGGCCGACCTGCTGCGTTTTTTCGACCAGCCCTTTCTGACACTCTGGATCGGTTCTGCCACCTTGTTCCTGCTGTTTCTCTGGCGCGCGGCCTTCAGATACGGCCCGATCAGTCCCGATACAGCAAAGCCGGGCGCCAGCAAGTCGCTTGCGATCCGCGCAAGGGCGCGCCTCATGCGCCTGTCGGGTCAGGACGGTGCCTTGACGGCCGAGTATGCCGCGGCACGAATTGCGGCCACTGCAGAGAGCCTGTTCGGCGTCGCCCATGCCCGCCATTTCACGAACGAAGACGAATTCCTCAAATATGTGGAGCGGCGGCATGCACCATATGCCCCGCGCCTGAAGGCTGTATTGTCAGAAATTCGGAAGTTGCCCGCTCATTTGCCCGCTCACGAGGCAATCCACCATATCGATGAACTGGAACAGGTTTTGGAGCAAATCACTCATGACGCTTGAGGCTCTTCGCGAACGGACGGACGCCCTGAGGATGGAGATTGGCCGCACCGTTCTCGGCCAGAACGAAACAGTTGATCTTCTACTCACCGCCCTCTTCGCCCGAGGACATATTCTGCTCGAAGGACCGCCGGGAACAGCCAAGACGTTGCTGGCCCGCAGTTTCGCCGCCGCCCTGGCGCTAGATTTCGGCCGCATCCAGTTCACTCCGGACCTGATGCCCGGTGACGTGTTGGGAACGTCGATTTTCGACTTCCGCACCAATGCTTTCGTATTGACCAAGGGCCCCGTCTTTTCGCAGGTTCTGCTGGCCGACGAGATCAATCGCGCACCACCAAAAACCCAGGCAGCTCTTCTTCAGGCGATGAACGAGCGAACAGTCAGCATCGACGGAACCGATCATTCTCTCGGCAGCGAATTCATCGTCGTCGCCACTCAGAACCCGATCGAACAGCAGGGAACCTACCCCCTTCCCGAGGCTCAGCTGGACAGATTCCTGTTCAAGCTTGTGATTGATTTTCCACCCGAAGACATCGAGATGGCCATTCTTCGCCAACATGCCGCCGAGCCCATCGAGGCAGGGCTGGAAACCAATACGCTGACCAGGGTTCTGGATGCAGCAGCACTGGCGGACACCCGGTCTCTGGTCGACAGCATCATTCTGAAGGACGACATTCTCGCCTACATTCTGCGTCTGGTACGAGCCACCAGGGAAAGCTCTGAAATTGCATATGGTGCCTCGACGCGCGCAGCCGATGCGCTTGCCAGCGCGGCCCGGGCAACGGCGGCGCTCAACGGGCGCGACTTTGCCATCCCCGATGACGTCAAACGGCTCTTTGTGCCTGCACTGCGTCACCGCATCGTCCTGGGCCCCGCCGCGGAGATTGAAGGCCGAAGTCCTGAACAGGTTCTGGAGAACATTCTCAACCAGATCGAGGCCCCACGCTGATACGGCCATCCAAAAGATTGCTTGCACTCGGCTCTGCCGCGCTGTGCCTTTCGGTCATCGCTGTGGTGGTTGGCGATGCCTGGCGCGAGTTGGTGTTGCTGCCCTGGATCCTGCTTGCCGTAGTGGTCCTGATTGACTTTGCCGTCTCCTTCAGGCGGCCGAGGGCACTGGCATTCGAAGCGCCGCCGGAAATCTTTGTCGGCGAAACCGCTTCGCTAAAACTGGAGCTGGATCGGGCGCCGAAAACGCTGACGGCAAAACTCGACTGGCCTGATGGTCTGAAAGGTGGTGAAGAGTTTGCGTTTCAAACCAACCCGCAAAATACCGCACACGCAGACGTAAGCTGCCGTGCCGTCCGCCGGGGGCTTTGGCACCTTGAACATCTCTGGCTGTTTTGGCGCTCGCGCCTGAAGTTGCTGGAATTCGTCCCGCGCCTCAACATTGGCGCTGAGGTCCGGGTCGTGCCGAACATTCGCCTCGTCCAGTCAGGGCAGATCACCACGACGGTTCTGTCAACGCTCTACGGCGTCAAGGAAAACCGCGCCATCGGCGAAGGGTCGGAGTTTCACCAACTCCGCGATTTCGTTTCCGGCATGGACATCAGGTCGATCGACTGGAAACGCTCGGCCCGGCGCCGGTCGCTTGTCGCCAAGGAGCTGCGCGCGGAACGGAACCACCATGTCATCGTTGCACTCGACAACGGGTATCTGATGCGCGAGGAGATCGGCGGACTGCCGAAGATCGATCACGCGGTCACTGCTGCGCTGGCAACGGCTTGGGCCGCGGCAATCGGCGGCGACCTGGTCGGCTATTATTCCTACGATGTGCGCCCGCGTACATTCGCCGCCCCGGCTCCCGGACGCACAGCCTTTGCCCGCTTGCGCAACTGGACGGCATGTCTTTCCTATGTCAGCCGCGAGACCAATCACACACTCGCCTTGACGGAGTTGAACGCCCGCACCCCGAAACGAAGTCTCATCATCATCTTCACGGATTTTATCGACACGACTTCGGCGGAGCTTCTGATTGAGAACATCGGCATCCTCGCCAAGCGCCACCTGCTCATTTTCGTCGCCATCCGGGACCCGGATCTTGAAACCCTGGTGGAATCCGCGCCCGGCGACCTGGACGGCGCAGCCACCCTTGTGGCGGCCAACCAGTCCATCAACGAGCGCCGCCTGGTCCTGGAGCGCCTTGCCCGCAAGGGCGTGACGATTGTTGACGCCAAGCCCGATGCGATCACCGCACGGCTGATTTCCGCCTATCTGGAAATCAAGGCACGGGAGCAGATCTAGATGACTTCCGTTCCTCTTCACCCATCCGGCTCCGGGCAGACTGTGACAGACGCTCATATGCTCTCGCCCGCCGGCACGCGAACGGTGGACAGCAGCGAACTCATGCGTTCGGCGCGGTTCCGCAAGGAACGGGAAGCCGATTGGCAACGACTTGAAACCCTGGTTCTGCGGGCGGAACGCAAGGGGCTTCAAAAAATGAGTTTCGCCGAAACGAGAGACCTTGCGTCTCTCTATCGCCAGGCGACCACATCACTCGCCATCGCTCGCGAGATCTCTCTGGACAAGGCTCTGCTGGGTTATCTGGAAGCCCTGACGGCACGCGCCTATCTTTGCGTCTATGCGCCTCAGCAACGACTGGGTGGCCTGTTTCAAAGATTCATGTCCGCAGGCGCGCCACAAGCCATGCGAAGATCCTGGCTTTATATCCTGCTGGGATTTCTATGCCTGGGGATGGGTGCACTCGCAGGTTATCTGCTCTACTTTGAAAATGCTGACTGGTTCTATGTGTTCATGCCGGGCGAATTGGCCGACGGCCGGGGACCGGACACCCCGACCGGGGACTTGAGGTCTGTCATCTACGGACATGACACAGGCACAACCGGGCTCGGTGCTTTCGCCACATATCTCTTTTCCCACAACACCCGGATCGCGATCTTCGTCTTCGGACTGGGTGTCTTTGCGTGTGCCCCGGCCATTCTCCTCACTTTTTACAACGGGCTCATTCTGGGAGCCTTTTTTGCGCTCCACGTAGATCGCGGCCTGGGTCTGGATATCGCCGGCTGGCTTTCGGTGCATGGAGTAACGGAGCTTTCGGCGATCTGCATCGCATGCGGCGGCGGCTTGAAACTGGGAACAGCAGTGCTCTTTCCCGGCAACAAATCGCGTGTGGCAGCCTTGCGGCGTGCCGGACATGATGCGGTGAAGCTGGCGCTTGTTGCAGCGCTCATGCTTGTGGTCGCTGCACTTCTTGAAGGGTTCGCCCGTCAGCTGGTCCAGGACATGTCAGCCCGTTTTCTCATAGGCTGGGGCGTCGGCGCACTCTGGCTCACCTGGTTTGCCCTTGGCGGCAGGAGGCGCACGTGATCCTCCAACGCTGGAAAAAGCGCAAGAAACTGCGCCCCTCACCCGATCAGGTCATGCCGCCCGAAGGCGTTGCCCTGAACCTGCCTGTTACCGGGGTCGGAATACGCCTTGCTGCACAGATCACCGATTTGCTCCTGACCACGATTGGCGCAGTCTGCCTCATGGTTCTGCTCTTTGCGATCGGTTTGACCGAACCCCAGACCATGGTCGCCATCGGTGCCATGGTCTTCTTTCTGATCCGCATTCCCTACTATGTCCTGAGCGAAATTGGCTGGAACGGCCAGACCCTCGGCAAGCGCCTGATGAAGATCAAGGTGGTGTCCCACGACGGCGGTTCGCTGACCGCACACGCACTCGTTCTGCGCAACCTCATGAAAGAAGCGGAAGTCTTTCTGCCGGCGACCCTTCTTCTGACGCTGGATACGGCTTCGCCGATAGCTTCGCTCGCCTCTCTTGGCTGGGTCTCGATCTGCCTTATCATACCGGTGCTTGACCGTTACCGTCGCCGGCTCGGTGACATGATGGCCGGAACGCATGTGATCCACCTTCCCGTACCCGTCCTTCTCAAGGACCTGGCGGGAGAAACGCGAATGCTGACCGCGAACCTCAAACAATTTGTCTTTCTTTCGCATCAACTCGATCACTATGGCGCTTATGAACTGCAGACCCTCGAAGCGCTGCTGCGCGCACAGAGCACGCCGATTTCATCAGATGCAGCCAAGAAAAGAAACGCAACCATCGAGGCCATCATCGACAAGATCCGAAAGAAGATCGGCTATGCCGATCCGGTACCTTCGGCAGACCGATTGCGTTTTCTGCAAGCTTTCTACAACGCCCAGCGTGAACATCTCGAGCAGCGCCAATTGTTTGGCGACAGGCGCGAAAACAAGCACTATGCGAATGAAGTTTCAGATAACGCCCAGGCACCCACGACACGCGATGCTTGAGGCACACAATCAGACAATCTAAGGTGTAGACGACTTAGTAACTTCAATAAACGGCAAGCGGGCTAGGGCAATTGCAAAATCTGGACAGTCATCCTGCTGAGAAAACCGATGAAGCACCTGACATTCAGGAATATGGAACACCAGCTGGTTCTTCCAAACTCTCTCTCGGAGTGGGTACGCTCCTCGGGGAAAGCTTTTCGGTGATCTTCAGGCATATCGTGCTGGTGGTTCTGCTCGGTTTCGTGCCGGTTCTTCTCGGTCAGATCGTGACGGGACTGTTGGCCGGATATGAGATCCAGGTCGGCTCGGCGGATTATCAGTCCAGTGGTCTCGACAACGGATTGGCGACGTTTCTGGCGGCGTTGATCAGCATTGCGGCTTACACCATCACCATAGCCCTCCTGGTTCAGCTGGCCTATGACGCCAAGCTTCGGCGGCGGATACGGGTCAGACATTACTTCACGAACGCCGTCAGAACCGTTGTGCCCATCGCCGTTCTCAATATCGTCATTGTCGCAATCCTGGCCACTGCCGGCTTTGCGATTGTCTATCCGGGAGGCGTCGCCGGAATTTCCCCCTTGATGACATTGCCGGTTCTTTTCGCCTTGCTGGCGTGGATCTATTCCCTGTTCTCCGTGACGGCGCCAGCAGTCGTGATTGAAAACGCAGGCTTTCGGGGACTGGGCCGCAGCCTAGCGCTTACCAAAGACTATCGCTGGCCAATCGTGGGCTGTCTGTTTCTGGCGATGATTTTTGCCGTGATCATTTTCTTTGTCGGCGGGCTCATCGTCGCGCTCCTTGCAGCAGTGGGCGGCATCCCCGGTACAATCCTGGCCCTCATTGGACTATCGGTCCTTTACGCTGTGGGCACGGGCCTGTTCAGCATCCTGACCGCACTCATCTATGCGCGTCTACGAGAGATCAAGGAAGGTATCGGCATTGAGGAGATAGCAGCGGTTTTCGATTGACCGAATGGGGCCTCGAAGTTTCAGCCGTGAGATGGAAGGAAAGCCCCACGCATCGTTTCATGGTAAGTTTTCACGAGGAGTATCGGGGCCGCAATTGTTTGTGCCCTGTCGAATTTCACCACTCCACACATCTTTACTTTGTCATTTGACCAAAACGGAGAAACTGAATGTCAGACACGACCGCAGGCCAGATCAAGCCGCCCCTGGGTGTTGGCGCACTGGTGAGTGACAGCTTCTCGATCTTCTTCGGGAAGTTTTTCAAGGTGTTCCTGATTGCCTATGGCCCCACTTTCATCGGCTTGCTGATTTCCGGAGCACTGATGGGATTTGGCACAATCACCGGCACGGCAACACCTGATCTCGACGGCTCGATAAGCTTTGTCGCAATCATTCTCACCATTCTCGTCCAGCTGGTCGTCTATGCGGTGACCACGGCGCTCCTGGTTCAATTGGCGTATGACGCGAAACTGGGACGGCACATACGGCTTGGTAAATACGTGGGCCCGGCTTTCGCGGCCGTGGTGCCAATCATCCTTCTCGGCATTGTCGCGGCTATTCTTTTCATGATCGGCTTCGCCATTTTTGTGGTTCCCGGATTGTGGATTTACGCCGTGTTCTGCGTCATGGTCCCGGCCGTTGTGATCGAAAGAGCCGGTTTCAGCGGACTGGGTCGAAGCGCCAGCCTGACCAAGGAATATCGCTGGCCGATCGTTGGTGCGATTTGCCTGCTCATCATCATCGCAATTGTGATTAACGTCGCTGCCAGCTTCCTGGTCGACATCATCTCGTCGATTTTCGGCAGCGTTGCCCTGGACATCATCCTGACCGCAGCTGTTTCAACGATCAGCGCCAGTATCGGCAGCATCCTGATCGCCCTCATCTATGCGCGCCTGCGCGAGATAAAGGAAGGCGTCAGCGTCGACCAGATTGCAGCGGTTTTCGACTGAGAAACATTTCGGAACGCGGGTGCACCATCCGCGTTCCCGATTCCGGGACGAGGGAAATTCAAAGTGGACGCCATTTGACAAATATTAAGGCAGCTGAATTCGCTTGCATGATAGCTGTCCGGCTGACTAGGGTCCGACCCCTGACAAGGTGACCATCCACTTTCCTTCGGAGCACTCCCCTGAAACTGATTGCAAAAAACCTGACTATCGACCGCGGCGGACGCCGGGTGTTTCAGGATCTGTCCTTTTCACTGGAACACTCCACGGCACTTGTGGTGACCGGCGCCAACGGCATCGGCAAATCCTCGCTGCTGCGAACATTGGCCGGTCTCGTTCCGCTTTCAGCCGGAGAATTCCGCCTGGAAGGCGGTGAGGAAGAAAAACTCCCACAGGAACAGACACACTATTTCGGCCATCAGGACGCCGTAAAACCGGCTCTGTCAGTTCTGGAAAACCTCCGCTTCTGGCAAAGCTTCGCAGCCGCATCTGTCACCGGCGCTTTCTCCGGTGAGGTCATGTCTCCGATTGAAGCTCTCGAGACGCTTGGCATTGCTCATACAGCGCATTTGCCGGCGGCCTATCTTTCCGCCGGTCAGAAACGCCGTTTGTCGCTGTCGCGCCTGCTGGTCACGCCCCGTCCGATCTGGCTCATGGACGAGCCGACCTCCGCACTCGACAAGGCTTCCGAAGCGCAATTGCTGGGCTTGATGAACGCCCATCTGGCATCCGGCGGCTTGATCGTCACGGCGACGCACACGGATCTCGCGCTCGACAATATCAAGGTCCTTCACCTGCAGGCGAACGATCCGGTATCGCAAACACCAGAGGAGGCGATGATATGACCGGCTGGGCCCTCGCTCTGTTCCAGCGCGACCTGCGCCTCTCCGTTCGTGTCGGCGGCAGCGCGCTTGTCGGGGTGCTGTTCTTCCTCGCGGTGGTCACCGTCATTCCTTTCGGCGTAGGGCCGGATCTCAATCTGCTTGCTCGTATCGGTCCCGCGATCCTCTGGATCGGCGCGTTGCTGGCAACGCTGCTCGGACTTGACCGCCTGTTTCAGGCCGACAGGGACGATGGCACGCTGGATCTTATGCTGATGGCCGGCCGCCCACTTGAGCTGGTGGTCCTGATCAAATGCCTGGCCCACTGGATCGCAACCGGTTTGCCCTTGGTTGTAGCGGCTCCGCTTCTGGCAATTTTTCTCAACCTCGACCCGATCGCCATGGGGGCGGTCACGCTCACCCTGCTGGTCGGCACTCCGGCACTCACGCTGATCGGTGCGATCGGCGCTTCACTTACCGTCTCGTTGCGCCGCGGCGGATTGCTGCTCGCCGTTCTGGTCATACCGTTGGCAATTCCGGTTCTGATTTTCGGAGTTAGCGCCGCTGACGCGGCGATTCACGATCCGGTACCGTTCATGACGCCGTTCCTGATCCTGTGCGCTTTGTCGCTGATCGCTGCCGTGATCGGTCCGATCGCGTCCGCTACAGCACTCAGATTCGCGGCGGACTAGCCACAATCGGATATTGCGGAGGCATCGCGCCTCCGCCGCTTTCCTTCTCATCAAATCTGCATATGACAATGCTCAGTTTCGACTTCCGAGTGCGAGCCGACAAGCCAGGCCGACAAAAACCGTGGCAAGCAGGTATCTCGGCAAGCCGGAGAAGCGGCCCTTCGCCGCAAAAAAGGACCGGATGTGCCCGCCGAGGAGTATGACGGCGCCATTCACGAGAAAGCCTATGGCGTTGATAACGGTGGCAAGTACCAGCATCTGTAGCATGATCGAACCGTTTGCCGGACTGACGAACTGCGGAAACAGGGCAAGCACGAAAAGAACCATTTTCGGATTGAGAAGATTGGTCAAAAGACCTTCGGTAAAGATGCGCCGACCGCCCAGATCCGCCAGAGCGGTATTGGTGCCAGTCGAATTGTCCGGTGACCGCAATGTCTTGAAGGCCAGATAGATCAGATAGGCGCAGCCCGCCCAACGAACGACCTCAAAGGCAGCCGGAATTGCTGCAAACAACTGCGACAATCCAAACGCGGCAGCCAGTGCATGGCAGTATGTGCCCGCCGCTATTCCAAAATAGGTCAGAAATCCGGCACCGCGCCCCTGGCTGACCGATCGCGATGCGATTAGCAACATGTCAGGTCCCGGTGTCGCGGTCAGCACAAGCGACGCGGAAGCAAAAAGCACAATCGTGGAGAGGTCCGGCATATTCAATCCTTCAGGGTTATGGCCGGGAATTCTGTTTATCACGATTTCTTCAGGCGACAATCCTGGTTCTCGGGAGGAGGGAAATACCCACAATTTCAAACCGAAGCAGAGATTTTCCTGTATCTTCAAACATCCGACGACAGTCGCTGAGGGAGGGAATTCGTTTCCGTGTTTGACCAAACGCAAGGCATTCTGCGACCCTTCGGTGCATTGATGAGCAAAGAAGACTGAAGTAAAAGGCTCCCATGGCATTCTGGGACTACGCAAATCCGACGCGATTTCTGAGACTGGTGCAGGTGGTCCTGCCCTGGCTCATCGGCTTGTGCATCATTGCTTTTGCGGCCGGGCTTTACATGGCCTTCTTCACGGCGCCGCAAGACTATCAGCAGGGCAACACGGTCCGGATCATGTACATTCATGTTCCCGCCGCTTGGCTGTGCATGATGTGCTACTCCATCATGTCCATCTCCTCCATCGGCACTCTGGTGTGGAAGCACCCGCTTGCTGATGTTTCAGCCAAGGCGGCTGCACCCATCGGCGCGGCATTCACGTTCATGGCTCTGGTGACCGGGTCCCTGTGGGGTAAACCCATGTGGGGTACCTACTGGGTCTGGGACGCGCGGCTGACATCGGTTCTTGTGCTGCTGATCATGTATCTGGGTCTCATGACCCTGTGGCGGACGATGGATGACCCGATCAAGGCCGGCAAGGCAGCCGCAGTTCTGACACTTGTCGGCGCGCTCAACCTGCCGGTGATCAAGTTCTCGGTCGATTGGTGGAACACGCTTCATCAGCCGGCCAGTGTCGTGCGCATGGACGGTCCGACCATTCACCCGGACATTCTGTGGCCGCTGCTGATCATGGCGACCGCCTTCACCTTGCTGTTCTTCGTTCTGCACCTGATGGCGATGCGCAACGAGATCCTGCGCCGCCGGGTCCGCGCCCTGCGCTTGCGCGCGGCAAGTGTCTCTCACCCCGGAACCGCCGCCGCGACGGCCCAGCCTGCGGAGTAAACTCATGGATTTTGGTCCACACGCCGGTTTCATCATGGCTTCCTACGGCCTGTGCCTGTTTACCGTTCTTGCGCTGATCGCATGGGTCAGGATCGACAAGGCCAATCAGGAACGCGCCCTCAGAGAGCTGGCAGAACAGGGTTTCTCCCGCGCGCGTCCGGGTAGCAGGAGCAATTAGTCAAGATGAGCGCCTCTCATTTCGAAGCTGATAGCGGCAAACCGCAAAAACGTGGCTTCCCTGTTCTCGTTCTGCTGCCGCTTGTCGTGTTCACGGGCCTGGCAGCGTTGTTTCTCTTCCAGCTGACGCTTGGAGGCGACCCCAAGAAAATCCCGTCCGCGCTGATCAACAAACCCGCTCCCGAATTCGCTCTTGGACCGGTAGAAGGCCTGACCAGGGACGGCAACGGCATACCCGGCTTCTCCCGGGAAGATCTTCTCGGCAAGATTTCTGTGGTGAACGTATTTGCCTCCTGGTGCGTGCCTTGCCGGCAGGAGCATCCGATCATGGAAGAGCTGGGAACGCTGGACGACATCCAGCTCATCGGCATCAACTACAAGGACAAGCCGGAAAATGCCCGCCGTTTCCTCGGCAGCCTCGGCAATCCGTATGACCTGATCGGCGCGGACGATGCCGGACGCGCGGCGATCGAATGGGGTGTGTATGGTGTCCCGGAAACCTTCGTCGTCGATGAGAAAGGCATGATCCGCTACAAGTTCATCGGTCCGTTGAGCCCAAGCACCTACAAGGACACTTTCCTGCCCGAACTGAAAAAGGTGATGGACGGCGCCTGAAGCTCCGAGCCTTTGGTCACGGGACCTCCATTTGAAGTCACATTCCCGCGAAATCTCAGGATAGCGGCCAAAGTCACCGGCTCGTGACTCGCGATTGAAAGCCCGATTGCATATTTTATGGTCGAGCAAATAAGGAATTGAACCAAATGGTGGGTCTTCACTCCCGGAAGGCAGGTCAGGCTTTCCGGACGAGCGCGATTGTCATCGCCGGATTACTTGTTGCTATCACGTCGTGGGACGGCGTCATGGCCGCATCACAGCCGCAGAAAGTCGTTGAGCTGTTTACCAGTCAGGGTTGTTCCTCCTGCCCGCCCGCCGATGAGTTGGCTGAGCGGCTGGTGGAGGAAAACGAAAACGTTCTGACAGTTCTCATGCCTGTCGACTATTGGGACTACCTAGGCTGGAAGGACACTCTGGCCAGCCCGATCTATTCTCAACGCCAGCGCGCCTATGCAGCGCGGCGCGGAGACAGGTCTGTCTACACGCCGCAAATGGTCATCAACGGTGAGGAGCACGTGGTCGGCAGTCGCGAAGGCCAGGTCCGCTCCGCGCTCGAGCGAACGGAACCGTTCACGGCCGATGTTGACCTGAAAATTTCCGATATGGTGGTTCAGGCAACCGTCGACGGCGCATTGCCACGCGGCGCCAAGATGGCGACCGTCTATTTCCTGCGCATTGACGACGAAGCGACCGTCGATATCGGTCGCGGAGAAAATGCGGGCCGCAAGATCAAGTACGTCAATGTTGTCCGTAACCTGCAGCCGATTGGGATGTGGTCCGGGGGAAGTGAAACCTTCCGCATGACCAAGTCACAATTGGATCTCAAAGGCGACGCCAGATGTGCCATTCTCATCCAGATCGAAGATCAGGATGGGCCCGGCAGGATCATCGGCGCTGCCGTCATGGACTGGCGCGGCGGCTTCTAAAGGGCTCGAGACCGAGTTAAAGAGATTGGTCAACAGCTCTTTGGATCTGCCCCAAAAGCCGCCGCGCACTTTTTGCAGCTATTGAACAGCCTGCCCACATGCAGGTTTGACGGCCAACGGGCCGTCAACTGCAGTCAACTCCTTGCCGCTTCGCGACTGGCGTCTGGCAATGTTCTGTTCACGCAAAAGCCGCAGTTTTTTATTGCCAGTCGAGCTCATGCATAACTTGATAATGTTTCATTCGCTTCGATGAAGAGGCATTTTGCCAATCGGTGCGCACTTTCGACAGACGCCCCTCCAAGCAGCGGCCAGCTCTGGGTCAGACCTTCAAAGATAAACAGAATATCCGCTGACCGCTCCTCAACCCCGGCGACAGCTGCCGCCCTCTCGGCAACACAGGTCTTGTGCCGGCTCAATAGCTCCTTGAGGTTTTCGTCTTGTGGAGCCGCTGCTACAGCCGCATGAAACAAGCACCCCTGGGGCGCTTCCTGCGTCATCCAGCCCGCAATGCGATCGATGATGCCGCCGAGAGCGACTGGGCCATTTTCTGGAACGTCGCTGAAGATGTGATCCATATACCGGCGATGGCGGTATTCCAGGGCACTCAGCACCATGTCATCTCGAGATGGTGTGTACTTGTACAGGGTCCGGAGACTTACCCCTGCAGCCTCCCGCAATGTTTCAACATTCGGCTCGGCAAATCCGTGAATGACAAAGGCTTCTTCCAGCCCGGCGGCAATCTTTGTTCCAGTGTCCATCATGGTTGACAAAGTAGAATGATCATTCTACCAAGACAAGTAGAAAGATCATTCTACCTGGAGGCGTTCCGGCATGACTCAAGACGACAAGATGGTTGGCGTGGTCCTGACAGGACATGGCGGCCCGGAAAAGCTGGAGTGGCGGTCTGACTTGCCGAAGCCGCAACCGGGACCCTGGGATGTGATCGTCCGGGTGCGCGCTGCGGCCGTCAACAACACCGACATCAACACCCGGATCGCCTGGTATTCGAAAAGCGACCGTAAGGACGATGATGCAACATGGTCTGGCAAGCCGCTGGACTTTCCGCGCATTCAGGGTGCCGACGTCTGCGGCGAGATCGTGGCTGTTGGCCGGGAAATAAGCCCGGAGAGAATCGGTGAACGCGTATTGATAGAACCGTGCCTGCGCGAAGCGGACGGCAAAGAACAGAAGATGCCCTGGTACTTCGGCTCGGAAACCGATGGCGGATTTGCTCAGTTTACTCGTGTTGCATCCCGACATGCCATTCGGATCAACAGCGATCTGACAGATGTGGAGCTCGCATCATTTCCGTGTTCGTACTCAACCGCGGAGAATATGTTGACCCGTGCAAGGGTCGAAAAAGGAGACACCGTTCTCGTTACAGGCGCGTCGGGCGGAGTTGGTACGGCAGCTGTACAGCTGGCCAAGGCCAGGGGTGCAGATGTGATCGCCATTACCAGCCCCTCGAAATCCGATGCACTGCACGAGCTTGGCGCAGCAACAACGCTTGGCCGGGAAGACGATGTTGTGTTGAAGCTCGGCGCAAACAGCGTCGACGTGGTGATCGACCTGGTCGCCGGACCCAAATGGCCAGCCCTTTTGAACGTCTTGCGCCCCGGTGGGCGCTATGCCGTGGCAGGTGCCATCGGCGGGGCAATGGTCGAGTTGGACGTCCGCACGCTCTATCTGAAGGATCTCAGCTTATACGGCTGCACGGTTCTCGAACCCGAGGTTTTCGAAAATCTGGTTGGGAGGATTGAGCGGAATGAGATCAAACCATTGGTCGCGGAAACCTATGCCCTAGAAGATATTGGAGAAGCTCAAGCGAGTTTTGGCAGGAAAGGTCATATCGGAAAGATTGTTCTTCAGGTTCCATGAGCTGCAACTCTAAAAAGCCCGTCAGTTGATGGTCAAACCGAAGAGACCATACTGAACTCATCCGAAATACCCCGAAGGGGCTTTGCTGCCTGCATCTCGCTGAGTCACGGCGAAAAACAGCGGGAATAAAGCCCCGCCCCTGTTTGTAACCTCGTCAAAAACTGCTACCCCTTGCGCCACGAGATCGGTCCCGCCAGGCGCGCTTTTTGGAAAATCGCTGCCACGTTTCTGAGACAGACCGGTCGACCAGCGCCGCCGCTGTCATGCTTTTTTGATGGCAGTTGACCCCGGGGGATTGGCATGAACCTTAAATCGAGGCTCCGCATCGCCTTTGCCAGCATTTTTGTCGGGGTCCTCGTTCTGGGGCTCAAGGTCGGCGCTTATCTTCTGACCGGCTCTGTTGCGCTTTATTCCGACGCTCTTGAGACCACGGTCAATATTGCTTCGTCAGTCGCGGCTTTAGCGGCTGTCTGGTTCGCGTCCAAGCCCGCCGACAGCAATCACCCTTACGGCCACGACAAGGCGGAGTATTTTGCCGCCGTTCTGGTCGGGGTCATGATTGTTCTGGCGGCAATCTCCATTTTCCACGCAGCCTGGATCGGCTTCATCCAGGGCGACAGCCCCGAGTATTCCCTCGAAGGGATCGCAATGAACCTGGCCGCAGCGTTCATCAACGGTGCCTGGGCACGGTACCTGATGGCATATGGCCGGAAGGAGCGGTCACCTGCGCTGATGGCTGACGGCAAGCACCTCATGACCGACGTCTTCAGTTCTCTCGGCGTTCTTGCCGGAGTGATCCTGGTGCTGGTTACGGGATGGAAGATCCTGGATCCCGTCCTCGCTGTCATAGTCGGCCTTCTCGTCCTGTGGTCGGGCTGGGAGCTGGTCAAGGAATCCGTCGGGGGATTGATGGACGAGGCCGCCTCCGCCGATGTTCTTGCCAAGATCCGGTTGTTGATATCCGAACACGGTGAAGGTGCGCTGGAGGCCCATGACCTCAGAACACGGATCGCCGGCAAGTCTACCTTCGTTGATTTTCATCTTGTGGTTCCCGGAACAATGCCGGTCGAGACGGCGCATGACATCTGCGACCGGATTGAAGAGGCGATCTCAGAAGACGTGCCGGGTGCCCACATCACCATTCATGTCGAACCGGAGCACAAGGCCAAGCATTCCGGGATCGTCGTGCTTTGACCCGCCTCCGCCGCCAGGAACAACGAGCTGAAAATCGCGTCCCTCGCGAAAACAGGAAAATCAGGAATTACAACGATTGCGAGAAATGCTCTAAGTGGTAACCCATCGGCTTGAGTCCAGGAATTTCTGATTATGCTTTCATGGCGGCGCTGGCACGCGCAACTGATTGACCACGTTATTTTGATGACCGGCGCGCTCTTCATGACACTACCGGTCTATTCTCTTTTTGCGGCAACAACTCATGGGCCGGGCAGCCCGATGAAGCCGCGCCTGGACCTCGGCAACAGCACGCTGGAAAACTATGGCACGTTTTTGACTTCCAGTTCCGGTTTTTCCGGTGACATTACGGCACTCGCCATGGTGTGGAACTCCTTTGTTCTGGGAGCCGGTTTTGCCGGCCTGAAGGTTCTGCTGTCCCTTCTTGCTGCCTATGCCCTGATTTACTTTCGCGTGAAGTTTGCCTCGGCCATCTTTGCGATTCTGCTGCTCACATTGATGCTGCCGCTGGAATCCCGGTTCCTGCCAACATTCGATGTCGTGGCAGGGCTTGGACTGGTCAACACGCGCGCCGGTCTTATTTTACCTCTTGTGGCCTCCGGGCTCGGCACGCTTTTTTTCCGCCAGTTCCTGCTGACCGTCCCCGATACGCTTCTGGAATCCAGCCGCCTGGACGGTGCGGGACCGTGGAAATTCTTCAAGGACATACTCCTGCCCTTGTCGCTGCCGACCGCAGGCGCGCTTTTCCTGGTGTCCTTCGTCACCGGCTGGAACCAGTATCTCTGGCCGGTCATCGTGACATCGGAAGAAAGCACCTACACGGTGGTTCGGGGAATGCAGTTTTTCGGACGCGCAAGCCTACCCGGTTTGATGCTTGCGTCCCTGGCAATTCTTCCTCCGGCATTGCTTGTCATACTGTTTCAAAGACAAGTGATTAAGGGACTGTTTGACGGCTCACACTGAAAGGCAAACTGCATATGACATTTCAAGCGATCCTGTTCGATTGCGACGGCGTATTGGTCGATTCGGAAAAGATCTATGTCGACGTGGAACGCGAGCATCTGGCACGGATCGGGCTGCACTACGGTCTTGACGAATACATGGACCGGTTCCAGGGCCTGAGTGGCGTCGACTTCTGGGCTGAACTGGACCGGGATCATCGTGCACTTGGCAAGGGCCCGCTGCCGGAATCCTTCGGCCCTGATCTCGATCAGGCTACGATGGAACGTATCGACAGGGAACTGTCGGAGATATCCGGCATCAAGAAACTTCTGGATGCCCACAAGGGCCCGCGTGCAGTTGCCTCTTCATCGCGCCTTCACCGGCTGGTCCACAAGCTGAAGCACACTGGCCTCTTCGACTATTTCGAACCGCATATTTATTCCGGTGAGCAGGTGGAAAATGGCAAACCCGCACCGGACCTTTTCCTGTTTGCAGCCGAAAAGCTGGGAGTAGAGCCGGCAAACGCGCTGGTGATCGAAGACAGCTCCAACGGTGTCAAAGCCGGGCTTGCAGCAGGCATGACCGTCTGGGGCTTTGTCGGTGGTGGCCACAGTCACGATGGACATACAGAGCAGCTGATGGCTGCGGGAGCGCACAAGGTAGTCGACAGCCACGACAATCTGGCGGACCTGTTGATGGCCGACAAAACCCCCGCCTGACCATTCAGGAAAAAAGGCGCTTCTCTTGGAAGCGCCTTTGAGAGTTGCCACAAATTGCCAACCTTACCGGCCGAGGTCGTGTTCCGGGCTGGAACTGATTTTGTGGATAGAGAGATCAGCGCCCATATGCTCTTCTTCTTGAGACAGGCGCAGCCCCATGGCCGATTTCAAAATGCCGTAGACGACGAAACCTGCTGCTGTGGCATAGGCTGCTCCGGCCACGGTGCCGATGATCTGGCTCATCAGAGCGACGCCGCCAAGTCCGCCGAGAGCTTCCAGGCCAAAAATACCTGCGGCGATGCCCCCCCACGCACCGCAAATCCCGTGCAACGGCCAGACGCCGAGCACGTCATCGATCTTGAGTTTGTTCTGGCAGAACTCAAATCCGGTCACGAAGATTGCGCCGGCCACGCCACCGACGATCAGACTGCCGACCGGATGCATGACATCGGACCCGGCACACACCGCCACCAGTCCGGCAAGTGCACCGTTGTGAACGAAGCCCGGATCGTTTTTGCCGACAACAAGCGCCACCAGAATGCCGCCAACCATCGCCATCAATGAGTTGATTGCAACGAGACCGGACACGCCTTCCAGTGAGCCTGCTGTCATCACGTTGAACCCGAACCAGCCGACGCAAAGCATCCACGACCCCATTGCCAGCCAAGGCAGAGAGGACGGCGGGATACCGATCGGACGGCCATTGCGATCAAAGCGCCCCATGCGGGCACCAAGCAGAAGCACGGCTGAAAGCGCAATCCAGCCACCGACAGCATGCACCACGACCGACCCCGCAAAATCGTGAAAGCCCGCGCCGAACTGCGTTTCAAGCCAGGCCTGGAAACCGAAATTGCCATTCCAGACGATGCCTTCAAACAACGGATAGACAATGCCGACGAGCGCTACCGTTGCCAGGCATTGAGGCCAGAATTTCATCCGCTCGGCGATACCGCCTGAAATGATGGCGGGAATGGCTGCGGCGAATGTGGTCAGAAAGAAAAACTTGACCAGTGTCAGCCCCTGCAGCTCGAACCCTTCTCCGCCACCGGAGAGTGTTGCGGCGCTCACAAAAAAGGTGGTGCCATAGGCGAAAGCATATCCGACAAAGAAATAGGCGACCGTGGAGAGCGCGAAATCCACCAGGATCTTGACCAGCGCGTTGACCTGGTTCTTGTGGCGGACCGTACCGACTTCGAGAAAGGCAAATCCACCATGCATGGCGAACACGAGAATGGCCCCGACCAGGACAAAAAAGACGTCTCCGCCGACTGCAGATGAATTCATGATTGACCCCCAATTAGGCAGATTGCCTCTTGATTTTGCTCATTGGGGATCGAGCACTACAAAATGCATGCCAAACAGGCAAAAGATTTGAAAAAAGGCAGAAACCAGCCAAAAAAATTATCAAGCTCAACAATCGAATCGGCGTTTGACACCAATCACTCGCCTAGATTTTCATCATATGTCCACTTTTTATGCGAGGAGGAAAGCCCGCTACTTCACCAACCTCAACAACACGTGAAACGCTGCCTCAGGTTTTCACGGTATTAACCATGATCTCCGATGCTAAGGACGCGCAAAGAGGCAAGGTTCGCCACACATGATCAAACGGGCATTCATCACGGCAATCGTTGTCGGAACAATTCTGACAATCATCAATCAGGTCGACGCCTTGTTGGGAGAGGCTGAGCTTGTCATCTGGCAGGCACTTCTTTCAACCGTGGTGCCTTTTGTCGTTTCCCTGGTGAGCGCTTCACTAACGTTGCGCCAAGCCAAACGGTTGGAAACAACCCCGTCCGGCGCGTTAGCTGGAGAAGCTGGTCCATCCTCCGGCTCGTCTGTCGCGCCCCTCCCCTCCCGATCAGCGGAACCAGCATCAGGCAGACGGATTGATCAGCTGCAGGAAGCATTCTCCGTCGTTTCCCAAATCGGGCAAAATGCAAAGGCGGTCAACGCTGCCAGCAAGGAGCGCGCCGAATTCCTGGCCGATCTGATTTCAACGGCAGATCAGATTCAAACCGACCTGCAGTCAGTCAGTCGCCAGGCGCTCAGCTGCACCGAAGACCTTGCCAGAGCAGGTGGCAAGATCACGGATGCGCGAACTGGCATTCAATCGATCGCGCAAACGTGTCTCGGCGCCGCAGATCTGATCGCGCAATTGAACTCAGCCACAGCGGACCTTTCCAGGAAATTCGAGGACATTGAACATCTCGCGCAAGAGATATCTTCGATATCGTCCCAGACCAATCTTCTGGCCTTGAACGCAACGATCGAAGCGGCGCGCGCCGGAGATGCGGGAAAGGGTTTTGCCGTGGTTGCCGGTGAGGTCAAATCATTGGCGGGATCGACCGAAAATGCGGTGGTTTCCATTTCCAACATTCTCTCCGAGATGACCGGGTCACTTGCGGAGACACGCCAACTGGTCGGCAATGCGACCGAGAAGCTGCAATTGTCCGATAGCCAGAGCAGCAGCAGCCTGGAGCAGATTTCCTCCGTCGAGCAATATCTGAACGAACTGACAGAGCGCAACGAAACGACTTCCCATCAAATGACCGAACGCACGACTGCCCTCGAGGAAGTCTCCGCCAATTTGCAGAAAATCCGCCTCGACACGGAAAATGCAATCAAGGGATCAGCCAGGAACATCGAGCTGGCTAAGATGGCATCGGATACGGTCACCAGTGTCGCCAATTCCCTGAAGCAGGCGAACTGAGTTCTTAGTCCTTTGAAAGCTCTGCTTCATAGAAAAAGGGCCCGGGTAATCCCGGGCCTTCCAAGTTTGCGGTCTGAGCCAATAGACCGCCAGGGAGATTTTTGAGGTCAGCGCCTTGAACTTAGAGGCGCTGAGAACCTGTGCCAAATTCCGGATAGGCTTCGACACCGATTTCGACCTTGTCGAGACCAAGTGCTTCTTCCTCATCGGAGACCCGTATGCCGATGGTGAGCTTCAAGACGTACCAGACAACACCGCTGGCAACGAAGGTGAAGACGCCATATGCCGCGATACCGACGATCTGGGTGCCGTAGGAAGCGGCATCGTTGGAAAGTGGAACAATCAGCGTGCCCCAGATACCGGCAATCAGGTGAACCGGGATCGCTCCGACAACATCATCGATCTTCAGTTTGTCGAGCATCGGAACCGCGAAGACCACGATGGCACCGCCAACACCGCCGATGAAGACTGCCTGCCAAACGCTCGGAGCAAGGGGTTCTGCGGTGATGGAAACCAGTCCGGCAAGCGCGCCGTTCAGGGCCATGGTCACATCGACCTTCTTGTAGAGCGCCTGAGTGAGACCGACAGCAACCACAACACCGGCTGCAGCAGCCATGTTGGTGTTGGCAAAGATGCGCGAAACATCTGTCACGTCACTGATGGAACCCATGGCAAGCTGAGACGCACCGTTGAAGCCAAACCAACCGAGCCACAGGATGAATGTGCCGAGGGTCGCAAGCGGCATGGAAGAACCAGGGAACGGGTGAACGCTGCCGTCCGGGCCGTATTTGCCTTTACGCGCGCCCAGGATGATGGCACCGGCAAGGGCCGCCCAGCCACCGACGGAGTGAACGATGGTGGATCCTGCAAAATCGGAGAAACCCATTTCAGAGAGCCAGCCGGCGCCCCACTGCCAGGAACCCGAGATCGGATAGAGAACACCGGTCAGAACCGCCGAGAAAATCAGGAACGGCCACAGCTTGATACGCTCGGCAACGGTACCTGACACGATCGAAGCGGTTGCCGCGACAAACACCATCTGGAAGAACCAGTCGGAGGCGGTCGAGTAACCGGTATCCAGCGCATCTCCGCCAACCGGATCGAAGGCATATGGGCCGAAGGAACCGATGAAACCACCGTCAACGCCGGTGTACATGAGGTTGTAACCGGTGATCCAGAACATCAAGCCGGCAACAGAATAGAGGGCGATATTTTTCAGGCACTGCATGGATACGTTCTTGGAACGCACCAGGCCGGCCTCGAGCATGGCAAAACCAGCGGCCATGAACATGACCAGAAAGCCACCGATCAGAAACAGCAGCGTGTTGAAGATGTAGGCGACTTCCGGTGACACCGCCGGCACCTCGGGTGCGGCTGCGGTATCCTGAGCAACAACCGGCAGCACCGAGAGGCTCAGCATGGCCAGTGTCGTCGCGCCCTTAGCGACAAGATTTTTCATGATACGTTTCCTTACCTAAATCACAGAGCTTCGGCGTCGGTTTCGCCGGTTCGAATGCGAACCACCTGATCGATCGAGTGAACGAAGATCTTTCCGTCGCCGATCTGACCGGTTTTGGCCGCACCAGTGATCACTTCGACCACCTTGTCGACGGCACTTGCGTCGACTGCGACTTCGATTTTCAGTTTCGGGAGAAAGCTGACCGCGTATTCCGTGCCGCGGTAAATTTCGGTGTGCCCCTTCTGGCGGCCATAGCCTTTGACTTCGGTCACCGTGAGCCCCTGGATGCCGATGCTGGTCAGGGCATCACGCACTTCGTCGAGCTTGAACGGCTTGATGATGGCCATCACTATTTTCATTGCTCGTTCCATTCCCCTCGTTAGCGCCTCTTCCCTTTGAAGAAGCTCGGCCGGCCGCCCCGGAAACGCGCCTGTTTGGTGTCCCTCTGGAAGGTTCTGTTCAGGTCTTTGGCGTCCCCATGGTCGGGGATCCGGGCCGGCGTCGGCACTTACTAATCAAAGACCGTGCCAGTTTTGGATTTCTGGAGAAAAAACCGCAGAACTCTGCGAAACCAGAGGCTAGAAACCCTGTTTCAACGCCGGAAGCGCTGCTGCTCCTCACGGATGTGCAGGCATAAAAAATGCCCAACTTTTAACCACGCAAAATGAGCATGATCAAAAATTAGGCATCACTGAAGAAAGCTAAGAATACGCTCAAAAAAGCATCACCAGCCACTTCACCCATGTGCGACAGGCAGCTGGAAACGTGGAACGAACCGACAGAATTACGCCGAGAATCCACTTGCTTTCATGTAGGCAATCTCTTCTGGCGTGGAGTCACGTCCAAGTATCTTGTTTCGATGCGGAAAGCGGCCGAACCGGCGGATCACGTCCATGTGGATGAGCGCATAGTGATACAGCTCCTTGTCCCCAAGAACCCGGCACAGATCGACGGCCTTTTCCTGATGCTCGATGTTTTCCGAATGCTCGAACGGCAGAAAGAAGAACCCCCGGACATCCTTCGGGAAAGCCCTGTCATACCCTTTTTCCAAAGCCATCTCGGCAACGGCAACTGCTTTCTCGTCAGCAGAAAACGCTTCCGGCGTTCCCCGGTAGACATTTCTCGTCATCTGGTCGAGCAGCAGCAAAAGCGCCAGGGCACCGTCCGCCGTGTCCATCCAGGAATCGAGATCCCCTGCCTTGGCCGCTTGAATGGCTGCCAGAAATCTGTCCCTGCAACGGCCATCGAACTTGTCGTCATTGGCGAACCACTTGGATGGACCCGCCTGCCACCAGAAATCCAGAATATCCAGCGAAGTAGGAAGTTGATCAGTCATATCTTTTTACCGTTATTGCGAACTGAGGGAGAACGTCTGCATTCCGCTCGTGGAATTCAAGCCCGGACCACTCCGGGAACAAGGACCGCGTACGAGCCCTCGGGACACAGCGGTTCAGCCGCCGCATGCACGCTTTTGCCAACTTGCCGTGTGCAATCGTGTCCGCTGCTCGAGAAACCCTTCTTCCTTGAGCTGCGCCATTTCCGTCTTGAAGGCATCGACAAGATCAGGGTCGGTACCCTTGCTGAACACCGCCCAAAGAGGCTTCGCCAGGTCTTCAACGAAAACCACAGGCTCAAGCTGTGAGCCGTCGTAGCCTTGCATGCAGGCGGAAGCCTCCGCGAGAAACCCCGTGAGCGGAAGAAGATCAATGCGACCAAGATAGAGCATTTCGATACCCTGTCTGTAGTCGGTGAGCGGCATCAGATGCCGGGTGTCATCGAATTGAAGCTGTTGCAGATAAGTATGCAGATTTCCGCCATCCTGCACACCGATCTTCAGGTTCAGATCCAACAGGTCTTCCAGTCGCTCGACCGAGATGTCCGGGCTGGACTTGAGCCGGTAAAGATACTGTCCGTAGGGTGAAACTTCGCCGAGCCAGTGAAACTTTTCCTCCCGGGCTTCGGTCCGAGAAAGCGAGAAAAACAAGACATCGGGCTTCGATTCAGCCAGAAGTATCGCGCGTTTCCAGGGCAGGAACTCAAATGAACCGACGGAAACGGGCATCTGTTTGTTCACCCGATCAACCACCTCAAGAATGTACTCCGCAACATACCCGTCGGGCTTGCCGGCATTATCCCATTGAAGCGGGGCAAATCCCTGGGTGACGATCCGAACATTCCTGGGTTCGGCTTGAGCATGCAAGGCAAAGGACACCGAGACCAAAACCACGGCGACTGCTGCAGTCCACTTCCGAAGGTTCATTAGCTCACCTGTTCTTGCCCTTCCGGCTCTAGGTTCCAGCGGCTCTGGATTGCCCCATCTGAGAAGCCAGCCGCTTTAGCGCAGGTCGCCCAAGATCAGGGATCAATTATCCTGCACTGATCTCCGAATTTTTCGTATTCTCTGGAGGTCAGGCAAAATCAGTTTGCATCCTGCATATTTATGAACTGCTAAACCCATGTGAACATCTGTCATCTGCATTTGTTTTTTATTATGTTGGCAGCTGATTTTCGCCATTGCGCTTAGGAAAGTCTTCTGTGACCGACACAACTCTTGATCTGAAGGGCTTGAAATGCCCTCTGCCGGTGCTCAAAACCCGGAAGGCCATGACCCGACTGTCAGATGGCGACCAATTGACCGTGCTGACGACGGACCCGATGGCGGAAATTGATATTCCCCATTTCTGCCAGGAAAACGGCCATAAGCTGATTGCCAGCGAACGCACCGACACCGGTCACAGGTTTCGGCTTTCCAAGGGCAGCTGAAAAAAGCTGCTGACCGGTTGCTGATGCCTGGAAACCTGCTCAGGCTTTACCCGCGAGCCGGTCGATTTCCGCCGCAAGCTTCAGATCCAATGGGCTCAGCCCCCCGACATCATGGGTCGACAGGGTAATATCCACACTCCGATACACGTTCGACCACTCCGGATGATGGTTCATTTGCTCCGCAGCCAGTGCAACCCGGGTCATGAACCCGAAGGCTTCCTTGAAATCTCTGAACTTGAATGACTTGGAGATAGCCTCGCGGCCTTCGCAAAGATGCCAGTCGGGCAGCGTTGTCAGGCCGGCCGCCCTGTCTTCCGGTTTCAAGCGCTCAACCATCTGCTCCTCCTGAGGTCCGACAATTTCTGTTCGCTGGTCCAATAGTGTATCCGGTTGGCATGTCGATGGCGAACACACGGTTTCCGTTTGACCGAAGCACATCACAAGGCGAAAACAGGTTCGCCTCTTTAAAACCACCTTCAGGATTGCTTCAGGAGCACCCCATTGTCCCACGCCGTCTTGTTCGTCTGTCTTGGCAACATCTGCCGCTCACCTCTCGCCGAAGGCGTTTTCCGGGCGATTGTCGATGAAGCGGGCCTCGCCGACAGGTTTGCAATCGATTCAGCAGGCACCGGAGCCTGGCACGTGGGAAATCCACCCGATCCCCGGTCCATAGAAATCGCAGCCAAACACGGTATCGATATTTCAGGTCAACGCGCACGCCAGGTCGAGGCGCGCGACTTCGAGCGTTTCGACACCATACTGGCGATGGATCACAACAACCTCTCTTCGATGAAGCCGATGGCCAGGCATGGCACCGCAACAGTCAGACTGTTCCTGAATGCCCCTGCACAAGACGTCCCGGACCCCTATTACGGCGGTCCGGACGGGTTTGAAGATGTCTATCAGCTGGTTCGGGCCGGAGGACAGAAATTGCTGGACGATCTCACCTGAGACCGGCGAAGCGTTTTGACTGCGCACACACGTTCATAAATCCGTCTTACAGCTTGCGGTATGGGTGACTGTCCCGCTTCACTGTAACTCGGCAACGGCATGAAACTTCTGTGGTGGTCCCTGGCTGCGGTTCTGATATTGCTCGGATTGGCAACTGTGTGGCTGCCGATTCCGACCGGTGTCCCGCTTCTCGCTCTGGGATTGATCGTCATTGTCGGCACCAGTCGCAGCGCCGCTCGCATGCTGCGCAACCGGCGACGCAACACACCGCAATTGAACGAGGCGATCACCTGGGTGGAAGACAGGTCGCCATTGCGTTTTGCGCGGATCCTGAAGAGAACCCGCCCTCGCAGGAAATAGGCTGAAAGTGAACGTCTGCTATCAGCTGTCGGAGAACTTGCCGACAGCTGTTCTGAAGGACCTGCGGGCTCTGATGAATAAACGCCGGCCAGCGCGCTGCAATTTCCGTCCCTTGACCGTAAACCATTCATCCAGCTTCCGGTCGGTCACGAGAGGCGGATTGTTCTGGTAGAGCAGCCGATAGATGCCCAGGATAAGCAGGAATGTCAGCCCCCAGGAAATCAGCGTGTCGGAGAAAAAGTGTCCGCCGAAGGCCACGCGGTTCGCCGACAGGATTAGACAAAGCGGCAGAACAAAACCCAGAGTAGCCTTGCGCCATGTTGCCGGGACAATGAACGCCAAAGACACCAGCCAGATGCTCGCTGACGCTTCTCCGGAAACAAAGGAGCAGTTGCTCTGGCAATAGTCGGTGATTTTCCAGACCGGCTGAAATGGCAGATCGCCACCGAATTCTTCAACAGATCGCGGCCTCGGGCGTCCCCAGTTGTTCTTCAGGATCAGATTGACCAGAACCCCAGGCCCGAGGATCAACGTGCTGAGCAGGAAAACCGGCTGACGCAGTGGCAGGATGGGAGGCCGGCTGGGTACAAGCAGCTTGAGCAGAAGAACTGCAACACAGACAACCGCGATCACACGAACAAGAAACGGCCCCAGGTGTCTGACCTTGCGCAAAAACGGCTCATGCTGCGCCCAGAACCCGTCGGTCTGCGAAAAGAAAAGTCCACTCGCCCAAAAGTCAACTTTGGGAAAAATCAGAAAAAACGCGGAAACGGCAATGACATACAGGCTGACGGCCGTCATCGGATGCGCAACACACCAATGTCCTGCCTTGCGAAGACCGGACTTCGGATTATTCTCATTGGACTTGGCTTGGTTCATGGCAGCTCTTTAGCGCATCCGGAATTTCTATCCAATCCCCTCTTGTTGTCCCATTCGTTCGACCAAACCGGGGCAGGAAGTCAATCGGGGAAATGTCAGTGGAGTTTAAATCGTGCCGGAAAATCACTCTCACACCGGTGCTGAAATCATTCCCTTGCGGGGAAGCGATCAACCGATTGTTGAATTCTGGTTCGAATTTGCTTCCACCTACAGCTATCTGTCTGCAATGCGAATAGAGACCCGGGCCCGGGAGGCCGGGGTCACAATCGCCTGGCGGCCATTTCTGCTCGGCCCCATCTTCAAGAAGCAGGGGTGGGACACATCTCCGTTCAACCTGCATCCGGCCAAGGGCCGCTACATGTGGCGCGATGTTGCGCGCCAATGCGAACGCTACGGCCTGCCATTGTCCATTCCCAATCCGTTTCCGCAACACAGTCTTCTTGCAACACGCATCGCCTTTTGCGGTCAGGAACAGTCCTGGATCGGAGAGTTCACCCGATCGGTTTATAGCGCCGAATTCGGTCAGGGCCTGGACATTTCCGACGAAGGGCTTTTGGCAAATATGCTCCTCGACGCAGGGGCACCGGCAAAGCGGATTATTGAAGACGCGCGGACGGCGGAAACAAAATCGAACTTGCGGGACACGGTGGAGGAAGCTGAAAAGCACGGTATTTTCGGAGCGCCAAGTTTCATTCTGCCAAATGGAGAACTGTTCTGGGGCGATGACAGGCTCGATCAGGCACTGGAATCCGCAAAGCGGCTTACGGTGAGCTGAAGGACAGGAAACCTCCGGTCGCCTATTCCTTCGCAGGCCCCTTTCCGGACCGGGCCCGTTCCATCGCTTCATAGAGTGTTCTTGGCGCTAGCGGCTTCGCCAGAACGTCCTGAAACCCTGCATCGCGCAGCCTGGTCTCACCGACCGTGTCGGAGGCAGCGGAAACGGCAATGAGCGGCAGCTCCGCCGGAGAACGGACCTTTCTGAGTGCAATGGCGGTATCGACACCACTCATTCCCGGCATGTTCAGATCAAGAAGCACGGCCTCAAAGGCGTTCTCCTCAACAAGAGCAAGCGCCTCTTCTCCGGATTTGGCGATTTCAGCCGTGATACCGAAAGATTCCAGCAATGCGGCAAGCAGCCGGCAATTCGTATCGTTGTCATCAACGATCAGCACGTGTACCGGCAGCTGGCAGGCAGTGAAACCTGTTTCCTGTTCCGCTCGGGCGGAACTGATCGGAAGACCGCCCTCTCCCATTGTTACCGGTATCTGAATCTCAAACCGCGTCCCGCCGAGGTCAGACGGCGTGAGAAGCAACCGCCCGCTCATTTCTTCAACCAGCTGCGCGGTTCCCCAAAGACCGAGGCCGGAGCCCTGCCCGGTTTCCCGCCCTCTTCGGCCACGGACAAACGGCCGGAACAAACGGGCTCGTTCTTCCGCATCAATCCCGGGTCCGCTATCTGAAATCGATAGACTTATCCATTCCGAGGCCCGCTCAGCCGAGACTTGCCCGCCTTCCGCGGTGAGAACCTGCAAGCTCAACTCGACACGTCCGCGCTCCGTGTACTTTATCGCATTGTCCAGAAGCGCCGCGACGACGCGGCGAACGGTACTGCCATGCGGCGTCATGCAAGCGCGCGCTGTGTCTTCAATGCCGACATCAAATGCAAGGGACTTCGCGTCAGCGGCAGCACGAAACAAATCTGCACTCTCGGCGACGATTTCGCTGACCCGGTTCAGTACCTCTCCCGCATCCTTGCCCGGCTCGGCCTTCTGGATCAGCGCAGCGGTCATATCGGTCAACACGTCGATGGATCTGATCAGGGTCGATAGATGTTCTGCCTGGGAAACATCCAGCGGCCCGTTGCCGATGAGTTCGGCGGTCAAACGCATTGCCGACAGCGGGGTTCTGAGGTCATGGGCCAGAAGCGCCAGTTTCACGCCATCGTCGTCATGATCTGCCATGCAGCCCGGTTCCTTCCTCCGGAATGTGTGTCAATGGGGCTTGCCAGACGACCGGCAAAAAGCCACTTTGACCTGTACCGTGCTTACCCCGATGGCAATCGACTGTCCATCTGCCCCACCTCAAGTTGCTTCAACCAACCTTAACCCGTCACTAACAAATCGTATTTCAAAGACGTCTTTCCGCCCGGATTTCTGGATGCTTGCTCAAACACTTACGATTGTCGCCCCTGTTTTCCTGTTGATCGGTATCGGCTACGCCCTCGCCAGATACCAGGTGCTGACGCCATCCGTGAGTGACGCTCTGGGTCAATTCGTCTTTGTCGTTGCCATTCCGGTGCTCATTTTTCGCACACTGACGACCGCGGATCTTTCAGCCGGTGTACCTTTGGCACTGTGGGCGAGTTATTTTCTGGGCGCAGGCGTCGCCTGGGTTCTCGGCAATCTTGTCATCCGAAAGGGGTTCGGCCGGGAAGCGCGCGCCGGTGCAATCGGTGGAATTTCATCAACATTCTCCAATCTTGTGCTGGTCGGACTGCCCCTGATCACGGCGGTTTACGGCCAAGAGGGGCAGGTCCCCCTCTTGCTGATAATATCCGTTCACCTCGCAACCATGACCATCGTCATGGCGGTTGCGATGGAGAGGGCGGCGGCCATCGACAAGGGAGAGGCGACCCCGCCTCTGGCGCAACTGGTCGGTGGAGCTGCCAAGAGCCTTTTGAAGAACCCGCTGATCGTCACGATCGTTTTTGCTTTTGTCTGGAGGCAGACGGGTCTGCAACTACCCGCAATTGGCCAGGACGTGCTCAACCGCATTGCCGCCACGGCATTGCCGCTGGCCCTTCTCTCTCTCGGCATGAGCCTGGTGCAATACGGCATGCGCGGAAATGTGTTTCCGGGTTTCCTGTTGAGCGTGATCAAGATCGCGATCATGCCTTCAGTGGTGTTCCTGACGTCCTATTTCGTGTTCCAGCTGCCACCCTTGTGGACCGCCGTTGCAACCCTCGCAGCCAGTTGCCCAACCGGTGTGAATGCCTACCTTTTTGCCAACCGCTACGGCACCGGTCACGCAATGTCTGCCAACGCCATCACCATGACCACCTTGAGCGCGATTGTGACCACCAGTCTCTGGATCTGGTTCCTCGACCTTTGGTTCGGTCTTGGCTTGTCTTAAAGTCGGCGTTGGACGGCTTTTCGTCAAAGTCCAATCAGCTTGCGCAGCTGAACATGTGTCATCCCGTTCTGGCGCAGAGAACGAAGGCTCGTATCCTGATTGGACTTTGACAATTTGCGTCCGTCTTCACCAAGTATGAGCCGATGGTGCCGATAGCGCGGCTCCGGCAGACCGAGCAACTCCTGCAGAACACGGTGCACGCTGGTGGCATGGTAAAGATCCAGCCCACGAAGAACGTCGGTTATCCCTTGCCTGGCGTCGTCGACCACCACCGACAGATGATAGCTTGTCGGGGTGTCTTTGCGAGCGAGCACAACATCGCCCCAGGCCACGGCCTCGACAGGAATTTTCCGGACCGGTTCGAAGAGTGCCTTGCCTTCAGCTCCGGCCTCGTCCCATGTGAGTTCCCGATCCAGCTTCCGCAGCGCCTTCTTCATATCGAGACGAAGTGCAAACGGCGCATCACTGTCGGCACGCGTTTGACGTTCATCTTCCGTCAGGACAGCGTCGTCTCCGGGATAGACCGGCGCGCCGTCCGGATCCCTTGGCCAGCTCCGTCCATTTTCCTCGAAACGGAAAACAAACCGCTTGATCTCCGCCCGCGTCAGGTAGGCCGGGTAGACAACACCCATGTCCTGGAGCTTCTCAAGCGCAGACCTGTAGTGCGAAAAATTCTCCGACTGGCGCAGAACCGGTTCGTCCAATGGGACCCCGAGCCAGGCCAGATCTTCGAACATCTCCTCTTCCAGCTGAGAAGTGCATCGGGTCTGGTCGATGTCTTCCACCCGAACCAGAAACCGTCCCTTAAGTGCGATGGCAGCGCGGGCATTCAGCAGTGCCGACAGGGCATGACCGATATGCAGATGCCCATTGGGCGACGGGGCGAACCGGAAGACGGGCGTGGTCATGAAGACAGGCAGAACCGGGTTAGGGAGATGACAGAAGGATGATCCTGTCTTACCTATCATTCCCATTCACGCGCAAGAGCGCAAATTCTGGCCACGATACGAATTCTGCAAAAATGAAACCGATTGAAACAATGGCCGACATCCACGCGGGACTGGCGGCTCTCAAAAGTGAAGATCCACGTCTGGTCTCCATTGCGGAGACAGCGGGTGAGCTACCGTTGCGCCGTCGGGCTGCCAATTTTGAAGGGCTGGCACAGATCATCACCGGCCAGCAAGTCTCGGTCGCCAGCGCAGCCGCGATCTTTGCGCGTTTTCAGGCGTTGGTTCTACCACTGACCGCAGAGCGGCTGACGGCTTTTTCCGATGAGGATCTCGCCGGCGCCGGCCTCTCGAAACCCAAAATCAGGACCTTGCGCGCTGTCAGTCTCGCCTGCGAAGAAGGCTTGGACCTTGAACACCTGGCGACTGCTCCTGCAGAAGAAGCCCATGCCAGTCTGTGCGCCATAAAGGGTATTGGACGGTGGACGGCCGATATATTCCTGCTGTTCTGTGCGGGACATCCGGACATCTTTCCAAGCGGCGACCTTGCACTTCAGATCGCCGTTCGCGATGCGCTCGGCCTGCCGGACAAACCTGCCCCCAGAGAGCTGGATGAGATTGCCTCCAGCTGGGCACCGAACCGAGCGGTCGCCGCACGGCTGTTCTGGGCCTGGTACCGTGTCCAGAAACAAGGCCGTGAGACCATGCCGGTGTAAACAGTTCTCAGTCGCCCGACATTTCCGAGACTGTGCGCAACAACAACTCGATGTCCTGTGGTCGTGACAGGCGATGATCGCCATCAGGCACAAGCGAATAGGTCACATCGTCCTGCGGCAGGGCTTCGACCAACCTCTGCGCATGACTTGCCGGGACGTCCGGATCGAGCGCTCCCTGAAGGATTGCGACCGGAGCACCGATTTGGATCGGACTGCCGAACAAAAGATGGTTTCGTCCATCCTCGATCAGCTTTCTGGTGATCACATAAGGGTTTTCGTCGTAAGCGGACGGTTGAGCCCATCTGCCTTGTTCCATGATCGACGTACGGATCTCGTCCGTGAAGCGCTGTTTCCACATCAGCTCTTCTGTAAAATCCACTGCAGGTGCGATCAGGACGAGGCCCTTGATTCTGCCGATCTGTTTTCTGCTGAGCGCCAGCAACAGCGCAATCCATCCTCCCATGGAGGAACCGACAAGTATCGTGTCCTGGGCACAGAACCGGTCGAACACCGCTTCGGCTTCTTCCAACCAGTCGGTAACGCAAGTCTCTTCGAAAACACCGCTGGATCGACCGTGACCGGAATAGTCGAACCGGATGACTTCCTGCCCGTTTTGCGCACCAAAATCAGCAAGTGCCTCGGCTTTTGTCCCAGTCATGTCTGACTTGAACCCTGACAGCCAGAGCAATGAAGGCTTCTTTCCCGGTGTTCTGATCAGCGCAATCCGGCGTTGATCGTCATTTTTTCCCACCGAGATGAATTGCGGATCGCTCACACCCATATTATGGCTCTCGTTCTGTTGACCATCATTCTGGCTCCGGCCCGGGCCTGAACAGCCGTTTGACATAACCGTTTCGTATTGAAAAGACCTTCCGGAGATCTGACTTGGTTCAATTGCCTGCTGCAACCACCATCCTGCAAGTGATCCCGGACCTCAATTCCGGTGGCGCGGAGCGCACGACGCTGGACGTTGCGCGTGCAACCGTTGAAGCAGGCGGCACGGCCCTTGTAGTCAGTCAGGGGGGACAGCTCGTGCCGGAGCTGGAGTCTTGCGGCGCCGAACACATTGTCATGCCGGTAAAGTCAAAGAACCCGCTGACACTATACAAGAACGCTGGCAGATTGAGCGCCCTGATTGCAGAGCGCAAGGTAAGCGTCATTCACGCCAGAAGCCGCGCTCCGGCCTGGTCATCGCTGTGGGCAGCCCGCCGCGCCAAAACACCTTTCGTGACGACCTATCACGGCACCTACAATCAGTCGAACGCACTGAAAGCCTACTACAATTCCGTCATGGCGCGTGGCGACGCAGTCATCGCCAATTCCCATTTCATTGCAAATCTCATCTCGGACCGACACCCATTTGCCAAGGACAGGATCACCGTGATCCAACGCGGTTCCGATCTGAAAGCTCTGGCATCGGAAAATGTAAGTGCCTTGCGGCGGCAAGCCCTCAAGGACAGCTGGGGCATTCCGGCCGGGCACCCAATCATCGTGAATATGGCCCGCCTGACCGCATGGAAGGGCCAGAAGGTACTTATCGAAGCAATGGCGAAACTGAAGGACGCCGGCTTCCGTGCCCCTATCGCCATCCTGGCAGGTGACGCACAGGGGCGCGACAGCTATGTCTCCGAACTGAAGAAGCTGATTGCCGATAACTCCTTGCAGGAACAGGTACGCCTGGTCGGGCACTGTGCTGACGTTCCCGCGGCCCTTGCGTTGGCCGACCTGTCAGTCGTTGCTTCGATAGAACCTGAAGCCTTTGGCCGCGCCGCCGTCGAGGCACAAGCCGCCAGCGTTCCGGTCATCGTTTCCAATCATGGTGCGGTGCCTGAAACGGTTCTCGCACCGCCGCAGGTCGGAGAAGGCGAGCGCACCGGCTGGCGTGTACCACCCGCAGATGTCAATGCGCTCGCGGAGGCGATCGGCAACGCCTTGAACCAGCAAGACGAGGCCCGGGAGGAAATGACGGACCGGGCATTGACCCATGTCCGTCAGAACTTTTCCGTCGAGATCATGTGTGCCCGGACCCTGGACGTCTACAAACGTGTCCTCAACGCCCGGGCCGGCACTTAAGCGGCCCGGATCTGGTTCAGGAACCTGCCGACTTCCTCACGCAACGTGTTTGACTGCTGTGTCAGCTCATCGATGCTGCTGCGCACTTGATGTGTTGCATCGCTAGCTTCCACCGAAGCATCCTTGACCACCTGGATACTGTCCGACACGTCCCGCGTACCCGTTGCGGCCTGAGCAACGTTCTCCGCGACCGATTGCGTGGTAGCCCCCTGCTCTTCCATCGCCGAGGCAATCGCCGTGGACGAGTGCTCAAGATCCCGGATGACATCACCGATCTTGCCAATCGAACCAACCGCAGTCTTGGTTTCAGCCTGAATTTCGGTCACCAGCGTGGAAATGCTCTCGGTTGCCTTTGCCGTTTCATTCGCCAACGCCTTCACTTCGCTCGCGACCACCGCGAAGCCTTTGCCTGCCTCTCCGGCACGCGCAGATTCGATTGTCGCATTGAGCGCCAGCAAGTTGGTCTGCTCGGCTATGTCTGAAATCATCGAGACAACTTCGCCGATCTTGTCGGCCATGCCGGCAAGCATATCCATCTGACTGGCGGTTTGAGAAACGTCCTGCGCAGCATTGCGAGACGCTTCGGAGGCGCGGATAACCTGCTCGTTGATTTCACTGATGGAAGCGGTCATCTCTTCAGCCGCGGAAGCGACAATACTGACATTTTCCGTCGTCTGAGCAGAGGCGTTCGCGGCGTTTTCAGCGCGTTCACTGGTGTTTTCCGAAACCCTGGACATGGTTGCCGCGCTCTGGTCGAGAGAAAATGCGGCATCGGAAACACGTTGCACGATCGCGCCGACAGACGCGTCGAACTGGTTCGCAAGATTTTCCATAAGAGCCCGCTTTTCCTGCTCGGCGCGCTCTGCCTGTTCCTGCTGTTCTCCTTCCAGCTCATGCGTACGCACCGCGTTGGTACGAAACACTTCAACAGCACGTGCCATGCTGCCGATTTCATTGCCCCTATCCGTGAAGGAAACGTCCACCTGGATATTTCCGCCTGCAAGATCACGCATGGTTTCGGTGAGGTTCTTGATCGGACGGGTGATGCTGCGGCCGATCAGCCAACCAAGACCAATCGCCAGAACCAGCGCGATACCCGAAACCGTCAGATAGGTTTTGCGTGACGACGCTTCCGCGACATTCAACGCAGTGCTGGCCGCCTGTTTCCCGGCAAATGCAGCTTCCGACATGACAGTCCAGAGTGGATTGACCTTGGCATAGAGCTCTTCGAGATGCTCCAGATCAACCTCAATTTCCTTTGCTTTTTCGGCGTATTGCTTGAAAGCGGTCTGGTACGTGTCGAGAAGTTGATTGATCTCGGCCTGTTCGTTTGCTGCAAGGCCACTTTGTGTCAACAGACCGGCGAATTCCTCGCGGCGCTTGTCGATGCGGCCGACATACTTGTCCTTGCCACGCAGCATGAAATCCTTTTCGTGCCTGCGCATCATCAGCATCTTGACGGTGAGAGCATCCAGGTTTGCTGCCTTCAGCCTTTCCTCTACGTTATGAACAGCAGATCGCAGCGCACCTTGAAGACCGCTGTTTTCATCAAGCCCCATTTCCTGAAGATCGGCGCTCAGGACTTCAAATTCGGCCTTGTGCTTGTCGAGAACGTTTCGCAGGCTATCGACCTCGCCCTTGATTGCAGCCGACTGCGGTTTGGCCTCGACTTCCTTCAAGTTCGAAACTGCCTTCTCGTATTCGGACCGGTAATAATCGACAAACGCGAGATCCTTTGTCAGCAAGAGATCTTTCTTGCTGCTCCGCATATTTTGCGCGTGAGCCTGCACCTGGGAGACCCGGTAATCCATCTGGGAATAGTCAGCCAGATTGTCGATTTCGGAAGAGACGACATGCTGATTATAGAGCGCTGTGCCCAGCAGCACTCCGATTGCAACGATCGCGATAGCAGACAGGCCGCCCACTCGGGCAGCGATGGGGAGGTTGGCAAGAAACTTCATTATGTTCTCGTTTCAATTTTTTAGACGGCTCACCTGATGAGCTGCACAGCAAAGTCAAAAAAGGGCCCAAGCAATTAACAATTCTTTACACAAATAAAGGTTGAGTTACTGCCGCTTACCACCGATCGATTATGCTTATTGAAATCAAGTTCTTAGACGCGATAACAACGTCCGCACCATACGATTACGCGACGTTCATGGTCTTTCATGACATGACACGATTGGCCGGATCGAACGAATAATTCCGTTCGATTCGAACGTCCGGTTTGGACTTGGTAATTACGTAAACTGGACTTGCCGCAGGTCGTGCGCACTCATCCGAAACTGGCTCTCAGCACCTGCCCGGCTCATTGACTCCAGGGGACTTTCACCCTCACGCTGCGAGCGGGTAAGCCTCTTCAACCAGGTATGGTCCACCACCAACACTGGCCTTGGCGGAAAAAAGTACAAATCTTCCTGCAACAAACGGCGGCGCCTGAAAATTGCCGCGTTCGCTGAGCCACTTTGCAACGTCCTCGTTTGTCGATGTCCTGCAACGGGCTACGGTCACGTGCGGGGTGTATTTTCGCCGTTCAGCCGGCAGATGAAGCCGTTGCAATATGCGCTCCTGCTCGGCCTGCAACTCGGTCAGCTGCACCGTCGGCTCGACCCGGGCCCACACCGCATGCGGCTTTCCGTTGCCGAAAGACCCCAGTCCGGTTAGCCGGATGTCCACCGGATCTCTCCGTATCCGGTCGAGAGCCGCAACGACTTCGTCAGCCGTGCGGTCATCGATATCGCCAATGAAGCGTAAGGTGATGTGGTAGTTTTCCGGATCAATCCAGCGGGCGCCCCGAAGGCCTCCCCGGAGCATTGAAAGCATGAGCGCCGTCTCTGACGGAATCTCAAGGCCTGTAAATAGGCGCGGCATGGGTGTTCCCTCCGCTGTCGCTGATAAATCCCATGAGGAATCAACTTCATGAAATTCGCAAGACAAAAATCTAAGACTTTGGCATTGCGTTGATTTTGCATGTGGACAGCGAAAGGCAGCCGGACCGGCCTGGGCCGATCCGGCACGATGTTCAACTTGATTCTCTGCTGCTGACGCGTCGGGCTGTCAGTTATGGTGCAGGATTGCCATACTCCTGATGGAGGGCGTCGATTTTCTCAATCACGTCCGGGCTAAGCGCAAGATCGGCTGCTGCGATATCCGTTTCAAGCTGATCCATTTTGGTGGCACCGATGATGACGGACGTCATGAAACTGCGCGACTTGGCAAAGGCAAGCGCCATCTGGGCCGGATCAAGTCCTGCCTCTTTCGCCAGGTCCAGATACGCATCCACCGCCTGGAAGGTGCGTGGGTGTTCATAGCGCTGCATACGATTGAACAATGTCTTTCGGGCGCCAGCGGGCAAGGCACCATTGCGGTACTTGCCGGTCAGATAGCCTTGTGCCAGCGCAGAGTATCCCAAAAGGCCGACACCCTCGCGGTGCGCTACCTCGGCCAGGTTGGTTTCGAACGTCCGGTTCACAAGGGAATAGGCATTCTGGATCGACACAATTCGCGGAAAATCCATCATCTCTGCAGCTGTAACATACCGCATGGTACCCCAGGCACTCTCATTGGATATTCCCACATGGCGGACCTTGCCTGACTTCACCAATCCCGCCAGAACCTCAAGTGTCGAATAGATGCTGTTTTCGTCTTCGACCGGCTCCGGGTTGGCCCAGCGAGTCGGATTGGAGCCAAACCGGGAAACGTTGCGGTCTGGCCAATGAACCTGATAGAGGTCGATGTAGTCGGTCTGAAGGTTTCGCAGGCTTCTGTCGACGGCAAATTCGATTTGTGCCGCGTTCAATTGGCCGGGCTCACCGCCCTCGCGAAACCAACCCATTTCCGTGCGTCCGACAACTTTTGTCGCCAGAACCACCTTGTCGCGGTTGCCGGTGTTCTTGAGCCAAGTACCGATGATCCGCTCGGTCCGGCCTTGTGTCTCCTTTTTCGCCGGGATCGGATAGAGCTCCGCGGCGTCGAAGAAATTGATGCCCTTCTCGAAGGCATAATCCATCTGTGCGTGCCCTTCGGCTTCCGAGTTTTGCTCGCCGAAAGTCATGGTTCCAAGACACAGGGCACTCACTTGCACATCAGTGCGGCCAAGGCGGCGCTGTTCCATAGGCGTTCCTTCAAATTTAGAAAAATAGCGGGCCAGATCCCTCAAGCTTGATCGCTTGAAGGACACAGTCTCAAGAGGATTGGGCTTTTGCCAGAAGCTCTTCGACTTTCGGCAGGATATTCTCGACGATAATGCCAACTCCGTCGGCGTTGGGGTGCATGCCGTCGGACAGATTGAGGTCCGGGTTGAGTGCGACACCTTCAAGAAAGAAGGGATAGAGCAACGCATCATGCGCCTTGGCGACATCCGCATAGATCGGATCGAAGGCGTCCGCATACTCCTGCCCGAGATTTCGGGGCGCCAGCATGCCCGCCAGCAGCACTTCAACTCCGCGCTCCTTCAGTCGCTGGGTAATTTCTTCGATATTCTTGCGGGTGATGGTGGGTTCAATGCCGCGAAGCGCATCATTGGCGCCCAGTTCCACGATCACCGCATCGGTATCGGCCCCGACGGACCAATCGAGGCGCGCAAGACCTCCTGTTGACGTATCACCGGAGACGCCCGCATTCACCACATCCACCTGATAGCCTTTCTCGCCAAGCGCCTTTTTTAGCTGCTCGGGAAAGCCTTCTTCGGGTCCGAGCTGGTACCCGGCGGACAGACTGTCCCCCAGCACGACAAGCTTCAAATCGTCTGAATGCGCCGCGATCGGAACGAAGCACAGCACCAGGAAGTTCAGGAATGCAAAAAATCTGTTCACGCTAACATCTTTCAGGACTGGAAGACCCGCCACATCAGGCCCATATGGTCGCAGAGCGTCCAATTGTCGAGGGCATGTATCTGTCAGGAAGACGATCACGCGCCCGTTGTAAAGGCCTGATAATGACAAATTCACCCGCAATCACCCTCAAAAATGTGCACCTGACACTCGGCGAAGGCGCCGGACGCGTACATATTCTGAAGGGCATTGACCTGGATATCGAACAGGGAACCTCAGTCGGTCTGGTCGGCCCTTCCGGTTCGGGAAAATCGACATTGCTCATGGTCATGGCCGGACTGGAGCGGGCAGATGAAGGTTCAGTCGAGGTCGCTGGTTCGCAGCTCGGACCATTGTCGGAAGACCAACTGGCACGCTTCAGAGGCCGCAATGTCGGCATTATCTTTCAATCCTTTCACCTTGTTCCCAACATGACTGCCCTGGAAAACGTCGCTGTTCCGCTTGAACTGGCAGGCGATTCCTCCGCCTTCGAAAAAGCGAAGGCGGAACTTGAGGCTGTCGGCCTTGGGCACAGGATGCATCACTATCCGGCCCAAATGTCAGGGGGCGAACAGCAACGCGTCGCCGTCGCCCGCGCTCTGGTGGTTGAACCGCAAATTCTCATTGCGGACGAGCCGACGGGCAATCTGGATGAATCGACTGGCGCCCAGATCGTCGAACTGATGTTTTCAGCCCAGCGCGATCGAAAGACGACACTTGTTCTCGTGACACACGACCCAAGCCTTGCCGAAAAGTGCGATCGCATGATCCGCATGCGGTCAGGCGAAGTTGAAGAAGACCATGCTGACAGCGCGCACCTTCCTGAAGAGGTGTCTGCATGAGCAGTTTCGTTTCCGGGAGCGCGCACTCCGGCAATCAGACCTTCAAGCTTGCAAGCCGGTTCGCATTGAGGGAACTGCGCGGTGGTCTGAAAGGCTTCTATATTTTCATCGCCTGCATTGCGCTCGGTGTTGCCGCAATTGCCGGCGTTACCTCCGTATCACGCGCCCTCACGGAGGGCATTGCCGAAGAAGGGCAGGCAATTCTGGGCGGTGATCTGTCCTTCTCGATCATTCACAGACAAGTCGAGCCTGACCAGGCGGCGTTTCTGGAAACACTGGGTGATGTTTCCCGTGTCGCCACCCTTCGGGCCATGTCCCGAAGAACCGACACCGGTGATCAGGCCCTTGTCGAACTGAAAGCCGTCGACAACGCTTATCCTTTGTACGGAAGTCTGGATCTGGCCTCAGGCCAGCCGCTGGACGAAGCATTGGCGCCGAAAGACGGTGTATGGGGCGCCGTCGTCGATCTTGCCTTGTTGGCCCGTCTTGATGTCGAGATCGGAGATCAGCTGGCTCTCGGACGCACCACCGTGCGCATTGCCGACGTCATCGAAGGAGAGCCGGACAAGCTTGCCGGTGGCATGGATTTCGGACCCCGGCTGATGATCTCCGACGCCGCTATACCCGATACCGGTCTTGTTCAACCCGGAAGCCTCGTGCGCTGGCACTACCGTGTGCGCATGTCCCCGGCGCCGGACATTCAGGATCTGCAAAGCGTTGTCGAACGCGCCAAGGCGGCTGAACCGGACGCTGGCTGGCGGGTTCGCTCCCGCGCCAACGCCTCCCCGGGGCTTCAGCGCAGCATCGACCGGTTCGCGCAATTCCTGACTCTCGTTGGATTGACGGCTCTTGTGGTCGGCGGCGTCGGCGTTGCCAATGCCGTACGGTCCTACCTGGAAACCAAGCGGGAGGTGATTGCCAGCTTCAAATGTCTTGGATCCACCGGCGGTTTCGTTTTCAGGATTTATCTTGTGCAGATGCTGATCATTGCGCTGATCGGCATCCTCATCGGGCTGGTGCTCGGAGCCATAATTCCCTTCGCAGCCGGGGCAGCTCTTTCGAGCGTGCTTCCGGTACAGTTGGCCGCGAGCATTTATCCCGCCGAACTTGGCCTGGGCCTGCTTTACGGCCTGCTTACAGCTCTCGCCTTCGCATTGTGGCCACTTGGGCGCGCACATGACGTGCCGCCAACGGCGCTCTTTCGTGACATCGTCACCGGCGGTTCCAAACTGCCGCGCAAGCGCTATCTGTTCGCGACCGCGATCACGGTACTTGTTCTTGTCACCATCGCGATTTTCCTGTCCCACGACAAGGATCTTGCCGTTGTCTACATAGGAGCAACGGCTGGGGCCTTTGTCTTGCTGGTGGCCGTTGCGCGCCTGATCATGTCCGCAGCCAGGCGGCTGCCGAGCGTCCGCTCGACCGAACTCCGTCTGGCCATTGCCAACATCCATCGCCCTGGAGCCCTGACACCATCGGTTGTCCTGTCCCTCGGACTTGGCTTGTCTCTCCTGGTGGCGCTGGCCCTTATCGATGGCAATCTGCGCCGCGAGCTGAGCGCAACGATCTCCGACAGGGCGCCGAGCTTCTTTTTTGTCGACATTCAAAGCCACGAGCGCGATGCCTTTGAAGCGTTGCTGATGCAGGAAGCTCCGGATGCCGACATGCAGAGCGTTCCAATGCTGCGCGGGCGCATCATCAGCTTGAAAGGCATTCCCTCCGACCAGTTCAAACCGGCCGAGGAAGGTTCTGAATGGGTTTTGCGAGGGGACCGCGGCATCACCTACGAAAAGACATTGCCCGAGAACTCCAAACTGGCGGAGGGAACCTGGTGGCCGGAAGACTATTCCGGAAAGCCGTTGGTTTCCTTCGACCTTGAATCGGCAACGGAACTGGGCCTTGCAATCGGCGATACGATCACCGTCAACGTTCTGGGGCGTGAGATCACTGCAGAAATCGCCAATCTGCGCGATATCGAATGGCAGTCCTTTGGCATCAATTTCGTCATGGTGTTTTCACCGAACACCTTTGCCGGTGCGCCACACGCCAATCTGATGACACTTGGCTGGGCAGAAGAGGTTCCGACCGAAACCGAGCTTGCCTTGCTCAAGACCGTTTCCAATGCCTTCCCGACGGTCACGTCGGTTCGTGTCAAGGATGCGATTTCACAGGTGAACGAACTTGTTGCGCAATTGGCCTGGGCTATCCGCGGCGCCAGTTCCATTACCCTGATCGCCAGTGTTCTGGTGCTTGCAGGGGCGCTCGCAGCAGGACATCGCAGCCGGATCTACGACGCGGTCATTCTCAAGACCATTGGCGCGACCAGGCCGCGACTGATCCTCGCCTATGGTCTGGAATATGCCATCTTGGGTCTGGTCACTGCAGTGTTCGCGCTTGTGGCCGGTGGCATTGCCGCCTGGTACGTGATCACCCAGATCATGGGCGGATCCTTTGTCCTCATGCCGGTGACCGCTGCCGGCGCCGCCCTGGTTGCTCTCATACTGACGGTCGGCTTCGGCCTGATCGGCACCTGGAGGGTCCTTGGGGAAAAACCGGCGCCGGTTCTGAGAAATCTGTAAGACCGCCCCAATCGGCATCTTGATCACGCCTGTCAGGAAACTTTCATGAAAATCAGAAGTTTTCCTGGCAGGCACCAGCCACACGCAACTTGCATGCCGCCCTATTCTTGGCTATCCGAATAATGTCGGGGTCAAAATTGGAATAGGGGCGGAGTTGTATGCTTAAGTTTACCCAAAAGACAGTTTTCAGAAATCTTGCCAAGGTGGCAGCTTTTGCTGCGGTAGCGACCTTGACATTCGCTGCTCCTGCCCAGGCCGAGAGCCCGTTTCACACGGGCGTCTGGCAGTTGAACGAGGCCAACGGCCCGCGGGGCCTGGTGGTCAGCGACTGGTTGGTGTTCGAAGATGGCCTGCCGAAGCGCTGGCTCTATCGCCGTGCGGGCACAAACGATGAAAATCAGTTCGACTTCTTTACCCGGACGCTTGGCGACTCCGGTTACACACCGGTCGGGATTCGCGTTTACCGGACCGGCGAAAACTCCATGAAATACACCATCGCTGCCAAAGGTCAGGAACCGATCGAGGTATCCGCAGTTCGGCTTTCCATTCCGAACTTCGAAAATTCCTGTCTCTCTGTTGAGAAAAAGGGCAAGCGCTTCTTCGGCAATTGGGTGGGGACTTCCGGTTCAACGCTCAAGAAGCTCAATGTCGGCAAGAACAAGATCAGCATTGACGGGAAATCGCGCGATATTTCGATCGAGGAAGTTCGTGTCGGCCGTATGGGTATTACCGAGGGTGGCAAGCCGATTGCCTTCCTGACGGATGCCGGAGGCGATTATGCTGTTCTCCAGTGGTTCAAGCCGGGCGTCACGGTGGAACAGATGCGTAACAAGGAAACGGAAATTCTTGATTTCGCTGCGGAAGAAATCGTACGCAATCCGGGTGGCACCTGTGACCGGCAGATCGCCTCTCGCCTGAAAGCAATGAAATAAATACCCGGTTTTTTAAACATAATGACGTATAATGCGGGCAGAGGCATGAAGATTACGATTTTTTCAGAAATCTCGTCTTGTGCTTAAGTCCGCATTTTCCCATATGTTGAGGGAGTTGTGTTGCATGTGATCGTACATGCAAAAACCAATCTAGAAGGGGATTCACACGACCATGTCGACCTTTGACCGTCAACCTCAAGGCGCTTACACAGTCGCCGGCACACGCGCCGAGGCCGGCATTGATCAAGGCCTGCGCTCCTACATGCTGGGCGTCTACAACTACATGACCATCGGTCTGGCGCTGACCGGTTTCTTTGCCTTGGCTACTTCCATGCTGGCAACGACAACCGACCAGAGCGCTGCAGTAGCAAGCCTTGGCAACGGCCAGATGCTCACGCAGCTCGGCGTAACGCTCTACGGCAGTCCGCTGAAGTGGGTTGTCATGCTTGCACCACTTGGAATGGTCATGTGGCTGTCTTTCCGCATTCAGTCCATGAGCGCGAGCTCCGCACGTACCCTGTTCCTGGTCTATTCGGCCGTGATGGGCATTTCGCTGTCATCGATCTTCCTGGTGTATACCGGTGCATCGATCGCGCGCGTGTTCTTCATCACCGCTGCTTCCTTCGGTGCGCTTAGCATCTTCGGCTACACCACCAAGAAAGACCTGTCCGGCTGGGGTTCGTTCCTGATGATGGGCCTGATCGGCATCATCATTGCGGCGATCGTGAACATCTTCCTGGCTTCTTCCGCTCTGCAGTTCGCCATTTCCGTGATCGGTGTTCTGGTGTTTGCCGGTCTGACGGCCTACGACACCCAGCAGATCAAGGAAATGTACTACGAAGGTGACAGCGGCGAAGTTGCCACCAAGAAGTCCGTTATGGGCGCCCTGCGTCTCTACCTCGACTTCATCAACATGTTCCTGATGCTGCTGCAGCTGTTCGGCAACCGCGAATAAGCTTCAGTCACACAGACAGAAACGAGAAAGCCCGGCCATTGCCGGGCTTTTTTTTGAAGCAGTTCTTTCAAATGCATTTTACTTTCAAACGCCACGTAGCCAACAAATGTACTTTGCGCCTGTGCAACTCTCCAACCTGAACGACTTGATCGCACACCTTCGAGAGCAAATTGAGTCCAGGGACCTGATCATTGCCGGAGTTTGTGGATTGGCAGGTGCCGGAAAAACAACTCTTTGCAAGACGCTCGCCAGCAATTTTCCGGCACACACACTTCATCTCGAATGCGATCGCTTTTCTCAGTTCAGTTTTGTCGAGCGTGAGAAACGCATCGAAGAGCAGCGCCGCCTCGCGCCCGTGAACTCTGAAGAAAATCCGTTGAACTGGTACGCATGGGAAGCGATTGGCAGGTCACTGGCTGCCTTGCGGGATCAAGGTTGTTTCACGTATGAGCGCGCCTGGAACAATTGCACAGGCGAACTGGACGGAAAATATTCTCTTCAACGCACTCAGGATGCGTCAACGCTCGTACTTTGCGACGGCATATACCTTTTGCACGAACCAGTGCGCGACTGGCTCGACATGAGCATTTTGGTTGATACCCCGGAAGCAATCAGGAGAGCACGCGGCAAAGCCCGAACGACGGACGTTGACAGGCGTGACTGCATGGAACGTTTGGAGCGGATCTATGTGATCCCCTACTTTGAAACAAATATCGCCAGCGCGGATATCATCTACCGGGTGGCTGATCCTGCCTGACAGCGTATTGTTACGCCTCTACCAGGCGCAGATGCTTCTTCTTTTCCAGAACCCGCAGAACCTGGGCCAGATCGTGCCCTCGTTTCAGGATCATGCCTCCGGCCGCAACCACCGAATAGGCTCCTTGACGACGAGAGAGTTTCGGATCCTTCTCGATCCGGTAAAGCGGCATCTCCGAGGATCTTCGGAACACAGAGAACACGGCTTTGTCTTTCAGGAGGTCCATTGCATAGTCGCGCCACTCACCATCAGCAACCATGCGGCCATACAGCCTCAGGATGGTATCAAGTTCACGCCTGTTGAATGCAACAACGGGTCTGGAGGGGGGAGCCGGGTGGCTTTGCGGTTGCGGGCTCAGTCCCGCGCCGCGTTGAAACGCGCTGTCATCGGCTTCGCTCATTCCGCCTCCATTTTCGTTTGCGGTTTCGCTTCTGACGGGAAAACCACTCCAGGAATTTTCTCTGTCACCTGTCTGTCATGATGCGTTGCCTTGGGGGCAGATGGCAAGCCCGCAATCAAAGAAAGGAAATTCCGGCAAACCCGCTCCGTATTTTTGCCAAGTAAATTTTCCTCAGATTACCCAAAGAGTTAACGCTGCGGAAAGTTGCCCAGAAAGAATGCGCAAAATTCCATGATTTCGCCTTATTCCAGCCCTTGGCCAGCCATTTTGCCTACCCATATTGAACTCATACCCTGATGGGTGTGACCAGTAGGGACCGCGGAATGCATTAGCCCCCCAGCCCCCCGGGGTTTTTACCGGTCAACCAGATTTAATGAGTCAAACATCAGGGCAACTGAAGGGCCGGCGCTATGCCGGCCCTTTTCATATTCAGCCTCACTCCGCTATTGCCATCGTAAGTTTTGCCGATTCCATCGCACAGCCGGATCACTTTTCACATTTCCCGTTACGAATGCCTCTTTTCCGACGCATCGCTTGCTGTATCCTTTTTGCAGGATGACTACAGACCTGATCGATCTCCGTGCGGCCCGAACCGCTGATTGCGAGGCGCTTGCAGGCATTCACACCGAAGCCTGGCTCGGCGCCTATCGTGGAGTCCTGCATGGCGTCGACCTTCAAAAAATGGTTTCGCGCAGAGGCATTGGCTGGTGGCGCGGCGCGCTTTCGCGTGGCGTCAACATCAGAGTTCTAAGCATCGCCGACGTCCCGGCAGGCTACGCGACTTACGGACCGTGCCGACTGCGTGGCACAGGCATGGACGGGGAAATCTACGAGCTGTACTTGAAACCGGAATATCAGGGCCTTGGATTTGGGCGAACTCTCTTCACCAATGTCCGCGAAACTCTTGCCTCCAAGAACATGGCAGGTCTGGCCGTTCAGGTTTTGAGCGACAATCAGCCAGCACGAAATTTCTATCGGGCCATGGGCGGCAAGCTGTCGGCAAAGTCCTGGTACAGGATTGGCGGACGGCGTATGGAGCTCTCCATTTACACCTGGTTGCCCGACATTCCCTGATACTTGCCAAGGTCGTTTTCGAACTCTCTTGACCTTGGCGTTTGGTGAACCGGTCACGTCTCGAAATGTTTCAGCGGATCAATGCAAGACCCCGGGCTTGCCCTCGATAAGCGGGCCACGGGAGCAATCGTGCTTTCCGGCAAGCCTGTCTGCGACGTTCCGTGCAAGAACATTGGCGTTTTTGTTGGCCTGCGCATCGATCCGGGCAATCTGGCAAATAGCTCCCCCCGGATCAAGCTGGGTAACGATCAGAACACTGCCGGTCTTCCCGCTGTCGTCCAGGGTCGGAAACCAGCGAAGGATCGTTGCGAAGGCAACTCCATCCCGCAAACGCCACTCCAATGTCTCGTTGATCGTATTGAAATTCGGCAAGGTCTGCGCCGCTGCAGGTTCACGAGCGGCGGATGGGCCGAAAGAAACAAACATGCGCAAGTCACCTTCCGCGACATAAACCTTCTGCCCCTGGAAGCCTGAACACTCCCACGAACCACCAAAGGTGCCTTCTTTGGATGCTGGTTCCGTTTGGGAGCAATCCTGCAGCCGGATCTTTGTGTAAGTGCTCGTGATTTCAGCCGCTTCTGCGCCAGTCCCCTGCCCTTCCAGCACTGCTGCGGAAAAAATCAGGAACGCCAACTTCTGGCACAGGTTGAATTTCCCCATCGACGCACTCTCCTAAATCAGCGGCTGTCATCATAGACACACTTTCATCAATTAGGTGCAATGCAATAATTAAAGGCTTGAACTTCTCGGGCTGGATTGCGATAGACGGCGCAAAGATCAACAGGAGTTTTGCGATGCGTATCGACGCTGTGCCGATTGGCAAGAACCCGCCGGAAGACATCAACGTCATCATCGAAGTGTCGATGGGCGGCGAACCAATCAAATACGAAATGGATAAAGAAGCCGGCGCGATGTATGTCGACCGGTTCCTGTACACCCCTATGCGGTACCCGGGGAACTACGGCTTCGTTCCGCATACGCTGTGCGGCGATGGCGACCCGATCGATGTGATTGTCGTCAACCAGCGCCCGGTCGTGCCTGGCGCCATCATGAACTGCCGTCCGATCGGCGTTCTGCTGATGGAAGACGAGTCCGGCCAGGACGAAAAGATCATCGCTGTTCCGACCCACAAGCTGACCAAACGGTACGACAACATCAACGATATTGCCGACCTGCCGGAAATCACCATCGCCCAGGTGAAACACTTCTTTGAACACTACAAGGATCTGGAACCGGGCAAGTGGGTCAAGGTCACCGGCGTCGAGGGCATGGAAGCAGCCAAGAGACTGGTTTCTGAGTCTATCGTCCGCGCACAAAAAGAAGCTGCCGAATAAGCTGCCAGACGATTTTATGACGAGGCTGTCGCATGATCTAACGGTCGGCGGCAGCCTCGATTCTTTCCATGTCCTGATCGGACAGACCGAAGTGATGGCCAATTTCGTGGATCAGCACATGCGCAACCACGTCGCCAAGAGGATCATCCATAGCGGCCCAGTAATCCAGGATCGGCCTTCTGAACAACCAGATCCGGTTCGGCATCTGGCCGGTTCGATCAGAATCGCCACCCTGCGCAAGTCCCTGGCCTTCAAACAATCCCAGAAGGTCATGAGGGTCTTCAATCGACAGCGCATCAAGGACATCATCTGGCGCATAGTCGGCAAGGCTGATCTGCAGATGTCCGCAGCGCAGCAGAACATCGTCCGGCAATCCAGCCAGAACCTCACTCGCCATTGCTTCGAAATCGGCAAGACCGGGTGCCTTGCGCTCAGACCAGTCGCTACGGCTTATCGGTTGGACAGACGCCATACTGCTTCCCTTGACCCGTTTTTCAGCAAAAATCCTACCTAAAGGTAGGTAACGACGAGGTAAATCACCAGTCCGACAGCAAAAATGGCACCTGCAATCCGGCCGATCCGGGTGCCCCAGACCTCGATGCGGTCCTCTTCGTCCTTGTCAGCGGCACTGAGATGATCCTTGGCGCGGTCCGCCATACGCACGAATGTCGAACCGGTGATGGTCTCGCTTTCCGCCTGCGCGCGGTCGATGGTTCTCAGCGCTTCTTCGCGCTGCTCTTCCTTTGGGTGCTTTGGTCCGCTCATGCGTTTAAAGTGGCTTCATTCTCACGTCGATTCAACACAAAAGCGGAAATCAGTGCCAGCAGGGCAACACCGCCGGATGCGACAGCATTCCAGCCGGCAAAGGAAAGACCGAACATGCGCCAGCTTGCTTCGGTGCAGCTGACAATGCGGGTGGACTGCAGTGCCTGCAACATGTTGGCTGCGGAAGCCGGAGCTGCTCCCCCTCCACCGCAATCATTCGGACCGGCCCAGAACCCCCATTCAGCGCCAGACTGGTAGATCCCCAATCCTGACCCGTAGGCGAAGATCGCTGCAACAGCCAGAAGCACGATGGTGGCCAGACCGACCCGCCTCTGCGTCATCAGGATAATTGCCAAAGCTGCAAGCGGCAGTCCGACATAGTAGGGGACGCGCTGTTCGAGGCAGAGCTTGCACGGCAGATATCCGCCAATCAGCTGGTATCCCCAGGCCGCAGCAATCGCAGCGGTTCCACCCAGGAACCCCAGGACGGTCAGATTTCGCGCTACACGCTCTGAAGACATCACACCACCTCTATCTCTTTAAATATACCGCAGAAGAACAAAAGCTCCGACCAGCAACACCACAAACAGGGTGAACATCAGGCCAAGCCGTCTTTCGATGAATTCCTTGATCGGCGGACCGAAAAAGTAGAGCAGTGCAGCTACGACGAAAAAGCGCAAGCCCCGCGACACAATACTGGCCAGAATGAACACCGGCAGGCTGAGCCCGGCGACCCCGGAGGCAATCGTGATGACCTTGTATGGAAACGGTGTCAGCCCTGCGATGAAGACAAACCACCAGCCCCAGTGATTGAACACCGCACTGAACTCATCGAACTTTTCCATTTTTCCGTAAAAGGAAAGAATGGGTTCGGCGACCTGATCGAACAGGAACATTCCGATCAGATATCCGAGAATTCCGCCGGCAACCGATGTCAGCGTGCACAGGAATGCGTACCACCAGGCACGTTCACGCCGAGCAATGACCATCGGGATCAAAAGAATGTCCGGAGGGATCGGAAAGACCGAACTTTCGACAAAGGAAACGGACCCCAGCGCAACGGGCGCGCGCGGTCCGGCAGCAAGGGACAAAGTCCAGTCATAGAGGCGTCTGATCATGGCGCTTCCCATAGCCGCGATGGCACAAAAAGTCACCTAGAGAATTCTTGAAGTCGTCACGATGCCGCACACAAGGCACCCATGGCAGTCGATCACCTGCGGACAAAATTTCTCGGCTTCAATATCTGAAAACAGTTTTGGAGAGAAGATCCGGTCGAAACCAGGCGCACTTGAGCATTCCTGCGAGCGCATCATGCGCTCGGCACAGTTGGTCGCAGATTGTGCAAGGAAAGTGGTGCCCCCCGCCGGAATCGAACCGGCACTCCCGAAGGAACGGGATTTTGAATCCCGCGCGTCTACCAGTTCCGCCAGAGGGGCAACTGACACCGGAGAGCGTGCCTATCATGGGCCATTGAAGGATGCAAGCGGCCCATCGCACAAAGTGGTTGGTCTTTCCACTACATAACGCCCCACCGGGCCAACCGGTTTCCTGCAACTTTAGCCTTTGTCTTAACTGTTCCTTTGCGATAGCGGGAGAAATCGGCCTGTATCTCCCGATTTCGGAAGGAAGTTCTGCGACACTTAAAGTTCATATCAATTCCGGCCATGCACACTGGCCTGAAACATTGACGACGACTGGACAGTGAGTTGGCACAGAACACACAAAAATCCGCCTCCGCGTACACACCTCGGGACGATGAAGCCGCTCTGGTGGAAAAACTGGGCCTTCTAACGCTGGAAGCAGCACAAGCCCATGCAGTTGGCGGACTGTTTACTCAGTCACGCCTGGACAAGAACTCTCTCGAACCGTCGCCGATCAGCCCGGACTGGATCCTTGAAGGCAATCCCGAGGCCAAATGCAAGAACCTGTCTCAGATCGGAGATTGCTGGACGGTTATCGATCACTGGTCCTGCACGAAGGGAAAGTTCGTCTGGCATTACTTTTTTGACGAGACCATTCTCATTCTCGAAGGCGAAGCAATGATTGTGGACGAAAATGGCGTCGAATATCTCGCCGTTCCGGGCACGACGGTCTCTTTTCCGGATGGGTCGAAAGCAACCTGGACGGTACCAGAATATGTTCGCAAGATCGCCTTCAATCAGAAATCGGTTCCGAGTTACCTGCACACGTTCTGCCGCGCGGTGAACAAGGTGCACCGCAAATTGTTCAGGTAGAAACTGCCCACACATGAGCCGGACGCATCGGACAACACTCCGCTGCGTCATTAGCCGGCTTACAAAAGTGCAAATTGTGCACCTTTTCTGGACAAGAGCGCTCCGCTTGGCTAGAAATTTTTCATGTCAAAATCTGCACGTGAAATCGAGCTCAAGCTTGAACTGGATCCAGGTGCGCATGACGCGATGAAACGCGTCGGCGTCATCGAAGGATTTACAGCGAGCAAATCCACTACCAAAACGCTGCAGTCGATCTATTTCGACACCCCTGACCAGGCGCTGCGCAAGGCAAAAATCTCGCTCCGGGTTCGCAAATCCGGTCGAAACTGGATCCAGACAGCCAAACTCGGAACAGGCGTCATGGGCGGGCTTTCCTCGCCCATTGAATCGGAGCACCAGGTCAAGGGCCGCGCGCTCGATTTCTCTGTTATCGAGGATCCGGATGTTGCCAGGAAGCTGACGGAGACAGTCGGCGACGGTTCCCTTCAGGAGTGCTTTGAAACCGTGATGAAGCGGACCACCCGCATCCTCACACGGGAGAGTGACGATACCGAAATCGAGATTGCATTCGACACTGGCAACATCCTTGCCGGAGACGGCAGTCAACCGCTTGTCGAACTTGAACTCGAACTCAAATCGGGACCAAGCCATTCGATTTTCGAGGCGGCCAAGGCATTGGTGAAGGATACTCCCTTCCGTTTTTCACCCTATAGCAAAGCCGAGCGGGGCTACCGGTTTGCCGAGGGACATCAGGCAACCCGACCCGAACCGTTTTTTGCCGACCCGATCACCTTTTCCGCAGGAAGCAGTGTTGAACTGGGGTTCCGAGACGTCCTGAGGTCCTGCCTCACACAGGTCGCTGAAAACAGGATCGCAATTCTGGCGTCCGAGGACCCGGAAGGACCACACCAGCTACGTGTCGGCCTGCGCCGGCTGCGCAGTGCTTTCCGTCTGTTCAGGCCGGCCCTCAATCCGGCGACGACACTTCCGCTTGACCAGATGGCGCGTACGATTGCCGCTGAAGCCGGCGCCTTGCGCGATCTCGACGTCCTGATTGATGAAATTGTGGCTCCGTTGATCGACAAGGCACCTGAGAGCCTTTCTCTCGATGCACTTCTCAACAATCTCAATGCGTCTCGTGGACAGGAAACGCGCAAGGCACTGGTCGACCATTTGAAGTCAGCTGAAGTGAATGCCTTTCTCCTGGACCTTGCGGCCTATACGGAAGGCCGGGGCTGGCTGGATCCGGAAAACTTTGACCAGACAGGGCTTTTGGCGCAACCGATTGAAGCCTTTTCCAGCAAAGCACTCGCCCGGCAATGGAAGAAGGTCATGAAGTACGGCAAGCGGCTGGAAGAGCTATCGATCCCCGAACGCCATGAAATGCGCAAGGCGATGAAGAAGATGCGGTACGGCATCGAATTTTTCGGTTGCCTCTACCCGCAAGACACGGTCAAACCGTTCCTCAAGCGCATGAAGAAGCTGCAGGACATTTTCGGGTATCTCAATGACGTCGCAATGGCGGAACAGCTGCCGGAAAAATGCAAGGTGAGCGGAGCGAGGACATTGGAGATTGTGCAGGCCATCGGATTTGTGATCGGCTGGCATGAATCACAGTGTCAGACCAAATGGCAACATGCCAAAGGTTATTGGGAAGCAACCCGGTCAACGCCAAAATTCTGGACATGATCGGAATTGGTTCGACGCGGCAGGATCTCGACGGTTTCGAGGACGACGAACCTCAAAAGCCTAGCCACTGCCGTTGACGACAAGCTGCATCCGGTCTGCCGCCGCGCGCGCCCGCGTGTACTGGAGTGGGGTGCCAGTCATATCCAGATTGACACTTTCGACAACCAACACGGGCTGCCCAAGTGGAAGTCCGAGCTGTTGCGCGTCCCGCGCCTCCACCAGTTCGGCTGAGATCCGTGTCTCCTTGCGGCGATAATCGTCGATACCGGCGCGCCGCAAGGCTTCGGTGATCGAACCGCAATCGGCATAATCGGCGACCAGGTTCGGAACCTTCGACTGTTCGAGCCAGCTGGTCCCGATCATCATCGGAATACTATCGGCAACCCTCAGCGTTTCCAGTCGGATGAGCATCGTCCCCAGCGGCACGTCCAACTGATTGGCCAGCAGCGCGTCGGCCTCTTCCAATGCCGACCCGATCAACCGGCCACTTGGAGCACGGTCCTGCCCAGACACAATTTCGGAAAACCGGGTACGCGGACCGATCGGGTAACTGAGCGGCGCAGAGGCGACGAAGGTTCCCCGGCCCTGATCCGCCCGCAAGATACCTTCGCTTGTCAGAGCGGCAATCGCCCGGCGCACCGTATGCCGGTTCACGCCAAAGCGCGTCGCCAACTCCGACTCGGGCGGCAATCGACTGCCCTTTTCGAAAGCACCGCTGACGATTTCCGCCTTCAGCGTTTCCATGATCTGGCGCCAGACGGCGATGCCTGCACTGCGGTCAAGAATGGTGTTGTTCGTCATGTGACCGTCATCAAATTTCGGTACCAAAGAGTCAATCAGTTTATTTGTATAGACAAATAGACAAATCAAAGCTAGAAAACTTCAACACTCTCCTCCCAAGACCGCCAGCAAAAGGCGTGCCCATGACCGAAGCCACCTCCACCACTCCTATCGACGGTGCCACAGGCATCCGGCAGAAAAACATGGCGACCCTGGCCGCCGCTTCGCCGGAAGCTGTCGCCGAACGGTTCGAAACCCTGTCACTCCCGTCCTATGAACTCGTACGCCAGCCCGAGACCGGCCTTGTGATGGTACGCGGTCGCATGGGCGGAACAGGCAGCCCCTTCAATCTCGGGGAAGTCACCGTAACGCGCTGTGTTGTGCGCCTGGATACAGGCGAAACCGGCAGCGCTTACGCCCTTGGCCGCAACAAGACAAAGGCGCTTCAGTCCGCGGTGATTGATGCACTCTGGCAGCGAAGCGAAGTCCGGGCCCAGATCGAAACCGACATCATCGCCCCGCTTGCAGACGCACAGTCCGGTGAGAAGGAAAGTGTTCGCAGCGAGACGGAAGCCACCAAAGTCAACTTCTTCACCATGGTGCGAGGAGACAACTGATGACAATCACAGCAACAGGACGGCCCGCGGAAGGCACACCACTCGCCGCAGGCCTGCAGGATCCGGTTCATGACGCACAGACCTGTTTCCGGGCGATCATGGATGTCATGGCAAGACCCGGAGACAGACGGCTTGTGAACACGGACGGTCTGACACCGCCTTCCCCATTGACGCCGGTCGCAGCCGCTATCGCGCTTACGCTGTTCGACTATGACACGCCAATCTGGCTCGATCGCCCGCTGATGACATCAGAACCGGTCAAGGCATTCCTGCGTTTTCACACTGGTGCACCCATTGTCTCAGAACCTGTCGATGCCGCCTTTGCACTTGTCGCAGATCCTGAACACCTGATCCCTTTGGCAAGCTTCAACCAGGGCTCGGCGGAGTACCCCGATCAATCGACAACCGTGATCCTGATCGGACAGGAATTTGACAGGGGCCCCAAAGTGAAGCTGGAAGGCCCCGGCATAAAGGACTTCACAGCCTTTTCGTCATCTCCCGTTCCCCCGGTTTTCTGGGATCAGGCCATCAGCAACAGCAGGCAGTTCCCGCGCGGCATCGACCTGATCTTTGCCGGAAAAACGAACGTGGCAGCCCTGCCTCGCTCCACCCGTATCACGCTCACGGAGGCATGAGCCATGTATGTTGCCGTTAAGGGTGGCGAGAAGGCCATCCGCAATGCTCACAAGCTTCTGGCAAAGCGCCGCAGGGGCGACACTTCGGTTCCTTCGCTTACATTGGAGCAAATCGCACAGCAGCTGTCCCATTCCGTTGCCCGTGTGATGGGCGAAGGATCTCTTTACGATGAGACCCTCGCCGCGCTTGCCATCAAGCAGGCACGCGGAGACCTGATCGAGGCAGCCTTCCTGATGCGCGCCTATCGCACAACCCTGCCAAGGTTCGGCTACAGCCAGCCGGTCGACACCGCGAAAATGTTAGTGGAACGGCGTATTTCGGCCACTTACAAGGACCTGCCCGGCGGACAGGTTCTCGGGCCGACTTTTGACTACAGTCACCGCCTTCTGGACTTCGCTCTGGCAGCTGAAGAAGACGCAAGTGACGTTGCCGTTGAGACCGCGCCCGCAATGGACGAGACGATGCCTCGCGTGACGGATCTTCTCGGAGACGAGGGACTGATGGAACCTGATCCGATTTCCGATGAAGGTGCTCCGGTCGGCGACCTCACCCGCGAACCGCTGGCCTTCCCGGCAGATCGTGACCTTCGCTTGCAGAACCTTGCAAGAGGAGACGAAGGTTTCTTGCTGGCGCTCGCCTATTCCACTCAGCGTGGCTATGGCCGCACGCACCCTTTTGCCGGCGAGATCAGATACGGCGAAGTTGAAGTCGAGTTCTTTGCGGAGGAGCTGGGCTTTGCCGTGACCCTAGGCACTATCAAAGTGACCGAGTGCCAAATGGTCAATCAGTTCCAGGGGTCAGCCAAGGCCGCTCCGACTTTCACGCGTGGATATGGATTGGTCTTCGGCCAGGTTGAACGCAAGGCCATGTCCATGGCTATGGTCGACCGGTCCTTGCGGTGGCAGGAACTCGGCGAGGAGCAGACCGCGCCCGCCCAGGACGTTGAATTCGTCCTTTCGCACTCAGACAACATTCAGGCGACCGGTTTTGTCGAGCACCTGAAGCTTCCGCACTATGTCGACTTCCAGGCGGAACTCGATCTTGTTCGCCGCATGCGCGACGAATGGTTCGAGAAGCGTCGGCAGGAAGAAAACGGCGAGACCGCTCAGGAGGCTGCGGAATGAGCCGTGGCCTCAGCCATATCACCTTCATCGTCAGCGACCTTGAAGCGATGACGCGCATCCTGACCGATGTGTTGAAGGGCCGGCAAATCTACGAAAGCGGCGAAGACACCTTTTCGCTGTCTCCGGAAAAGTTCTTTCTGGTTGGCGACGTCTGGGTTGCAATCATGCAGGGCGATGCTCTTGCTGAGCGCAGCTACAATCACGTTGCTTTCAAGATAGAGGAAAGCGAATTCGAAAGCCGGCTTGAGACCATCAGAAACCTTGGTCTCGAGTTCAAGCCGCCCCGCCCGCGCGTCGAGGGGGAAGGCCGGTCGATCTATTTCTACGACAACGACAACCATCTGTTCGAGCTGCACACCGGAACCCTGGAAATGCGGCTTGAAAACTATCGTCAAATTCTGCTGGAGCGGAGGACCGCACCATGAACGACACGGCTCAGATCTACGATCAGGGCGAATACAATTTCGCTTATCTGGATGAACAGACAAAACGCATGATCCGCCGAGCGATCCTGAAAGGCATTGCCATTCCCGGCTATCAGGTTCCCTTTGCCTCCCGCGAAATGCCAATGCCATATGGCTGGGGCACGGGCGGTGTGCAGGTAACGGCTTCGATCCTCGGCCAGGACGATTGTCTGAAGATGATCGACCAAGGATCGGATGACACCACGAATGCAGTCTCATTGCGCGGTTTCTTTGAAAAGACCGCCGGCGTCAGGACAACCTACGAGACTTCGGAAGCGACAGTCATCCAGACGCGTCACCGGATCCCGGAAAAGACGCTCACGGAAGACCAGGTTCTGGTTTACCAGGTTCCGATCCCCGAACCGCTGCGCTTTCTGGAACCGCGCGAGACCGAAACCCGCAAGATGCACGCCTTGGAAGATTACGGGCTGATGCACGTGAAACTCTATGAGGATATTGCCAAGAACGGTCACATCGCCACCACCTACGCCTATCCGGTCAAGGTCAACGATCGCTACGTGATGGACCCGTCGCCGACGCCCAAGTTCGACAACCCCAAGATGGACGAGATGGCGGCTCTGCAGCTGTTCGGTGCCGGACGGGAAAAGCGCATCTATGCGATCCCCCCCTTCACGAAGGTCAAGAGCCTCGATTTCGAGGATTATCCCTTCGAAATTCAGAAATTCGACAAGCCCTGCGGGCTCTGCGGTGCGGAAAACGTGTACCTCGATGAGGTCATCCTCGATGACCAGGGAGGGCGCATGTTTGTCTGTTCCGACAGCGATTTCTGCGAAGAACGGCGTGCCAACGGCCACCTTGGCCCGATGGCCGCGGACCCTGCCGCAGCCCAGATCGGCAGCAACGTGAAGGAGACGGCCCAATGAACGCGTTGATGCCTGAAGAACCACTCCTGCAGGTTCACAATGTCACCCGCTACTATGGCGACAGGATTGGCTGCTCGAACGTGTCCTTCGACCTATGGCCGGGGGAAGTTCTGGCAATCGTCGGCGAAAGCGGGTCGGGGAAGACAACTCTTCTCAATTGCCTTTCCACCCGACTTGCCCCGACGGCCGGTGCAATCGAATACCGCATGCGTGACGGCTCCATGCGCAATCTCTATCAGCTCACCGAGGCCGAACGCCGGTTGCTGATGCGCACCGACTGGGGATTTGTTCATCAGAACGCCGCCGACGGACTGCGCATGAACGTATCTGCGGGCGCCAATGTCGGCGAACGGCTGATGGCGGTTGGCGAGCGCCACTACGGCAATATCCGCTCGACGGCTGACGACTGGCTGGGCCGTGTCGAGATCGAAAGTGACCGGATTGACGACGATCCGCGCTCGTTTTCCGGCGGCATGCGTCAACGCCTTCAGATTGCCCGCAATCTCGTGACCCGTCCACGGCTGGTCTTCATGGACGAACCGACCGGTGGTCTCGATGTTTCCGTGCAGGCCCGTTTGCTCGACCTCTTGCGCCGACTGGTGGCTGACCTCGGACTGTCCGTAGTGATTGTCACCCATGACCTGGCGGTCGCCCGTCTCCTGTCACACCGGATCATGGTGATGCGCCAGGGCAATGTTATCGAGAGCGGCCTGACCGACCAGGTGCTTGACGACCCGCGCGAGCCATACACCCAGTTGCTCGTATCCTCGATCCTTCAAGTCTAAGCGGAGTGCAACGAATGCCTGTCCGTCTTTATCTCAACAATGTCGGCAAGTCCTTCACCATGCATCTGCAGGGCGGCACCGTGATACCGGTCGTCGAGAAGGTCGAGTTCTCGGTCAATGAAGGCGAATGCGTTGTCCTGGGCGGCCCGTCCGGAGCCGGCAAGAGCTCGATCCTGAAAATGATCTATGGCAATTATCGCTGCGACGAGGGTCAGATCCTCGTGACGATCGGCGACGAAATCGTCAACATCGCCGGTGCCGAGCCGCGCCAGGTTTTGAAGCTGCGCGAAAACACCATTGGTTATGTCAGTCAGTTTCTGCGGACGATCCCCCGTGTCTCGGCCGAAGATGTCGTTGCCGAACCCTTGATTGCACAGGGCACCAGCGAAGCCGAAGGGCAGGACACCGCCCGCGCTCTGCTCGCCCGGCTGAATGTGCCGGAGCGTTTGTGGACCCTTCCTCCAGCGACTTTTTCAGGCGGAGAACAGCAGCGGGTCAACATTGCCCGTGGTTTCATTGCCCATTATCCGATCCTGTTGCTGGACGAACCCACCGCCTCTCTTGATGCCGCCAACCGGGCCGTGGTGGTCAGGCTGGTGGAAGAGAAGAAGGCACAGGGCGTTGCCATGGTTGGCATTCTGCATGATCAGGACGTTCGCGAAGAGATTGCCGACCGGATCATCGACGTTACCGGCTTTGCCGCGGAGGTTGCAGCCTAGCCTGTTGACAAGAAACACTTGCAGGTGACGGAAAACTGTCACAGAACAGTCACTCCCCACCTGTAAGGCCATCACCTCGGCCACCCCTAGATCGAAGTCGTGATTCTGAACCATGCGCTACGCCATCTATTTTGCCGCTTCAGCTGAAGACCGCCTGATGCAGTTGGGCAATGCCTGGCTGGGCCGGGATCCATTTGCTGCCAGGGACCTGCCTCAACCGGCGCTCGACGGACTGGATGCTGAACGGTTTCATGCGCTCACCGGCAATCCTCGCCGATACGGCTTTCATGGCACGCTGAAGGCGCCTTTTCATCTGCATCACGACAAGACCGAAGCAGGGCTTGTGGCAGCCTCCAAGGAATTCGCCAGCCTTGTTGCCCCTTTTGAAATTCAGGGATTGGCGGTCAATCGCCTCGGAAAATTCCTGGCCCTGACACCAGACCAGCATGAGCCGGAGCTTTCTGCTTTCGCGGCAACATGCGTTCGCCACTTTGAGACGTTCAGGGCACCGCTTTCCGAAACTGACTTGCTGCGGCGCCGGCAAAGCAACCTGACACCCCGGCAGGACGCCTATCTGGTCGATTGGGGGTATCCATATGTCTTTGATGAATTCCGCTTCCATATGACCTTGTCGAACAAGCTGGAAGATGACAGGGACGCAGAGCTGCTTGCAGCCAATGCAAAGTCACATTTCAACTCCGTGACCGGGTGCCCGAGAACCTGTAACAGCTTCGCCCTCTATTTTGAGCCGGAACGTGGGGCCCCCTTTGAAGTCCATTCTGTGTTTGAACTGACCGGCGATATTGCACCGGTCGAAGCCGAGTCACGATCCGTTGGCGTGACGTCCAAGGAGACAGCATGAGCACGCATCCCAAATCCTTCAAGAACGCCAGACTTGTTGTGGCCGATGAAGTGATCGACGGGTCTCTGACCGTCGACAGGGAGGGTCGCATCGAAAACATCGCCTCTCCAACAGAGACCGACGGGCACGATTGCGAAGGCGACTATCTGCTTCCCGGACTGGTCGAGTTGCACACCGACCACCTGGAAACCCACTATGCTCCGCGCCCCAAGGTACGCTGGAACACGGTTTCGGCCGTTCAGGCCCACGATGCTCAGATTGCCTGTGCGGGCATCACCACCGTGTTCGACGCGCTCCGGGTCGGCATGGATGAAGATGCCGATCTGACTTACCAGGATATGAGATCACTGGCCGATGCCATCGAAACCGGTCAGCGGGAACACAGGCTGCGCGCAGATCATTTCATTCATCTGCGCTGTGAAGTGTCTGCGCCGGACGTCATGAATGCGTTCAAGGTGTTTGAGGAAGATGACAGCATCCGGCTGATATCCCTGATGGACCACACGCCCGGGCAGCGCCAGTTTGTCTCTCTCGACGCCTACAAGATCTATTTCAAGGGCAAAAAGGGCTTCTCGGATGCCGAGATGGACGCGTTTATCAAACGCCGCCAGGAAAAGGCCAGCGCGCTCGCGCCAGAACATCGCAAGCAGCTTTCCGATCAGGCCGGCAAACGCGGCATTGTCATTGCCAGCCATGATGACGCCACCAGCGAGCATGTCGAGGAAGCTGTCGCCCTGAACACGCGGATCGCGGAATTTCCGACCACGGTGCAGGCGGCGAAGGCCTCTCATGAGGCTGGCATGGCCGTGCTGATGGGGGCCCCGAACGTCGTTCGCGGCGGCTCTCATTCAGGCAATGTCTCGGCGCGCGAACTGGCCGAAGCAGGATATCTTGACGTTCTGTCTTCAGATTATATCCCGGCATCGCTCCTGCAGGCCTCGTTTCAGCTGGCTGAAGAAATCGAATCGATTTCACTTCCCAAGGCGGTCGCCATGGTGACGTCCAATCCCGCGAAGGCAATCGGGCTCGATGATCGCGGCTCCTTGTTGCCGGGGCTCCGTGCCGACCTTGTTCAGGTCAAGCTCGTCGGGAACGTGCCGATCGTTCGCGGTGTCTGGCGCGAAGGCAAGCGGGTTGCCTGACATCATGACGGAACCCTCCGCAAAGTTGGGCCCAGGACGAATGGTTCTTGTCGTCGGTCCAAGCGGCGCGGGCAAGGATACGCTCATGGCCGCACTAAAGGCACGGCTCAAGAACCACTCCGGCGTACACTTTGCCCGGCGCGCAATCACGCGCGAGGCCGATGCGAATGCCGAAGATCACGACACGCTGACCCGGTCCGAATTCGACCATCTTGTGAAGTCGGGAGAAACTGCTCTTTCCTGGGAGGCGCACGGGCTCGGCTACGTCATTCCCAAGTCCTATGATGGAGCCATCTCCTCCGGCGACACGGTAATCGCAAACGGCTCTCGCAAGGTCCTCGGCCAGTCCGCAGCCAAGTATCAAACAGCAATTGTCCTGCTGATAACCGCTCCGATCGATGTGCTGGCGGAGCGCCTGTCCGCACGCGGACGCGAAAGCATGGAGGACATTCGAAAGAGACTTCAGCGCGCCGACCTGGAGCCCGACAATGTTCCAAATCTGATCCGGATCGAAAACACCGGCACGATTGATGAAGGTGTCGCAGAAATGGTCCAAGCCCTTGAACTGTAGTTACCTGCAGCTTGATGATCACTGCCTCTGAGCTTTTTCATCGGAATGCAGTTCAAATATTGCGAGCAAAATTCAAGACAGCAACTAAAGATAAATTGTATATAGTAAGAAATTACAAGTAAACGCAATCAATCTCCAAACAATTTTGAATAAGCAGCACAGTCGCTTAAGCTATATCCATTGCATGACATCTGACTACAAACAGAGTCCAACGGATATGACCGAGGCGCTTTTTGATAAATATGGCGGCTTCAAATTTGTCAGCCGACTTGTGTTGTCCTTCTACGACAAGGTTCTCGACTCTGATCAGGTCGGTGACTACTTCGATGATGTCGACATGCCGCGACTTATCGATCATCAGACCAAATTCGTCTCCTCGCTCCTTGGTGGCCCGGTTTCCTACACGGACGAACGCCTGAAGAGAGCACACGCCTCTCTCAACCTGACTTCGGCTGATTTCGATGAAGTCCAGCGCCTGCTGCGAGACACGCTTTCCGAACACGGCATCGAGTCTCAGGACATAGATATCGTCATGGCCGAGGTTGAAGCGCGGCGCGGTTCAATTCTGGCGGACCGCGCGTCATGAGCATTGCTGCGATCAACGAGCAGCTGCTGCGCGCGATCGGTGTTGGCATTGCCGTTGTACGGCGCAAGGATCTCAGGTTCCTTTTCACCAACGAACCATTCGCCGAGTGGTTCGGCAAACCCGAACCCAGGTCATCCCTGCCCGAAGTCCTGCAAGATATCGACATGGACGACGTCAAGACCGAGATGGAAAGGAACGGTCGCTACACCGGTGAACTGCAGGTTAAACGCAAGCGGCGAACCTTGATCATCGCCCTGTCCATATCCTGCGCCAGCGCTGAGGCACAGGACTTCTATGTGGTCGAGTGCCAGAACATCACCCGGATCCGAGAGCTGGAATCGATGATTGACAGCTATTCAGCCATGGTGGAGCGCAACACCCGGGAACTGGAACGCGAAAAGGAACGCGTGGAGCGCCTTCTTTTGAACCTCATGCCTCGGTCCGTTTACGAAGAGTTCAAGACATTCGGCGTTGTCACGCCGCAGCTCTACGATAGCGTCTCGGTGGTGATGCTGGACTTCGTGGACTTCACGAGGTTCGCCGCCGAGCACGACCCGACGGTCACGCTGGGGGAGTTGAATGACATTTTCACCGCATTCGACAGGATTGCGGAACAGTTCGGCTGTGAGCGGATCAAAACCATTGGCGATGCTTATCTCGCCGTTGCAGGCATGCCTGAACCGTCGCCGGATCATATGCGCGCGGTTGCCAATTGTGCCGTGCGATTCATCCGCTACCTGGACCGTCGAAACCAGAGCCATCAATACAAGTGGGAAGCCCGCATCGGCCTCGGCACCGGCTCTGCCGTCGGTTCAGTGGTCGGCATCCAGAAATACGTTTACGACGTCTTTGGCTCGGCGGTTAATCTCGCAGCGCGCCTGCAGGAATTTGCCAAGCCAATGTGCATTGTCGCGCCCGATGAGATGAAGGAATTCCTCGTGGATGAGTTCCATCTCGTCGACCTGGGCAATCAGGACATACGCAGCTTCGGCGAAATGCGCCTGATGCGGGTTACACCCGGCATTGAGCTTGCCCGAAAAGCCCGGCAGTTCTAAGGGCCAGGCGAGACAGGCGGATTTGCTCAGGCTGAACTCAATTGTCGTTTTTCTTCTTGCCGAAAACGTTGCCAAGCAGGCCTGACGGCAGACCAAAACCTTCTTCCACCGCCTTCAGCACTTCTTCGTCATCCACATTGCCTTCTATGACTTTCTGGACATCGATCTGTGTCCGTCCTCCGGTTGCGCGATTGATAACCTGATTGGCTGTGTCCACGAGCTCTTCCGATGGGGCCTTCTTGCCCTGCAGGATCGAGATCAATTCACCACCGGTTTCCTGAAGCTGCTTGTAGGCGGCCTCCGGGTTTTCCAGAATGCCGGCGATATCCGGATAGATGCGCGGATCGCTCCACGGACCCTCGATCATGATCGGCACGCCCAGCCCCGACATTTTCTTGTCTTCGCCCTTGCGGCGCGGCACAGGAGCCTGACCTTCCAGTGTTGCAACAATCCTTGGCTCGACCCGCCAGTTAAGGCTTTGCTTGGGCAGATCCGTCTTGCCCTTGCCCGTCATACGCACCAACGGACCCGCCATGGCAAGGTCTTCTGTCCGGGCGACGCCGTCGGCAATCTTGAATGTAGCTCCGAGTGAACTGAAATCGGTCTTCTCGGAAGGGTTCTCCTGCCACCCTAGCAGAGTTTCGACAGACAGGCCGCGTACCATCTTGGGGACATTGATGCCGCGGATCGCACCGTCGATGAACTCGAAATTCGCATCGCCGTTCAAACCCTGAACCAGTGCCTGTTCGCTACCACCTTTCGAACTGACGGTAAGATTGATCGCCGAGGTTCCTTCGATCCAATTGAAATCCGCCGCATCGCGCAGCAGCGGATAGGCATCAAGCCCGGAAAGTGAGAACTTCGCCTCCACCTCGGGCGTCGCCGCCGCTCCATTCAACGTCACGGTTCCGGTTCCGGCCCCGTCGTAAAGGGCAAGTTTTTCAAGCTTGGCGCTCAGCACACCGTTCTGAATGGTGGTTGAAAGAGCACTTTCATCAATCTTGATCTTGTCCCAGCGAATTTCGCGTGTTGTGACCTTGAAGTCGACATCAACTGCCTTGAGTCCGGAAAAGTCGATAGGGTCGGAACTCCAGCCGGAAGCACCGCCTGAGTTGCCACCGCCGTTGCCGCTGTTCGAACTCCCTGAAGATCCCGAACTGCCACCTGCGGCTTTGGAACTGCCGCCAAGATAGGGGTCAAGAACCAGCTCGCGCAAAGCCATTTGGGCGGTCACCTTGGGCTTCCCGCCAAACTCAACCCGCCCGTTTGCTTCACCGGAGGTCTCATCGAGAGTGAAGCGGGTTTCTTCGAAGGAAATGGCATCTCCATGCATTCCGAAGATGCCCGAAGCCTTGAAGGTCTTCAGCCCGTCTCCGGCTCCGATCGACTGCCCCATCCAGGTCATCAGACCTCGCAGGTCTGCCGTCTCGACACGCATGGCACCATCGACGTCACCGTTCATCGCAGCCTGGCCATCAAACCCGGCGCTCACTCTGCTGCCTTTGACGGTCACCGAGACCGGAGCGGCGTCTCCGGCAAGCAGACGCGCTGTGTCGGCCTCACCCGTCAGGCTGAAGCCTTCCCCGCGCCAGGAGAGCGCTCCGCTCAGGGAAACCGGGTTTTCCAGACCTTCCAGATCAACATCCATTGCAAGATTGGTCAGCCGGTCAGCCTCGGGGTCGCCACCAACGGCGGAAGCCAGACCCAACCCACCGATTTCGCCTTCGGCAATGGAAACCGAACCATTGATATCGAGCCCTGCCACAAGCTCTTCACCGGTGATGCCGACGGTCTCGAATGCCAGGTCGGCGCTCAACTTGCCGCTTGCAGGCAGGTCCTGTCCGGCAAGCAGCAGCAGATCTGCGATGGAACCTTCCTTCAGAACCAGCCGTCCTGAAATTTCCGGCAGCAACCCTGAAAGATCGGCATCTGCGGCACCTCCGAGAGACAGCTGTCCCAGGACGACATGCAGGTCCGCGACAGAGACGGCAGCCTCTGAACCGGAAATTTTTGCGTCAACGGAAAACGCGCCCGGATCTGTCGCCAGGTTCTGGCCAGCGAGTGCCGCAACGGCCTGAAGCGACGGTCCGCTTCCTTCCACTGCGAGATTTGCCCGTGCCGGTTCCATACCGGCATCGCCCGAGACCGTGACGGTGTTTTCGCCGGTGGAGACAGTCAACGAAACCGGCACTTGTTCTCCGCCGACCAGCCCGAGCGGATTGGTCAGGGAACCGGAAACGTTGAGCGGAATGTCCTGCAACGAGAAACTGGAGGTCAGATCCGCGTCCCCGGCAAGATCCGGGGCCCGAAGTGTCAGATCCAGATTGCTGATCTTGATCGGCGATGCAGAAGCCTGATTCTTGTATGTGACAGACCCTCCGGTAATACGGAAGCTGTTGACGCCGATGCTTTTCAGGTACCCCTCGGACGAGGTGACTGCAGCAGGCTGTTCTCCGGTCGATGGCGTACCGGAGGCGTTCTGCTGCGCGGACGTCGCAGCTTCCGAGGCCACTGGAGCTTCGGCTGCCAGCCTCCGGCGCGGTTCCCAACTGGTGCGCCCGTTCGCGCCGATTTCCAGATAGATATCCGGCTGGTCGAGCGAAATGCCGTCCACCTGCACGTTGCCGGAGATCAGCCCGTCCCAACCGAGCGTGAATTCGACCCGCGAGGCCTTCGCAAACTCCACCCCGTCGGCACCCGCTTCTCCTGCGATGCCGATATCCTCGGCAACAAGCGAGAATCTGGGAAACAAGGACAGGGAAACAGGGCCGTCCAGCCGGACACGCCACCCAAGGCGCTTGTCCACCTGTTCAACCACCTGACGCTTGATCTCTTCCTTGGGCAGGAACATCGGCACCACCAGAAGGATGGTCGCCAGCACGATCACCAGGCTGCCCAGACCGATCAATAGCCGTCGCATTTTAGAGCGTCTCCCTTGCACGAATCGGCCCCAATGTAGACCAATACGCCGTCAAAAATGCCCTCTGAATTTGACAAAAGCAGGAAATTTGCCGTTTCGCACTCATGGATGCGGCTCCCGCATTCGTTGAATGCAGGAACATCTCTCTCTTTCAGGGCAACAAAACCTTACCGCACAGCGAAAGCACGGTTTTCCGTTTCAGGCAAGGCCGTTCCACTCTGGCACGTCGGTTTCAACCGAACGCAGCCATGTGATTGTCCCAGGAATAGCCTGGTGGCCGGGCCAGAATTTCCGCTGGCTCTTCGGCGTCCCCCACATATGACAGGCCACCATTCCCGTCGGATATCAGGAAACTGCCCTGATCAATTGGCGCAATGCCGCAGCCGTCCGGAACCGTCTGCGCTCCAAGAAACGCACCATCTGCCACGCTCCAGAACAAGGTCCGCCCCCCGCGAGGCGCTGACGTCGCGATCACGTCACCAGCTGCATTGGCAGTCACCGAACCGATGTAATTTTTCAACCGCGATGCGACTGTCTCCGGCATCTCCAGAAGTTTCGGCAATTCATCACGAGAGAAAACTCCGACCAGAGGCGGCGTCTCACTCAGCGACCCCTCAAACTGACCGCCGACCCAGGCCCGACCATCTGCATCCAGTGCCATGTGCCTTAGAGACAGTTGGTGAAGAGAAGCGTCAAGACCATGTCGTGCCAACAGATCTCCGCTCACCGCCTCAAGAAAAACCACGGAAGGAGACATGGTCTCCAGGTTCAGTTTTTCCCGACCTTTGTCCGGATGCGTCTCAATCCCGCCATTGGCTACAATCAACGTCTTTCCGTCGTGAGACAGAAGGATGTCGTGTGGTCCGACACCATGGGTATCCAGCTCGCCAATTCGCCGGGTTTGCGGCCCGCTTGCGTCATAGACCCCGACCACGCCACGGGCAGCATCGAAGTCATTCTCGACCGCATAGAGCAACCTGCCGTCTTTGGAAAAACAGCCGTGACCGTAAAAATGTCGACCGGGCTCCGCGGTCAGCACTTCAGGTTCAGCGTCTTCGAACGGCCGCAGAACGATCAGAAAGGTTCCAGGGCGTCGGGCGAATGCCGCGAGACGCGTTGCATCAGGTGACACGGCAACACCGTGTCCACGCCCGGGAAGTGAAATCTGGGCAAGCACCTGACCGAGATCATCCAGGATACCGATCCCGAATTCGCCATTGGCCTTCTTGTAGGCACTGGCAAAGAGTGGCTCACCGCTCGCCGCATCCTTGTTCAACAGGCTGTCGGCCAGTGGTGAACCGGAAAACGCTGTTGCAGCGGCAAGGCCGCCGAGGGCTGACAGGAACCTCCGCCGCGAAAGCGTGATCGACCGAGAAACAGACCTAGTCGCCATCCAGGGCATTGAAGCCTCCGGCAAGTTCCAGGGCCCCGGCAACTTCCTGTGCCATCATGTCTCTGATCGCGCCCAGTGTAACGGCAAGTGCGGCCGTCAGATTATAACTGCCATTTTCACCAAATGTCTGGCGCAATGGCGGTGTCAGCTTGTCCAAATAGCTTTGCGCATTCTTGAATTCAAAGCCCAGAGTATCAAGAACCCAAGTGTCGCTTTCCGACATCAATGGTTTCAGATCCATGCTGTGAATGGCGTCGCGGATTCCTGACAGTTCGCTCGACAGGTAATCAACCCCGTTTCTGGAACGCGAAAAGGGAAACCGGCGCGGCTTGGCTTTTTCAGCAGATGTCCCCAAGGCAGGCAGGATATCCTGATCCCGCATGACGATCACGCCGGTCACCAATGCATTGAAAACAGTTTCAAGAGCTTCCTTTGAAGAGCGAAACCTTTCATTGTCCGGGCCTGCCGACAACAAAACGGAACTGTATCCTTTGGGGTCTGCCCATTCTGTGTTCAGTTCGTTTGCGATGGATGCGACGTTGACGGCAATCGCTGACGCGTAGCCACAGTCGAACTCTCTGGTTTCCTCGGAATCGCCGAGTACGACTTCTCCATATTTGTTGAATGCAATCAGCTGCAGGGCTGTCAGCCCCTGGAGTGCAACACTCTTGTCACGAAGGGTCTCCGGCGAAAGAACGGCGGGGTCCTGGGCCGCATATATCTTTCTGATTTGACGCATGGAGATCCCTCTCGGATCCGGCATGAACGCCAATCTGCTGAGGCGATCTTCTTCAACGAGCGGCCCGAACCTGAGAAAATGAATTCGGGAAAAGTCGCGCACCGTTTCTGAGAAGACTTCCTGAAATCCTGTGAGCGCGGCCTTTTTGTTCTCGGAACAAACGGCCGACACCGCATCGGGAAGCATTGCGGAACTTTTGGAAAACTCCGCCATTGCGGGTCGGACATAGTCAACAATCATATGCTCAAGAGGAGGATTGAACTCCTCTGAAGCTGCAGGAAGTGCAAGGCAAGCTGCGATTGCCGCTATCACCAAACGTCGCATTACAAGGACTCCAAGAACCGAATAAGTGAACGACGGTCATCAGGTGCAAGAGACACGACATCGTCTCGAGCCGCTTGTGCTTCGCCGCCATGCCACAAGACTGCCTCCAGCAGGTTGCGGGCCCGTCCGTCATGCAGGAACCGGGTGTGATTGTTGACTGTCTGAGTGAGACCGATACCCCAAAGCGGCGGTGTGCGCCACTCCTGTCCGTTTGCATCGCCGACCGGGCGGCCATCTGCCAGTCCCTCACCCATGTCGTGCAGCAACAGATCGGTATAGGGCCAGATCAACTGGAACTGATGCGCAGGGTTTTCGGCATCGCGCCGCGTGACGTATTTCGGCTGATGACAGGAAACGCATCCGGCTTCGTAGAAGATCTGCTTGCCTCTCAGGACTTCCGGGTCGTCAACATCGCGGCGCATCGGGACAGCCAGGTTTTCCGAATAGAAAGTCACCAGATCCATGACCGGGTCCGGGGCTTCAGACGGGCCAAGTTGGGCCTGTTCTCCGTGGGGCAATGACCGGCACTCCTGTTGGGCATCGGTGCAGTCGCCGTAATTGTCGGGCTTGTAAGGAGTGCTGATGCCGATATCACCGGCAAAAGCACCTGCCGTTTGGGCCCGTATCGTCGGATTGGAAGCCTTCCAGCCGAACCGGCCGATTGTCAGCTCGCCGGTCTCCATGTCCCGGACCTGGCTGACTTTGCCGGAGATGCCATTGCCATCCAGGTCGTCCGGATCGGCGAGGGCTTCGATATCACCTGGATGTATGGCTTGCAGAAGCCCCAGACCGATCATCGGCGGCGCAACGCGCGGTGAAGTCATCGCATCGGCGTGCATCTCACCAAAGCCAAGGTCACGGATCCTGTATGTCGGTTTTTGCAGAATGGCGGTTTCGCCACCGTTCAACTCGACTTCAATCTCCTCAAGCTCGATATCGAACTTACCTTCAGCCGAGAGACCCGGAACCGCAAAAGCCTGGAACTGCCCACCGTAAGTCGGTTCCGGAACCGACAGGATCTCTTTTGCTTCGAGCGCTTGCCGGTCTTCATCGCTCTGAGGCGGGATGGAAAGACGCAGAAACAGGGACACCGCTTCATCGCCGGGGCGCGGAGGCCGTCCGCGGCCGTCCTTCAAATGGCATCCCTGACACGACCTGGCATTGTAGAGCGGACCCAGGCCGTCGGACGCCTGCGTCGACGAGGGAGAAGACGCCCAAAGCTTCTTGAAGAGCCCGTTGCCGACCTTGAACGTATGCTGCTCTTCGAAAGTCAGATTGCTGTTGGAATGAGAAAAGGCATCCCTGTTGGGCCGTCTTGTCGACGTTCCCGCACCACCTTGCATGGGTTCAAAGAGTTCCGGTTTCTCGAAGTCCACCGGGCCTTGAAGCACCTTGGCGGCCTTTGACTTGTCCCTGGTGGACAGGTCACTTCGGTGAGACAAACTCTCTTCTGCAAACGCAGAAGATCCGGCAGAAAGAAAAATAGCCAACATCGCGCCGGAAACGGCGCTGGTCACGGGGGCCAGTCCCATAAGTCGCATCCTGAAATGTTGTCCGCGAGCCCCAATTCGCAGACATGAAAGAAACGTCAGGCGGCTTTAACACCGCCTGACGTGCAAATCTTATTCGAAGACAGCGCCCGGGTTGTCCAGGCTGTCGGAACCTTCAAACGCGATTTCGTCCAGATCGAGAACCTTGACAACGCGCTCGATGGAAGAGGTCTGATCAACCAGGGCGTCGACGGCGGCCTGAATGACTGCATTACCTTCTTCATTGCCTTCACCGATCATCTGATCGTAGGCTTCGCCACCTTCGGCACGTGCCTTCATGGCCTCGAACGCAGCCAGTGTGGCGTCGAGTTTCGTTTTCATTTCCTCTGCAAGCGCCGGATCCTTCGCCGCAACGAGGTCTGCAAGAGAGGCGCCGGAAACATTGTTGCCGAGGGCGCTGCTGTACTCACCGAAGTAAACGTTCCGGATACCGACAACGTCATTGTAGTGCGACATGTGCGTGTTGTCGGAGAAGCAGTCATGCTCTTCTTCCGGATCGTGCAGCATGAGGCCGAGTTTGATACGCTCACCCGCCAGCTCGCCGTAGGAAAGAGAACCCATGCCGGTCAGGATGGTAGCGAGACCACCGTTTTCGCCCTTGCCGGCCAGCTCTTCACGAGCTGCTCCACCCGGCGCCCAGGCAGCTGCCATTTCTTCAAGGTCGGTAATCAGGAGATCGGTCACGGCTTCGAGGTACTGGACACGACGCTCGCAGTTGCCACCGGTGCAGTTGGCGGTGTCGAAATCGGTCGCCGGACGGCTGCCAGCGCCAGCATCGGTGCCGTTCAGGTCCTGGCCCCAGAGCAGGAACTCAATCGCGTGGTAACCGGTCGCAACGTTTGCTTCCACTTCGCCGGCTTCCTGAAGCCTGTCGGCCAGAAGACCCGGAGTGATTTCGGCTGCGTCAATGGTCTCGCCACCGACCTTCAGGCTCGGATTGGCAATGACGTTGGCGACATAGAAATCGTTTTCTTCGGACTCATCGCCGTAGGAAGCGTCGACATAGTCGATCAGGCCTTCATCGAGCGGCCACGCGTTGACCTTGCCTTCCCAGTCGTCAACGATCGCGTTGCCGAAACGATAGGCTTCCGTCTGCTGGTAAGGGTTGCGCGCCTCGACCCAGGCTGCGCGGGCAGCTTCCAGGTTGGCTTCGGTCGGCTCGGCAATCAGCTTGTCGATTGCCGTCTTGAGCGTCTTTGCGGTTTCAAGGGAGTCCGCATATTTTGCCTGTGCGATATCGCCATAGGTTGAAAGAACATCAGCCGGAGCTGCTGCGAACGCTGGAGTTACGAACAGAGCGGTTGCGGCCAAAAGGCCAAGCTTGAAGGAATTCATTGTCCCATCCCAATATTTGAGGCGCCAGCTTGCCATGGCGCCAAACAGGCGAAAACTGAATGATGTCGCGGCCCCACGAGCCGGAACGCAAGTCGCGTAAAACCATTTCATGAGGGCAAAAGTCAAGAAATAAATTCAGAAAAATCAATAGTTTAGAATGATTCAAAAACTTGACTTGGAAATGTAAGTTTAACTACTCATATCAAAGTCTTAAAAGGGACATCAACGCTTTGATGCTAAGGGTAGATTGGTATAGCAATAGAAATCGGTCATGAAGGCCGGACCATGGGAACGTCGAAAATGCTGAATGCACTTAAGAGCTTTGTTCGTGAAATTACTTTTGGCGACAGTGGCAAGAAGACCTTCGCCGAAGATGACAAGCGACTGGCTGCAGCCGCCCTTTTGTTTCATCTGATCGATATCGACGGCATCATTGAAGACAGTGAAAGCGAAAAGCTTCGCCAGATTCTGAAGAAGCATTACGAACTGACGGATCAGGAGACCACCGAACTCATCTCCGCGGCCAAGCAGCGAGACGAGGAAGCGGTTGACCTTTATGGCTTTACTTCGGTTCTGAAACGTACGACGGACGAAAACGAGCGCCTCGCCATCGTCGAGATGATGTGGGAAATCGTTTATGCCGACGGCCACGTCCATGAATTCGAGGACAACACCATCTGGCGGGTCGCCGAACTGCTGGGCGTTTCCACCCGGGACCGGATGACCCTTCGCCACAAGGTTGCCCAGTCCGCACCTGAAGGAGAGGGCGAAGACTGAGTCCGGTCAAACGGCGGTCTTGAGCGCTTTCTGGTGACGCCTTCTGTCAGGGGTCGATTTTTTGACGGCCGTCCCTCATATTATTCCTATGAGACTTCCGTTCGAACCTGGCAGTAACCGCCCCAAAATACTGATCATTCTTCATCAGGAGACCTCTTCTCCCGGTCGCGTCGGCCTGGAACTGGTCAAACGCGGATTTGCGCTGGACATCCGCAAGCCCCGCTTCGGTGACTCGCTTCCCGATACTCTTGAACACCATGCCGGCGCCGTCATTTTCGGCGGCCCGATGAGCGCCAATGACCCGGACGCCTTCGTGCACAAGGAAATTGACTGGATCAAGGTTCCGCTGGCGGAGGAAAAGCCGTTCCTGGGCATCTGTCTCGGCGCCCAGATGATGGTCAAACATCTCGGCGGCTCTGTCTCCGGCCACCGCGACAGCCTGGTTGAAATCGGCTACTACCCGCTGCAGCCGACCGATGCCGGCAAGGCTCTGATGAGCTGGCCGAAAAAGGTCTATCAGTGGCACCGGGAAGGGTTTGACCTGCCGAGGGGCGCGGAACTTCTGGCCGGAGGCCCCACCTATCCGAACCAGGCCATTCGCGTTGGACAGGCGGCGTACGGCATTCAGTTCCACCCGGAACTCACCCACCAGATGATGGTTCGCTGGACCACAAAAGGCGCACCGCGCATGGAACTTCCCGGCGCCCAGAACCGCCGCGATCATTTTGCAGGACGGTTCGTCTACGATCCCGACGTCAGGAAGTGGCTAGACCGGTTCCTGGACATCTGGATCGGCACCGCTGCGTCACCAGTTGAATATTGCCAGCTGAAGGCGGCGGAGTGACACAACTGTATCGGTTTGATTGCCTGGCTGCAGAAGTCTGAACTCTACTCAAACGCCCGTTTCCGAAGAACGTTGATTTAGCAATTAGAACGAACTGAAGTATTCTGGTCTCAAGCCTCCACACTGAACCTGCGAATTTTATCGTGAGGAGGAGATCATGAACATTGATACCAGATTCCAAACGAAGCCCCTCACCTTTCTCCGCTCGGAGATGGCCTGCTGGGTCGGACTTTTCACGGTCTTGCTGATGTTTACGGTGGGCAGCAACTGGCTGGACGACCTTTCCAACCCGATCTGGTTTCTTATCCTCTTTCTCGGACTGAGCGCCGCCATCCTTTGGGCCGCCTTCGGGGTCACCAGACACGCGGACTGTCTGGCTATCATGCTGGGGGAGCCATACGGCACTCTACTGCTGACGGTCGCCGTGACCGGGATGGAGGTCGTCATGATCGTTGCCGTCGCTTTTTCCGGCAGCGGTGCCCCGACCGTTGCTCGCGACACAATGTTCTCGGTTGTCATGATCCAACTGAACGGTCTGGTCGGCCTGGCATTGTTGATTGGTGGCCTCACACACCGTGAGCAGTACTTCAACATTCAGGGCAACACGTCCTTCCTTGCAGTCATCACCGCACTGTCCGGCCTGACACTGATTTTGCCGAAACTCATGCCTGTCCCACCTTGGTTCCTGATCGCCGCAACGATTGTTCTTTATGGAACGTTTCTGGGCATTCAGACCATGCGTCATCAGGGCTATTTCAAGTTTGCGGAAACCGAGGGAGATGATGCCGTTGACCATGGCCATCACGGCCTTATCCTCCGGCCGAAGCCTTATCACGTCGCCCTCCTGCTCCTGACAATGCTGTCCGTTGTTTTACTGGCCAAGAAATTCGCAGTGCTGATCGATCACGGCGTCAATCAGATGGGGGCGCCAGTTGCCATGGGCGGACTGTTGATAGCTGTCCTTGTGCTATCACCCGAAGTCATGAGCGCAATCAAGGCTGCAGGAGAAAACAGGATGCAACGCTCAGACAACATCATCCTCGGCGCCACACTTGCAACAATCGGACTGACGGTCCCAGGCGTAACCATTGCTTCGCTGATGACCGGAAACGCAGTTAAGCTCGGTCTCGACGATGTCGGCATTCTTCTTCTCAGTCTGACCTTGCTGATTTCCTTGATCAACGCTTCGACCGGCCGAACCAACATTCTTCAAGGCCTGATCCACCTGACCCTGTTCGCAGCATTCTTGCTGACTGTTTTCGTTTGAGTGTTACTGCACTTCCCACCAGAGATTAGGCAGGTCGCGGCGTTGAACGCACTGAACATTCGCAACGCTGTGTCACGCGATTTTCTCCCTCGGGCCGACTTTCCTGAGGCCGGCCAGCGTCAGTCCGTAGATGCAGGCAACCACGATAACGAGTGCGACGACCTGATACAGCTCGATGCTGTTCCCCAGGAACATGACAGCCAACACCATGGTCAGCGCAGGCCACGGTGTGGTGATGGAACTGGCGAGCGACACGTCGATATGCCGAACGGCATAAAACCAGACGATCAACTCCAGGAAGTAGACCAGCCCCATGACTGCTGATGTGACCTGAAAAATCGCACTGCCAGAACCCAGAATTTCCGCAGGCGACACAATTGAAAGCAGCACGAAAAGGAACATTGTAGAGATCGCCACCCTGAAGAATGTCACCTGAACAGGCGTAATGGGCGTGCGACCAAGCTCTTCCTTTATAATGACGTGCGCAATGCTCCAGAGCAGTGGCACGCACAAACTGACAAGAAACCAGGGAGACAGGCCCGACAAAAGGAACGTGCCACCTGTTCCGAGATAAAACAGCGTCCCGATCAGAACCGCCGTAAGGGTCAGCTCGACAGCCGATTTTGACCGTTTCAGAAACAGGCTCTCCCAGAGAATAGCGAAAAGCGGATAAGCCTGAATGGCGATGGCGGCATTGGCGGCTCCGGCTTTCTCAACCCCCAGAACATAAAGGTAGGTCGACATGCCAAACAAAGCGCCGGTGAAGAGTGCCACAACCGGCAGGCGCACTTTCTCACGACGGGAAATACCCGATCCGAAAATCCCCTTCCCGCCTGCCCGCAATTCTATCCAAAAGACCGGGACGGCAAAAACCAACTGCCAGACCGAGAGTGCAAACGCGAAGGACAAAGCTCCGACCTCCGCAGGCCTAAGGTTTGAAATGACCGGCATCACACCGAGAAACAAAAGACAGACCAGGGCGAGCAGCACGCCCTTTCCGACTGACTGAGATGAGGGAACCATCGGACACGCTCGTTAAATTGAGTTGACTGCATCTAAAATTGATAAGAATATTTTTTAAGTGCAATCAAAACATTGATCTGATGGCAATTTGGATTCCAGACCTCAAGGGGCGCCGCGGTCCCAAATATCTTCAAATCGTGGACGCAATGGCTGAGGACATCGCTTCCGGGCATTTGTTACCAAATGCGAAGCTCCTGCCGCACCGGGAGATGGCCTATCAGCTTGGAATTTCGGCGAACACGACCAGCCGGGCCTACGCGGAAGCCACCAGGCGGGCGCTGCTTCGAGGAGAAGTCGGACGCGGCACCTTTGTCCGCGCTCCCGGCGCCATTCTCGAAAATGGCGAGCAAGGCAGTTTGCTCCGTCAGGAAAACGGACCGATTGACCTGTCCCGCAATCTTCCGCTGCCAGGGTTTTCCGAGCCGCACATACGCCGCATCCTCAAGAAAATTGCGGCAGATGCCAGACTTCCAACACTCCTTGACTACCAGACCGACAACGACCTGGCTCACCACAACGAGGCTGCCAGGATCTGGCTTTCAAATTGCGGGATTGACGCTGCCACGGATCAGATCGTCATGACGATGGGCGGTCAGCACGGCCTTCTTTGTTCGCTTATGTCGGTGTTGAATGCGGGAGATCTGCTGCTGACGGAGGCTCTCACCTACACACCCGTGCGCGCTATCGCCGAACGTCAGGGACTGAACACTGCAGTCGTTGAAATGGACGAGTGCGGCATCATTCCGGAGGCCTTCGAGGAGCTCTGCAAACGGGCAAAGCCGAAGGCATTTTACCTGACCCCCACGCTTCAGGCTCCAACGACGCTGACCCTTTCAGCCCAACGCCGAATGGCTCTTGCAGCTCTTGCGCAGCAATACAATGTGGTTTTGATCGAAGACGACGTGTTCGGGCCACTCAAGATAGATCGGCCACCGCCCGTTGCGACGTTTGCGCCCGATCACACGATCTATGTGACCAGCCTGTCAAAATCTGTTGCTCCGGGCTTGCGAGTTGGGTTTCTGTACGCCCCCTCCAGACTGGTTCCCGCCCTTCGGCACGCGATCAACCTGAGTGTCTGGATGACCCCGCCGATGACACTGGAAATCGCGACCAGGGTGATTAATGACGGAACGGCTTTCAAACTGGCCAAACAGCAGAGAGATGCTGCTGCTCACCGGCAAACACTTGCCAGAACGGTTTTGAAGAACGTGGACTACACTTCCGATCCCAATGGCCTGCACATGTGGATCAGGCTGCCCGCTGATTGGAGAGCGGATTCGTTCCGGGCACAATGTGCCAAACACGGCGTTTTGGTAACCGAAGGCCGTAGTTTTGCAGCCCCCTCTGAAACCGCGCCGGAGGCTGTTCGCATCTGTCTGAGCCACGAGGTCAGTGAACTTCGCCTGACGAAGGGCCTGCAGGTTCTGGCAAGCCTGCATCATCAGGCGCCGAGCACGTCCGTGATGGAAATCTGATCAAGCTCCTGTGCCAGATCGTCTTTCAATAATTGCTGCATCACAGGATCAGCGAGAACAGCGAAACACGTGTGTTGTTCGCCAACATATCGCCGGTGAAGCTATTTGATCCGGGCATCCTCAACCGGATAACCCAAACCGCCTTGCTCCCCGAAATTGCCCTGGTGACATTCGCTGCAGGCAACGAGCACGTTGACGGCCTGGGGCGTGCCATTGGGCGCAACCATCATGTAGTACCAATCGTCGGTCTCGGGGGACTTGCCGGCTTCCACTTTTTCCATGAGGAACAGAGGCCCCGGGCTTGCCTTGCCATCGTCGTTCACGGCAAAGGATTCCTTGGCGATCCTGGTGCCAGCCGGAATGTTCACATTCTCCGGCTTGTACTTCAGATATTCGTCGGCTCCGATGGAATTGACGTAAGTGACCAGAAACCGACCACCGTGAAAACCGGGAGCTGCCGGAAAGGCGCTCACCTTTGTCCAGCCCGGATAGTCCTTGACGAAATCTTCGGGTATCCAGCGTTTCGGTCCCTTCTGATACCCCGCCTGCAAGTCCGCCTTCAGGCAATCGTAAACCGCCTCGGCCTCAGCGCCGGTGAGTTCGTCGCCCGGCTTTTGCGCCTCGCAGGCCGCATGCGCGGATGCTGATAGAAACAGGGACGCAGCGGCGGCGCCCAGCCAAACAGGTAGCTTCCTCATCGTTCTCTCCCATAGCTACCGCCTCAAAAGAGACAGGACGGGAAAAGCATCCGTGTGAAGCAGGCTCGCGTTCAATTCACATGACGGGTGACGGCATGTGAATTTGCGTGATCAGTAAAGTTTATTGGAATGAATTCAGGTATTTAGCGAGCGGATCGCGTCAACGTGCAATCCGCTCACCTTTGCTCGATCAGCTCTCGAAGACGACCAGAAGGTCTTTGGCGTCGATCTGGGCGCCTGGTGTGACCAGCACCTCCTTCACGGTGCCGTCACGCTCAGCATGGAGCGCGGTTTCCATTTTCATGGCTTCGATCGACACAAGAACGTCGCCGGCCTTCACTTCCTGACCTGTTGCGATCGCAACCGTGGAAATGACGCCAGGCATCGGCGCACCAACATGGGATGCATTGCCGTCTTCCGCCTTGCGCATGGCTGCTGCACCGGTAGCTCCGTGAGCGCGGTCCGGAACCTTGACGTTGCGCGGCTGGCCGTTGAGTTCGAAGAACACCTTCTTCTCACCCTTTTCGTCCGTCTCGCCAATTGCCTGGCAGCGCACAACCAGGGTCTTGCCCGGCTCCAGATCGACGAAGATTTCCTCGCCCGCTTCAAGCCCGTAGAAATAGACCGGCGTCGGCAGAACCGATGTCGGGCCATATTGCTGCTGAGCCTTGTCGAAGTCCGTATAGACCTTGGGGTACATCAGATAGGAAGCAAGCTCGGTGTCGTTGATGTCATGACCGGTCGCCGCCGCAGCCGTCTTTCGCTCGGCATCGAGATCAGCCTCATCCAGAAGCGAACCAGGGCGAACCGTGATCGGCGTTTCGCCTTTCAGCACCTTGTTCTGCAAGGCTCCGGGCCAACCGCCCGGAGATTGACCAAGGTCGCCGTGCAACATCTTCACGACACTGTCCGGGAAGGCCACGTCCTTTGCCGGGTCTTCCACCTCATCAACCGTGAGCCCCTGACTGACCATCATAAGCGCCATGTCACCGACAACCTTGGATGACGGCGTCACCTTGACGATGTCGCCGAACATCATGTTGACGTCCGCATAGGCTTGCGCAACCTCGTGCCAGCGGGTTTCAAGCCCCAGGGAACGGGCCTGTTCCTTGAGGTTGGTGAACTGTCCACCCGGCATTTCGTGCAGGTAAACCTCAGAGGCACCGAACCGCAGGTCGCTTTCGAAGGCCCGGTATTGGGTGCGCACAGCTTCCCAATAAAAGGAAATCTGACGGATCGTTTTCGCATCGAGACCGGTGTCTCTTTCGCTGCCGCGCAGTGCTTCCACAATGGACCCGAGACATGGCTGTGACGTCAGACCGGAAAGAGCATCCATTGCGGCATCTACCGCATCCGCACCTGCCTCAACGGCTGCCAGAATGGTTGATGCTGCGATGCCGGACGTATCATGCGTATGGAAATGGATCGGTAGATCCGTTTCCTGCTTCAGTGTCCTGATCAGAACCTTCGCGGCTTCCGGCTTCAGGAGACCGGCCATGTCCTTGATACCGAGAATATGAGCACCGGCCGCTTCGAGCTCCTTCGCCAGACCGACGTAATATTTCAGGTCGTATTTCGGCCGCGCGCTGTCCAGCATGTCGCCGGTGTAGCAGAGAACGCCCTCGCAAAGCTTGCCCGCTTCCTGGACGGCATCCATGGAAACACGCATGTTTTCGACCCAGTTGAGACAGTCGAAGACACGGAACAGGTCGATGCCGTTCTCGGCAGCCTGCTTGACGAAAAACTTGACCACATTGTCCGGATAGTTGGTGTAGCCGACACCGTTGGAGCCGCGCAGCAGCATCTGCAACAGAATGTTCGGCGCCTTTTCCCGGATGTGGTGCAAGCGCTCCCACGGGCTTTCCGTCAAGAAGCGCATCGCCACGTCAAAGGTCGCACCGCCCCAGCATTCCAGCGAAAACAGCGACGGCAGACCTGCGGAATAAGCATCCGCGATGTTGACGATATCATGGGTACGCATGCGTGTTGCCAGCAGAGACTGGTGAGCATCGCGCATGGTCGTATCAGTGACCAGCGCCCGCTTTTGCGCCTTCATCCAGTCGGCAAAACCCTTCGGACCCAAATCGTCCAGCAACTGTCGGGTACCGGCCGGTTTGTCGTCGCCGAAATCCGGAACAACCGGTGCGGCAACATCCTTCGGCGGGCGCGCCCGGCTTTTGGTTTCCGGGTGACCGTTGACCGAGACATCCGCAATGTAGGTCAGAAGCTTGGTGGCACGATCCTGGCGCTTGGTCTGCTCGAACAGGGCCGGCGTGTCGTCAATGAAGCGGGTCGTGTACTTGTTTGCCCGGAAATCCGCATGGTCGATGATGTTTTCCAGGAACACCAGGTTGGTCGCGACACCGCGTATACGGAATTCACGCAAGGCGCGATCCATGCGCTTGCGCGCATCTTCCGCGGTCGGCGCCCAGGCCGTGACCTTTTCCAGAAGCGGATCGTAGAAGCGGGTGATAACCGCGCCGGAGTAAGCCGTGCCACCATCCAGACGGATGCCGAAGCCGGTCGCGCCGCGATACGCGGTGATGCGGCCATAGTCCGGAATGAAGTTCTGCTCCGGATCCTCGGTGGTGATACGGCACTGCAGGGCGTGGCCGTTAAGCCGGATATCCTGCTGAGCCGGCACACCGCTTTCCGGCGTTCCGATTTTGGCACCATCCGCGATATGGATCTGCGCCTGCACGATATCGATGCCGGTGACCTCTTCGGTCACCGTATGCTCCACCTGAACGCGCGGATTGACTTCAATGAAGTAGATGGCTCCGGTATCGGCATCCATCAGGAATTCGACGGTTCCTGCGCCTCTATAATCGACCGCTTTGCCGATCTTGAGACCGTATTCGCAAAGTTCGGAGCGCTTGGCTTCGTCCAGATACGGTGCCGGCGCGCGCTCAACGACTTTCTGGTGACGGCGCTGGATCGAACAGTCACGCTCATAAAGATGGACGACGCTTTCGCCATCCCCGAGGATCTGAACCTCCACGTGACGCGCACGCTGAACCAGTTTCTCAAGGTAGATTTCGTCCTTGCCGAAAGCTGCCTTGGCTTCACGCTTGGCCGCCAGAACTTCCTTTTCCAGCGTTGCCTCATCCGGGATCACGCGCATGCCGCGCCCGCCGCCGCCCCACGAGGCTTTCAGCATAACCGGATAGCCGATCTCCAGCGCCTGACGCTTGATCTCTTCAATGTCGTCAGGCAGCGGGTCGGTCGCCGGCATGACCGGCACACCTGCTTCGATCGCCAGATTACGCGCAGCTACCTTGTTGCCCAGGCGGCGCATGGTTTCCGATTTTGGACCGATAAAGGTGATGCCGGCCTCTTCACAGGCGTCAACGAATTCCGGACTTTCCGACAGGAGCCCATAGCCCGGATGAATGGCGTCCGCGCCGGCATGTTTGGCAACACGGATAATCTCGTCAATGGACAGATAAGCCTCGATCGGACCAAGGCCCTTTCCGACCTGGTAGGCCTCATCCGCTTTGAAGCGATGCAGCGCCAGTTTGTCTTGCTCTGCATAGATGGCCACGGTCTTCAGACCGAGCTCGTTAGCTGCCCGGAAAACCCGGATCGCGATTTCGGACCTGTTTGCAACGAGAATTTTTGTTATCGCCAAACGCCCTCTCCTCCTAATTTTACGCAAAAGCGGAGCTGATTTTGGCAAGATTTCTACTTTGGTCGGAGGCGCTTGAAAAGGGGCAGAAATGATGTCCTTTTTTTTACCAGGAAAAATATTTTGCGCCTGCACCGGTAACTCTTGGAAAAAAAACGCTAATTCACCGTTTTTCCTGTCAAAGACTTCGGTTCGAAAAAATTTGCAGTGCAGCAAATATTGGCAAAATTCAGACTTGAGAGCGGTCAAAAAACACGTTTCTCACGCTTTGCACCGAATTGAAACAATCTGATTAACGCGCACAACGACGAAGATCCGCAATCAGAAATCGGAACACGGCTGCTTAGATTCCAGAACCGCCACACCTACTAGATATTGTAAGAACAAAGCTGAAACACTTTCAAATCAGCGATTCGTCCGGGATTCGTTCTCCATGTGTCCAATCGTTAACCATTCCCGGAGTTCAGAAATCCGAACGCTTTTTCAAAAATTAATCATTGACAGAGTTTCGCCGCAATTCACATCACTCCCGGCCAACTGAATCAAACCATTGACCAGATTCACGATTTCGCACCAGCTTCGCGACCAAACACCACATGTTGTAGGGAACAAATCCTGAATCAACGAGAGTCAGCGATTCGGTTTTGGTTTGTTCCAGAGTCGTTCTCCACAGGAAATTTTTCTTCGCAATTTCCAGCACTTCACCCCAAAAGAATTAGCGACACAGCCAGTCCTGGTATGCTAGACACGCGACACTAGATATAGGCGCAGAGCCGAAAGAAAGCCGACCACAACCAATTCCATGTCCCGCCCTCAGACCCTGCCGCTGCCTCCGTCAGCCCGGTCCCGCACTGTGACGGCAGTCCTCGGACCGACGAATACCGGTAAGACCCATCTCGCGATCGAACGCATGCTGGCTCAGCCTTCAGGGCTGATCGGCCTGCCTTTGCGCCTTCTTGCCCGCGAGGTCTACGGGCGTGTTGCTGACCGCGCAGGACCTGAAGCCGTCGCCTTGATCACCGGCGAAGAGAAAATCATTCCGGACAATCCCCGTTTCTGGGTTTCAACCGTCGAAGCGATGCCTCTGGATCTGAACACCGAGTTCGTTGCGATTGATGAGGTACAGCTCGCCGGGAACCTGGATCGCGGTCACGTGTTTACGGACCGCATTCTGAACCTGCGCGGCAGATCGGAAACACTGCTTCTGGGCGCCGCGACTGTTCGTCCGCTTCTGGAAAAGCTCATTCCCGGGCTCAATGTGGTCACCCGGCCGCGCATGTCGATCCTGGAATATGCGGGATCGAAGAAGGTGTCCCGCTTGCCGGCACGGTCCGCGGTGGTCGCGTTCTCCGCAGATGAAGTCTATTCCATCGCGGAACTGATCCGGCGCCAGCGCGGCGGCGCCGCCGTGGTGCTCGGCTCGCTCAGTCCGCGCACCCGCAATGCCCAGGTCGAACTGTTCCAGAACGGCGATGTGGACCACCTGGTTGCAACCGATGCCATCGGCATGGGACTTAACCTCGACGTTCATCACATTGCCTTTGCCGGCAACCGGAAATTCGACGGCTATCAATACCGTCAGCTGACCCCGGCAGAGATGGGGCAGATCGCCGGACGTGCAGGCCGGCACACCAAAGACGGCACCTTCGGCGTGACCGGAAGGGTCGATCCGCTGGACGATGATCTGGTCGAACAGATAGAAAGTCACCACTTTGACGGCCTGAAAGTGCTGCAATGGCGCAACAGTTCGCTGGATTTTTCATCCACCGGCGCTTTGCGGCGCAGCCTCGACACGGTGCCGAAAGAAGAGGGTCTCGCTAGGGCACCCACTGGGGACGACATCACCGCGCTTGAACATTTATTGCGCGATAGCGCAATATCTGAAATGGCAAAGGGGGCAAAATCAGTCGAATTGTTATGGGACGTGTGTCAGATCCCTGACTATCGTAAGATCGCCCCGGCAAACCACGCAGAGTTGTTGAACACCATCTATACACATCTGATACAGGACAATTACATCGCGGATGACTGGTTCACGCGTCAATTGGCCTTCGCAGACCGCACAGATGGTGATATCGACACACTCGCAAACCGGATTGCACATATCCGGACCTGGACCTATGTCGCAAATCGCCCTGACTGGCTGGCCGATCCGGCTCACTGGCAGGGAGAGACACGTGACATTGAAGATAAACTATCTGACGCCCTTCACGAGCGGTTGACACAGCGCTTCGTGGATCGGCGGACAAGTGTATTGATGCGACGTTTGAGAGAGAACGCAATGCTGGAAGCGGAAATTACATCGAGCGGCGATGTGCTCGTTGAAGGTCAGCACATCGGAAATCTGCTTGGCTTCCGGTTTGCCCCAGATGCGGCGGCAGAAGGACCGGATGGCAAGACTGTCCGGGCTGCCGCACAGAAAGCCCTGACGACCGAAATCGAAGCAAGAGCGGAAAAGCTCGGAAAATCGGAAAATGCCGATTTCGTGCTTACCTCCGATGGAGCCATTCGCTGGCGCGGTGAACCCGTGGCCAAACTGGTTGCCGGAGAAGACGTGCTGACACCGACCGTGCTGTTGCTGGCGGATGAACATCTGACCGGCTCAGCCCGCGATGCGGTTCAGGGCCGTCTGGATCTCTGGATCAAGGCACAGATCGACACGCTGTTGAAGCCTCTCATGGACCTGAAGTCCGGCGAGGGGCTCGAGGGCCTCGCAAGAGGCATTGCGTTCCGCATCGTTGAAGGTCTCGGCATTCTCGAGCGTCAGGACGCAGCCGACGAAATTCGCCAGTTGGATCAGGACATGCGTGCTGGTCTTCGCAAGCATGGCGTTCGCTTCGGTGCATATACCATATTTGTCCCGGCCCTTCTGAAACCGGCTCCGAGCCAGCTTCTTGCACAATTGTGGGCACTGAAGCACGGTGCCCTGGACATGAATGGCATGGCGGAACTGCCGCAGCTTTCCGCATCCGGCCGTACGTCGATCCCGGTCGATGAGAGCATCGAAAAGGCCCTTTACAAGGTGGTCGGCTTCCGCGTTTGCGGACCACGCGCCGTGCGCGTCGACATTCTGGAGCGTCTCGCGGACCTCATTCGCCCGCTCATCGCCTGGAAGCCACTGGACGCGGAAGTCTCCCCTCCGGAAGGGGCGATCGAACAAGGTGGCGGCTTTACCGTCACCGTTGCCATGACCTCGCTGTTGGGATGTGCCGGTGAAGATTTCTCGGCCGTTCTGAAATCGCTCGGCTACCGGGTCGAAACCAAAGAGGTTCAACGCCCGGTCACCGCCAAGCCTGCCACAGAGCAGGTAGCGGAAGAACAGGTAAATGGCACTGCCGCGGCAACGCCGGAAGCCACCGACGCTCCGCAAGAAACAGCTGAAACTGCACAGGCATCCGACACCTCGGCAGAGACAACTGAAGCAGAAGCTGTTGAAGCTCCTGCAGAAGAAGCGCCTGAAGGCGAAGCTTCAGAAGGTGCCGCCGATCAGGAAACCGCAGAAACACCTGCAGAACCGGCTCCGGCGCAGGAAGAAGCCGCCACAGAAGCATCAGAAGAAACCGTTGCGGTGGCAACCGAAGCTGCTGGCGAAGCCGAGATGGAAACCGTCACCATCGAAATCTGGCGACCAGGCCGTCACGATCGTCGCCCGAGAGGACGTCATGACCAGCGGCGCGGAGAAAACCGCAGGGGACCGGGTCCGAAAGGTGGTCAGGGCGAAAAGCGTCATGGCAAGGGCGGTGGCAAAGGTGGCCCCAACCGAAATCGCGGCGGTCACTCGCATGGCCAGAAAGGTTTCGACGGCGGCAACCGGCGCGGTAACGCTCCCAAGGACAAGCCGATTGATCCGAACTCGCCGTTTGCGGCCCTCATGGCGCTGAAAGCCGATATGGACAGCAAGGACAAGAAGTAATTTCTGCTGGGCAGTCACAATCTGCAGGCGGCAACCTGCGCATAGACAAGTGGCTCTGGTACGCCAGGGTCACGAAGTCCCGGTCACTTGCCCAGAAACTGGCGACCTCCGGACATGTCCGGATCAACAAGGACAAGATCTCCTCCGCCAGCAAGACCGTCAAGGAAGGTGACGTTCTGACCATAGGTTTGGAACGCAGAATTCTTGTCCTGAAAGTGGTCGCGCTCGGCACAAGACGCGGCCCTTACGAAGAAGCCCGGAAGCTTTACGAGGACCTGTCTCCTCCGCCGCCCCCCAAGAAAGATGCGCCGCCGCCTCCCCCAGGTCAGCGTGAAGCAGGATCAGGACGGCCAACAAAGCGGGACCGGCGCAAATTGGACGCCTTCCGTCGCGACGACTGAAGCAAAATCCTGAAAGAGCTGCAAAAACAGAATAACATTCTCTTGTAACGCCGGATTGCGTCATCCTGTGCGCTTGCGCGCATCCGACAAAAACGATACCCAACAGCGATCAGAGAATTGAACCGTGCACCTCCCTGTGGAATGCGCTGCACGTAAGTAACCGCCGGACAAAGCTTGAGACGCGTAGCGACGTTCTCACGCAGATTGGCACGAAGCGAGGATACGATGACCTACGTCGTCACAGACAACTGCATCAAATGCAAATACACCGATTGTGTGGAAGTCTGCCCGGTTGATTGTTTTTACGAAGGCGAGAACTTCCTCGTCATCAATCCGGATGAATGCATCGACTGCGGCGTGTGCGAGCCGGAGTGCCCGGCCGAAGCCATTCTTCCCGACACTGAGCCCGGTTTGGAGAAGTGGATAGAGGTAAACGCCGAGTATTCGGAGAAATGGCCGAACATTACAGAGAAGAAAGATCCGCTTCCGGAAGCTGAAGAGTTTGACGGCAAGGAAAACAAGTTCGAAAAGTTCTTTTCACCCAATCCGGCATCCTGATTCGCTTCAAGTGCTTGCGTCAGACTGACGCAAGCGTCATTCAGGCATTAAGTGATTGCATTTTCATCAGGAAACTCGCCACCTGCCGTGCAAGTAAAGGCAGGTGGAATGTGGCGTTTGCGCACTGCAAAAGAGCAGTACTTTAATTTTCCACAAAAGTATGTTACAAGTGGGGGATAGTCGCCAACCATGAGAACAACCCCCAAAACGGAGTCTTGAAAACGTGTCCCGGATCTTATCGATACCGGACAACGCAAGATCCCGGCAGCTCATCTGTCTGAGATTAGGTTTTAAAGTGGAAATTGGCGACTGACCAGCCCTGACACGCCGCATATCAACAGGCGTTCCACATCGGATCGCTCGGCGGGGTTCGTGTCGCATAAGAAAAGGTGACCGCACAGCGGTCCTTCCCGGCCCGAATGGGCCGAATAACTGCGCAGGAGAGAATACGAGTATGGCAACGAACACCAAAAAGACCGCGCAGCGTCAAGGTTTCAAGACTGGTGAGTACATCGTCTATCCGGCACACGGCGTCGGCCAGATTACCGCCATTGAAGAACAGAATGTTGCGGGTCACTCTTTGGAGTTGCTCGTTATCGTTTTTGAACAGGACAAGATGACCCTCCGGGTCCCGGTCGCCAAGATCGCTTCCGTTGGAATGCGCAAGCTCGGCGACCCGGCTGCCGTCAAGAAGGCTCTGGAAACAGTCCGCGGCCGCCCGCGTGTCAAGCGTACAATGTGGAGCCGTCGTGCTCAGGAATATGAAGCAAAAATAAATTCCGGCGATCTGAATGCGATTTCCGAGGTTGTACGCGACCTTTACCGGTCCGACAGCCAGCCGGAACAATCCTATTCCGAACGCCAGCTTTATGAAGCTGCTCTTGACCGCATGGCACGCGAAATTGCTGCGGTGAACAAGTGTTCCGAAACGGAAGCCGTCAAGCAGATTGAACAGAACCTGGCCAAGGCTCCGAGCCGGTTAAAGGCCGCAGCGGAAGCCGATGCTGATGCCGACGATGATGAGGACAAGGAAGAAGCTGCTTAATCTTCCTGCACCCTAATATTCATTCAAAAGGGCTCGGAGCAATTCGAGCCCTTTTTGGTATTGTCGAAGTCTTTGACACTTCAAGAGTGGCCGCGAGTCACCGTTCGCAAGTTCCATCTTAGTGATACGAATCAAATACCCTGAAAAAGAGAAAATCTCATCGCAAAATCTTTGTATTCAGTGCGATGGGGTTTTCTCTTTTTTGCCAAATTCTTTAAAATTATCAGCAATACATCCTTGTCCGTCTTCAATCCACACCTCCCGACAAGATTGTACCTCATAAAATTTCCACTTTCGAATTCCAGCATTTCTTTCCACTAAAAGTTACGTTTAGGAACTTAGTTCAATCTACTTACAATTGCATTTTCCCCAATAATGTTACTGTTGAACCAGGTAATCCTGCAGTCCTGTATCTGAATCCAATTCTAATCTGGGTAGTAATACACACCGCTACTATCCAGAGGTGACTATGCAGGCATTGACCATTGAAGACAATTTCCGGAACTGGGAAACTGATAAGCTGTTGAAGACCAATGAGTGGCTCCCTCGAGCAGAAATGGCCGTTTCGTATGTAAAACCAGGCGAACAGGTTTTAGACCTTGGTTGCGGTTACCAACTTCCCAAACAGTTTTTGGATACGTCATGCAATTACGTTCCTTGCGACGTGGTCGCTCGAACAGAGGACACAATCATTGCTGACCTGAACAAAAGGGAATTTCCAACCGGCAACTTTGATACAACCCTTATTTTGGGAGTCCTTGAATACATACCCGATATCAATTTTGTTTTTGAGAAACTGGCAAAGCAGTCACGGAAAGTTGTATTTTCTTACTGCGTGGCCAATATTCAAACTCCAGAAGCGCTTTCGGTTCGAACAACCAATCGATGGCTAACACATTGGAATTCTAAAGATCTCGATACGACGTTCCGGAGGCACCGGTTTAAACTTGCTGAAGTGAAAACCATTTCGCGCTGGACACACTCGACTCAAGTTTTGGGTATATTGGTCAATTCCAATAAATTTTAGTCATACAAAATATTAAACCTTCCCAAACAAGCGTGAATACTTTGATGCAATTAAGGTACTATATATAGAATAAGAGCCATTGCCATATACTAGCTGCTTCCAATTAAAAGGCTCGTAACGATGACTATTTCAAATTAGAAATATTTGCCTCGAGTTCTGATCGCGCGCTAATCACAAAGAAGTGCACAAAATATGCCCCAGCGGCAGCAATAACTGATCTAACCTAAGCTCTGGTACGTAAATACACCGATAACTTATCGGAGCGTTGAACATGTCCCTGAACGAAAAACGTCAGCTGGTTCAAGCTGCTATGAAGGCGCCCTACCTCTCGCGCGAAGAGGAAAGGGAGCTTGCGGTTCGCTGGCGTGAAAACCGGGATGAAAAGGCGCTCGAAAAACTTTCACTTTCACACATGCGCCTGGTTATTGCCGTCGCCTCACGTTTCCGCAATTTCGGCTTGAATCTCGGCGATCTGATTCAGGAAGGGCATGTCGGCCTGCTTGAAGCCGCAGCCCGCTTCGAACCGGCTCGCGAAGTGCGGTTTTCAACCTATGCGACCTGGTGGATCCGCGCTTCGATACAAGATTACATCCTGCGCAACTGGTCGATCGTCCGCGGCGGGACCTCGTCGTCCCAAAAGGCTCTGTTCTTCAACTTGCGGCGGTTGCGTGCCAAGCTTTCAAGCAATCAGACGCCATTGACCGACAGTGAGCTTCACCAAAAAATTGCAGATGCTATCGGTGTGAAACAATCTGACGTTGCCCTGATGAATGCCCGCCTCTCCGGTCCGGACACGTCGTTGAACGCTCCGGTGACCGACAGCGACGGCTCCAGCGCCGACAGGCAGGACTTCCTCGTATCCGACGCTCCGCTTCCCGATGAGATTGTCACCGGCAACATTGATGCCGAGCGGCGCAGAAAATGGCTGAAATCAGCACTGGAAGTCCTCAGCGAACGCGAGCTCAAGATTGTCCGCGAACGCCGGCTCACAGAAGAAGGCGCGACCCTTGAGTCGCTTGGCCTGAAACTTGGAATTTCCAAGGAACGAGTCAGGCAGATTGAAAGCCGCGCCATGGAAAAACTGAAGTCGGCCCTTCTGGCCGTCCAGCCAGATCAAGCTGTCTACCGGACGTAAACAGCATTTGCGCTGATCCTGCTTTCACTCTTCAAGCTGCTGTTCGATCCTTGTTACAGGTTCAGCACAAATCTTGCGATTTCCCTTGCGATCTGGCGATGGATGTCTGCACGGTCCACTCCTGCAGGGTCGTCGCAAACGGGGTCGTCTTCTTCCTCCTTCAAAATCTCCCCCCCCTGCTCGGTGCACTCGTCCAGAAAGGTGAAGTGGTTTGCCGGCGACAAGGTGACATGCGTTGCATGCTCCAGCTTGCCGGTCAGATTGCTCCCATTGGGCCCGATATCAGCAGCATCCCAAAGATTCCGCTCCCCCAAACTGATCAGCTGCACCGGTAACTTCATCTGTTCAACGCTTTCGCTTTGCACCGCATAGGTAAAGCCGGGGTCAATGGAGACGACGGCCTTTACCCGGTGATCCCTGCCGTTTGCAGCAAGTCCACCTGCCATAACCGTCAAATCGACATCCCCCTTTGCAAAGAACACACAATCTTGGGCCTTTTCACCGAACTCCTGGCAATATTCGGCATAGGTTTCCGGTTCGAAGGTCACGCCACCGAGGCTCAATGCAGTCGCGCCACCAAGGGAAAACCCTGCAGCGACAATCCGCTCCTTGTCGATAAACCGGGAGAAATAGGCATCGTTCAATAGCTGATCGAGCGCAGCGCTCAGATCAGCCGCCCGTTCCGCTGGTTGCAGGGAACGGCGGGGAGACGAGTCCCCGGAGGTAGATCCCGGATGGTTCACCGCGACGACGATGATACCTTCCTTGGCAAGAGAGGAAGACAACCAGGAAAGCGCATCCATGTTCCCACCCGACCCGTGCGAGAAAAGCACGATCGGATAGTCCCCTTCCCTGATACCGGCGCCGACGAGCGCCTTCGTTCCCTTGAACACCGGTCCTTTGCCGATATAGCCGGCATAGGTTCTGGTCCCTGCCGGATACCATACGGATGCTTGCAGCAGGGCGGGACGGTGAGCAGTGGAAACGGCGAACCGATCATACCCGGCAAGCTCCGGTTCGACGGCAAGTGCGGAAGCAACAGGCAGAAGGGAAAATGCAATAATGAGAGACTTCATTGTTCCGGATCCATTTCTGTTTCTGACAGAGATCCGATATGGAATTCTGCATCAAACAACGTCCTGAATCCGGAAACAGGTCGCCTCAATCCGGTTTTCGTCCTATCGCAACCACCTGTTCACGAACACACCAATGAGCTGACCATGCTGGTATTACCGCTTCCGATGTTTGTTGCCCTGGTGCTTGGCTTCCTGTTCGTGCAAGGCCTGCTTGCCAGAAACCGGCCCTCTCTGTTTTCGGCGCTTCTTCTTGTTTGTGCTCTTCAGAACCTGATCGTTGCGCTGGCGCAATATTACCAAGTCGCCCCTGCCTGGAAAATTCAACCGGTGAGCGCGTCACTGATACCTCCGCTGGCATGGTTGGCATTCGTTTCCGCTTCCATACGACCCGTAACACTCGCCAGGGATTGGGTTCACGGACTGGGAACGATGTTCGTTGTTTTTTGCCTGGTGTTTGCACCTATCACTCTCGATATTGCGCTCATCGCCCTCTTCGCCGGCTACGGTGTGGCTATCCTCGCAAACTTGCGTCTCCACCGGGACGCCCTGCCTTTGGCGCGGCTGGATGCCGGTGCCATTCCGCAGAAAATCTGGGCAACCATAGCGGTTGCCCTGCTGTGTTCAGCTCTGACCGATGCGCTGATTGCATCTGCCGTTCTGGGTGGCAACCTGACCTGGGCTCCAAAAATCATCAGCGCCGGTTCAGCCGCTTCTCTTTTTGCAATCGGCGTTTTGTGCCTGTCGCCCGATTTGCGCGCAATTGACCCCGCTCCGGTTTCGACGTCCACCGACGACATCCATCCGAGCGAGCCTCAAACATCGAAAGAAGATCTGGAACTTGTTGATCACCTGGATGAATTGCTGGAGACCAGACAGCTCTTCCTTGACCCGGGTCTCACACTCAGCAGGCTGGCCCTCAGATTGAAAGTGCCGGCGAAGAAGCTGTCCGCAGCCATCAACAAGACATCGGGAGAAAACGTCTCCCGCTATATCAACGCCTATCGCATCCGCCACGCCTGTAATCTGATTGAAAGTGGTGCAAACGTGACGACCGCCATGCTGGAAAGCGGGTTTAACACCAAGTCGAATTTCAATCGCGAGTTCGCAAGAATTACCGGCAAATCTCCAAGCAACTGGACAAAACCCTCCACTACACCCGAAACTCTGCCACCAGCGCAGCTTGCGCAACTGAACAAGCGTCGCGTTGCAACCGGCAGTGAATGATACATGGACATGACTTTTTGAGCGCTCCGAAACACTCGCTCCTTCGGGAACCGCGCAGCTACAGCGTTTCGTGAAAACCTTCAATCAAAGAGAATTTCCCATCACGTTGAAAACTTGATTTCAGGCAGCGCTAGGGGATTCAGTCTTTGCTCGAAAGCTTTAGTCAACCACCAGCTTGACTGCCGTGCCAACCGGTATTGGCTTGTTCGGGCTCAGATCGTTCAGGATCGAGAAGAATTCAAGTCGCCTAGACGGTTCGACCCCGCTCATGCCAACGGCAAGCTTGCGTGGGGTATCGCCGGGCTTGGCTTTGACCACCTTGATCCTCAGGGATCGCAATCGGGCGCGTTCGGTCGGTGTCAGCTGTTTGAAGCTGTCGATTGTCTGGCGGAAGTCCTTGTCGAACCTGTCATTCGGTGACCGGCTGGCGAAAATGAAGCGGTAACCGGTTTTTCCGATGCGAACGACTGCAATGCGGAACGACCACCCTTGCGTAATCGCGGCACCGGTCACTCCTGGCAATCCGTTGATCGTCGTTTCACGCACGCTTTCCGGCAGAAGGCCATTGATCCAGCCGGACTTCATGTAGTCGACAAGATTGGAATATCTGCTGACATCGGCACCGTCGAAGCGGATTGCCGTTCCCGAACCGTTGCTCGCAAGAACGGCTTCGGGCGTATTTTCCAGGATATAGCCCTTCGGTACGGAAAAGCCGATGCCAAGCGCCTTGTGCAGGAAAGACCGGCCGCGGACAAAGCCTTCCAGTGGGTCGTCACCGAAGAGCATGCCATTGATCTGGCTCAGATACCGGTCCCGGTCACGTTCGCCGATACCCGGCGCCCCGATCTGCCGTGCGGAGCGAACAGCGATCTGCAGGCGCTCCGGCGTCGAGGGATGCGACGACAGGAAGTCCGGCGCTCCAGACGCCGCCTTGTCGGCGGACTGATAGCGTGCAAAGGCCGCCATCGACCTCAGAAAGCGTGCCGCAGCATAGGGATCGTATCCCGCCTTCGCCAGCGTCCTGACGCCGATCGCATCGGCTTCCAGCTCCTGAACCTGGCTGAAACGGGCAAAGGACAACTGTGAGGAGACAAGTGCCTTGCGGGCTTCTTCAGAGTCCTGAACCACATCGGTGAGAATCTTGTTTGCCAGCTGCTTGGCTTCCGCCCGCTGTGCTCGCTTGATCGCGTGGCTTGCCGTGACGTGGGCCATTTCGTGAGCCAGCACGGCCGCGACTTCCGACGTGTCATTGGCAAGCGCGAGCAGCCCGCGGGTGACATAAAGATAGCCGCCCGGCAGCGCGAATGCGTTGATTGCAGGCGAGTTCAGAATGGTGATCTTGTAACTTTGCGAAGGGTCGTCCGAAGCAGCAACCAGCCGGCCAACGACGCTGGCTACGGCCCGTTCGGCGCCGGGATCCTTGTAGACGCCGCCATAAGTGGCAACGACACGCGGATGCTCACGTGCACCGATATCACCGGCAAGGTTCGGCCGCAGCGTTCCGGGGGAGACTGTCCCGACGCTGGCTCCATTGCCGAGCAACTGGCAGGAGGCAACAGCAAGCGACAAGCCGCCAACCAACCCTGCGCGCAGCCAACCACGCGCCGCGCCCAGATGGTCTCTCACCCGTGCCCGAAGCATGCTGAAACGCCGGTATTTAGTTGATGTTTCAGCCGCCACGTCCTGCCCTTTTGTCCTCAATTACAACCAGTTGCTCCGGATGGCGGAGCGCAATCAGCGGGCCATCCCGCACCTGGACCACGCCACGAATTTCGACGGTTTTGTTCGCAAGGTTCTCGATACGCCACCCGTTCTGGCTGAGAATTGCGTCAAACCTGTCCTCGTCGGAGGCTTTCAGCGTGACCGTGAAATCGGTTTTCCAATATCTTCCAAAATTCAGATAGCGGGTGCTGCGTGTTTTTCCAAGCGAAACAATACGCCCGCTCGCAATTACATAGTTCCCCGCTGCCGCTTCAAGGTTTTCCAGATCAGTCACCGAGTGCACAGGCGCATCTTTGCCTCGCGCCCAAATGCCGGTTTTTTGCTCGCGAGCCGAGCTTTCGGCCTGACGCAAATGCCTGGCACAGCTTCCGGAAGCCCGCTCCGGCACAAAAATTGCGCCACCGGTTTCCAATTCATCCGCTTGAAGAAGTTCAAGTGTATCGCCATTACGGACAACGATCCAGGCAGGGATCAAGCCCCAGCGATTGGCGGGTCCTGCGGGAATGGCCTCCAGCGTCTGCGAACCTTTCGGATCATCACCGATATTGCTGGAAGAATGAGAGGCATTTTCAGCAGGGAGGAAGTCGATATCAGTTGCAAGAAAGCGCTGTCCGGTTCCGGCCACAAACTCGCCGTTGGCGCTCCGCTCGACGAGTGTGCCTGTATGGGCGTTGTCAGCGACGCAGGCAGAAATTGCGTCTCTTTCGGCTCTTCCAGCCTCGTCAGCCACCGACGGAACCGTCAGTAATATTAACCAGACGACGGAAAACATCCAGTTACGCGCAGCGAAACCTTTTACGCTCTCTTCAGCGCCGATTTTCTCAGGAAACGGCCAGTATTCCTTGAACACCCGCTGCCCTCTCAGCCTGTTCAATTCAATCATTCTCTCTGTAAATCTGCCCGACGCAGCGCCATCACCGATAGGCTCCGGACACTGTTTCCGCAGTTGTGTTTCCATCATTGACGAGAGAACGGTCACGACGAATCCACTTGCTAAGGAGCGAATAAGGCAAGTCCAAGACGGTCGCCCATTCTGACATCAGAATAGCCATCAATTTTCCACGCGAGTGCCGCACTGATACACAATAATCCCCATCCCGTCCCGGCCTCTCCTCTGAGGGCTCGCAAAGATCGAAAAATCATGCTAATCGACCACTTTAAGGCCCCGTAGCTCAGCAGGATAGAGCATCAGATTCCTAATCTGAGGGTCACAGGTTCGAATCCTGTCGGGGTCACCAATCTTTTCATTATTTTCAAAATTGCGCTCGATCCGGTCAATTAATGGCCCGATCAGTTTGGCTTAGTTCCAGAAACACTTTCTTGGAAGATTGCCTTGGGCCCGACAGATCGCCTTACGGCCGCATGGGTGGGTGAAAGTCCTTGAATTGGTGCCCGGGCTGCGCCTCGACGGATATCGAAACGAGTCCGCCGTCGGGTCGCTGGGACAGGCGCTGCTGGTCCGTGTGGTAGATCCGGATTGCGACTTGCTCTTTGAGGAGCCTGATGTCCCGGCTTTGTTGGCGGGCCGCTCAGCTGCAACACACTTTCCGTTTTTCAGCTCCTGGTTCCTGCCACAGGTCAATGGACACACCCGTCCGGAGGACTTTTTCAACTGATCCAGAATCTCCGCACTCGGGTCAAGCGAGGCAAGATCGGCGCCAGTCTCCTTCGCGTAAACCTTTAATGCCCCACGGCTTCTATGCCCCCAGGCACCGTCCACTTTTCCGACTGAACAACCGATGCGGTTCAGTTCGGTTTGCATGGCCGTTGCTAATTCCCTTTCAGTCAGAGTTCTGATTATTTTTCCTTCGGCAGCAGATTCCCCCGGCGCAGGTGTCGGCAAACTTGCAACTTCAACCTCTTGGGAAAAGTTCATCGGGCTCTGCGAACCACCCTCCGGTTTACCTTCCGAGGATTGAGATTTCACAGCATCTTGGGTCGCCTGTTTTTCCAAAAGATCGATCTTTAATCGCGCAAGTTCCACATAGCTGCCTTTCGGATATCGCGAGAGGTAGCTTTCAAAAAGCTCTGGCTGCGATGCATTCTGAATGGTCTGCCAATAGGCAATCTCTGTCGCCACCTGACGCTGGCGCTCTTCTTCCTCGCGCGTTTTCAATCTACTGTTTATCTCGCCAATACGAAGCTTTGCGATGTCAGCGAACTGCCCTTCCGGATAGCGCTTCAGATAGTTCTCAAAATAGGCGATGTTCGTTCCGGTCTTGATCGAATCCCAATAAGCCAGCTCGATTTCCTGGGAGGGCTGTTTCGACACAGGTCCCGTCACATCAGCCGGAACCGGTGCTGCCTTGGCTTTCAGGACGACTTCCCCTGTGAGCGAGGAATTTTCCCAAGGAACCTGTCGGCCGTTTGTTACCTTCAGCACCTCACGTCGAACTGATATGAGGTTGCGGGTAATGTCCTGACCGGGTGTTCCCAGGTGCTTTAGCAACGCACTGGTAAAAGGGCTGTTGTCGCCCTCCCCGTCGAGTGCAACGTTGCCAGGCTGTGTTGCGAACGAGATGAGCGTTCCAATTCCTGAGCTTGTCTTTGCAAGCCCACGACCAACGGCTGCAGATCTCGTTCCCATTGACCGGGCCAGGTTTTCCGCCAGCGGATTGTCCCGGCATGCATCCAGGAAGACCAGGTTTGTCTGGCTGGACTGTTCCATGGTGCTCAAAATCAGGTTTATGGGAACTGCCTCGAACTCGAGATCCAGCTGGGAGCTCAGCTGGGCGTCCGTCGGCAAGAGATAGTTCACTCCATTCACCTGAAGGCCGTGCCCTGCGTAGTAGAACAATGCAATGTCAGCCTTGTCGAGTTTCGATACGAACTCCTTGATCTTGAAGCGAAGGCTTGAGAGATCCAGGTCCAACCCCTCCACAACCTCAAAATCCAGCCCCTGAAGCTTTTGAACCATACCCTTGGCATCGTTGTAGGGGTTCTTGAGGGCTGCGACATGCTGATACCCCGAATTTCCGATTACGAGCGCGACCCGGCGTTCAGCTTGTGCGACACCGGCGCTCGTCAGAATGGCAACCAACAAAAGAAAAACACGAAAAAAAACGGTCACTGCGCCCCCTCCATTTGGCGTCTGAACCTATTCTAGCATCAATTTTCGCCTGAGTTGTAGCAACAGGATTCGGAACCAGGGATCGCACTTGTTGAAGTTACTTTTGCTTCAACTAGGGTGCTGCATTCTGCGGCAGGGCTCAACTTCTTACCGCTGAACACAGCTCTTGTATCAAACTGAAGCGCTTGGCCGGGTGAGAATGAAAACGGCGGCACCGCCCATGCAGATGGCCTGGACGATCAGAATGATCGGTGAGAGCGCCATGACAATGCTAAGGCCGAACACAAGGGCCATCATCGTGATTGAGATGATCTTGTAGCGCACGGCGATGGCGCCGCTGGCGCGCCAATCGGCAATGATGGGCCCGAACACACTGCTGTTTTCCAGGATTGCCTGCAGCTGGGGCGAACTTTTGCCGAAGGCAAAGGCGGCCAGAATAACGAAGGGCGTGGTTGGCAGGACGGGCAGCACCACTCCAAGCCCGCCTAGCCCGAGGGCAAGCAATCCCAGACAGAACCAGAACGCCCGCCTTGCGGCTGGAGCGACATTGTTCAAAACGTCTTTCAAGTGGCGTGCCCTTAACTGGAGTTTGATATTCAGGTTTTACCGCTCAATCGACGGCCCGAACTTTGATCTATGTCAAATAGCGGGTGAATTGATCCCGGATCGAAAACTGGTCGAGTGACTGCGAGCGACCTGCTTCGACGTAGAACGTTCAGGAGTTCAGTCTTTCGATGTCATAGACCAGCCGCATGGTCTTCTTGCCCCAGTCCAGAACGGCGTCTCTTTCAGCGTGATTTCCAACTTGCGCAGCCGCCGCGAGACACCCAACCGTGACGTGATGCTGCAGCGTTGCCAGCACTTCTGCCTGCTCTGTCGGGATCTTGCGGCCGAACTTTTCCTGAAAGGTCACAATGCGGCGAAAAACTTCCTTCTGGTGGTATGCCTCCAGAGCGACAAGCTCTTCCGTGCTGCCCATCGCACGAAGCAGCTGCCAGTGGCCGGGCGAGTTGATCGTGTCGTCCCTCGACAGGCACTCGAACACGGCATCGGACAGCTGTTCCAGGCTTTCGCTGCCGTCGAATTTTTCACCAACCTCATCAAGCAGGTCGACGGTTTGCTGCAGCCACTGGCTGAACAGCTCGTAGAAGATCGCGTCCTTTTTCGGAAAAAACTGATAGAGCGAACCGATGCTGATACCTGCCCGCCGGGCAATTTCATTCGTTGTTATTCTGTCCGCGGGCCCCTCGTTGAGCATCGCAAGCGTCGTGTCGAGAATAAGCTGCACCTTCGCTTTCGAACGCTCCTGCTGCGCTATCTTCCGCTTTTTGACGGATGTTTCCGTTGTTGCAGACACCCCTGCCTCTCCCCTCGATCATTACCGCACTCAGTTCCAGCCTTTTCGGCCAGGAACTGAAACAAGAAACCTCTCCAATTCGGCCTGATGCCGAACTCAGCAGGATCAATCTGCTTTCAGCGAGGCTCCCTTTCTCCAATATGTAATTGAAAACTGACTGCCTTTGCCAAGACCAAGTTCCGACTTGAAAAATTTGCGCATGGCCTGGGCATTCTTGTATTCGCCCGCAAACCAGGCGAATTGCTGCTTTTCTGCAGCTGACAACGTTCTGCAGGCATCCAGGACTTCGGATTGAAACCGGGCAGGCGGAATTGCATGAACGACAAGACTGGTTATCGGCAGATAGCGCTGCAGGTCCTCAGGGGTCTCCGCCTCGCCCACGAGATGGCCTGAAACACCTTCCGGCAGATCTTCAATCATGCGTGCAAGAGCCGGCAATGCGGTCTGATCACCTGCGAAGATCACGTGGTCGCCGGATTGCGGTCGTTCACGGCCACTCGGTCCCAGCAATCCGATCCGGTCTCCTTCTTTAGCGATTTCCGCCCATTCCGCGATCACGCCACCTTCGTGCCGAACAATATCGATGTCCAATTGCCCTTTATCTGCGTCGGTGGATCTGATGGTGTAGTAGCGCACGTGAAGCGCGTCTTCACCACTCGGCCAGCTGGTTGTGCCATTGGCGGCAACCTTCGGCCAGACGGGTGCCCGATCAGGATTGAGCGGAAGCAACAGCTTGACATGAATGCCAGGTCCGGTGAGTGCACCCATATCCCCCTTTGCGTCCAGGCGTAGCCGGATCAGGCCCGGCAATGGCTCGCTCTTTCCGGCAAGCGTTAATTCCTGGAAATTCGCCGGAACACCATCGTTCAACGTCAACACTGCATCGTCGTCCCATCTGAGCTTTTCGGCGGCTGACGCATCAAGATCCGCCAAATGCCTGACGGCTGCTTCCTTGAGAAAATACAGGATACTCCGGGATACGGCGGACACTTTGAGAGAAATGCCCGAACCGTCACCCCCGACCTCGATCGAATTGTCGCCCACCAGAATTCTGACACCTTGTGCACCTGTACGTTCCATGACCGCGTCATGCTCTTCGACATGAGCAACAAGTTGAGCGAAAGCCTGATCGGCTGCTGACAAAGGCACGTAAGCCGTTGATTGGTGAGGCTGACTTGGCATCTTTTCCGGCCCTTCGAATGACTACGCGACAGGTGGCCGTGCAGCCCCTGAAAGAGTTTCAGTCCCGGAAGCAAATCGGCAGGCCTGGTGCCCACGAAACATTGCGTTTCACGTCATTGGCAGCACAGGCAGTCACTAGATAGAGCGCTGTTCAGACGCAATGAAAACAATGCCTTGTCGAATTTTCCGGGATTTTCTGGCTGTGGCGGCGCGCATTGTTACGGCGAAATTGTTTGGTGCCATGGCTGCCAGCTCCATACACCAAAAACGTGAGCCGGGGGAACCGGCTCACGCGAGAAATGCGAGCAAAATCTCAGAAAGTTTTGCGGAAGGTTGCAAAGAAGCGGCGGCCTTCTGCAGCTATCTGGGCGTTTCGCAGCGAGCTTGCTGTCGGATTGTACTGATAGCGGTCGAAAATGTTGTCGACGCCGAGCTGGAACTCCCCCCAGTCAGTGTCATAGCCAATGCGGCTGTTCACCGTGAATGTCGGCTTCACCTTCATCTGGCGCGTACCGCCATCATCTGCATCGCGACCTGATGTAAACAGGGCCTCGCCATAGACCTTGAAACCATTGTCAAAATCATAACCGGAGTAAAGCGTTGCCCTGAAAGGCGCGCCGATCCGGCTGTTGGGCAGGTCATCGTCCAGTTTGCCATCTCCGTCCTGGTCCCAGACACCTTCGGTGTAGGCAAGGATCGCACCGACATTCCACTGGTCGGTCACAAGCTGATCGACGGTAAGTTCGGCACCCCAGATCCGCTCCTTGTTCTGGCTGAGCGTGAGGGCGTCTGCGGTAATGTTGGTGCCTTTGTCCGAAGTCGAAACAAAAGCGGATGCATTGACCGATGTTCTGGCGGTGTTGTAGCGCACGCCGATTTCGTAATTGTTCACGATCGCTGCATCCGGCGCGATGTCGGAATAGTCGAATTCCGTCTGAAACGGGTTCGAAGTGTTCACGGCACGGCGCGTGAATGCGCCGATATCCGGGACCGAATAGCCTTGGGAGAAATTGGCGAACGCATCCAGGTCGTCAGTTACGTGAGCGACCGCACCAGCGTTGAAGACGGTTGCGGAGTAACTGGTATCGGCACCGTAGACTGTGGCAGCGGAGAACGGCACGACAAATGTTGACGACACCAGATAGTTCGCTGCCGGGCGCACGAAGGTCGAAATATCAAGGTCAAAACGCTCGTAACGCACGCCTGCTTTGACATCCAGGAAAGTGGTCACCGGAATGTCCAGCTGGGCAAAACCCGCATAGGCATGCTGTTTCATTGGCGCAATGATGTCGCGCCCATCAAGCAACGTCTGCGAGACGTCATTATAGGAGTAATCAAGCCCCCAGGTGACCTGGGCGCCATCCAGAACGACATCCAGTGGCGTTTGGACCGTGGAGCGGACACCGGCCTGTTTGGCATAAAGCACCGACTGTGAGTCCGGCGACTGCACCACGCCCGGACTGGAGTAGACGAACGGGTTTGAAATGGGATCCGCTCTCACGAAACTCGCGCGTTTCTCGCTGTCGTTGTAATAGGCTTCGAGTTTGATCTCGCCGACCGGAACATCGTAGAAATTGAACGTCGCCAGAACATTCTTCGTGTCTTCATGGGTTGGTTCACCTGTGTAGGGTGCGTTCTTGTCCACCGAAACGGGAACCGTCGTGTAGTCGGAGAAATGGTCGATGTGCTGGTCCAGGTAGACCCATGAACCATAAAGACTTGCATCGAATGCGTCGGCTTCATACCCCAAGGTACCTGACAGGTTGACCTGCTGAATTCCGGATCCACCGCCCTGGCCGATCATTGGATCTTCCGGGATCTGGTTGCCATCGCCGTCGAACATGTCGCCTGTCGTCTGGAAACGGCCGTTCAACTGCAGAGAGAGATGATCCTTGGCGTAGGACAGGTCGGCACTGGTTGTCGTGTTCGCACCATCGACCACGGAACGTTCCGTCGTCGAGATATTGGTCATCACCGCCCCGTGCAGACCTTCCTCGGTCGGGGTCTTGGTGATGATGTTGATGACACCGCCTGTTGCTCCGTCACCATAAACGGCGCTTGCTCCGTTGATGATTTCGATCCGCTCGATTGAGTTCGGATCGATCAGCGACAATGTCCGCGAGTTGTTGCGTAGCGCGATGTTGCGCGGCGCGCCATTGACAAGAACCTGGACCGAGCGCCCGCGGAGTGTCTGCCCGCTTCCGGCCAGCGTTCCATTGCTCGGCGTCAGGCCAGGCACATATTTGCCCAGGAATTCATTCAGGTTCCGGCTTGCCAGAAGACTTTCGCGCAGCTCCTCCTGCTCGATGATCTGTACAGATCCGGGCGTGGTGGAAAGATCCCCCTTGGAGCGGGCAGAGTTGATGACGATCAGGTCGAGCTCGTCAACCTCCGTCGGCGTCGATACGTCCTGTGCGTTTGCGGCAATGCCGGACGACATCAGAATGATGCCGCTGGCGGTTGTCATCAGGCACAACTTGAGTGTTTGCAGCGGCGTCTTAACTCGCAGCACGGCAGGCTCCTGTCAGATTGTCTAAGTCTACGTTTTTTGATTTTCCGGTTGGCTTATCGACCACGGCAGACATCGCATTGCGATCAATATGCTGACGACCGAAAGACCAACGGCAAGAGAGAAGAGGAATGAAAAGCCAAAGGCCTGTCCAATGACACCGGCAGCCATGCTGCCAATCATGTAGACCAGCAGGTTTGAGCACGACAGGAACGTGAAGTCCGTCCCTGCCTGCTCCAGGGATGCAAAGCGCATGAAGGCAGTGTAGAGGCCGACGAGTTCCATGTAGCGGATGAAGGTGTTGAAGGCCGACAGTCCGATCAATACGGCGAGAGCCGGTTCCGACGTCCCGAAAATCTGCCACGCAAAGGCAGCGTATCCGGCAAAGCACACCGTTCGGCTCAACCCTATGGTCCAGAAGAAGCAACGCAGTCCGAAGGACTTGATGACGACAACGGCAATCGCCGACCCGCCAAGCCCGACACAGGCAGCTGCTCCTCCGCTGATCAGGCCGATCTGAGACAGGCTGAAACCCTGGTCGACCAGAAATGCCTGCTCCATCCCCTTCACCAAGCCTTCCGGCAGACGAAAGATCAGGGCGAAGCCTAGCAGAGCCAACGCGTGAGGCCGCTTCAAAAATGCACGCAAGGAGGGAACTGCCCTGGCTTCGTCCGCCTTCTCGCGCAGGCCGGTGTTTTCTGAAACAAACAGGATCGGCAGCAGACAGAATGCGGACAGAATTGCTGCTGTTTTCAGCGCGACCGACCATCCCTCGGCATCGTAGACGAACAGCGTCAACGACCCGCCGATCGACACACCCGCCGCGACGCTGCCTCCCTGTATGGCATTTCCGAGCGGTTGCTGTTCTTTCGGCAGGTGTTCAACCGCATAACCGTCCGTCGCAATATCCTGGGTCGCGGCACACAGGGCCAGCAGCATGAGAACGGGGAAGAACACGCCAAGATTGTCTTCCGGATAGATCGTGCTCAGGAAAAGAATCACGGTGACCGAGACCAGCTGCATTGGAACAATCCAGCTGCGCCGGCGCCCCAGCCCCCTGATGTAGAACCTGTCCACATATGGTGCCCAGAGAAATTTCAGGATCCAGGGAAGCATCAGAATGCCGATGGAGCCTATGGAGACCAGGTCGATGCCTCTTGAGCGGAAAATCGGCGGAAGGGCAGCGGCAACCAGATAGATCGGAATTGCCTGGGCAACATAGAGGCTCAGCAACACAAGCCAGACCCGGGGGTCCAGTCGTGAGCCCTGTGCTGGAGAAGCGGTCAGAGAAAGAAGACCAGGATTGGAGGTCTCTCCCATGGATCGACAACCTTGATTATTCGCCCGGACGGGCGCATTGAAGATTGCCAATAACTAGACTCAAAAACTCAACAAATCAAGAATATTGAGCAAAAACTCGAATAATTTATTTTTCACAATGAAAACAGCTACTTGATATCAAGCTCTCAGCTTCTCGACATCATAGACTAGGTGCAGTGTCTTCCTGCACCATTGTAAAACTTCACGCCCTTCAGGTCGTGATCCATAAAGAGCGGCAGCAGACAGGCAAGCCACCGAGACCTGATTTTGAAGATAGGCCAACGCCCCGGCTTGCTCCTCGCTGATCTCTCTTCCAAACCTCTTTTGAAACGAGATCAGCCGCTGCGCGACTTCTTTCTGGTGATGCGCCTCAAGCTCCGCCAGTTCGCGAGAGCTTCCCATGGCGCGGCGTAGCTGCCAGTGCCCGGGCGAGTTGATTTCCTCGTCCCTGGACAGTCGCTCAAAGATGGCATCGACATAGTCTTCGAGGCTTTCCGAACCATCGAACCGGGCATCGACTCCATCCAGAAGGTCAAGCGTTTGCTGCAGCCATCGGCGAAACAACTCGTAGAAGATCGCCTCTTTCTTGGGAAAGTAGTGATAGAGCGTTCCGATGCTGATGCCGGCGTTCTTTGCGATTTCGTTGGTCGTGACCTTGTCCGCAGGACCGGCACTCAACATGGCCAGCGTTGTATCGAGAATCCGCTGCACCTTGTCTTTCGAGCGCCGCTGAGTGGCTGCGTTTCGCCGGGCGACAGACTTTTCCTCGGCTATCGGCAAAGCGATTCCTCTCCTGGTTGATCCTGAGTGAACAGGCATAGCAATCCAGACCAGAGGGGCAAAGATCCTTCCGTCGGAAAAATGTGCCTGACGAGGAAACGCCAACGCGTCGCCTGTCAGGAAGGCAAACCGACATGGGATCGAAAATGAAAAGGGTTTCGCCGGAGAGCGGCGAAACCCTTGAGTATCTTGCGCATTTCGATCTGGATCAGAACTTGACAGTATACTTTGCGGAGAAGGTCGTTCCCGGAGCCTTCACATAATAATAGTCATCATATGCATACGCCTCCACGGAATAGGCCTGCTGCAGGACGGGTACATAATCCGCGTTCAGGATGTTCTCCACCCCGAGGGAAAGCTTCGATCTTTCATTCACCTGGAAGTCGGCGAAAGCGTCCATGACGAAGTAGGGATCAATGGATTCCAGTCCGGTGAACTGCTCGCTGTCAGGATTGCGGTAACCGGAATAAAGACCCTGGAGGCGGAAATTGGCCCAGTCCCGGGGAGCGTACTCGACATATCCTGTCAGCTTGAGCGGAGCGATACGGTCAGACCCGAGGTCGGAGTCATACTTTCCGTCTCCATCTGTATCATATTCACCTTCCAGCCATGTGAGTGTGCCGCCCACCGTAATCTGGTCTGTCGCTTCATAATTGGCTGCAATTTCGATCCCCCAGATCTGTTCGGGAGAGAGCACGATATCGAGGTCGGCATTATAGGTCACACCATTGTTCGACTTGTTGTAGAAACCGGTCACCGAGGCGTCCCACGCACTTCCTACCGCACGTAATCCGAGCTCGTAACTGTCTGTTTTCTGACCTTTTTCCTCCAACTGCGAAACGTTGGTAAAGCCAGGACTGTTGTAGAGAACACGACCAAGGTCACCAAGCTGAAATCCTTGCGAGAACCCGCCGAACACCGTGAATGTGTCATTGATGTCGAAGGAGCCGGAAATATTGAACAAAGGCTCACGGAAGGTCAGGTTGCCGCCCTTGACGGCAGTGCCGCTATCGTTGGTGAAATCGGTGATATCAACTGAAAGATGCTCGTAACGAACACCGGCGGTCAGAATAGCCCGATCATCAAATAGGTCTGCCCGGACCTGGGCAAACGGCGCTACCCCGGTCAGATCATATTTGGGTGCACCGGTTGGGCCATCAATGGGATTAACCTTGGTCTGGTCATTGAGAACATCCAGACCCCAGACAATGTCAATCGGCAGGCGGTCCCAGGGAAATGGCGTATCGAAGGTCGCGCGGCCACCAACCTTCTGAGACTCTGTTTCATACTGATCGTATTGCCGCCCCAGAAACTCGGTTCGGGTGAAGGTTGTGGTGTTGTCGTTGTAATAGGTCTGAAACTCGAACGATCCACCCAGAATGTCGTCATTCGTGTAGGTGCCGTTGATCGTCAAGTTGTCGGTGCCGGGCGTACGTGTGTTCAGATTTCCTTTGGATGGCGTTGCACTTGTGCCATTTTGCCTGCTGCCGCCTGAAACGACGCCGGCCCAATCGCTGTCTTGCCAGTATCGGTACTTGTTGGCGCTGATCTGGATCTTGTGGCTCTCGTGCTCATAGCCAAGCTTTCCAAGGAAATTATAGGCCATGATGTCATCGGTTCCGCCTTGCGAGCCGAAAGAGTCCGGCGGGCGCCGCTCCCCGTCCGCCGTGAACGAAGAGCCGGTATCTTCGAAGCTTCCGTTGGCGAGATAGAAGAAACCGTTCTTCGCTCCGGAAGCCCCGGCCTCGGTCAAGTATGAAAAGGACTCCGTCAGGCTGGTAGGCGATGCCTTGATGCCGACGCTGAGCTGTGCATTGAACTCGCCATCTTCCGGCTGCTTCGTGATGATGTTGACCAGACCGCCCGGAGCTCCAAATCCATAAGCCGCAGTCGCCCCGCGCACGACCTCGATCTGCTGGATGGCTGTCGTGCTGATGCTGTTCAGTGCCCGGTAGTTGTTGTTCAGGTTGTTCGTTTGCGGCACTCCGTCGATCAGAGTGAGAAAGTTCCGGCCTCGCAGGGTTTGACCGTACTCGGTCAGGTTTTCGGTCGACTGGCCAAACCCGGGAACCGTCTTCGACAAAATCTGACCGATGTTCGAGTTGATATTCGACTGCCGCTGGACCTGATCCTCCGTCACCACGGAGACCGATACAGTCGCTTCCGATATCGGTGTCTCCGTTCGGGTAGCTGATTTGATCACGATCAGATCGAGAAGCGTCGCATCTTCAGTGCTGAGCGCCGGTTCCTCTTCCAATGTCAGATCTTGTGCGGATGCCCCTTGAACAGCTGCAAGGAGTGCAGCTGTTACCAAGCCAGAATATTTCAACATATGCCCTACTGCCCACTTTTTAGGTCATCCTGGCTTTTGGCTTGGACAAATTTTTCAAGCGTGGTTTATAAATCTTGAGTTCTGTATGCAAGTATTATTATGAGCTTTTACTCATATTTGTGATCTTGCCGTTGCAAAAATGAAACAGGGACCAGGATATTTCTAATTTCGCTATAAATACAGCCAGTTAGAACAAACGCCGATTTTCAGAACCATGTTGGCATCGTCGTTGTCAGGTTGATCCGATGCCCCTCGATGCTTCAAACAGTGTTTGAAATATCTTTTCAAACAGTCTAAATCGACGGCTGGGACTGAGGAGAGGACGCCGTGCCGGAACCAACATCGCAACGCCTTTTGAAGAATGCCGAACGGTTGATGGCGGAAAAGGGCATCGCCGCGACTTCTGTGCGCGAGATCACGGATGCCTCGGAAGCCAATGTTGCTTCCGTAAACTACTATTTCGGCAGCAAGAGCGAATTGCTGCTGGAGCTTCTGAAAAGCCGGTTTACGCAACTCGATGCCGAATTGCTTGCGAGGGTCTCCGATGTCGAAGCAAAAGCAAATGGAGAGGCTCCAGACATCCGCGAGCTGACAGGAGCTTATTTCGATGCTCTGGCCCATCTCGGATTTGATGCAGAGACCGGCCAACTCGATCCTTTCATTCTCCTCATTCAACGCGCTTCCGCCGAACAGGAAGCGGTTCTGGAACGGGCACAGGACTATCACGCACCCGGCATCACCAAACTGATTGGCCTGCTGGCGTCATCCGTTCCCGAGGAGCGTCGAAAGTCACTAGAAATTCCCGTTCTCATGGGCCTGATGTTCACCGCTTCGGTCACTGCTATGATCGCAATTAACCCGGAAAACAGGAACGAGATCCTGTTTTCCGCAGTCAGGGAGTTTCTGGTTGCCGGGATTGAGGCTTACATGCGGCGATTTGCAGCCCCTGAATGACGTTCCGCTATTGAAAAACAAACCTGTTTTTGGCATCACCAGACAACTTCAGAGCACGACTTGAACAAGTCGACCACCTAAAAAACGCTCAGCCAATTCCTTGGAACAGCCAGGCGTCCAGAAATGGAGACGACCATGCGCGCATTCCGTTGGGCACCCCTTTTTCTTGCCGTGGGATTGAGCACCACAACAGCTTTCGCGGAAACGGTTTCAGTCGAGACTGCCAGGGGAGCTGTCACAGCCCCCTCCAAGCCGGAAACAGTCGCTGTCTTTGATATCGCGGCCCTGGACACCTTGCGCGCGCTTGGTGTTGAGATCGCAGGGACTCCGGAGCGGGTCTACGTCGAATACCTGCAGGATACCGCGAATGGTGCAGAAAAAGTCGGCACGCTGTTTGAGCCCGATTTTGAAGCCGTCAACGCCCTTCAACCGGATCTGATCGTTGCAGGCGGCCGCTCTTCGAAACAGGTCGAAGCCCTTTCCGAATTCGCGCCGACCATAGACATGACCATCTGGGGCGACGGGCTGCTGGATCAGGCCAAGGCACGACTGAACGCCTATGGAACCATTTTCGACAAACAAGACACGGCGCGAAAACTGGAAGACAACCTCACCGGCGCAGTCGATGCCGTGAAGGCACAGACAGCCGAGGCTGGCAAGGCGCTGATTGTTCTCACAAACGGACCCAAACTGAGTGTTTATGGCAAGGCGTCCCGATTTGGCTGGTTGCACACCGAGCTCGGCATTCAGCCTGTCATCGAAGATGTCAAAGCTTCCACACATGGCGAAGCCGTGTCGTTCGAGTTCATCCGTGACGCCAATCCCGACTGGCTGATCGTCATCGACCGCGCCGCAGCCATTGGCGAGGATGCTGCTCTGGCGGCAGAAACGCTTAACAACAAGCTCGTTGCTGAAACAACCGCCTGGAAATCGGGACAAGTCATCTATCTCGACGCATCGAAGGTCTATATCGCTGCCGGTGGCTACCAGTCCCTGATGAGCACGCTTCAAGACCTCTCAAAAGCGTTCACAAAATCCAAGTAATCGGACACGTCGCCCGATGTTGTCTTTCGCGGTCCCTCGCCTCCCCTCCGCCATCTGGCCGGTCGTCCTGACGACCGGAATGGTCGGCCTGATCCTCGGCAGTCTTGCGACCGGGGCTGCGAATGTTTCTTTGCTTGAGCTCTTTCAGGGTGGAGAGTCCGGAGAGCTGTTATTTGTCTCGCGCCTGCCAAGAACGATTGCGGCCATCCTCGCGGGAGCTTCGCTGGCGGTTGCAGGCGTCATCATGCAGATGCTTGTGAGAAACCGCTTTGTTGAGCCGGCGACCACCGGCACAGCAGAATGCGCCGCGCTTGGGCTCCTCGCTATGCTGTTGCTAGTGCCGGAAGCGTCCGTCTTCACGAAGATGGCCATGTCAAGCGCAGTGGCTTTTGCCGGAACTGCCCTTTTCCTGGCACTCGTTCAGAAATTGCCGCCCACACAACCGCTGCTCGTTCCTCTCACCGGCATCGTCTACGGAGGCATTGTTGCAGCCGTCACCGCTTTCATCGCCTACGAATACGATCTGCTGCAGTATCTGTCGGTCTGGATGAACGGTGAATTTTCCGGCGTGCTTCAGGGGCGATACGAGCTGCTATGGGCTTCCGGCGCGGTGGCTCTGGTCGCCTATGTGTTTGCTGACCAGTTCACGGTAGCCGGGTTCGGCAAGGACGCTGCAATCAGCCTCGGGTTGAATTATCGCGCCGTATTGATCGCAGGCCTCAGCATCGTCGCATTGATCACGTCCTTCACGGTGCTGACCGTCGGAATGCTGCCTTTTGTCGGGCTGGTGGTGCCCAACATCATCAGCCGGTTCCGGGGCGACAATGCCCGCGCGACCTTGCCGCTCGTTGCTTTGACCGGTGGGTTTTTCGTTCTGGCGAGCGACCTCTTCGGCCGGTTGATCCGCTATCCATACGAAGTTCCGGCAGGAACGGTATTCGGGGTCCTTGGCGCCGGAGTTTTCCTGTGGCTTCTGTTCGCGAGGCCCGCGCGTCGTGGCTAAGAAGTTCATTTTTCTGGGCATCTGTGCCTCGCTATCAATCCTTGCATTCATGGTTCTGGGAGCCCGCGGCAACTGGGGGTTCATTCTCACGTTTCGCGGGACAAAACTGGTGGCACTGGTCATCGTCGCAATTGCGGTCGCGGTCGCAACCATCGTGTTTCAGACGCTGACAAGCAATCGCATTCTGACGCCCTCGATCATGGGCTTCGACGCACTCTACATTCTCCTGCAAACCACTCTGGTGTTTCTGTTGGGAGGCCTTGGTTACGTCTCCCTTCACCCGGAAATGAAGTTCGCGCTTGAGCTGCTCTTGTTGTCCTCTGCTGCGTTGCTGCTGTTCGGCAGTCTCCTTGGCCAGGGTTTGCAGGATCTCTTTCGCATGCTGCTGGTCGGCGTTGTGTTCGGCGTCCTGTTCCGGAGTCTGACAAGCCTTTTGCAGCGGATCATCGATCCAAACGAATTCGCGGTTCTGCAGGGATCGCTCTTTGCAAGCTTCAACCGCGTCGACACCAGCCTACTCATAATCGCCGTCCCCTTGGTTCTGGCCTGTTGCGCCCTGGTCTGGCGCAAACGTCACATCCTCGACGTCATGGCCCTTGGACGGGACCAGGCGATAAACCTTGGGATCAATTACCGGCGAGAACTGCTGGTTGGTCTCACCCTCGTGACAGCTCTGGTGGCAACCTCGACCGCGCTCGTCGGTCCGGCAACGTTCTTTGGCCTGCTGGTCAGCGCAATAAGCTACGAAGTCGTCAAATCCCATCACCACGGACCGGTGTTCATCGTGGCAGGCCTGATCGCGATCACGGTGCTCGTAGGTGGCCAGGCGGTGTTTGAACGCATCCTCGGCATGAGCGCCACCTTGAGTATCGTGATCGAGTTCCTGGGCGGTCTGGTGTTCCTCTTCCTGATCCTGAGAAAGGTCCGGGCATGATTGAAATCGAAAATGTCACCTTTCATCACGGCAGGTCACTCATCCTCAAGGACGTCTCCCTGACGCTGCAAAAAGGTGGCATTACCGCTTTGATCGGCCCCAATGGTGCCGGTAAATCCACGCTGTTCGCGCTGATGGCACGATTGCTGCCGCTTCAATCAGGAAGCATCACCTTTGACGGCCTGGACATTCGCCAAACCGCTTCAAGAGATCTTGCGAAAAAACTCGCCATCCTGCGCCAGGACACCCACGTCGCTTCCCGGATCTCGGTTCGTGACATGATCGGGTTCGGCCGATTTCCGCATCATCAGGGCCGTGCCACCCGGCAGGATCATGAAAAAGTTACGCAGGCGCTCGAGATTTTCGACCTGACCGACCTGTCAGACCGGTTCATTGACGAATTGTCCGGCGGCCAGCGTCAGCGGGTTCTGGTGGCAATGGCCTATGCTCAGGACACGGAGTACCTGCTCCTGGACGAGCCCTTGAACAACCTCGACATGCATTTCGCCCGCGACCTGATGCATCAACTCCGGGATCTTGCCGACAATCACGGAAAGACGATTGTGGTTGTGCTTCATGAGATCAACTATGCCGCAGCACATGCCGACACGATCGTGGCACTGAAGAATGGCGAGGTGGCAGTGAAGTCAAACACCGAGACCTTCATGACCGAAGAAAATCTTGCGCAGATTTACGACATGCCGGTCAGGATCAGAATGATAGATGGTCTGAAGGTGGCGCTGCATCACTCCTGAGGAAGTAGGAAAGGTGAGCTCAAGGTAGGTTTTCTCTTGAGCAAGTTATCCAGATATCGTCCTTCCGGCACAGTGATACAAAGGGCCGGCGCGTTGCTGCGCCGGCCCCTCTCAATTCAGGTGCTCGTTCCTGAAACGAACGATCAGAATTTTAGCTGAGCTTTCAGCAGGAACGACCGACCCGGCTCATACAGCGGGGACAGTTCCGCCTCGCCATACTCCACGCCATAGGTTGAACGCGAGGCATAGTTTTCATCGAAGATGTTGTTCGCTTCCAGACGCAGTGTCAGATGTTCAAACTGCTTGGGATTGTATTCCGCAAAGGCGTTGGCAACGAAGTAGCTTGGCAGCGCATTGTAACCCGCCTTGTTGGTTGCATCATATTCCAGAGCCGCATCGATGCTTGACCCGACCGTGAGATCGTATTTTTCGAAAGTATGCACGATCTCCGCGGCAATCACCTGCCCGATCGGGGCACCGATCTCGCTGGCGGAATAGGAATCGACGTAGTCGCCGTCTTTCTTCAAGTCGCTGTTTGAATAGGAGATTTTGACGAAACCGCCTTCCCACTGGTATCCGGCACCAATCTTGAAACCTTCAACCTTGAAATCCGTATTGTGGACCTTGAGAGTGCTGGTGTACTCGCGGTAATTGTCAAATCGGGTCTGGAAGACATCCCCCGAAACGGTAAATCCGCTGTGCTCGAATTTCAGGCCGGCAATCAGGTTCTGTGAACGAACCGGCTTGAGACCGTCATAGCTGGTGATGCTGTCAAAGATGAAATTCTCTTCAAGGTCAATTCCGCCGAAGACATTGGAATAGCCCGCGTTCACCGTGAAGTACTGGTTCAGGTCGAACTCCGCATAAGCGTTCCCGCTCAAGCCGAAATTATCAAGCTCGGTTCCTTCCGTACCGGTGAACCACTGGTTGTCTCCACGACCACCGAAGGAAAGGCGCAGTCGCTCCAGGGGTGTCAGGCGGGCCTGGGCGTAGAACCCGATGTTTCGGGCTTTTTCCTTGTATCCCTGCGGGCTGTAGAGAGCGTCGGAGTATTGGCTTTCGGAGTTGTAAAAGTCGATACCGGCGGTGATCTTGTTGCCTTCGTTCAGGTGGAATGTGTTTTCCGCCTTGCCCGACCATGTCCAGGCTTTGCCGTCACTCTTGATCGGCAGCAATGTGCCGGTCCTGCGGAAGAAGAAATACGGGATCTTGGTCGAAGATTCGCTATAGCCCAGAACGACATTTGGGTCGAAGAGACCATCGGCACCTTCGATTTCATAGCTGGCAGAATAGCTGCGCTGGTCAATGTCGTATTCCCGGACTTCCGGTTCCGTTGATGGAATACCACCAAAGTTTGCGCGATAGGGTCGAAGCGCATCGTCCTGAACCTGTTGCGCCCTCACCTCGAATCGGTGTCCTTCGGCCGACTGGTACGCAGCCTTGCCGAGATAGCTCAGGAAGTCCGCACCCGTGCCGTTGATTTCATTGCCGTTGCCATCTGAATAGTTGTCGCCATTGGCAAACTTGATGTAGCCGAGCAGTTCAAACCCTTCGTAGCGGCCATAGGCAGAACCGGTCTCGGTGAAGGTATTGTTGTTAGTGTCGTAGCTGACAGACGCAAACGCGCCGTAGTCACGCCCTTCTTCAAGAAGATCGCCAACATCCACCGTTTCATAAACAATGGAACCGCCGAGAGCTCCCGGCCCCGCATCTGCCGGAGCAACACCCGGATCAACCCTCACCGACTTCAGCATGTTCGGGTCAATGTAATTGGTGGTGTTGTGGTGGAAGACCCGGTTGTTTTGAAGAACACCGTCAACCGTAACGGCGAGGTTCAACTCATCGATGCTGTTGACGTAAACCTTTTGCGAAGGCCCCATGGCGCCACCGACGGAGATGGACGCATCGCCGGCAAAAACATCCTTCAGGTTCTGAGGATTGGTCAGCTGCAGATCTTCAAGTGAAATGTAGACGGAGTTCGCCCGGTCGGCGGCTCCCTTGTGCTTGTCGAACCGATCAGGTTCGTTGGAAAACAACCGGATCGTATCCAGCGTTGTCTCATCCTGAGCAGTTGCAGTGTCTGATGCGTCTTGAGCGGCTGAGCCCCCCGCCAAAAGCGCCGATTGTAAAATTGTGCCTGTAAGCAGCAGCGAAAGACGCACGCGGTCAAGCATGGTCAGGTCCCTTATCTTTGAATGTCTCGAATGCAGCTGAAATCGGCAGGACAGCCGAAATTGGCGTGGGCCGCCCCTCACAGGCACGGCGTGCGAGTTATATATATGAGAATTTCACTCATGTAAAACACTGTTTGAAATATTGTTTTAGAGCGCCCGCTAAGGGTGTCCGACGGGGTTTACCCGCGAGGAACGAGATCAAAAGAGCCAACAACCAAAGGAAGAGTCTTGGAGAATCCCGACGCAGCCCGTGGGCAAGCAGGCGGTTTCAACCAAGGCCAATCGTAGTGGAGACCAAACGGTTTTCCTGCCTCAGTCGTCTCAATTCAGAACCGGAAGCATCACGCCCCTAAAATGGTAGAACTTCAGGTCCGGCCTGAACCCCGGGCATCAGTCGATGAAGGCACGCTGAACCGGCCAATCCCTGTTTCAAGGATCGGTTCGCGAAGATGCAGTCTGACGGGACGCGTCGTCAAACCTCATGAACAGGAGCGAATGGGTTATTCAAACGAGAACGGGACCCTCATCCGCAAGCTGTTTTCCTTGATGTCGTTCGGAAACTTGGGCATGCGCATGGAGCTCACCAGTCGAATGACCGCGTTGTCGAGATTTGAATGGCCCGATGTTTTTATCAGGCGCACGTTGGACACGCCGCCATTCCTTGAAATCAGGAATGAGATGCTGACGACACCGCTCTGTCCGCGCCGACGCTTTTTTGCGGCCCGGTTCTTGGCCCGCCGCAGCTTGACCTGGACCTTGCCCTTGTAGTTGGACCTGGCTTTGGTCCCACCATCATTTGTTCTCGCATCCGCACGGCCATTTGCGTTGGAGCGGGCCGTCTTGCTGGTGATGCGCTCACCACCCTTGCGAGAGCTGACTTCTGCTCCTCTCCTTTTCGCCTGCTTGACCGGCTTCTTTTTCTCGACCTTCTCGACTTTCCGTTTGGGTGGCTCGGGCTTTTTGAGCGGTGTTTTCGTCACCTCTTGCAGAGGCTCGGATACCTCTTCCAGCGTTTCGGCTTCAGGCTCAACCGGTTTCTGCAATTCTGTCAGCTCAGGTTGAACCGCCTTCGCGATTTCAATTGGTTTTTGTTCCTTTACCGGTTCGCTCTTCAGAGGTTCTGATACCGGCACCTGACTTGCGACCATTTCCGGGACAACAGGCTTCGCAGGCGACACTTCCAGATCGATTTTTTCGACCGGTTTTGTCTGCGCTGTCCCAACCTGTGTTTCTTCTGGTTTCACTTCTTCCTGAATTTCGACTGCGGTCACGACATCCGTCGAAGTCACTCCTGCAATCACCGGGGCAGTGACCTCGTTCACAACGGGTTTTGCCGTTTCAACTTCAACCGGGGTTACGGCACTTGTTGTGACAGGAGGTTCGACCCTGGCGACCTTCACCGGCTCATGAACCTCTTCCACCATTTCGGTTTCCGGTTCCAGTTCTTCGACTGGTTCTGCGGGCTCCACCTCCTGCACCCGACTGCCGAGAACGAGATCCTCGATTGAGCCAATGACGGATACCCCACCCCCCTGGGAGGCTGCCACGGACACTTCGTCCGGATTTTCGGCGAAGTAGGCCGACCCGGCGCCATGGGCAAGCACGGATATCAGAACTCCGGCGATGAAAAAGCGAAGAAACCTCATTTCGAGCCCCTTCTGGTAATCAGGACGATATCCGTTCGCCCCGCAGCCTTGAGGTCCTGAATGACCTTTTCCAGCGCATCCGCCTTCAGGGTTCCGTCAGCTGCAATTTTCAATGGCCCATCGGCCTCTTCGCCGGCTTCCTGTTCGGCCAGCCAGTCCACCACAGTAACTTCGGTTTCTCCTGAAAATGTCTTGCCTTCTGGATCAACGATCAGGGCACCTGTTGAACGGATGGTTTCGTCTTCCAGGATGTTCAAAGGTGGCTCGATCTGCCGAGCGTCGTCCTTGGCGATGGAACCTGCAAACAGGAAGAAAATCAGCATCAGAAACACGACATTGATCAACGGTATCGTGCTTTCCGCCGGCTCACGTTTATGTTGCTGTCGCATGCGCATGAAAGCGTCTCACAGGCTCATAAGTTTAGTTTCCGGTAACCAGCACGGTCTTCAAACCGCTCTGGCGCGCTGCGGACATGACGTCAACTACATCCTGGACATTGGCTTCAGGCCCGGACCAGATCGCGACCACCATGTTTTCCTTGTTCGTGAGGTCAGCGAACCGCCCGACCATTTCAGCCTTGCTCATCGGCACGCCGTTCAGGTCGATTTTCTCGGATGCATGAATGCGAAGATAGGCGGGCTTGATGTCAGCACCGCCTCCCTGTCCGCCGCTTGAGACATCCAACGACTGATAACGGGTAAAGCTGGACGCGAGCATGAAGAAGAGCAGCAGTAGGAAAATCACATCGATCAGCGATGTCAGTCCGACCGGCCGCCGCTTCGCTCTTGGCTTAACTTGCATGCCTCGGCTCCGAGAGCTCAAGCGGTACGACCCGCGCGGTTCCGCGTTCAGCAACAGCACCGGTGAAGAAGGCCGTCACCAGCGCATCCATTTCCGATTGCACGGCCTCGATACGGCTGTCGAACCAGCCGACAACAGCCGAGACGGGAATTGCAACGGCGAGCCCGACGGCAGTCGTCAGCAATGCGACCCAGATCCCTCCGGCAAGCACCGAAGGATCGACAGCAGCTCCTGCTCCCTGCATGGCCTGGAACGCTTCGATCATACCAAGAACGGTTCCAAGCAGACCGATCAGCGGAGCCGTCTGAGCGATCATGTCCAACGGTCGCAGGTAGGCCCGAAGTCCGTTGATGCGCTGGATGCAGATGCGCTCGACATCTTCCTTCAGAAGCTCCTTGACAGCGTCCGGCTGGCCGGCGCCCTTGATAAGCTTCAGCATGACATCGGAAAGAACGGATTTGCTTCCGGCAGCAGTGATCTGGGCATCTTGCTGTCGGCCATCGAGCCACAACCTCAAGGCCTTGCGAGCGCCGGAAAAGCGCCCGGCACCCAGAAGCGCGAATTGCAGCACCTTTGCCGCAATCAGAGCAACGGCAATCACGGACAGGACAAGCAGAAGCATGACAACAGGGCCGCCCTGATCGACCAGCCCTGCAAGCGGAGACAGAAACGGCGGCAACAGGGACGCGAGTTCAAAAGGCATGACAGGTCTCTATAAGATGAAGTCGATTTCGGACCGGGAGGTGATTTGCAGCTTCGACAGGCAATCCGGCAACGGGCCACTGGCCACCTGGCAGGCGCGGACTTCGTTCAGCAAAACGCGCGAAATGTCCGAACAGGCGCCTTTTCCGACATCATACTGGCGCACGACTGTCTTGCCCGATGGCATCGCGCCGAAATCAACCGCCGCATAGCCCGAAACCCCTTCGGATTGATCGAACATGACCAGATCAAGTCCGAGCGCATCGACGGGCGAAGACATCTGATTGCGGATCACGAAGGTCAACCGACAGGCATCCCCCGCGGTTTCCGCGGTGTTGAGCTGGATCGTTATGGCGTCCGGCGACTGCGCAAAGGCTGCCGGGGCAACCAGATTGGCTGCCAGGATAAGGGACGAAATCAAATGTCTTTTCATCTGCGCGCTCTCCCTGTTGAAGTTGAGAACCGGTCAATCCGAGGAATCTATTCCGCAGATTGCCACTGGAGCTTCAGCTCTTCGCGCCAGGCGAACCGCTCAATGTGACTGTCGATAACCCCTTTCATCCGGACCATTTTCTGGTCTTCATCGGTTTCGCAGCGGATCATCAAACAGCTGTCGGTCGCCTCCATCCGGCAAAAGCCGAACGGGAAAGACACTTCCCCTGAGGTGGCATCCCAGGTTGCGGGAACCTTATGGGCAAAATGCTTGCAAAGTTGCTGGAGATATTTTGAGGCTGAGGCGGTGTGCGCCGTCGTAGTGACGATAATCATGCCCTGGCTGTCCGTTCCTTACACCAAAAAGGTGAGCCGGGGAAACCGGCTCACGTAAAAAATCTTGAATTATTGGCTCAGAATTTCGCCGTTGCCGTCAAAAAGAAGCTTCGACCCGGCGAATTTACCGGCGTCACCCGGCTGGTAGTGCTGTAAGTCCCTCGACTGTAATAGGTTTCGTCGAAGAGATTGTTGACCTCACCGCGCAACGTGAAGTCCGTATTTCCAAGTTTGGGCGCCCACTCGGCGAAAATGTTGACGACTTCATAGCCCGGAAGGGGGTTCTCGTAACCGTTGTCTTCCAGATCCTGGTTTGAATACTCAAAAGCGATCTCCGCATTGGCACCAACCGTCAGATCCCATTCTTCGAACGTGTAACCGGCACCAAGCGCCAGCATGTCTCCAACGGGGACAGCATTGTTGTAGTCACCTGCAAGCGCGATCCGATCTCCATACTGGACGTCCGTATGAGTGAAGGCGGCCGAAACGTAAGCGTTGTTCCAGTCATAGCGGGCGGAAAGATCGAAACCTTTCGAAACGAGTTCATCTCCATTCAGGCGAATGGAATTGCGATAGTCCCAGGCAACAGGATTGTACATCTTGATGTAAAAGAGGTCCGCGCCCAGTGACAGTCCTCCATACCGGTAAGCCAACCCGACCTTGGCGTTGTGAGCCGTTGTCGGATCAAGGTCGCGCGAATAGGTATAGTCCCGCGCATGAAACAAAGCTGTTTCAGCCTGCTCAATGCCGCCAAAGACGTATGAGTATCCCGCGTTTGCTGTCAGCCCGTCGATGATCTCGTAACCGAGATTGACATTCGGCGAGAGGCCGAAGTTGTCGAAGGTCTGGCCGTCGACAGCTTTATAGCTCTGAAAATCTGCACGCAGGCCGGTCGAAACATCCAGCTTTTCAACCGGTGTCAGGCGAGCCTGCACATAGCCGCCGATATTCGAAATCGTTTCGTCCGCATTCGTGGAGAACCAGAACCGCTCTATGTCTGCGTGATCGTGATAGAAATCGACACCGGCAGTCACGGTGCCCATGGCAAAGTGAAAACGGTTCTGCAGATGACCGCCGAAGGACTGCAGATCGGAATTGAAGTCACCGCTCGGCCTCGTGTAGTAGGCTTCGCTCGGCCGCTCCAGTTTGTTCCTGTTGTAGTAGAGCAGGACTTCCGGATCGAAATATCCGCTTGCGCCTTCCAGCGTGTATTTGAACGTCGTCGTAATGCGCTCATAGAGGTTGCTGTTAAAGTCGGCGCTTACCAGCCCCATGTTGGTTCGAAGGCGGCGATACCCTTTGTCCCTGTAATATTCTCCGGAAACCTCAAACCGGTGCCCTTCCTGGCTCTGGTAGGCGAATTTGCCCAGACCATTCCAAAGGTCCGCCGCGGTTCCCCGTTCCGTAAATCCATCGCCGTCGTCGTAATCCTGACCTTCGGCGCGGGTGAGCGTGCCGAGATATTCAAATCCCTGGTCCGCTCCATAAGCAGCTCCGGTTCCGGTGAGCGTCATGGAATTGGTATCATAGCCGAATGAGACCAATGCCCCGAGCTTTTGACCTTCCTTCAGCATGTCCACCGCATCGACGGTTTCAAACCTTGCACTGCCACCCAGCGCGCCAGGTCCGTCATCGGCCGGAGCAACGCCGTCATTGATTCCGACCGATTTCAGGAACATCGGATTGATGCCGATATTGCCATTGTGGTGCCAGACATTGTTTTTCTGACGGGCACCGTCGATGGTCACGTTGAGTTTGGACTGGTCGATGCCGTGAACGTAGAATTTCTGGGAAGCCGGGCTTCCGCCAGCCGTCGTCACGGATGGCGTGGTTTGAAACAGCTGCTTCAGATCAAGCGGCTGAGCCCGCTCGATGTCTTCCCGGCTGATATCGACACTCGTTTCGAGTGACTCGAATTTCTCCGCTTCGCTGTCCTTGACAACAATTGTCTCCAGTTCCTGGGCGTTCTGCGCAAAAGCTGCCTGTGGAATGAGTGCAAGTGTACTGACAGACGCCAGGACGGCCGCGTGTCTTGCAAATCCGCGTTTCATTTTAAACCCCAACCATAAACGGTCCGGCCGCGGCGGCCCCACGCCACGACGGACAGACTTAAACTTGACTTAAAAGTTCATGTATTTGATAAGGAGATTGCCGCGCGGGAACAATTCCGAAAGCGTTTGCCAATCGCTCAAACTCTTTTGCGAATTGTAATCCGGAGCCAAAGCCGTCCGTTTTTCAAGGATTGCTTAGCCAGATACCGAGGCATTGCAGCTTTCAAAAAACGTGAAGAACTCAGACCGGCATGTTCGTACAATCCGACCATCACAATCATTATGTGACCAAAGAAGACCTCATGATCAGGGACAACGGTCGACCTGTGCGCTGGTTGGGGCCTTCTCTCGATACCGATGATGATGTTTTGAGAGGTGCGATTGGTTTCGAGAAAATCGAGGACGGCCTGTCGATCCATTTTTCGAATGCCGAAGACCTGCACGATCTCAAGATCGAATCTGAAACCGGCCCCCGTCTTGGTGTCTTCCTTTTTCTTGAAGGAAGCGTAGAGGCATCCATCGGCGACTTCAAAATCCCAATGCCTGTCTACAACGCCGAGCAGCGGCATTGGTCACCGGTAGCAACCTTCTTCTCGCAAAAGCACAAAGAAAGATTTGTCAGGCAGGCACGCAAGGGTGGTCGGCTCAAGAAAGTGACGATTGCCATCTCTCATGAGTGGTTTCTTGCCCATCTCGACCTGTCCGACCCGGGTTTCAGTGCGTTCAAGGACTTTGCCGAAGAACACCTTGCCAATCTCAGCTGGACGCCAAGCGCGCACGCAATTGGTCTTGCGGAGCAAATCATAGGTGCACCGAGAAAGTCGCCGTTCCAGCACAGGCTTTACATCACGGCGCGCGTTTACGGTCTGCTGGAAGAAGCCTTTCAGTACTTCACCGAACATCGCGTCGAACCTCATGCAAAGTCCGGGTCCGGACAAGACAGGCAGAAACTGCGGACGATCGAGCATTACCTCAGCGGAGAGCGTGGTCACTGGGTGACCGCTGACGAGCTTGCACGGAACACCGGCATGAGCTCGAATTCGCTCCAACGTTTGTTGTCACGGACTTACGGCCTGTCGACATCACGTTTCATTCGCCGGTTTATGCTGGAAAAAGCGCGCGAGGCGCTTGAGCGGGATGCTCTGTCCATCGCCGAGGCCGCGCATATCGCCGGTTACTCCTCTCCTGCCAACTTTTCGACTGCCTTCAAACGGGAGTTTGGCCTGTCACCCAAACAGGTCACGCAATAAAGATCCGGCAAGGGACGGAAAACGCCTTTCGCGAATGTTTCAAATCGCGAGTACAGAATTCAGAGGATCAGTTGTGACAAGCAGCAACCAGCCGGAGAACGGCAAGCACGGCCATTTCAACCAGGCGGAGCAGCGCGTTTCCGTATCTCACATCGGTCTTTCAACCGCCGAGCAAACCGTTCTCCATTCGCTGAGACTGTTCTGCATGAGTTATGCCAATCCCGGTTACCATGCCTGGGAAGACGCTTTCGAAAGTTGCGCAAAAACTTTTGGCCCGGAAGACGGATCGAAGATCGGACTGGCCGTGATGAACGCGATGCGTTCCCTGCGCCAGACCCGCATGACCTGCTTCAGCTTTACAAACCCGGGATGCCCGTGCTGCCGGCACAAACTGGCGAAGCACGAGCACCAGTTCATGCTATTGCTGAAGGCAGTGCAAAACGGAGACGGCCTGGCCCGTCAGGCAAATGCCGTCATCCTGTGTGAAGGCGTCAGCAGCAGCAAATTTCTCACGCATATGGAGGAACTGGCCGGCCACTTAATCGCGCTTGCTCCAGCTAAGGAGAAAAGCCCGAGCCCCGCACCCAGAAAGAGGCTGAAATTCACCAGCTGAAACCTGGTGCCCGGATTTCCCATCCATGCGAGATGCAATCACATATGATCGCAGATCCTGTCCAGCCACCCTTTTCGATAGGCACTCTGATAGGCGGCATTTGAATCGAGCATGAAGGCCGATCGGCAGTTATAGCGTCGCGCAGCTTCCTGACATTCTTCGAATGTCCAATCCTTGCGCTCACGTTCCATGTGGCTGCAGACGCGGTTCATCCAGCCATAACGATGCGCCGCGTTATAGGCTTGCCTCGCCTCAAGGCGAAACTCCTTGCGCGTGCGAAACGTGTTCGCGACTTCCTGAACATTTTCAAACGACCACTTGCGTCGACCTGCCATCACAGCTGCCTGGATACCGGTTGGAAAACACAATACTGGCGGAAAACTTAGCTGCTGACGCTACATCTCGTCCAGTGAAAGCCTCATAACTCCACTCAAATCGGCTGGAGATTGCTTTCCCCCCGGAACCGCTTCAGCATGAAATTGACGAATTCTCGTGCTGCGGCAGTACGATGTTTTGACGGTGGAAACACCGCGTAGATACCACCTCTCGGCAGGGACCAATCCTGCATCATTGGAACCAGATCGCCTGATCGCAGTTCATCGCGAACGACGAAGTCCGGCATGATGGAGAAGGCTGTCCCTGACAGGATGACTTGTTTCGACGCCAGGGTGACGTCAACCGACACAGCCACGTTCTGCATGGAAACAAGACGCTCCTCTCCCGCGCGCTCGAAAGTCCAGGATCTTGGATGCATCAGTGCCTGGTTCTCGACAAAGGGCAGGCCTTCAAGCTCTTTCAGGTTCTTTACTCCACCAATTCGTTCCAGAAACGCCGGGGTACACAGCGGATACTGGTCAAAATCGCTGAGCTTGCGTGCGAGATAGCTGGAATCCTTCAGCCAACCGGTTCTGAACGATATATCGAACTGGGATTCAACAAGGTCGAACTTTGTGTCGCTAAAGACGAGCTCAACCTGCACCTCCGGATAGATCGCGGTGAATTCTGCCGTGACCCCGGACACATAGGCCAGTCCAAAATCGACGGGCGCGGTAACACGAAGCACACCGCGCGGCGTATCATTGGCTTCGCGGACTGCCTCATAGGCTTCCTTGGCCTGCCCTACCGCACTGCTGGCGACGTCGTAGAATTGGCGGCCTGTTTCAGTCAGTTTCATCTGCCGCGATGTGCGTAGAACAAGACTGGCCGAGACCTCATCTTCCAGCATCTGCAATTGTTTGCTGACGACCGCCTTGCTGACGCCGAGCCGTCTGGCTGCTGCCGTAATCGATCCCTCCTCGATTACCGCCACGAAGTATTCCAGACGCTTGAGATTCGGCCCCTTACCCATGTCTTTTCCATATTGGGGACCCAAGTGTCCCTGCAACGTCCGCGACCGGTCACGCCAAGGCGAGACAGTGTCGTCTCTGATTTGATCCTACTTCATATAGCAGCAAATCAGCCCGGACATGCCGGGCTGATAGATGTCATTGGCGAAGGGGCAATCCATCGCAGCTTACGGCCACTTCATTTCTCCTTCGAGAACCTTGGCGCTCAGACCCAGGTCAGTGACATTCGGGAAGTCCGGGTAGGCCGTGGTCATTTCCGTCACCAGGGCCTCCGATCCCTCAACCTTCGCGGATGCAGCTTCGAAGGCCTTCACATACTCCTCGGTGAAATTCACGGCGGTAAGGTCTTCCTTTGAGCCGCCAAGAAAGTGTCCGGGTACGATGCGCTCGGCACCCAGGTTCCGGATCACGTCCAGGGTCTTGTACCAGTTGTTCCGATCCTTCTGGGTTTGCGCATCGGCAACCCACACATGGAGGTTCTCGTAAAGGACCACTCCGCCAAGAACGGTTTTCACCGAAGGAATCCAAAGAAAGGTATGCTTGGGGTCGTGACCGTCCAGCCCGACAATTTCCACTGTTTCACCGTCAATGGTGAAGCTGTCACCGGAAATCTCCGTTGGCACGATGACCTTGGACGGCGCGTTTTCGGCCAGGATCGGGCCCCAGTAGCCGATCTTCTTGTCCTTGGTTGCGTTGATATGTGCGATGGTGGACGGGCTCGCAACGACTTCAGCCTCCGGATAGGCTTCTGTCAGCACGTCCAGACCAAAATAGAAGTCCGGATCACCATGACTGATATAAATGGTCTTGAGGTCCTTGCCGCTGTCCTGAACCATCTTCAGGACTTTCCGGGCATTCGCCTTGTCGAACTGGGCATCGACCAGGATTGCCTCTTGCGGCCCCGAAATCAGGCTTGAGGTAACCGGAAACAGGGCATCCTCACCCGGATTGAAGACTTCGACTGTGAGGTCTGCAGCAACGGCCAGCGCCGAGGACAGCGACAAGGCGGCTGCGGCCGTCACCGTTTTGAAGAATGAGTTCATGGGATTTCCTTTCTTGGGGACCGGCTTCGGCAGCCGGGTTTAAGTCCTTCGCTTTGCTCGGCAAATCTCCATGAGCACCGCGAAGAAAGGTTCGAGCGACCTTCAGGCCGCAAGGTTCCGGATCGTTTCCGGCTCTTTGAAAAAACGGGAGATATCGACGGAGGTCCGACGTCCGTCCTGCTCAAGGATCAGGGCCGGAACACCTCCGGCGCCAACTGAAGCCATGACGTGCCTGGCCTGTTGCGCCAACTTGGTTGCCGCATCTCGCAGCGCGCGCGAACCGAGCTTTTCTTCAGCTTCGTTTCCGTCGATGCCATGCCTGACGAGCGCTGCAACAACATGCTCTCGGTCTGCGGTTGATTTGCCTTCAACATAGCGGGCTTTCTGCAGAGTTGCCGCAAGCGCCAATTCGGTTCCGGGGCCCAGACCGTGTACGAGAGCTGCGGCCTGAGCCGTCAGTCCTGATTCCAGGACCTCCGCTTCCGATCCCAAAACATTGTCTCTGTAGGCTTGTGAAAAGGGTTGAGCGGTCAGCGATGCGATGCGTTGATCATAGCTCCACGCCATGGCCCCAAATCCATCGGCCATCCGATGCGCGTTCACCCCCTGAAACAGATACCTGTGCAACACTTCGACCCTGCTTGCGCTGTTTAACAGAGCGGCAAAGACGGGATGCGCGCCGTAGCACCAGCCGCAATAGGTGTCGTAGACAATAGTGAAACGTGTCACTTCGGCTTTCCTCAACAATCGACCATGTCGGGAAATTAGGAGCGATCCGAACTCAACAAAAGACTGACAAAAGAAACTTTAAGTCAGCTAAAAGCGAACATTGCATTTTTCAACTCTAAGAACCGCACGCGCCTCAGTCAGACAGAATTATTATAGATAAAACAATTGATTAAGAAGAGAGTTGCCTGCTTGAAAGGCATACGGACGCGGCCATTTCCTTGGCGACCTTGAGCGAGGTGCCGCAACTTGACTTGAAGTGGGGGGAAGATGGCATTGGACCGACCTCGCACAGCTGAACGATGCGAAGTCGGCAAAGCAGGTTTTCAGTCAAGAGGCGAACTTGCGATGTCAGGCGGACGTCACCACGCCGTCTCGAACCCAGCCATCGAAAACCTCCAGCGCGGCATCGATAAAGACTTGGTCATTGATGTGCCCGTCAATCTCGTCCATCGGCACTCGCCCGGGAAGAACGTTGCGAGCTTCCTCGATGAACGCCTGCAATCCTTCCGGGTCGTAGGCTTCCTGCCCTTCCCGGTCCCACTCTTCAATGCCTCCCACGGGAAGCAGAAACCGGACTTCGCCCTTGGCTGCTTCCAACCGCTCGGCGAGCTCATGGACCCATTTCCGGCGTTCATCGGCATTGAACACCGAGCTTTTGATCAGGCGATTGTGCTCGTGATATGGCCTGTCGGCATATTGTTCCGGAATTGTCTGCCATCCGGCAAAATCGACAAGATCAAGAGCACCTGGCGCGACCAGCTGAGGAATGCCGCTCTTGCCCGCGTTCGTAAGCCGGTCATCGCCGCTGCTGACCAGTGACCCGGCCAGCATGTTACCGAATTCCTGAAGGCAGAAGTCCATGACACAGCAAAATGCGCCCTGCCTAGCCAGGCTTTCAAAAGCCATTCCACCCATACCGGTAGAGTGAAAGACGGCAACTTCGAAGCCGCGCTTTTCAAGAGCGGGTTTCAGGCTCTTCATGTATTTCAGGCAGCTTGAGCCGAGAGACGTCATTCCAACAAGAGGACGCCCGGTATCAGGAGCTTGAGCCGCTTTTGCAGCTCCAAGTACAGCCCCCGCTGCTTGAGACAAGGATGATTTGCAGATGGAATTGAGACCGTACAACCCGCCAGCCCACAAGATCATCTGGATGTCCGGCGCAAGGCGGTCCGGAGCAATCAACGGCGAGAAACTGACGGTCGAGACGATGAATTTCGGCACCCCGAGAGGAAGAGCCTGGGCACAATCCAGTGCAAGGTCCGTCCCCATGGTTCCACCGAGCGCAATCATGCCGTCGAACCGGCCTGCCTGCCAGTTTTCGGCAACAAGTCTGGCAGCGCCACGTGCCATGACCTGAAAGGCCTTGTTCTCGTCACCGAGCGCAATCACCTCTTCGATGGTCATGCCGCCGGCCTCGGCCACCTGGTGCTTGGATATGTCGGTTGGGTTTTCCGGATCACCGAGCACACTTACATCCATGGTCATGACCTTGCCGCCCTGCTCCTCGATGCAGGACTGAATGAATTCCAGTTCGGCATTCTTGGTGTCGTAGGTGCCGATGGACAGGATGGTTTTGGTCATCGCGATACCTCAAGCGTAGACTGGGATGAGCCCGTGCGGGCAGACATGTAAGTTTCGGTCAGGGCTATGGCCTGGGCGATCATCCGGCTGTTGCGGACCCGGCCACTCGGTTCTTCCAGCCGGGAAATGTTCCAGCCGACATAGGTCACGGCTCTGAGCGCCATGAAGAGATCAAGAGCCGCCACATCCAGCGGCCTGCGCGCCAGATAACCTTGCAAAAGCGCGTCTTTCAGCTCGGGATAATCCGGTTCACCCATATTCTTCAAAAGCGCGGTTGCCAGATCGAACAGTCGAAATCCGTAGCCGCTGTCGTCAAAGTCGATCAGGTGCAGCGACGTTCCATCGACCATGATGTTTTCCCTGACCGCGTCCGCATGGATCAAACCGTAGTCCAGTGCCTCCCCAAGGCGTACGAGGTCTTCATGCGACAAATCCCGGAAAGTTCGGAGCGTCTGAATTTCGGCAGCAGTAAGCTCCGGGTTCTCCCAGAATCGCCCCCATAGAGGATCAGGCCCGACAAGGCCCGGCCGGTCCCAGCTGGCGCGAACGAAACCATCCGGTGGTGTCCAGGCATCGGAGATCCGGTGCAAACTCGCAAGCGTCTGGCCGATCTGGCGAAACACTTCTGGGCGGTCCGCATGCTGCAAGGGTTCGGACGTCTTGCCCATCGGAGCACCGGTCAACCAGGTCAGCATGTCAACCTGACGATCTTCAACCAGATGAAAAAGCGACCCGTCCGCCGACGTGACCGGCCTCGGAACGCTCAACCCGGCACGGCTGAGCTCCGCCATCCAGGACAGCTCGGACTGCAGTTCCGCATCGCTTCTGAGGCCCTTGCGGTGGACGCGAAGAGCATAACTGCCCCCGCTTGCGGTTACCTTGAAGACCTGGTTCTCCCGTTCAGCGACCAGAACAATCGGACAATCGCCCAGATCCCAAAGAATGCGGGATTGTGTGAGGAGACTATCCATGATGCAGCGGCGTCGATGCCAGAACATCGTCGAGGGTTTCAAACAGGAGATCAGCATGCTCCGTCCCGAACGGCATCGGCGGACGGATCTTGAGCGTGTTTTTGTGACGCCCAAGCTTGCTGAGGATGATGCCACGGCGGCGCATCTCGTTGACAACCCGGTCAGTGAAGTCGATGGCCGGTTCCTTGGTTGCCGGATTGAGCACCATTTCTGCACCAAAAATCAAACCGGATCCGCGCGTATCGCCGATGAAGTCGTACTTCTGCGCCAGATCCCGAAGCCGCGCCTGTGCATAGTCACCGACGGCTCTGGCGTTTGACACAAGATCTTTGTCCTCCAGCTCCTCAAGCACGGCCATGGCTGCCGCGCATGAAACCGGATTGCCGCCGAACGTGTTGAAATACCGGAACGAATTGCGAAAGGCCGACATGATGTCCGGGGAGGTCACAACGCCCCCGACAGGGTGACCATTGGCCATCGGCTTTCCCAAAGTGACAACATCAGGAACAATCGCCTGGCGTTGGTGACCCCACATGTGGCTTCCAATGCGGCCAAAGCCGGGTTGAACTTCATCAGCAATGAAGATGCCGCCTTCTCTCCTGACAACGTCGATCGCAGGTTTCAGCCACCCTTCAGGAAGAGCTGGAAAACCCTCATTGACGAAAAACGGGCACAGGATGAGACCTGCAAAACCATGCTCGGTTTTCTTCAGGGCTTCAATCTGCTCACCAACCGCGTCGGCAAATGCCCGGGCGTGGGCCATGCCGGCCTCACCGCCAAGCGGACGATAGCTGTCTGGTGCCGGAACGAAGCGCACCCAATCACTATTGCCAACACCGGGAACATTGCTTCTCGACAACTGCGAAACCAGCGAGGTATTGCCGTGATAGGTGAAGTCCGAGGCGATGATGCCGCGTCTGCCGGTCACCGCTTCGGCCATCCGCAGGGCGACGTCGTTCGCCTCCGAACCGGTACAGGTCAAAATGGCCGTGGAGAGCGGATCGTCGAATGTTCCGGTCAGCCGCTCGACATACTCCAGAATGCCTTCATGCAGATATCTGGTGTGCGTGTTCAGAGTGGCCGCTTGCCGGGAAATCGCTTCGACCACCCGTGGATTGCAGTGCCCGACATGGGGAACGTTGTTGTAGCAATCCAGATACTTGCGACCGTCCGCGTCCCAGAGCCAGACCCCTTCCCCTTTCACGATGTGAACCGGCTCGTCGTAGAAGGTGGACACGTTCGGCCCCAGCAAACGGGCGCGCCGTTCCAGCAGGCTCGAAGGTCCGGTCAAATGATGAACGGTCATCTCGCACTCCTTGCTAAAGCTGGATCCAGGCGGTCTTCATGTCGACATACTTGTCCAGCGCATGCAGCGACTTGTCATGACCGTTGCCCGACTGCTTTACACCACCCAGCGGTACCGTCAGATCCGATCCGCCATATGTATTCACGTGAATCACCCCGGAACGGATTTCAGAAATCATCCGGTGGGCACGGCTGAGGTTTGCTGTCCAAACGCCCGCCGCCAGGCCGTATTGCGTGCTGTTGGCAATTCGGATCGCATCCGCCTCATCCTGGAAAGCGGTCACGGCCAGAACCGGCCCGAACACCTCTTGCTGGGCAATCGTGTCTGTCGGTTTCACGTTGGTCATCACCGTCGGCTGCATGTAGTAGCCGCCGGTTTCCTGAAGAATGCGGCTCCCGCCCGTGCGTCGCTCCGCACCTTCGCTTTCTGCGGTCACGACAAACTGAAGATCTGCTTCCAGCTGTGGCAGGCTGTGAACGGCACCGATCTGGGTGTTCAAGTCAAGCGGATCGCCAACCCTGAACGCCTCCGCATGCAAGCAGATCTCAGCCACGAAATCGTCGAGAATGTCTTCCTGGACCAGAAGCCTGGATCCCGCGACGCAGACCTGGCCGGAATTGCGGAAAATACCTGCGGCGGAAACCTTGGCGGCCTGCGCGAGATCCGGCGCATCACTGAACACGATGTTCGGCGATTTGCCGCCAAGCTCCAGATAGCAGCGTTTCAGATTGGACGCGGCCGCATAGTTCAGTAGCCGGCGGCCGGTCGCCCCAGAGCCGGTGAAAACCAGCACGTCAACCTCCATCGACAGCGCCAATGCCTCGCCGACAACTGCGCCTGCCCCGGTGACCACGTTAAAGACGCCATCGGGCAGACCGGCCTCGGAGGCAAGTTCCGCCACCTTCAGCAGCGACAGGGAAGCGGATTCGGCTGGCTTCAGAACCAGGGAGTTTCCGGCAGCTAATGCCGGTGCGATCTTCCAGGCACCGATCATCAATGGAAAATTCCACGGCACAATCGCCCCGACCACGCCGACAGGCGCATGGTGCACAAGCCCAAGAACATTTTCAGCTGTCGGCGCAATCTGCCCGTAAACCTTGTCGATGGCCTCCGCGTAGTAACGGAAAGTTGCCGCCGCCGAGAGCGCCTCGGCCTTGTAGGCCATATTGATTTCAGTGCCATTGTCGCGAATGCCGAGCACCGCCAGCTTCAGAGCATCGCGCTCTATCAGATCCGCCAGCCTGAGCAGGACTTTCTTGCGATGAGAAGGAGCTGCCTTGGACCAGCGGCCGTCCTCAAAAGCCCGGCGTGCGGATGCAACCGCCTCATCCATGTCTTCAGGGGTCCCGGCTGCCAGGTTTGCAAACCGTTTGCCGTCGATGGGGGAGATCACATCCAGCGTTTCACCGGACTTCGATGCAACAGACTTTCCGTCACAAAAATGCCCCTGGTCTCCGACCGTTTCATGACGCAATGCATCGATGGCTGTCTGGTCAAGCATAGATTATCTCACCCTTGCTGTGTCGACATGTCGGAGGAACCTTCCTCACGTTGCTGCCTGCGCGCCCGTTGTTCGTGAACTACGGCACGGAAATGCAGAACCAGGATGGCGATGATCATGAGGAACAGGATTGCGGCGATAGGACGGTCGATGAAATCCAGTGGGGACTTCACGCGCGCCATGGCGCTGCGCAGCTTCACTTCCATGATGCCCCCGAGCACCATGCCGAGAATGATCGGCACGATCGGCAGGTTGAGCCGCTTCAGGATCAGGCCGAACACGCCGAACGCAGACGCTATCGCACAGTCTGTCACCGAATTGCGTAGCGAATAAACGCCAACAAAAGAGAGCGTCAGGATCATCACGCCAAGGAACCGAGTCGGGATCTGAATGATCTTCAGAAGCAGGTTCGTTGAGAACAGCAGGAAGATCAGAACGATCACGTTCAGAATGATCAGTGCGAGATAAAGCGCGACAACGAAATCAAGCTGCCCCTGGAACAATTGCGGCCCCGGAATGACATTGTGCACGTAGAAAACGGACAGCATCATTGCCGTCAGGGCTTCGCCGGGAATGCCCAATGCCAGCAACGGGATCATCGCCGCACCGGGCACGGCGTTGTTTGCAGCTTCCGATGCGACCAGGCCTTCCGGTGATCCCTTGCCGAACAGGTCGGGCTTTTTCGAGGTTTTCTGTGCGTAGGTGTAGGAAAGGAACTGAGCGGTAAACTCACCAACGCCGGGTATCATTCCCATGAGGACACCAAGACCGGATGAAACCGAAGCGACCCGCTTGAACTGGAAGAGATCCTTCAGCCCGGCAAACAGATTGCCGTCGACATTGGCCGACCCCGGTTTGTGTTCCTTGTCCACCAGCAGCAGCAGGGCCTGCGAAATCGCAAACAGGCCAAGCACGACAACGATCAGGTCGATGCCCGAAGCCAGCCAGCTCTGATCAAACGTGAAACGCTTCGTGTATTTGGCAGGTTCCAGTCCGATGGTGCTGATGAAAATGCCGAAACAACCCAGCATACCGGCCGCGAAGACCTGACCGCGATGGGCGACAATCACCAGGATGATCCCCATCAGGGCAGCCAGAAAGATCTCGCGACTGCCGAAATGCGGCGCAATCATCGCCAGTACGGGCGAGAGCACGATCAGGCAGACAACGGAAAAAATGCCGCCGAAAAACGACGCCGAATAGGCGAGCGACAACGCACGATGACCCCGGCCATCCTTGGTCATCGGATACCCGTCATAGGTCGTCAGGGCGTTGACGGCGGTGCCGGGTGTGTTGATCAGGATGGCCGGGATGGCGCCTCCGTACATGGAGGAACCATAGACACCGAGCAGAAGAGTAAGGCCGACAATTGGCTCAAATGCGAATGTTGCCGGCAACAGGATGGCGATTGCCACGGCAGCACCCACGCCCGGGATCGCGCCGATGATGACACCGCCAACGGAACCGATGGCCAGGGCGACAAGCACTTCCCATTGAGCAAGAAGCGTCAGTCCTGAGAAGATAGTTTCCATGAGCGCCTCACAGGTAGGTTAGTGCGAAGGCGCGGATACCGTCCGGCAGCGCTTCATAGATGCGCCCGGCCGGGATCTTGACCTGGAGAAATGCGCGAAAGATGACGGCAACTGCTACGGCAAACCCCACTGCGGACAGGAGGTTCACAATCCGTGTTTCGCCAATCCTGAGCGTCAGAAACACGGTGAAGAGCACGGTCGAAGGCAAGTAGCCCAACTGTGGGACAAGCACCACGTAGCCCAGGAAGTACATCACGAATTCCAGTGAGCTGACCCAGAAGGCAACTTCCTTCCAGCGCCCGAGAATGCGCGGTGAGCAGATTGAGCCGATGAAATGCAGGCAGGCAAAGATCGCCATACCGATCAGCGATACGGCCGGCCAGAACCTCGGTTGCGCATACCAATTGGTTCGCTTTATCCAGGCTGTTTCCGAATAAAGCTGCGACAACAGAAAAAGTGAGAACGCCAGGAACACGATCGCGAAAACGATATCCCCCGGACGGCGATACCGCCGGAACAGTTCCTGCAAAGTCTTGATATGTGCCACGACTGCCCTCCACAATCGCCAGGCGGCACCTGGAAGTGCCGCCTGGAGGCAAAATCCTACTGCTCGTTGATCTCGGAGATCTTCCCGATGGCAGCGGCGTCCGATTCAATCTGCGCTTTCGACGCATCAGCGTCCTGCCAGTAGATCAGCACCCCGGTCTCGCCGATCAGATTCTGCGCCTTTTCCTTTTTCAACGCAGCCTGTGCGGCAGCCGCAATCTTGTCGCGCGCTTCCTGCGGCACATCCTTGTGCACAAACAAGCCGTTCCAAAGCGTAACGGACAATTCCGGATTGATTTCCTGAACGGTCGGGACATCCGGCGTCAGAGACGTGCGCTCCTTGCCGACACTTGCCAGCACCTTGATGTCGGACAGACACGGAAGAACCTGCTGGATAGTGGTGTTGATCACGTCGACATCACCGGACGCCAGCGTGTTGCAGGTCAGTTCATCAAACGCAGCTTCACTGGCAAAGTCGAAACCGGACGTCTTTGCAGCGGCAAAGGTAATCTGGGTTGGTGGCAGGAATGATCCGAAATGGCCAAGGGCAACATCGTTCGACTTGGCATATTCCGCCAGTTCTTCCCAGGAGCTATAGGGTGCGTTGGCGCCGGTAGCGATCACGAACGGGTATGTCATGAAGATCCCGATCGGATCAAACGGGTTGGGCGACAATTCGGGGATGCCGATTTGCGGCCCACCGATCGGGACGTCGGTCACGAAGGAACCGATCGTGTAGCCGTCTGCCGGAGCGGTCGCCACTTCAACCGCGCCCGGGAAAGGACCACCGCCGCCGCCGGGCTTGTTCACGACCGCGGCCGGAACGCCGTACATTTCCTGAAACTCATCGGCAATCAGCCGGGTCAGAACATCTTCCAAGTCCCCCGGAGGCCAGGGAACAATGAAGGAGACCGGCTTTTCCGGGTAGTCGGCAAGTGCAGCCGTAACGCTCATCAAGCTTGCCGCTGTAAGGGCAATCGCGTGCTTTTTCATTTCGAAGTCCCTCATCTGATGGTGATCCGTCAACCTTCTCGGTTGATCTCAGCTATTTTTTATTTGCGTTGTTAAATGTTGTCATATTAAATAATAGCCTGTCAACCTCCAATCAAACGGCGGATAGAACAATGTCACACTCAAAAAGGGTTCAAATAATGAACCAGAGGTATCAAATAAATATTGTTTCATTTGAAACTATCTGTCAAGATAAATGCAATTCGACGACCGCGGCCCACCCGCCCCGGACCTGAAAACCGCATTTGAAACGGACCTGGATTCCGATGGGAACGATCACCAAGGCGCTCAACCTTTTGAACTTCTTCTCCCCAAGTCATCCGGAAATCGGCCTGACCGAATTCCGCACGCTGTCGGGACAGGACAAGGCCACGGTGCATCGCCATCTCATCGAACTTGCCGCAAACGGTTTCCTGGAACAGAATCCTGTCACGAAAGGCTATCGCCTCGGTCCGGCCATCCTGCGATTGGCCGCGGTTCGAGAGCGTCTGTTTCCTGCCCGCACGCTTGTTGCTCCTCTGGTCGAGAGGCTCGCGACAGACCTGGGAGAACTGGTGCATGTCTCCTTGCGTGAGGGCGATCACCTGTCCCCGCTCTGTCACCACGACGCCCTGATCCATGGAACCAGGGTTTATTTCGATGAAGCTGAACTGCTGCCACTCCATGCTACAGCCTCCGGCCTTGCAATGCTTGCTTTCGGCCCTGATCACCTGCTGTCCGACCTTCTTGCCGACCCGCTGGAAGCTTCGACCCGGTTCACGATCACCGATCCGGACGACTTGAGACAGACCGTCGAAAGGGTTCAGACCGAAGGCGTCGCCTTTATCGATCAGGGATTTGAACTGCACGTCTCTTCTTTCGGTGTCCCGGTCTTTGGCGACCTGCAGGAAGCTGTCGGAACCATGGCCGTGGCGGTTCCCACAGCTCGAATGACAGACGAATTGAAGCGGAAGATACCCGTTGCGCTCATCGAAGCGGCGACGGAGGTCACCGAGGAACTTGGCGGCACGGTTCCCCCTCACCTGAGAAGGATCTGGCTCAATGCAGCATGATGCTGAAGCCCTCGTACTTGATTTCGGTGGCGTCGTGACACGCACGCTTTTTGAAACCCACGACCTCACGGAGCGTGCGCTTGGATTGCCGGCTGGCACCTTGACCTGGAAAGGTCCTTTCGAGCCGGACACCGACCCGCTTTGGCGTTCCATGCAGGCAGATGAAATTTCCGAACGGGACTACTGGCGCCTCCGGACAGAGGAAGTTGCCGGATTGACCGGACGTCCCTGGACCGCGATGTCCGATTTCGTGAAGGCAGCACGCGGCGCAGACCCGGACGCAGTCATGCGCCCGGAAGCTCTCGCTGCAATCGAAGCCGCCCGGCGCGCCGGTAGGAAACTCGCGATCCTGTCCAATGAACTCGATCTCTTTTATGGCGTCGAATTCCGCGACAAACTCGCCTTCCTGAAAGACTTCGACGTCATCGTCGACGCCACATACACGAAAATCCTGAAGCCCGACCCGCGCGCCTACCAGCTTTGCCTGGAGGAACTGGACCTGCCCGCGTCAGCCTGCGTTTTTGTCGATGACCAGGCTCGCAACATCACGGGCGCCACGGCGGTGGGAATGCGCACAGTTCACTTCGACGTTCTGAACCCGGCTGCGTCCTACTCCGACGCGCTGACCCAGCTTGGCCTGGCGGCCTAATTTGAGGAGACTTGTCATGAAGGACTCAAACTTCCTGAAGGAAAACAACGCGCGGCATGTCTGGCATCCGATGGCCCATCCGGCGGACAGCCAGACCAACCTGCCGACGATCCTGACTGAAGCCAGGGACGTCCGCATCACCGATGTCAACGGACACGAGGTGATAGACGCCGTCGGCGGTCTCTGGAATGTCAATCTTGGCTATTCCTGCGAACCGGTGAAGCAGGCCATTCGTGATCAGCTGGACGCGCTGCCCTATTATTCGCTGTTTCGCGGAACCACCAACGACAAGGCGATCGAACTTTCCTATGAGCTCGCCCAGTTCTTTGCACCTGACGGGCTCAGCCGGGCGTTTTTCACGTCGGGCGGATCGGACTCTGTCGAAGTCGCCCTGAAGCTTGCCCGCCAATATCATCGCATCCGTGGTGAAGCCTCGCGGACGAAATTCATCAGCCTGAAAAAAGGCTACCACGGCACGCATTTCGGTGGCGCGAGCGTCAACGGCAACGCCAAGTTCCGCAATGCTTATGAGCCATTGATGCCGGGCTGCTTCCATATTCCGGCGCCTCATACCTATCGCAATCCCTTCAACGAGAGCGATCCGGAAAAGCTGGCCCGGCTTTGCGCGGCCGCATTGAAAGACGAAATTGCCTTCCAGGGCGCCAACACCATCGCCGCCTTCATCATGGAACCGGTCCTTGGTGCAGGTGGTGTGATGCCACCGCATCCGAGCTTCATGCCTCTGGTCCGTGAAATCTGTTCCAAAAATGGCATCCTGCTCATTTCCGACGAGGTCATTACTGCGTTCGGGCGCACCGGATCGGAAAGTGGCGCACGTCACTGGGGCGTCAAACCGGACCTGATGTGCACAGCCAAGGCCATCACCAACGGCTATTTCCCATTCGGCGCGGTGATGATCGCCGATCACGTTGCCGACGTTTTCGAAGCCGACCGCACCGGCACAGCATCGGTCGACACCGGCTACACCTATTCCGGCCACCCGGTCGGCGCCGCGGCGGCACTGGCAGCACTTGCGGAAATCAAGGCGCAAAAGGTTCATGAAAACGCCGCCGAACGCGGCAAGCAGCTTCTTGGTGGCCTGAAGGGTCTTCAGGAAAGGTTCGAGGTAATCGGAGATGTGCGGGGCGAAGGCCTGATGTGCGCCCTCGAACTTGTTTCGGACCGGACGACCAAGGACCCGGTTGGCAAGGACATTCCGATGAAACTGCAGCAGGCAGCCTATGAGGATGGTGTCATGGTCCGGGTATCGGGCAACAACGTGATTTTCTCGCCGCCTCTCGTGGTGACGGAAGACCATGTCGCAAAGATATTGTCGGCCACCGAAACAGGGCTGAGCGCTCTTTGAGGAAAGCCGGTCCGGCGCAAGACCGCGCCGGACCAGCCCTCAGAGATTTTGGAAATCGTCTAGAATATCAAGAAGCTGGTTCAGTTTTTCCCGGCCGATCACCTTTTCCATATGGGCGACAATCGCCTGGGCTTCCTCCAGATTGTCATAAATGATCTTCCGGCCCGCATCGGTGATGGCGACAGTTTGCTTCCGGCGGTCCCTGTCATCGGCGTTTCGGGTCACCAGTCCCTTTTCGCTGAGCGTCTGGACGATACGTGTTTGACTAGGCAGCAGGAGACAGGCCCGGTCCGCAAGGGTCGAAGCATCGAGCGGCCCGAACTCCTCCAGAACCCGCAGGATGCGCCACTGCTGTTCAGTGATGCCCGTGTCGGCGAGCATTTCCCGGATCGGTCCCATGACCTTTTCGCGCGCCCGGATGAGGGCGATGGGAATGGACCGTTTGGTTGGCGGCAACTTGCGAACGGTCTGGGTTTCTGGAGTGTCAGTCATTCTTAGCTATTAGCGAATCCAAACTTTATTTCACACAAAAAGTTTGACATTTTCGACTCTATATATTTAACATAGCAAATATTGTGCTGTTAAGGAAATGCCATGCCGCACATCACACTGGAATATTCCGCCAACTTGCAAGAGCGGGTCGACATTCAAGAATTGTGCGAACACCTGCGCGAAGAAGCGGCCACCATCGTTGCCTTTCCGATGCCCGGCATTCGCGTCCGGGCGCTGAAAGCGGATTATTACAGCATTGCAGATGGCGCCTCGAAGCACGGTTTCATCGACATTTCGGTTCGCCTGCGTGCCGGACGGCCACAGGAAGTGAAAACCGACGCAGCACAAAGACTGTTTGACGCCGCAAAAGCGTTCCTGGAACCCGTCCTTGCAACGAGTTCACTGGCTCTGTCCCTGGAAATGCGGGACATCGACCCGGATCTTTCGCCCAAGACAGGAACCATTCGCGACCATTTGGGAGAAGCCTGACCAATGTCCGACCTTGAAAACAACATTCAAAAACTGAGCAGCTATCTGGAACGTTTCCGGACAGGCGGCATCCTGAACCGGATTGGCGGCGAAACGGTTCCTGCGCAATCTGGAGAGACATTTCAGACCCACTCTCCGGTGGACGAAAGCCTGATTTGCAATGTGGCCAAGGGTGGTGCCGCTGACATTGACGCGGCTGCAAAAGCCGCGAAGGAAGCTTTTCCCGCCTGGCGCGACATGCCGGCGGCTGAACGCAAGAAAATCCTCCATCGGATCGCCGACAGGATTGTTGAACGGGCCGAGGAAATCGCGCTCTGTGAATGCTGGGACACGGGTCAGGCACTGCGTTTCATGTCGAAAGCAGCGTTGCGCGGCGCCGAAAACTTCCGTTTCTTTGCAGACAAGGCAACGGCTGCAAGAGACGGCCAGGCCTTGCCCTCCCCCACCCTGATGAACGTCACGACCCGCGTACCGATCGGTCCGGTTGGTGTCATCACGCCGTGGAACACGCCGTTCATGTTGTCAACGTGGAAGATCGCGCCAGCCCTCGCAGCCGGCTGCACGGTCGTCCACAAACCGGCGGAATTTTCGCCGTTGACCGCGCGAATCCTCGCTGAAATCGCTGAAGAAGCAGGTCTGCCGAAAGGCGTGTGGAACCTGGTCAATGGTTTTGGCGAGGACGCCGGCAAAGCGTTGACCGAGCATCCGGACATCAAGGCCATCGCTTTCGTCGGTGAAAGCCGCACTGGCTCAATGATCATGAAGCAGGGTGCCGACACCCTGAAACGCGTGCACTTCGAGCTGGGCGGAAAAAACCCTGTCATCGTATTCGACGACGCGGACCTCGACCGAGCGCTCGACGCCGCAATCTTCATGATCTACTCGCTCAACGGTGAACGTTGCACGTCTTCCTCACGCCTTTTGGTACAGGACACGATTGCCGAAGAGTTCGAGGCAAGGCTCATTGAACGGGTCAACAACATCAAGGTTGGACACCCCCTTGATCCGAAGACCGAAATCGGACCGCTCATTCACAAGACCCATTTCGACAAGGTCACCAGCTACTTCGACACGGCAAGACAGAACGGGGCGACGGTTGCCGCCGGCGGAATGCGGATCGGCGATGAAGGTTATTTCGTTCACCCGACCCTGTTCACGGGTGCCAACAACCAGATGGACATAGCCCAGGAGGAAATCTTCGGCCCGGTCCTGACCAGCATCCGCTTTGGGTCCGAGGAAGAAGCGCTCCAGATCGCAAATGACGTCCCTTACGGTCTGACCGGTTACGTCTGGACAAATGACCTCACCAGGGCGTTGCGCTTCACCAACAACCTTGAAGCCGGGATGATCTGGGTGAACTCGGAGAACGTCCGTCACCTGCCGACACCATTTGGCGGCGTCAAGGCCAGCGGCATCGGCCGCGACGGCGGCGACTGGTCGTTCGAATTTTACATGGAACAGAAAAACATCGCTTTCGCTACGGGCCAGCATGCGATCCCGCGCCTCGGCGCGCTGTGATCACTGTCTCTGTATGCTGAAGGATTTGGGAGGATAAGATGGGTGAAATAGTACTGGCCGCGAAAGTGACGCATGTTCCGACCATGCTGATGTCGGAGCAACCCGGCCCGGTGGAAGGAAAGCGCCAGCCGGCAATCAACGGGCACTATGAGATAGCGCGCCGGGCAAAGGAGCTTGGCGCAACCACGGTTGTGATCTGCGATACCCATTGGGTCATCAATGCAGGCTTCCATATCAATGCAAACAGCCGCTTTGAAGGCCTGTTCACTTCGAATGAGTTCCCGCATTTCATCCAGAACCTTCCCTACAGCTACCAGGGCAATCCGGAGCTCGGCGACGCAATCGCAAAGGCTGCGATGGACAAGGGCACACACACCCTCGCACATCATCTGGACAGTCTTGAACTGGAATACGGCACTCTGGTTCCAATGCGCTTCATGAGCCGCGAACACGAGATGAAGGTTGTATCGGTCGCAGCCTGGTGCACGGTTCACGACCACGCCGAAAGCCGGGTCGTCGGCGAAGCAATCCGCGAGGCTGTCGAAGCCAGTGACGAAAAGGTGCTGCTGGTCGCATCCGGCTCGCTTTCGCACAAGATTTGGGCCAACAAGGACTATGCCGCCAACAATGGCACTTTCACAATCTCATCCGAGTTCAACCGGCAGATGGATCTGCATGTTCTGGAGATGTGGAAGAACGGTGATCATGCAACCTTCCTGAAAATGCTGCCGGAATACGCCGAATACTGCTGTGGCGAAGGCTCCATGCACGATACGGCAATGCTGTATGGCGCGCTCGGCTGGGACAACTACACCGCCAATTGCGAAGTGGTGACGGAGTATTTCCCGAGCTCCGGCACGGGGCAGACGAACGTCATTTTTCCGGTCCAGTAACGAATAAATCAGGATACCCGTTCCGATGCCTGTTCCCGCTCCCAATCTCTACCCGCCTTTCAACATCGTCCGGCTCAGCCATGTGGAGCTGGCCGTCACCGATCTGGCAAAAAGCCGCGCTTTCTATGTCGACACACTTGGCCTTCAGGTTACCGACGAAACCACCGACGCTATCTATCTGCGTGCCATGGAAGAACGCGGCCATCACTGCATTGTGCTCAGGAAAGCGGGGCAGGCTTGCGCCCGGGATCTGGGCTTCAAAGTCTTCGATGAAGACAGCCTCGACAAGGCAGCTCATTTCTTCAAGTCCAAGGACCTGCCGGTGGACTGGGTTGAACGTCCGTATCAGGAACGCACGTTCCGCACGCGCGATCCGCATGGCATCCCGCTTGAGTTCTACTGCAAGATGGACCGGTTACCGCCAATTCATCAGAAATACGCGCTTTATCGCGGCGTGAAGCCTTTGCGGATCGACCATTTCAATTGCTTCTCGCCGAATGTCGATGAATCCGTCGCCTTCTATAACGAGCTCGGTTTTCGCGTCACCGAATACACCGAGGACGAAGCAACAGGCCACCTCTGGGCCGCCTGGACCCATCGCAAGGGCGGGGTTCACGACATTGCCTTCACCAATGGCAGAGGGCCGCGCCTGCACCACACGGCCTTCTGGGTTCCGACACCGCTCAACATCATCGACCTGCTCGATCTGATGTCGACCACCGGCTGGGTCTCCAACATCGAGCGCGGCCCCGGTCGCCACGGCATTTCCAATGCCTTCTTTCTCTATATCCGCGACCCTGACGGTCACCGGATCGAGATCTACTGCTCCGACTATCAGACGGTTGATCCGGATCTGGAACCGATCAAATGGGACCTGAAGGACCCGCAGCGCCAGACCCTGTGGGGTGCTCCGGCACCCAAGAGCTGGTTTGAGGAAGGCTCTCTTTTCGAAGCCGTCGAAGTGCGGGAGCCGAACCTGGCCGCACAGCCGATCGTGGCGCCGTAAAGTCAGGAAGTTGAGCATGTTGAACCTGAAAGATGCATCCCTGCTCAGGCAGGGTACTCTCGTCGGCGGCCGGTGGATTGAAGCAACGACTGAAACCGGACTGGCGGTCCGCAATCCGGCGACCGGAGACCTGATCGGCCATGTTCCCGATCTCGGCGCTGAAGAAACGCGTGAAGCGATCGACGCTGCCGAAGACGCACGCCATGCCTGGGCAGCGCGAACCGCCAAGGACCGTTCGGCGGTGCTGCAGCGTTGGTACGAATTGATGATGCAGCACCAGGACGATCTCGGCGCGATCCTGACAGCAGAACAAGGCAAGCCTCTGGCCGAGGCCAAGGGCGAAATTGCCTATGGCGCGTCCTTCATCCAATGGTTCGCAGAAGAAGCCCGCAGGGCCTATGGCGACATCGTTCCAGGCCACCAGCAGGACAAGCGCATTCTGGTGCTGAAACAGCCGATCGGTGTTGTGGCGGCGATCACCCCGTGGAACTTTCCCAATGCCATGATCACCCGCAAGGCTGGCCCAGCCCTCGCCGCGGGATGTTCCATGGTCCTCAAACCGGCTTCGCAAACCCCCTTTTCGGCGATCGCACTCGCTGTACTGGCGGAGCGGGCAGGCATTCCGGCCGGTGTTTTCTCGGTCGTCACCGGATCAGCCCGCCGGATCGGTGCAGAAATGACAGCCAATCCACTTGTCAGGAAGCTGACATTCACCGGAAGCACCGAAGTTGGAGCAAAGCTCTACGAGCAGTGCGCCCCGACCATCAAGAAGCTGGCGCTCGAACTTGGCGGCAATGCCCCCTTCATCGTCTTTGATGATGCCGATCTGGATGAAGCCGTCGAAGGGGCCGTAATTGCCAAGTTCCGGAACAACGGCCAGACCTGCGTATGCGCCAACCGGATCTATGTGCAGTCCGGTATCTATGAGGCTTTTGCCGACAAGCTTGCGACCCGGGTCGGTGGCTTGAAGACTGGCAACGGCTTTGATGAAGGCATTACCTTTGGGCCGCTCATTGACGAAGCAGCCGTTGAAAAGGTCGAAGATCACATCAGCGATGCCTCGAAAAAGGGCGCAAATGTCCTCTTGGGTGGTCAGCGCCACAGCCTTGGAGGCACTTTCTTCGAGCCGACAGTCCTGACAGGCGTCAATGCCGAGATGGCAATTGCCAGGGAGGAAACCTTCGGCCCTGTTGCCCCGCTCTTCAGATTCGAGACCGAAAGCGAAGTTGTTCGCGCTGCCAACGACACGCCCTTCGGCCTTGCATCCTACTTCTACTCCCGCGACCTGGCCCGGGTGTGGCGAGTTGGCGAGGCGCTCGAATACGGCATGGTGGGCATCAACACCGGTCTGATTTCGACGGCGGAAGCTCCCTTCGGCGGGGTCAAGTCTTCGGGTCTGGGTCGCGAAGGTTCCCGCTATGGCCTCGAGGATTTTCTCGAGCTGAAGTATCTCTGTATGGGCGGCATTGATCCGGCAACGGAGTGACACATGAATTGGGACGAATTCGCCCATTGGGGCAAGCATATTGCGGACTGGGCAGCCGATTATCATAAAACCTTGTCCGAGCGACCGGTGCGGGCCCAAACCAGCCCCGGCGCGATTGCAGCGCAGCTTCCCGTCTCTCCTCCTGAGGCAGCCGAGGCGATGGAAACCGTCCTGGGCGATTTCGAGCGCGTCGTGATGCCGGGCATGACCCACTGGCAGCATCCGCGCTTCTTCGCCTACTTCCCGGCCAACGCCGCGCCAGCCTCCATGCTGGCCGAGATGCTGGTCACGACAATCGCTGCGCAATGCATGCTCTGGCAAACATCACCGGCGGCAACGGAAGTCGAAGGCGTCATGATCGACTGGCTACGCCAGGCTCTGGCCCTGCCGGAACACTATACCGGCGTCATTCAGGACAGTGCCTCCTCGGCCACACTCTCCGCTGTACTCACCATGCGCGAACGCGCGACCGGATACACGGGCAACAGGCAAGGCCTTTCGGGCAAAGGCAATCTGCGCATCTACTGTTCCGATCAGGTCCACAGCTCGATAGACCGCGCGTGCTGGGTTGCCGGGATCGGGCAGGAGAACCTGATCAAGATCCCGGGAACGGGACCAAGACACGCAATTGACGCGAAAGCCCTCAGGGAAGCGATTGCCGCCGACCGGGCAGCAGGTTACACCCCGGCAGGAATTATTGCCATAACCGGTGGCACGGGCGTTGGCGGTTCAGATGAACTGACACAGGTTCTGTCGATAGCGCGGCAGGAAGATCTTTACACCCATCTTGACGCGGCATGGGCGGGCGCGGCCATGATTTGTCCGGAGTTTCGGGAAGAATTCTGGGCGGGTGTCGAGGGATACGACAGCATCGTCTTCAACCCTCACAAATGGCTCGGTGCTCAATTCGATTGCTCTGTCCAATTTCTCGCCGACCCAGCCCCTCAGCTCAATACCCTGAAGATCGAACCTGAATATCTGAAAACGACTGGTGAGGCCGTCACCAACTATTCCGAATGGACAATCCCTCTTGGCCGCCGGTTCCGCGCGCTGAAGATCTGGTTCCTGATCCGCGCTTATGGACTGGACGGCCTCAGGGAAAGAATACGCAATCACGTGGCCTGGTCACGGGAGCTTTGTGAAGAAGTTCGCGCGATGAACGGATTTGAAATCGTGACCGAACCGATCCTGAGCCTGTTTTCGTTCCGTTGCCCTGGCAACGATGACGACCAGCAGCGCCTCGTTGATGCAATCAATGACGACGGTCGGATCTACCTCACCCAAGGCGCCTTTCAGGGGCGCAAAATCATTCGCTTCCAGGTCGGACAGTTCAACACAACCCGGGAAGACGTCCTGATGGCGGCTGAAGTCATAAATGACGTCTGGAGAAAGATCGCATGAAGTTTGCAACCTATACTGCAGATGGCCAGACCTATTATGGCGCTGTGACCGACGCGGGCATGATCGCCCTGTCACCAGAGTTTTCTCAATGGCCAACCTTGTATGATGCAGTCGCAGCGGGTGGGCTGGGTGCGCTGGCTGAATCGGCAAAAGAAAAGTCCGCAACGCATGCAGAATTCTCGTTCGAGATGGTTCTGCCCAACGCACCCCGTATTCTCTGTGTCGGGGTCAACTTCCCTGACAGAAACGCAGAATACAAGGATGGCAGCGCGCAGCCGAAATACATGTCGCTCTTTCCCAGATTCGCCAGCGGGTTCACCGGTCATGACCGCCCCTTGATCCGCCCACCGGAAAACCACACCCTCGACTACGAAGGCGAGGTTGCCATCGTCATCGGCAAGGAAGGCCGCCGGATCAAGCCGGAAGACGCATATGACCACATCGCCGCCCTCACCCTGTGCAACGAAGGCACAATCCGCGACTGGGTTCGTCATGCGAAATTCAACGTGACCCAGGGCAAGAACTGGGACAGGTCGGGTGCAATGGGTCCCTGGCTGGTTCCGTTCAACGATCCGTCACAACTGGATGACGCCCGCATCGTCACGCGAGTCAATGGCGAGGTGCGCCAGGACGACTACCTGAAGCGCATGATGTTCCCGATCCGCGAAGAGATCGCCTATATCTCGACGTTCATGACGCTCAAGCCAGGCGATGTCATCGTTACAGGCACGCCGAAAGGTGCCGGGGCGCGCTTCGACCCGCCGCGCTATCTGAAACCCGGGGACGTTGTTGAGGTCGAGGTGGAAGGCATCGGTATCCTGCGCAACGGCGTGGAGGACGAGGCATGAGCCTGACACCGACCCAGGTTACCCAGGCAGCCGAAGACCTCTTCAACGCCGAGCAAACCCGGACCCAGACAGAACTGCTCTCGCTCCGTCATCCGGATCTCGACATGGATGGCGCCTACGCGATTCAGAACGCCCTGACCCGCCGCAAGCTCGAGGCGGGCCGGAAGATCATCGGCTGGAAAATCGGCCTGACGTCCAAAGCCATGCAGGATGCTCTCAAGATCGACATTCCCGACAGCGGCATGCTGTTTGACGACATGCTGTTTGACAACGGCGGTATCGTTCCGAATGACCGTTTCATTCAGCCCCGGGTTGAGGCCGAGATTGCCTTTGTCATGAAATCCTCCCTCGGCGGAGCGAATGTCAGCCGTCAGGACATTCTGAACGCCACAGACTATGTCTGCCCCTGTCTGGAAATCCTCGACACACGCATCGTTCGTGTTGATCCGCAGACCGGAAGGACACGAAAGGTTTTCGACACGATTGCCGATAACGCCGCCAATGCCGGAGTGGTCCTCGGCGACAAACAGCATGCGCCTGAGGCTCACGACCTTCGCTGGACCGGCGCAATCGTTGCCCGGAACGGCGAGGTGGAGGAAACCGGTCTCGGCGCCGGAGTTCTGAATGATCCGGTAGAAAGCGTTGTCTGGCTGGCCCGACGCATGGCAGATTACGGTCAGAGGATCGAAGCAGGGCACATTGTTCTGTCCGGTTCCTTTATCCGCCCGGTGGAATGTCCCTCCGGAACGGAGGTAGACGCCGATTTCGGCGCCTTCGGAAGTGTTTCCTGTTCGTTTGCTTAAGTGAGTTGAAGAATGCCCGCACCCAAAAATACGTTCAAACAAGCCCTTAAGGATGATCATCGGCAGATGGGATGCTGGGTCGGGCTCGCGGATCCTTACATCGCTGAAATCACCGCCTCGGCTGGCTTCGACTGGTTGTTGATCGACTGCGAACACGCCCCCAACGACCTGCGCAGCATGATGGCGCAGCTGAAAGTCATCGAGGCCTCAGATAGCCATCCGGTTGTCCGCCTGCCCATCGGTGAAACTTCGATGATCAAGCAATTTCTCGATGCCGGTGCGCAATCTCTCCTGATCCCCATGGTGGAAAGCAGGGAACAGGCGGAACAACTGGTTGCGGCCGTGCAATATCCGCCAAAAGGTGTCCGGGGCGTCGGATCCGCATTGGCGCGCGCGTCGAAGTTCAATGAAATCAAGGACTATCTGACGACGGCGGATCAGGAAATCTGCCTGCTGGTGCAGGTGGAAAACAGAGCCGGGCTTGCTGCGCTCGACGACATCCTGACCGTTGACGGCGTTGACGGTGTCTTCATCGGACCTGCGGACCTTGCGGCCGATATGGGGCATATCGGTCAGCCAACCCATCCGGATGTTGTGGCCGCCATCGAAGACGCCCTGGTTCGGATAAAGAAATCCGGCAAGGCACCTGGCATCCTGAGCACCAACATGGAATTCATGACAAGGTGCATGGAGTTGGGCGTTCTGTTTGCTGCAACATCCATCGACGTCACGCTTTATGCATCCGCCATTCGCGCTGAAGCGGAAAAGGCCCGGGAACTCGCGTCCGAACAGAAGCCGGACTAAAGAGCCATCAAGGCGTTGCCGGTGTGTGCAATGTGGTGACCGGCACGCCGGAATAGTTCGTCGATTGAGTTAGGGACTGGTTTGGGTTGGTAGCCTTTGCGGCGGCAACTCCCACAAGGATCAGGGCAACAACGGCAAAGCTCCAGAATTTCATGCGCTTGCTCCTTTTCGGCAGCGGCCATTTGATCCGGCACGGAAAACAGCCGCATTCTGCTCGTCGAATCAGCATTCAACTTTAGTCTATATTATACTTTAGACGTATATCAGGCAATGCCGCTGCGTCAGACGGCGATTCCCGTGATCCGAAGCCGGGTTTCGAACCTGAAGAAGCTTTCATCCTTGATGTGTGTTTCAGGTCTAGGCCTGGTCGGCGAAATAGTATTCGCCGGTTGCCTGATGAGGCCCCAGTTTACGGGTCGTCCGACCGCGAATGTTGCGAACGAGTTGCACCGCTTCCTGATAGGAAACCGGCTCCAGGGCCGAACGCGAACGATGAAGCCAGTCTGTCGTCACTTCCAGCAGCACCAGGCCTTTGCGCTTTTGGGAAAGGGGCGGCGGCAGCACCTGACAGGCCCGGCCTGTGCCGTCGGTAAACTTGGCCAGAAGGCCTTGGTAGTAAGCCAGCGCCCGCCTGCGCGGCTCCTTCACTCCATTGCCCGCACGTGCGCTCGCCTTGATTTGATCAAGCTCCGAGGCACTGACATTTCCGAAAAACAGGTGATGTCCCGGGGGCGGATGATAGCCGATATTGTTGGCGGTCTTGTGTGACTGTGTGAAATGGGAACCGGTCGCAAAATAGACGGTGGGCCTGATCTTATCGGCGCCCCGTGTCACACCGACGACGTGAACAGCGTTGTAGTTTGAAGGCAGGTCGAGACGATTGGCAGGCATGAAACACCCTCCCCGGCTGTAACCTGCCGCAGATTGCGCAAACAAATGGGCAATTGAACGGCGACGCCGGGTGAAGGAAGGTCGTCAGGGTTTGAGCGGTTTGCGGCGCTGTGCCGCCAGCTCTTTCGTGTAGGTTGCCAACGCTTCCAACTGGCTCGAAGCCTCTGTGTTTTGCCGTGCCTCGAGCGCCTGCGCCATGGCCTCATGCAGTTCAGCAATCCGCTCTCGGTCCCGCAAACGATAGACCAGCATGTTCATCAGGGGTTGCATGGACTCAAAGGCAGCCGACAGCTGGAAACGCAGCAATGGATTTCCTGTCGCCTCCGCGATTATCGAATGAAACGAGACGTCCGACGCGCAGAAATCCTCATCACTGGTAAGCGGATCCCGCTGCCTGCGAATTTCGTTGCGCAAAGCTTCGAGGTGAGCATCGGTGCGTTTTTCCGCTGCCAGCGGCAATGCCGATGTCTCGAGAGCGAAACGTGCCTCGATCGCATCTTCCAGCGGAATGTCGTTCATGCCAATCAGCAGGCGCGTTGCCGTGACCAGGTTAGCCTGTGCTTCTTCCCAGGTCATCCGGTTGACGAAGGCCCCGCCTGCGGAGCCCCGCTCGCTTCGGATCAGGTTCTGAGCCGCAAGCCGCTTGAGTGCTTCGCGCACGGTGGAGCGGGAGACGCCAAAACGTTCGGCCAGCTCGGCCTCGCTCGGCAATCGCTCTTCGCTGGAAAGGCGTCCTTCGAGGATGGCGTTTCGAATGGCATTGGCGATCTGGACCGACAGGCCTTCCTTTTGAATCGTGTTGAATTCAATCGCCAATGCGTCCTCCAGAAACACGTTTTTCCCGCGAAATTCTCCCAAACCTAGAGAGGCGGACCGGTGCGGTCAATCATAAATCTACTATTGTCTGACAATTAAATGTTTGACTTTTCATCAAACGAGGCGCAGCGTTATGGAAACCGGGTCGAACACCGGGCATTTTGGGAGGAACCGAGTGCTGTCGCTTGAACGACTGTTTCCCGGCCACAGCTTGCTGTGGCTGACGTTTTTCGCCGGTGTTCTGGCGGCCTGGAGCGCGTTGTTTGCCATGCAGGCGAGCTTCGAGCTTCCAGCCGGCTGGCAAGAACTGGGCCCGGGTTACCTTCTGTCACTTTGCGCGGGCAGTATCGCCGATGCAGGTTTTCCCTCCGCTGTCCTGATGTGGTCGCTCATGTCGCTGGCCATGATGGCCCCTACGGCATTTCCCGCGTTCAAGACCTATTCCGACCTGGCTCATACCGATGCGGCCAGCGGTCGGTCCCTCGCGGCACTGATCAGTGGTTACCTGCTGGTCTGGCTCGGGTTTTCGTTCGTTGCGGCCCTTCTGCAGATCCGCCTGACCGAGTTTGGACTGCTCAACACGCTCGGCCAGTCGACCTCCGAAATCCTGTCAGGCGGGCTCTTGATCGTCGCCGCTCTCTATCAGTTTTCCAGCCTGAAGAATGCGTGCCTCAGCGCTTGCCAGAACCCGATGACATTCTTCTTCAGCCATTGGCAGCCCGGCAACCTTGGAGCCCTGAAGCTTGGATTGCGCCTCGGCGCGGTGTGCCTCGGTTGCTGCTGGGCCCTGATGCTGCTCGCCTTTGTTGCCGGCACCATGAACCTGGCGTTCATGGGTCTCGCCATGGTGCTGATGACACTGGAAAAACTTCCGCAGATCGGCGCGAAGCTCAGCGCGCCGCTCGGCGTCTTTCTTTTCATCGCAGGGTCGACCGTCGTCGCCCTGCCACTCATGCCAAATCTATTCTAGGGAGGATCGAATGTCCGGTTGGGCCATTCGCGGCGAACTTATCTTGAACTGCAACTGCACGGTCTTTTGCCCCTGTGTCGTCTCGCTGGGCAAGCATCCGCCCACCGAGGGCTATTGCCAGGCCTGGGCGGGCGTGCGCATCGACGAGGGTCACTATGAGGGCGAGGATCTCTCGGGTCTCAATGTCGGCCTGGTTCTGGAAATTCCCGGCCTGATGGCGCGCGGGAACTGGAAAGCCGCCGCCTATATCGACGAGCGTGCAAGCGATGCCGCTTATGACGGCCTCCTGAAGATCTTCTCCGGACAGGCAAAAGGCACCACCGGTCTCTTCCGCGTTCTGGTGAGCGAGTTCCTTGGGGCTGAGCGCGCGCCGGTTTCCTACACCAATGAAGGCAAGAAGCGCCGCCTGATTGTCGGCAAGGCCATCAAGGGCGAAGTGGAACCGGTTCCCGGCGGCAATCCGGACGAGGATATCGTGGTCACGAACACCGAATACTGGATGGGTCCGGACATCACCGTTGCCACCGCAAATCAGGGACGGGTTCGTGCTTACGGACGGGTTTGGGACTTTGATGGACGCAGCGCCGAGATCTGTCAGATTGACTGGTCAGGCCCGTCTGCCGAACAGGCCGCATAGGGAGGGTCAGGCATGCAGGCCCCGCTTCTTTCGATTTCCCGCCGCACCCGGAAGACCCCGTTTTCCAGGCGTGTAGAGGCAGCCGGTGTCAAGGCGTACACCGTCTACAACCACATGCTGCTGCCAACGGTGTTCGACACCGTTGAAGAGGATTACCACCACCTGAAATCGAAGGTTCAGGTGTGGGACGTCTCCTGTGAGCGGCAAGTTGAACTTTGGGGGCCTGACGCGGCGCGTCTTGCACAAATGCTGACGCCACGTGACCTTTCGGGAATGACCGAAGGGCGATGTTACTACACGCCCATGGTCGACGAAACGGGAGGTATGCTGAACGATCCGGTAACGACAAAACTGGCCGAAGACAAATTCTGGGTTTCTGTTGCCGACAGCGACCTGCTGTTTTGGATCAAGGGCCTTGCGCACGCATTGCGCCTCGAAGTCGACGTTGACGAGCCTGACGTGTCGCCACTCGCGATCCAGGGACCCAGGGCAGAAGATCTGGTAGCCCGCGTGTTCGGCGAAGAGATCAGGTCGATCCGCTTCTTTCGCTATGGCCACGTTGACTTTCAGGGACACAGGCTCGTCCTCGCAAGGTCCGGCTATTCGAAACAGGGTGGATTTGAGCTCTATGTCGAAGGATCGCATCTCGGCGAACCGATCTGGGATGCCTTGATGTCGGCAGGAGAAGACCTCGAAGTCCGTGCGGGCTGCCCGAACCTGATCGAGCGGATCGAAGGTCAGCTCCTGTCCTACGGCAACGACATGACGCGCAACAACACGCCGCACGAGTGCGGTCTTGGCCGGTTTTGTCAAACACAGGCGGCGATTGGCTGCATCGGACGTGATGCGCTTCTTCGCGTCGCGGTAGAAGGACCGGTAAGGCAGATCCGCAGCATCGCAATCGATGGCGACCCGGTTCCACCCTGCGATGATCTTTGGCCGGTCATTGCCGGCGGCAAACAGGTCGGCACGGTGAGTTCAGCCGCCTATTCACCCGACTTTCGCACCAACGTTGCGATCGGGATGGTGCGGATGACACATTGGGACGACGGAACAAGGGTTCAGGTCGACACACCGCATGGCATGCGCCCGGCGACTGTCTGGGAAACACCCTTCACCGATCAGGAAAGCTAACGATGAGAGAGCATTACGAGGCACTGCCCCGCAAATCTGCCAATCACGTTCCGCTTTCACCGCTCTCCTTTCTTGAGCGAACGGCCGCGATATTCCCCGATCGCCTTGCCGTCATCTACAATGACCGCCGATACACCTGGGGCGACGTCTATGAACGCGTAAAGAGAGTTGCCTCCAGTCTTCGCGCACGGGGTATCGGCGTCGGTGACACCGTTTCCGTCATGGCGGCCAACACCCCGGAACTGTTTGAACTGCATTATGCGGTCCCGATGACCGGAGCGGTTCTGAACACGATCAATATTCGGCTGGAACCGGAAACCGTCGCCTACATCCTTGATCACAGCGACGCAAAGCTGGTCATTGCCGACACGGCCTTTGCCGGTGTCATCGGCGAAGCTTTCAGGGTGAACGGAAACGACCTGCCTGTGGTCAATATTGTCGACGCGGATGCTCCGGGTGGCAAACCAATCGGCAGAGAGACCTACGAGAACCTCGTTGAAGAAGGGGATGCTTCGTTCGCCTGGCAGGGTCCGGTGGACGAATGGCAGGCGATCGCTCTCAATTATACGTCCGGAACTTCCGGCCGTCCCAAGGGTGTCGTCTATCACCATCGTGGTGCTTATCTCATGAGCATGGGAACGCCAATTGCCTGGGAATTGCCGCGTCACCCGGTCTATCTCTACACCGTTCCGATGTTTCACTGTAACGGCTGGTGTCATGCCTGGGCCATGACGCTGACCGCCGGTACCATCGTCTGCATTCGGCAGGTGACGGGCAAAGCTGTTTTCAACCTGATCGCCGAACACGGTATCACCCATCTCGGCGGCGCTCCGATCGTCTTGTCGATGCTGGTCAACACGCCTCAGCCGGACCGAAAAGAGCTGAAATATCCGGTCAAGGTGATGACTGCGGGGGCCCCACCTCCGGCCGCTGTTCTGGCAGCCACAAAGGCACTCGGTTTCGAGGTCATGCAGGTCTACGGGCTCACGGAGACCTATGGTCATGTGTCTCAGTGTCTGTGGCGAGAGGAATGGGACGACCTGACACCCGAAGAACAGGCCGAATTGCAGTCCTGGCAGGGTGTCGGCTTCCCGATGACGGAATCTATCGACGTCGTTGATCGCGACACCGGCGTGTCTGTTCCTTCGGACGGCGAGACCCAGGGAGAAATCGTCATTCGCGGCAACACGGTCATGAAGGGGTATTACAAAAGCCCCGAGGCGACGGAAGAAGCTCTGGCCGATGGGGCCTTCAGATCGGGTGACGCAGCTGTGCGCCATCCAAACGGATACATCCAGATCAGGGACCGGTTGAAGGACGTGATCATCTCCGGTGGTGAAAACATCTCGTCAGTTGAGGTCGAGGGCATTCTTCACCGGCATCCGGACGTTGTCCTGGCTGCTGTTGTCGCATTGCCGGATGAAAAGTGGGGGGAGGTTCCCTGCGCCTTCGTCGAACTGAAGGAAGGCAGTCAGGCCACCGAAGACAGCTTGATCGCCTTTTGCAAGGAACAGATGGCCGGCTTCAAGCGGCCGAAAAAGATCGTCTTTACCGAATTGCCGAAGACGGCAACGGGAAAAATCCAGAAATATGTTCTGCGCCAAAAGGCCGGGACACTCGCAAGCAAGACCAGCTAACAGGGCATAATCACATGACTTTCAAGGCACTCATCGTTGACAAGGATGCAGAGGGCAAGACCAGCGCGTCCGTTCAGGAGATAGAGGAAAACCGTCTGCCGGATGGCAACGTCACCGTTGCGGTTGAGTATTCGACCCTGAACTACAAGGACGGGCTCTGCGTGGGGCCTGGCGGCGGACTGGTGCGCAACTACCCGCACGTACCGGGTATCGACTTCGCCGGCACTGTCGAGGAAAGCTCGGACGAGTGGTACAAGCCTGGAGATAAGGTCGTGCTGACCGGCTGGCGCGTCGGCGAGGCCTGGTGGGGCGGTTACGCCCAGAAGGCATGCGTCAAAGGCGAATGGCTGGTTCCCCTGCCCGACGGCTTGACCACGCGCAACGCCATGGCCGTCGGCACTGCAGGATTTACCGCCATGCTGGCCGTGATGGCACTGGAAGACCATGGCTTGAAGCCTGAGGACGGGCCGGTTCTGGTGACAGGTGCAGCCGGAGGCGTCGGGTCGGTCGCAACCGCAATCCTCGCAAACCTCGGCTATGAAGTTGCTGCAGTCACCGGGCGGGAAAGCACCTGGGATTATCTGAAGTCCCTGGGCGCAAGCCGGATCGTGCCGCGCGACGATGTCAATGAAACCGTCAAACGTCCACTGGAGGCCGAAACCTGGGCAGGATGCATCGACGCGGTCGGCGGAGCGATGCTGGCGAGGGTCCTCGGGCAAATGAAATACGGCGCTTCCGTTGCCGCCGTCGGTCTTGCAGGTGGCGCGGCGCTACCGGCGACGGTCATTCCATTCCTCCTGCGCGGCGTGAACCTCTTGGGCATCGACAGTGTCATGAAGCCCTATGATGCCCGCGTTCGCGCCTGGGAGCGTTTGGCAAAGGATCTGCCAATGGACAAGCTTGAGGCCATGATCCAGTCGGCAACGCTGGAAGATCTGCCCGGGCTCGGCGCCGACATCTTGAAGGGTCAGGTCAAGGGCCGCGTTGTTGTCGATGTGAATGCATAATCGGGTAGTCGGGGTCTTCAGCGTCCTGAAGACCCCAGCTCCGCCCTGAGGAAGTCGATCATCACCCGGACCTTCTGTGGCAGATATGTCCGGCTGGGATACAAGATCCAGGCTGCGGTTTCAAAATCGAAGGCCGCGCATTCGAACTCCGGAAAAAGATCAACCAGACGTCCGGACTTCAGATCCTTCCGGATCAGCCAGTCCGGCAAAAGGGCCGCCCCCATACCAAGCCGCGCGGCTTCACGCAGCGATGGCGCGCTGGCAATGAGGGTCTTACCGGATACCTCGACGGGAAACGGATCGGAGCCCTTTTGCCTGAAGAGCCAGGATTTCTTGAAACCGGGGAACGCAAAACACAGGCAGTTCAGCATGCTCAGGTCGGCGGGGTGACGAACCGGCGCCACCTGCTCCAGATATTGAGGCGATGCCACGACCCGATAGCGGGTCGTAAGAAGCTTTGTTGATATCAGATCGCCCTTCGGCGCAGCGGCAAGGCGCACCGCCAGATCCAGACCTTCAGCCAGAAGGTCGAGATTGTGATCTGCAGGATAAAGCTCGACGGTGAGATCCGGATACAACTGCTGGAATTTGGGCAGGACCGGCAAGATGCCCTCCTGCACAAAGGCCACCGACGCGGTGAGCCGGATCGTGCCTTTGGGCACTCCACCCCTGGAGGCGACTTCCGCTCCAGCAGCTTCCAGTTCTTCCACCAGCGGTGCAATCCGGCGCAGATATTGGTCGCCTTCGTCAGTGGTCGCCAGTTTTCGGGTGCTGCGTTGAAAGAGCCGAAGTCCAAGCTCGCGCTCAACACCCGCAACGACCCGGGAAACCTTGGACGCGTCGAGGTCAAGCGCCCTGGCGGCAGCGGCAATGCTGCCCAGGTCCTTCACCAGCAGAATGGTCTTGAGTGCCTGAATATCCATTCGTGCATTTTATGCACGATTATGAGGGATTATGCGGCATTTTTCTGAAGAAATCGCAGAAATAAGCTGAGACCCATCATTCAATGGAGAAACTCAAATGACTTTGCTTCTGCGCATAAACTCCAGCTCACGGCAAACCGGATCGCATTCCACCGCGATTGCCGATCATTTTGAAGACTGCTTCAGGAACAAACATCCGGACTGCCGCGTCCTGTCCCGTCATGTAGCCGACGGCTCCATCCCGATCATCAGCCAGAAGACCATCGAAGGTTTCTACACGCCTGACGCTGCCATGACGGCAGACTTGCGGGAAGCCACATCACTTTCCGACAGCCTGATCGAAGAACTTCAACAAGCAGACACTCTGCTGATCACCGCTCCAATCTACAATTTCAGCGTACCTGCCGCCTTGAAAGCCTGGATCGATCAGGTCGTTCGAATGGGTCACACCTTTGCTTATGAGGACGGCGCTTTCAAAGGCCTTGCGCGCACCAGGCGCGCGGTCGTTGTCTGCGCCTATGGCGCTGAGGGCTATCTGGACGGAGAAGCCTTTTCCGCAGCCAATTTTGTTCAACCCTACCTGCAGTTCCTGCTGTCTTTCCTCGGCATCACCGATATCCGTTTCATATCCGTTCAGGGCACCACGGCGGATGCCGACACGGTGGCAGTCAACGTGGAAGCAGCGAAGAAGGAATGTCAGCTGGCCGCCTGACGGACCAGCTGCCGGAAAACAATAACCGAAGCAACCGGATGCCCGCGACAAAACCGGACCGTCAATTCGGCTCTTGAGCGCTGAATCCGGTTGCATTCGGCGGAAACCTCCCATATAAGCGCCCGGTCCAGAGTCGTCCGGCTCGTCGTGGACTGGTTTTCTGTGTTTTGAACGCAGCCATTCATGACAACCAAGGGCATGCCGTGTCGGCTCTGAATGCACCAACAAAAGAGTGTCTGTCGTTTGACAGATGCACAAAGGAAAGGATGCAAAATGCCCAAGCTGAAGACGAAGTCCGGCGCCAAAAAGCGCTTTAAAGTGACCGCGACCGGCAAGGTGAAAACCGCGCAGGCCGGCAAGCGCCATGGCATGATCAAGCGCACGAACAAGTTCATCCGCAACGCCCGTGGCACCACCACGCTGAGCGACCAGGATGCAAAGATCGTGAAGCAGTTCCTGCCGTACGCATAACGCCAGCCCCGAAGGAGATCATCTAAATGTCACGCGTCAAACGGGGCGTAACCGCCCACGCTCGTCACAAAAAAGTTCTGAAGGCCGCCAAGGGCTACTATGGCCGCCGCAAGAATACCATCCGCGTCGCCAAGCAGGCCGTGGAGAAGGCAGGACAATACGCCTACCGCGACCGCAAGACCAAGAAGCGCAACTTCCGTTCGCTCTGGATCCAGCGCATCAACGCGGCTACCCGTCAGCACGGCATGACCTATGGCCGCTTCATCGACGGCCTGAACAAGGCCGGCATCGAAGTCGACCGCAAGGTTCTGTCCGACTTGGCCATCAATCAGCCGGATGCCTTCAAGGCACTGGTTGACCAGGCACAGGGCGCACTGGCTGCCTAAGGATTTCGATCCAAACTGAAGTTCCAAGAGCGCGGTCCTTTGGATCGCGCTTTTTTTGCGCGCTCCGGTGTGTATCACCCAGGAACCCGTAGCGTTGAGGTCGTTGTCGCCCAAACTCCTCAGAGTTGCTGCAATGCGAAATTAATTCAGGAGTTGCATAACCTTACGGCAAGCGTTTACGCTTTCCGGTATCGGCCTTTCCAAGCGATGCGGGAGTGCGGCAGACATGCAATTTCTTGAAAATCTGTTCGGATTGATCGGCGACCTTACATGGGGCTTTGCCCTGATACCTTTTCTGGTCGTCATTGGATTGTTCTTTACCATCGTCACCGGGTTTGCGCAGATCCGGTTTTTCAAACGCATGTTCCGTGTTCTCTCCTCGAAGAACCAGACCGAGGATCAAAAAGCGATTTCCGCGCGTGAGGCGCTGTTGCTTTCCGTCGGCGGACGCGTCGGCGGCGGCAATATTGCAGGCGTCGCTGTTGCTATTTCTCTGGGCGGACCCGGCGCCGTCTTCTGGATGTGGGCGATTGCACTCGTCGGCATGTGCACCAGCCTGATCGAATGCTCACTCGCTCAGCTTTACAAACGATCCACCGGCGATGGAGCCTATCGCGGTGGCCCCGCCCGAACGATCATTCATGGTCTCGGAGAGGATTTCCGCTGGCTGGCAGTGCTTTACGCTATCTGCCTGATCGCGTCCTTCGCAATCGGCTTCAACGCCTTTCAGGGCAACACCGTTGCCGGTGCCGTACAGGAAAGTCTCGGCATCGACAGATTGTGGAGCGGTGTGTTCCTGGCAATTCTGACCGGAGCGATCGTCTATGGCGGCATTCACAGGATTGCAAAGACGGCTGATGTCATCGTTCCGATCATGGCCGTCGGCTACATCCTGCTCGCGCTTCTGGCTATTCTGGTCAACATCACCGAGCTGCCGCGCGTCATCTACATGATTGTCGCGAATGCCTTCGGCTTCGAAGAGCTAGTTGGCGGGGGCATGGGTGTCGCGATCCAGCAAGGTCTGCAGCGCGGTCTGTTTTCCAACGAAGCCGGTCTCGGCTCCGCTCCCAATGTGGCCGCAACAGCGCGCGTCCGGCATCCGATCAGCCAGGGCATCACCCAGTCCTTCTCGGTCTTCATCGACACGATCGTCATCTGCTCCTGCACCGCCTTCATCATCCTGCTTGGCGACGTCTACCAGCCTGGAAACGAAGGTGTTGACGGTATCGTTCTGACTCAACAGTCTCTGGCTTCGCATCTTGGCGGATGGACAAGCTATTTCCTGACGGCAGCCCTGCTGCTCTTCGCATTCAGCTCGATCATCTACAATTACTATCTCGGCGAAAACGCCCTCACCTTCATGTCCAGGAATTCCGCATGGGTGCATGGCTTGCGCTGGTTCGTTATCATGATCGTGTTTCTCGGCGCGACGGCCCCCAACGCGTCCGCTGTCTTTTTCTTCTCCGATCCGCTGATGGGTGTGCTGGCCGTCGTCAATCTTCTGGCGCTGCTGATGCTCTTCCCGACCGCCCTGCGCATTCTGCGGGATTTCAAAACCCAGCTGAGCCAAGGTGTCGCAAGACCGCTGCTGAACCCGGACCAGTTTGCGGATCTCGACATCGACCGGACCGCCTGGACAGGCAAATTGCCCGACGACGACTGAAACAAGGGCACCCAAACGCAAGACTGCAATCGAATTACGCGGCTTCCAGGCCGCGTATTTGGTTAATGCTTTGTCATCCGGGATTTAACCGAGAGAACGAACTGACCGGCGTGAACAGGATTTCGAAGCACTCCTGCTCCGGTCCGCGTGATCGAAAAGTGTCCCGGCCTCACACCATTGTTAACCTTTACGATCCTCTTTTGGCCAAACTCTGCACCTAAATTATTAACGTCGGCCCCAAGTGGCATGGCAGTTGCGACGTTTCAGGCAAGACGGCACCCGGCGTGCCATTCTGAAACAACGAGGCGTTAGATTGTGCGAGTGAACCCGGTAACTTCGGCAGGTCGTGCCAATGTGAGGCGGAAGCGTCCCTCTGTGGGAGAGACGGAATCCGAACGCCAGAAAGACTTTGCCTCACATCTGCCCGTGCCGCTGCAGCCCGCCTTTGAGCGGGAACAGAAGGCCTTTGCCACGCACTATCGTCCCAACTCGGTTTTTCTGGCCCATTTGATTGCCACGCGCGACGGAGAGCCTCAGACAAGGCTTCGCCGCCAGACTGAGCCTGTCAATGGCATCAACAGCTATCGCGAAACGGCGGCACTGCCGCGCCAGAGGTCCGCAGGGCACCTGATCAAGACCGAGCGATAGGACACGATCCATCAGTTTCCAAGTTTCCAGATGTACCACTGGATACCTTCAGCCCGGAGCCAAGCTCCGGGTTTCTTTTTGTCTTGTCACGGCTGTGTGATTGCCAGTTCTGACAATGTGTGACGCGCAGCACATTCAATTTCGGCTGTAATTCCTACATTAGGTTCAGATCCGGGAACCACCCGGACCTCCGACAAGATTGGCCACGGACTGGCCCGCCACGGAGTTTGAACATGCAAGTGACCCCAGTTTCCGCAATTCACGCACTGCGCATCCGGCAGAAGCCGACCGTCGCACCCGCTTCAGATGCGAAGCAGACCTCCACCGCGAACGGCCGCTTCGGCGACATGGCACTGATCCCCGCCCATATCGCCTCTGCCGCGCTGCAGGGTGAAACCAACCACGGCGCACATGCGGAATACGCCACACAGCTTTTGGCAAACCATCCGGACCACCCTGAAACCCGGCTGGAGCAACACTTGCACCTGCAACAGTACCAAGCAGCCACCAAGGAGCAGGAAGAAGATTCCTACACCGTTTCGCTGACGGCCTGACCCGACTGTTACCCTTCGATCCTCAGGAAGCCGGCAAGCCCGGTTTTCTGATGTTCGATCACATGACAGTGGAAAGCCCAGTCACCCGGATTATCGGCGACCAGCGCAACGTCCATCGTTTCTTCCTTCTGAAGCAGTGCCGTGTCGGTAATCAACGGCGGAAGCTTGCGCTTGTTCGACCTGAGAAGCTGGAAAGACACGCCATGCAGATGGATCGGGTGGTCGTTCGGTGTCTCGTTGCGAAGCCGCAAGATGTAGGATTTCCCCATTTTCATTGTTGCCAGCGGGTCAAACGGCCCAGGCAGATCTCCCGGCCATGCCTTTCGGTTGATTGACCAGAACGTGTAGCCAAGCGTTCCGCACAAGCTGGACTGAGGCGCATCCCCCTCCGGTGACCAGCCAAAGACAAACTCCATCACTTCAGCGTTCTTGAGATCCGGAAGCATCACCGGATTCTGCGGCAACGGCTTGAGTTCTCTCAAGTCTCGTCTCGCGCTCGGCCCTTTCGGCCTGAAACGTGCGACCACCCGGTTGCCGTTGCTCCGCTTGAGCACCAGATTGACAATCTCCTCTTCGCTGTCGGGAACGCGCAATGCGACATCGGCCCGTTGCCCCGGCGACAGAAGAATATCGGTCGCAGGCAAGGGCTCCGGCAAAGGATTGGAATCGAGTGCGATCAACTGGGCTTCGCCGCCGGTAATGTCATAGGTACCGACCCGGGTGACATCGGTTACGGCAAGTCGCAATCGGACAAGACTGCCTGCTTCCAGTTCAAGAACCGGATCCATCTCCCAGTTTACCGTTGAGACCGTTCCGAGCGTTCCACTTCTTGCCGCGCTTCTTGGCTTGAACAGCGAAATAAACTGACCGTCGCCTCCCAACCTGAAGTCACGAATGTTCAGCGGCAAATCACGGTCGAAACCGGGATCCTCCTCCTCCTCCACCACCATGACGCCCGTCAGGCCGCGGGCCATCTGCTCCAATGTGTTGCAATGCGGGTGGTACCAGTACGTTCCCGCGTCCGGAGGAGTGAACTCATAGCGGAAGGATTGGCCAGCTTCGATCGGGTACTGTGTCAGATAGGGAACGCCATCCATGGCGTTGGCAATTCTGAACCCGTGCCAGTGAACAACAGATGCTTCATCGAGATTGTTCGTCACATCGATGGACGTTTTCTGTCCCTGCTTGAAGCGCAGGACCGGAGGCGGTCCGTCCGGCGAAAAACTCATCATGTTTTTCGTTATCGCATCGGGCATGATGCGGTGGTCGAGACTGGCAAGCGTAAGTGCGTGATCCGCAGCGGCTGCGTGGCTTGCCGCTACACCGCCAATAGCGAAAGCCGCGGCGGTTCCGGCGCTCCCGAGCAGGAACTCTCGCCTCGAAAGATCGAGCATGAAAACCTCATAGAAAACGGGCGCGTCCGCCCGCACTCAACACGCCACGCGCGAATTGCACAAGTCCTAAATTGACGCAACTTCAGAAGGCGACATCAATACCCGGCTGCGTGACCATCCTTGCGGGGATCGGAGCCGGCCGTCAGCATTCTGCGCGCCTTGTCGATCATGATCGCCTGGCTGCCGCCGATCGCTCCTTCGGCCGCTACCACCTCATGGCCAAGGGCCCGCAATCCTTCGATCGTTGACGGCGGTACAAGTCTCTCAGCCTGCAGGGTGTGACTGTCCATGTCGAAGAACATGCGCGGGAAGTCGATGGCCGCCTGCACGTCCATGCCATAGTCGATAATGTTGGTGAGCAGATGCGCATGCCCGCAAGCCTGGTAGTGGCCGCCCATCACGCCGAAGGACAGCCATGGCGCACCGTTCTTCAATCCCATTGCAGGAATGATCGTGTGCAATGGCCGCTTGCCGCCATCGATCGAATTGGCATGTCCGGGAGCAACGTTGAACGACTTGCCCCGGCAATGCAGAAGGACTCCGCTTTCCGGCGCGACGATGCCGCTGCCGAAGTCGCTGAACAGTGAATTGATGAAGGAGACGGCAAGACCATCCTTGTCAACGATGCTCAGGTAAACGGTGTCGGTCTGCGGCGACAGTTCCGCATCAGGCAAGGAGGCAATACGTGTGTGAGGCGCCACCTGTTGCGCAAGCCTGTCCAGATAATCGTCTCCGATCAGGTGAGAATGGCAGACATCCATGTGGCCCGGGTCGGTGACAAACTTGTCTCGCACGGCATAGGCGAGCCGGGCAGCTTCCATTTCCAGATGGAACCGCTCCGGACCAAGAGGATCGAGACTTTCCAGGTCGAAACGTTCCAGGATCCCAAGGATGACCAAGGCGATGATACCCTGGCCATTCGGTGGCAATTCCGCGATGGTATGCCCCTTGTAGTCCCGCATGACAGGCGAAACTGCGGTCGTGTGACAGGCCGCCAGGTCATCCTCGGTCATCAGGCCGCCACGGGCCTGAAGCGCGGACACGATATCCCTTGCAATCGCTCCTGAGTAAAAGGCGTCGGAACCACCTTCGGCAATGGTTTCCAGTGTATCGGCCAGATGCTGATATCGCAGAATCGTGCCGGTTTCCGGTGCTTTGCCGTCAATCAGATATGCTGCAGCCGAACTGGGATCGGCGGCAAGTTTGTCGACATCTTTCGACCAGTCATGGGCAACACGCGGCGCTACGGGAAATCCTTCCCGTGCATATTGGATCGCACGCTTGAACAGCTGCTTGAAGCTCATGGTGCCATGCGCCTTGAGCAACGTTTCCCAGGCACGGATGGCACCTGGAACGGTAACCGCGTGAGGAGACGTATCGGAGATCTCCCGCACACCGAGTTCGGCGAGTTTTTCAGGTGTCGCCGCGCGTGGGGCAGCGCCGGACCCGTTGAACCCTGTCAACCGGCCGCCCGGCTCCATGACGATCGCAAAGCAATCACCGCCAATGCCGGTCATATGCGGTTCGACAACGCACTGCACGGCAACGGCAGCAATTGCAGCGTCCGCCGCATTGCCGCCGGCCTGCAGAACTTCAATCGCAGCGCTCGTTGCCAGGGGATGCGAGGTTGCGGCTACGGCGTCCCGCGCGAAAACCGGAGACCGGCCTGGTGCCTGAAAATCACGCTTCACTGAGTTCCTCCCACCCGAAACACGTCTTACTTTTTCCAATTTGCCGCAAAAGCTTCTTGCGAACACGGCCTATTCGCCCACGCCATGTTCTGATAGCAAATTCCGAATTCGGGCAGCACCTTAAGGAGAAGTGGCCAAATGCGCAAACTCACACTTTCAACGGCAGAGACCATCACTTCTGCCGCTATTGAAAAAGCAGCAGAGCTCAATCTGAAACCTCTCACCGTCGCAGTTCTGGACGCAGGCGGTCATACTGTTGTGCTCAAGCGGCAGGACGGCTCTTCGATCATGCGCCCGCAAATTGCCTCCGGCAAGGCAGTTGGCGCTCTCGCAGTCGGCACAGGCACCAGATGGCTGAATGCCAATGCGGAATCGCGCCCGCATTTCGTCAATGCGCTCAACGGCGTATCCGGTGGGGCAATTGTCCCGGTTCCCGGCGGTGTGATCATCAAGGATGAAAACGGCGAAACACTCGGTGCTGTCGGAATAACCGGCGATACGTCTGACAATGACGAAGCCTGTGCCGTTGCAGGCATCGAGGCGGCAGAACTGGTCGCCGATTGCGGCTAAGACCTGTTCAAGGACCCGGGCATTCGATCTTCGAGAACTAAGCCTGAAGAGGTTTCCGGAAGATATCCAGAGCCGTGCCCCGAGTCCTCAAACTGTCATGAAAGCTCCAGTCCCTGCGGCGGAACAGGGACTGGGCATTCGCAGTTGATGCATAAATTTCAGAAAAGCCAAGCCGCAGCGCTTCCGCTTCTGCAGCTGAAACCAGACCGGTTCCGATGCCGGATCGTCTCAAGGGGGCCGGAACCAGCAAGGCGGTCACCCAGACGCCCGGATAGCGATCCGAACCAGGCGACGTGTCGCGCAGGGAAACTGTTCCGATAACGTCTCCTGAACCATCAAGCGAGACAAGGCACCTCGGCAGGCGGCTTCCCCCCTGAAGGCAGGCTTTGAGATCGCAAGGAGCATCTCCCGCGCCATCTGGCCCATACCACTCGGGCCATTCATGAACAAACCAGGCTTCCAGACGTTCCAAAGCGCCTGGAACAGTTTCCAATGCGGTTACTCTGCCAGCGTCAGCCTGCACGGCGGATGTCAGGACTTGTCCGACAACTTGTTGATTGTCTTCTGCATTTCTTCCAGTTGACGCTTCATGTCATCCAGATCGGCAACTTCGGACTTTTCCGGTTTGACCGCATTGCCACCGACAGTGGAATTAGGCGCAGATCCACCTTCACCGGTCGGGAAAGGCATGAACATCTTCATTGCCCGCTCGAACATCTCGGTGTTGCGCTTGACCTGATCCTCAATGGCATCGAAAGCAGTTGCTCCGAAAGCTTCGCTCATTTGCGAGCGGAGTTTCTCCTGCTCCTTCGTCAGGGACGTCATCGAGTATTCAAGGAAGCTCGGCACGAGCCCCTGCATGCTGTCGCCGTAAAAACGGATCAGCTGCCGCAGGAACGTCACCGGCAAGAGATTCTGTCCCTTGCCTTCCTGTTCGAAAATGATCTGGGTCAGCACGGACCGGGTGATGTCCTCACCGGACTTCGCGTCATAGACCACAAAATCCTCTTCCCCCTTCACCATCACGGCCAGATCCTCCAGTGTGACATAGGTACTGGTGCCCGTGTTGTAGAGCCGCCTGTTGGCGTATTTCTTGATGATTGTTGGCTCGTTTGTCTTGGCCATTCGTCACTTCCGCCTCTCAGCCTTACGGCTTGTTTCCCATTTGACGACAAGGCCTTCGCAACCTTGTCATTTCCTCCAACTAAGAGACTAAGCCAATCGTAGAGGATCTTGCCACCCTTTTTATGTGCACTGACGAAAGGATAATACCGCAAATGCGAAAACAGTCCTCAGATAAGGGGTGAAACGGTTGACACAAATCCAACCGCAGTTTCTAGTCCAAGGTGAAACAAGGATCTTAAGGTGCCTTCGGGGCACCTACCTACTAAGGCCGCTCGGCCCAAGTCCTGGAGAGTAGTATGAGCGCTTCCACCGATATCGTCATTGTCAGTGCGACCCGCACGCCAGTTGGCACTTTCAACGGCTCATTTGCCAACATTCCCGCCCATGAACTTGGCGCTCTTGTCATGAAATCGGCCATGGAACAGGCCGGTGTCAAAGGCGACGAAATCGATGAAGTCGTGTTCGGTCAGGTTCTGACCGCCGGGGAAGGTCAGAACCCGGCGCGCCAGGCTGCAATCAAGGCGGGTATCGCCGACGCGGCAACGGCCTGGACCCTCAACCAGGTTTGCGGTTCCGGTCTGCGAACGGTCGCCATTGCAGCGCAACAGATTCAGACCGGTGACGCCACCATTATGATGGCGGGCGGTCAGGAAAACATGTCGCTGTCGCCGCACTGCGCTCACATGCGCTCCGGCCACAAGATGGGCGACTTCAAGATGATCGACACCATGATCAAGGATGGTCTGTGGGATGCCTTTAATGGTTATCACATGGGTCAGACAGCTGAAAACGTCGCTGAAAAATGGCAGATCAACCGTGAGCAGCAGGATGAGTTCGCTGTCGCCTCTCAGAACAAGGCCGAAGCTGCGCAGAAAGCCGGAAAGTTCAAGGCCGAAATCACTCCGGTCACCGTGAAAGAACGCAAGTCCGAGCGCGTCGTCGAGGATGACGAATACATTCGCCACGGCGCGACCCTCGACAGTGTCGCCAAACTCCGCCCGGCCTTCACCAAGGACGGTTCGGTGACGGCTGCAAATGCATCCGGTCTCAATGACGGTGCAGCAGCGATCCTCGTCATGAGCGCGGCAGAAGCTGAGAAGCGTGGCCTGACGCCGCTCGCCCGCATCGCATCCTGGGCAACGGCTGGTGTTGACCCTGCAATCATGGGCTCCGGCCCGATCCCGGCATCCCGCAAGGCTCTGGAAAAAGCCGGCTGGTCCGCGGCCGATCTCGATCTGGTCGAAGCCAACGAGGCATTTGCCGCACAGGCCTGCGCCGTCAACAAGGACATGGGCTGGAACCCGGACATCGTCAACGTCAACGGCGGCGCCATCGCCATCGGTCACCCGATTGGTGCATCCGGCGCCCGCATTCTCACCACCCTGCTCCATGAAATGGTTCGTCGCGATGCCAAGAAAGGCCTCGCCACGCTCTGCATCGGCGGCGGCATGGGTGTTGCCATGTGCCTGGAGCGCTGATCGAAACCAAATGTGCACGGGGTCGTGGGTGATGAGGACCAGCCACGACCTCAAAACAACGAAATCAATAACCTAGTGGAGCCCAAAGGGCCCGAAGCTGGAAGTCAGGAGGAAGGGGAATGAGCAAGGTCGCATTGGTCACTGGAGGTACGCGTGGTATCGGCGAAGCAATCTCGCGCGGTCTGAAAGACGCCGGCTACACAGTGGCGGCCACTTATGCCGGCAACACCGAGAAAGCCGAGGCCTTCAAAGCCGAAACCGGCATTCACGTCTACAAGTGGGACGTTTCCGACCCTGACGCTTGTGCAGCAGGTATCGCACAGGTCGAGAGCGAGCTGGGACCGGTGGAAGTTCTGGTCAACAACGCGGGCATCACCCGTGACGGCATGTTCCACAAGATGGATTTCGAACAGTGGCGTGCCGTTCTGTCCACCAACCTCGATTCCATGTTCACCATGACTCACCCGGTGATCAACGGCATGCGTGGACGCGGCTCCGGCCGCATCATCAACATTTCCTCCATCAACGGTCAGAAAGGCCAGATGGGTCAAACCAACTATTCGGCTGCCAAGGCAGGCGTGATCGGCTTTACCAAGGCGCTTGCCCAGGAAAATGCTTTCAAAGGCATTACCGTGAACTGCGTCTGCCCCGGCTACATCAACACCGACATGGTCGCGGCGATGCCGGAAAAGGTACTGGAATCGATCATTTCCGGCATCCCGGTCGGTCGCCTCGGCCATCCGGAAGAGATCGCCCAGACGGTTGTCTACCTGGCGTCCGATTCCGCGGCCTTCATGACCGGCGCGGTCATGACCATCAACGGTGGCCAGTACATCGCCAACGGCTGATATCTTGGGTCAGAACCGGAAACGAAAGGGCGCCCGGACGGGCGCCTTTTTAGTTCGCGGCGGATGGTTTCGCGGCCCCGGACCTTGGGGAAACAAAAGACCGGAAACTCCGGGCGTCAACATCTGGGCCGCTCCCTTCGAGAGATTGCACGTCATGCGTCTCAAGCTCAAAGGCGGATATCATCTCGACCTGACCGTCCAGCAGGTTGATCGTCTGTCGTGACAAAGTGAGCCCAATGCGCCCGGTGAGGCGCACCTTCTGGTAAATCCGATCGGCCTGCCAGTCGTTTTCCAGGCGATAGCGGATCATCTGGTTGGGATCCGGCGCGGGAACATGGCTGCACATGCCATATTCCGGAACAAGATAGCCGGTGCGTGCGATCCCGTCTTCCTCGATAATCGGTATAACGTACCCCGTGATGGCAATTTCCGCGCCGCTCAGCGCCGGATTGCCGGCCAATGCAGCCTGTGCCCTCTTTCTGCCAATCGCCTCGCGTTGGGCCAGCAGGGCGTCCGCATCGACACCACTCACAGCAAGCTTGGCTTCCTCGTTTGCCAGCTTCTGTTCGATCCGGGGTCTCGCCTCCTCGGTAACACCGCTTTCGCCAAGCTGCTTGCGCAGGCGAAGGACAGTTCCCAAGGACCGCAATTCGTTCAGGCTTAGGGCAGCGAATGGATCGTCAAATCGTGTTGCTTCCGGATCCTTCAGGTCTTCCCAGTCGACAGGCGTGACCGCCCATACCGGCAAGGTCATGCAAATCAGCAGAAACGAGGCCAGAAGCGTACGCATCTTTGACACTACTCTCCAGTTCCAGCTTCAGGTGACGTGACAAGGGATATCAGATCGACGGACCTTTGGCATGTCACGTTCCTGCAGGCAGGCCTGCTTCTGGGTGGCATTTCACTCATCTGACAATCCATGTCGTCGCGGAACAGAAGCGATGATCCTTAGCGCGGTTCTGTGGCTCAATTCGGATCAATTTCAGGACTTGTCAATCTTTGCGCCTTGACCCGGCCCTCCCCTTGCCCCTATCTCCCGGGTATCCCTTGTGTGGAGAAGTGAAAACATGGAATTCGAACACGCCCCGAACGACCCGACCCGGAAGGAACTGTCGCCGCTCTTGAAGCTGGCGCTGGAGCTGGGGCCGCTCGGTGTCTTTTTTCTCTTCAACTCAAGGGGCGAACAGATCGCAGCGGCCTTTCCGGTTCTGCAATCGATCGGACAGCCAATCTTTCTGGCAACGGCTGCCTTCATGGTCGCCATTACAATTTCCCTGGCGGCGTCTCTGTGGCTGACCAAGCGCCTGCCGATCATGCCGCTGGTCTCGGGTGTCGTCGTTCTGGTGTTCGGAGCACTGACGCTTTGGCTGCACGACGAGCTTTTCATCAAGCTCAAGCCGACCATCGTGAACACCCTGTTCGGATCCATCCTGCTCGGCGGCCTTTTGTTTGGAAAATCACTACTCGGCTACGTGTTCGACAGCGCTTTCAAATTGACCGACGAAGGCTGGCGCAAACTGACATTCCGCTGGGGTGTCTTCTTCTTCGTGCTTGCCATCATCAATGAAGTCGTCTGGCGCAGCTTCTCCACTGACTTCTGGGTCAACTTCAAGGTCTTCGGCGTCATGCCGATCACCCTGGTATTCACACTGACCCAGCTGCCCCTGATCCAGAAATACGCGCTCACCGACGATACAAAAGACGCCTGAGTCGAAGCGCATTCAAAGCGCCGCTTTCAAGCTGTTTGCTCGAACTGGCGTTGCGCCCGGCAAGCAAACTGCGTTCGATCATTTGTCAAAACACAAACTCATCGTATCTGTTATCCCGGCTGAAGCGTAGCGTAAGGCCGGGATCCAGTATCTCCGGTGTTAATTTGAACCGCACCTTTGTGTTTACTGGATTCCTGCCGGAGTTTATGCCCGCGAAGGCGGGTGCAGGAATGACAACGGAGCGGTCGTTAGTCTGTTATACCCGCCGGAGGCAAACCGGACAGCAGTAGATCAAGTCCTGCAATTACAAAGCATAGGGAAACGAAGCCGGTACGCTACCCGCTCTCCCTAATGCATATCTCCATGTCCAAACGACACATCCCGGCGCGCACCTGTGATCGAAATCGAGAATCCCGCAATCACATCGATCAGCGAAATCGCCATCAGAATGAAGAACAAAGACGTTGCAGCCTGCTGCAGCACCAGGAACTCGACCAGGTAGGCGACGAAAACCAGCACCGAAAACATGTGATCCAGAAGTGCGGTCGTGCCAATCCGGGTGGCTTTCAGAATTTCGATGAAAAGAAAGAACAGGCCTACCGTGATCAGCAGGTCGCTCGCCAGCAATTCGAACGTGGCACCCGAAACCATTGCAATGGTGATCACCGGCTGAGACCAGAAAGCAGGATCGGAAGCTCCGGCCGTGAACGCAAGCGCGTTATAGATCAAGAACGAGAAAAGCGTGAAAGGGATTGCGGAGAAAAGGCGCATGTATGGGCTCCGGACTGCAAGGCCCTGGCTGGAGGGCGGAACGCGCGGAGCTGACACGATCAAAGAGCCGATTTCAAGACAAAAGAAAAAGGCCGGCCTGTCGGAACAAGGCCAGCCTCAATCTTGGTTTGCCATGCGGCGATCCACCTTAAGATTTCAATGCGCTTCCAGGCAAAACACCTGAAAGCGGAATGAACTTAAGCGTCGTCCTTAGCGGACAGGATCTGACGGCCCCGGTACATGCCGGTCTTCAGGTCAACGTGATGCGGGCGACGCAGTTCGCCCGAATCCTTGTCCTCGACGTAAGTCGGCTGCTTCAGGGCGTCCGCGGAACGGCGAAAACCGCGCTTCATGCGCGAGGTTTTTCTCTTTGGAACGGCCATTTTGTTTTTCTCCGTGGTCCATAACCGCGCGGCCCGGACCGGGTTAGCCCGGGGCGTGGCTGCACGCAGGTGTTCGAATGCGCGGCGTTATACAGGCAACGCCAGCGTTTTGCCACCCCAAAAGAAGAAATTTTCTGCGTTAAAATAGAATAGACTAAACGTCCATTCTACCGAACGTTGGCTATTTCCCCAGAACACAGCCGAAAATCGGGCCGGCAGCATTCACTCTGGCAAGATTGGTGGCCGCAAGACGGCGGTGTCCCGGCGTCGGTTTTGCCGAATTCCTGCCCAGTGGATTGGGCAAGGCGGTGGCCAACCGCGCGGCTTCCACCCGAGTCAGATCCTTGGCCGCCTTGCCGAACCACGCCTGCGCCGCCGCTTCGGCACCAAAAATGCCCTCGCCCCACTCGGCAATGTTCAGATAAATCTCAAGAACGCGCTTCTTGGACAGGATCGCGTCCAGCATCAGCGCCAGTGGAATTTCCAGCGCCTTGCGCACATAGGACCTGTCCCCCCACAGGAACAGGTTTTTGGCGGTCTGCATGGTGATCGTGCTTGCCCCACGCGGGCGTTCGCCATCGGTCAGCGCTTCGACCTGGTCCTGCAGTGCATCCCACTCCACACCGTCATTTTCGCAAAACCCGCTGTCTTCCGAGGTAATCACCGATTTGATCAGGTTGGGAGAGATGTCCTGCAGGGACACCCATTGGCGGTCAACCCAGAGAAACTGCACATAGCGTCCGATCATCAAAGTGCTGACCGGTGGAACGACGGAATAGATGACGATGAGCACCGGTGGCAGAATGATCAAAAGCAGAACGATCCGGATCGACCACTTGCGGAGAGACCGCAACAGTCCGCCGAACACATTCGTGGATTTTGCCCTGCTTGCCATTCAGCCTCCGTCACCGTGACCAGAGCGGATTACCGGCGATATCTTCAGCTTGAGTTGGAAGGTCAATGATTGCAAACCGCAGCCCTTGATTGCACACCCGTATGCCCCGAGGCAGTAACAAGGCAATAGCGGGCTTGAAATCATACGTCCAGCCTTCTGAACAATTTGCCTGCGGATGCCGATCTCATGCGCTAATGGCTTGACGTAAACAGAAATTCAGGACAGGGAAGCCCCGGGCAATTCTGTGGTGGTGACTGAATGACTTTCGATCTCAAACCCTATCTGGTGGCGCAAGCAACACTTGTGGAAGCAGCGCTGAAGACGATCCTGTCCGATGTTACCAGCCCGCAGGAGATCACCCGCCCTCCCCGGCTGCTCGACGCAATGCGCCACGGTGCCCTTAACGGTGGCAAGCGGCTGCGGCCCATCCTGCTACTCGAATGTGCCCGACTGCTTGGACGATCCGATGAAGGTATTCTGCAGGCAGCTTGTGCATTGGAGCTCATCCATTGTTATTCGCTGGTCCATGATGACCTGCCCGCAATGGACGACGATGACTTGCGCCGTGGTCAGCCGACGGTTCACAAGGCCTATGACGAGGCAACAGCCATTCTGGCCGGCGACGCCCTTTTGACATTAGCCTTCGACATCATCACCGAAGAAGCAATCCATGAAGACCCGTCTGTGCGCCTGCGCCTTTCCCGGGAATTGTCCCGTGCGGCAGGCATTGGTGGCATGGCGGGCGGTCAGATGCTTGACCTGGAATCCGAGCACCGCCAACGGACGGAAGCGGAAATTCGCCTTCTGCAATCCATGAAGACCGGTGCCCTGCTCCGATATGCCTGCCGGGCCGGCGCGATCCTGTCAAACGCGGACGACGCGGATGTGGAACGGTTGACCCGCTTTGGCGAAGTCACCGGCCTGGCGTTCCAGCTGGCGGATGACCTTCTTGACGTGGAAGCCAGTCCGGAGGCCATGGGCAAGGCCACCGGCAAAGATGCCGAAGCCGGCAAGGCTACCCTTGTCGGCCTGTGGGGTGTCGACAAGACAAGGCAGGAACTTGACCGGCTTTCAACAGAAGCCGAAACGCTTCTGGAGCCTTACGGCGATGCCGCCGGCACCTTGACCGCACTTGCGGACTTCATCGTCAATCGGTCGAGCTGACCGATCCCCCGGTCGAATGACGGCCGAAGTCCGGCGCATCGGTTTCCTGTCCGGCTTCGATGATCGACCGGCGAATGCTGCGCGTCCGATCGAACAGGTCGAACAGCATCTGACCGTCTCCCCACCGGATGGCCCGCTGCATTGCAGACAGGTCTTCGGAAAACCGTGCCAGCATTTCCAGGATGGCTTCCTTGTTGGACAGGCACACATCCCGCCACATCGTCGGATCAGAGGCCGCCAGACGGGTGAAGTCACGGAAACCGGAAGCTGAGTACTTGATCACCTGGGATTTGGTGACCGTCTCAAGATCGTCCGCCGTGCCGACAATGTTGTAGGCAATCAAATGCGGCAGGTGCGAGACGATTGCCAGAACCAGATCATGGTGCTTCGGCTCCATCAGATCGACATTCGACCCGCAGCCCTGCCAGAACGCGCTGAGCTTTTCCAGCGCTGCCTGATCCACACCCTTGGGCGGCGTCAGAATGCACCAGCGGTGATCGAACAGTGTCGGGAAACCGGCATCCGGACCGGACTGCTCGGTGCCGGCGATCGGGTGCCCGGGTATGAAATGCACGCCTTCCGGCACATGCGGGCCGACATGCTCCACGACCGATCCCTTGGTCGAGCCGACATCCGTCAGGATGGCGCCCTTTTTCAGATTGGGCGCGATCCACTTGGCGACCGCTTCATTGGCGCCCACCGGCACACACAAAATGACAAGGTCTGCCCCTTCGACGGCAACAGCCGCATCATGTTCATAATAATCCCCCAGGCCCAGTTCTTCTGCCCTTGCCAATGTCGCAGGCGAACGGGTGGAAATCGCGATTTCCTTCACCAGGCCGCGCTGACGCGCTGCCTGGGCGATAGAAGAGCCGATCAGGCCAATGCCGATCAGGGCCATTCGCTCAAAGAGGGGAGCACCAGTCATGTGTTCTGAATCTGTCTCAAGCTTGTTCCAAAAATTCTTTCAGATGCGCAATCACCGTGCGGTTTGCATCTTCCGAGCCGATTGTCATTCGAATGGCGTTCGGCAGGCCGTAATTGCCGACCATGCGCAAAACGCAGCCCCGTTCCAGCAAGTAGGCGTCTGCATCCTGAGCCCGCTTGCCGTCGTCGTCCGGGAAGTGCACAAGCACGAAATTGCCGACACTCGGCGTGACATCCAGGCCAAGTTTTTCCAGTTCGCTCGTAACCCATGGAAGCCACTGGTCATTGTGATCCACTGAATCAGCGACAAACTGCCGGTCTTTCACCGCCGCGATACCCGCTGCAATGGCAACACCAGATGTGTTGAACGGACCGCGAATTCGGTTCAGCGCGTCAATGACATGCGCGGGTCCGAAACCCCAGCCGAGGCGCAGATTGGCCAGCCCGTAGATCTTGGAAAAAGTCCGCGTCATGAAGACGTTCTCGGAAGTCGCTGCAAGCGCCAGTCCGCTTTCGTAGTCGTTCCGGCGGACATATTCGCCATAGGCCGCATCCAGAACCAAGAGCACGTGATCCGGCAAGCCCTCATGCAGACGCTTGACCTCTTCGAAAGGAAGATACGTTCCGGTCGGATTGTTGGGATTGGCCACAAAGACCATCTTCGTCTTTTCCGTAACCCGCGCCAGGATTGCATCCACATCGGTCGTCAGGTCTTTTTCCGGCGCAACCACCGGAACAGCGCCTGCCGCCCGGATGGCAATGTCGTAAACCAGAAATCCGTGCTCGGAATAGATCGCCTCGTCGCCGGGCCCAAGATAACAATAGGCGAGCAGGCTGAGGATCTCGTCCGAGCCGGCTCCGCAAATGATCCGGTCGGGATTGAGCCCGTAGACTTCGCCGATTGCGTTGCGCAATTCCGTTGCCGCACCGTCCGGATAAAGCTCAAGCGCCCGCGCAACTTCCTCGATGACATGCTTGACGTTTTCGCTGGTTCCGAGAGGCGTTTCGTTGGACGAGAGCTTGTGCACCGTCCGGCCATGGGAACCTTTGGATTTTCCGGGCACATAGGGTGCGATGTCCAGAACACCGGCTTTCGGCTGAGGACGGGTCGCCTGGGTTGCGTCAGCTTGTTTCACTGTTGTCATCTCGTTCATTCCTGAGAGTCCCGATCTTCGCTTTCGAAGGTATCCTCGGGTTCAAAACCATCGTCCGCGTCACCATCTCCGTCGATCGGCGCGGCATAACCGCCAACACGTCTCAACACATCCGGCTCAGCTCCTGCGGCCGCGCAGGCTTTCAAAACATCTTCTTCCGGCAGTTCTCCCGAAATCGCCAGCAACGCGTCAACTCCGGCTGCAGACCGGAAAAAACTGAGCACTTCGATCCCCTGATCCATCAACCTGCCGGGCAAAACATCGGACCAGCGTGCGTCATAGACCGCGATATCCGCATTGTCGACAAGACTATCGGCCTTTGCGAGAACCAGGGCCGGAAGATCGGCAGGCCGCTCGTCCAGAACAACAAAGGGGAGCCGGGCTCGCACATGCGCACCTGCCTCGCTCAGGCCTCGCCACCAGGGCAGCTCCGCACGGTCGTTCAATGCGACCAGTCCGATATCGCCCTTTGAATCGCTCACCGCCCCGACAACATCGGCTGCGTCGCTGCCAGGAACCAGTTCAATGGAAAAACCGAAGTAAAACCGAGCCAGGTCGAGCATATCCGTGAGCTCGGCACCGCCATCAAGAAACACCGCCGTATCTGCCTGCAAGTTGGTGCAGGCGCTTATAATGCTTCGCCAGATATGCTCGACGGTCGCCAGCGGCAGAGTACCCTCATGCCGTTCCACGATCTGGCGCAGAGAGTCCGCGTCTCGCTCCGGCTGGAACACGGCCCCTTGTTTTCCGGCTTGTTCCCGGCTAGCCGCCAGGCCGGCTTCGGCCTCCGCGCGCTGCATCAGCGCTTCGTGGATCCGTGTATCGATCTCGTCGATGCGCGCTCGCAACGCCTCCGGCGAGGTCCCGTTGTCCGGAATTTGAGCCATGACAGGATCCAGTCTTCTTTAGGGTTCAGCGGCGCATAGTCATAGGCATGTGATCGCGCAAACGCAAAAGAAATCATTGACTCAGAAAGCTTCACACGGCTAGGTCGCCAGTCTGATTGTCGTTCCATTTCAAAAATGTCAGGTCAGCCTGACAGGATTTCCCTGCCTTCGGTCTTTCTCCGAGGTCAGGTTTTCCCGAACCAGGACGAAGAAGGTCACGGTCTCGCACATGCCCGCCGAAACAGAAAACTCTGCTGCGCCCGGTAAAACATCCCTTGAAGATCTGAAAGCCTCCGAGGCTGTAACGCCGTCCAGCAAGGTCGCGCACTTTTCCGCAGAAGACCCTCTGAAGCTGGATTCAGGCATCGAACTGGCGCCATGGCAAATCGCTTACGAGACCTACGGCGAGTTGAATGCCGACAAGACAAATGCCATCGTCATATGCCACGCCCTGACCGGCGACCAGTATGTCGCCTCGACCAATCCCGTAACCGGAAAACCGGGCTGGTGGGGATTGATGGTCGGCCCCGGCAAACCAATCGATACCAACCACTACTTCGTAATTTGTGCCAATGTTCTGGGTGGCTGCCTTGGAACCACCGGTCCGGCGACGCTCAATCCGTCAACCGGAACACCCTACGGCCTTGATCTTCCGGTGATCACCATTCGAGACATGGTTCGCGCGCAGGCCCGTTTGGTTGACTATCTGGGCATCGACACCCTGTTTGCCGTGGTCGGCGGCTCCATGGGCGGCATGCAGGTCCTGCAATGGGCCGCCAGCTACCCCGACCGCGTGTTTGCAGCCGTGCCGATTGCGGCGGCTGCCCGGCACACATCGCAGAACATTGCCTTTCACGAGGTCGGCCGTCAGGCGATCATGGCGGATCCGAACTGGTGCAGCGGCAACTATATCCAGGAGGGCGTGCGTCCGACCAAGGGTCTGGCTGTGGCCCGAATGGCCGCCCACGTCACCTATATGTCAGATGAATCCCTGCACCAGAAATTCGGCCGCAATCTGCAGGACCGGGAAAACCTGACATTCGGTTTCGACGCCGATTTCCAGATCGAAAGCTATTTGCGCCACCAGGGCATGACCTTTGTCGACCGGTTCGACGCCAATTCCTATCTCTATGTGACGCGCGCTATGGACTATTTCGACCTGGCACAGGAATTCGGCGGATCACTGCCGAACGCTTTCAGGGATACCAAAACACGGTTTTGCGTCATGTCATTTACCTCGGACTGGCTGTTCCCGACATCCGAGAGCCGCAGTGTGGTCAAGGCGTTGAATGCGGCAGCGGCCAATGTCTCCTTCGTCGAGATCGAAAGCGATCGTGGTCACGACTCTTTCCTGCTGGACGTCCCGGAAATGTTCGAAACCATCCAGGGCTTCATCACGGGAGCAGCGCGCGCAAGGGGGCTGCCGGCACCGGGAGAGGAACGCTAAGCCATGAACCTTGCGCCCACACAGACCAAACCCGGTGAAGTCCGTGGCGACCACAAGGTGGTTGCCTCTCTGGTTCCCAACGGCATCCGCGTTCTGGATATCGGTTCGGCGGACGGCGCGCTGCTTGACCTGCTCGTGCGCGAGCGCCGGGCGGATGGCCGCGGCATCGAACTCAGCCAGGCCGGTGTGAACCGGTGTGTTGCGCGCGGACTGTCGGTCATTCAGGGGGACGCGGACAAGGACCTGTCCGACTATCCCGATCAGGCTTTCGACATTGTCATTCTCAGCCAGACCCTTCAGGCAACCCGCCAGCCGAAACAGGTGATGAGCGAACTCCTGCGCATCGGCAAGCAGGTTATCGTTTCCATTCCGAATTTTGCCCATTGGCGCAACCGAATGCAGCTGCTGTTCCGCGGACGCATGCCCGTGACCAAATATCTGCCTTACGAGTGGTACGACACGCCCAACATCCACTTCTGTTCGCTTCGCGATTTTGTCGAACTGTGCCGTGAGCTTGATGCCGACGTGGAAAAAGCCATTGCACTCAGCGCGCGCGGCAACAAGATACCGGTCAATGCTCCCTGGTGGGTCTGGAACATCGTCGCCGAACAGGCGGTCTTTCTGCTGAAGCGATAATTGCGCAGGAGCGCTTTCACTCTCCTAAATCGGCGGGATTGTAGCCACTCCTCTGGCGTTGTTGCGGACGAAAGGATGCCGGAGCATCGTTGACTGATCCGGATTACCGGCAGTCGCAGCAACACGAACTATTGCTTGCCCTCTAGTCGTCCAGAAGAGATCCCATCCGCTCGACACTTGCTGCCCTGACCGGTTTCAGCCCGGTTGCCACGCCTTCGGGAATGAAGACCGGCCGCAAGGCCCGCAGACGGCTGCGTTTTCCGTCAGCCGGCAGGCTTTGATAGACCACCTTTTCGGCCTCCACGATAAGAACGCCTCCAAAGGCAGGCCAGATCCTGCGGCCGATACCTTCCCACGTTCGTGCGGCACGCAGAATGGTACGCGCCTTGGAAGGCGGCATGAAAAGAGCTTCCTTGTCCTCCAGCACGTTGAACTGGCAGCTCTTCAGCAATTCCTTCAACTGTCTGCCCGAATAGGGACGGCCATAACCGAATGGCGAGAGTTCCGACTGAGCCCAAAGCCCTCGCCGGTTGGGAACAACTGCAATCAACCGGCCTCCCGGCGCCAGGACGCGCCAGGCTTCCTTCAGAACCGCGTCGGGATCGGAACAGTGATCAAGCGCATGCACCAGCATGATCCTGTCAAAGGAAAGATCGGGAAACGGCAAGGCTCCGTCTTCCACCAGCGCGCACGCACTCTCGCGCTCTCGCGGCCAGGGAACGGCCCCCTGGGGGGCGGGCATGGCGGCTATCGCCCGGTCAATATTGTCGAGATAGGGCCGCATGAACGGTCCGGCATAGCCGATACCGAGGAGCCTTTGACCCTTCAGTTCCGGCCACATGGAACGGATGGGCGCACCTATCAGGCTCCGCAGGAGCCGTCCGAGTGGCAGATCGTAAAATGCGCGCAGATGGACGACGTCAAGATACATCAATACTCGCTCGGCGGATGCTGTTTACAGCGATTGAACAAGGAACTGTGAGAAAGCGCAAGCACTCTTGCCTTGCCCCGGGACCGTCCTTTTGCCACTGTGCAATTCAACAAGTCAATCATTGCGGAGTGCCGAACCATGACCTTGAGCGACAACACCGAGATCCATCAATTCACCTGCCTCGACGACAATTTCGGCGTTCTGGTTCATGACAGGGATAGCGGAACAACAATAGCGTTCGATGTTCCCCATGCCGGCGCCTATGAACAGGCGCTGGAGGAAACCGGCTGGAAACTGACCCATATCCTGATCACTCACCACCACTGGGATCATGTGCAGGGCCTTGGAGAGCTGAAGCAGAAAACCGGCGCGATCGTTTATGGACCTGCCAGATCCGCGCAGAAGATCGCCCAACTCGACCGGACTGTCGAAGACGGAGATCATATTCTCTGCGGCCCTTATGAAGTGAAGGCCATCTCGACACCGGGGCACACGCTTGATCAGATTTCCTGGTACATTCCCTCGATCAAGTTTGCCCATACGGGAGACACGCTGTTTTCACTCGGATGCGGCCGGGTGTTCGAAGGCGACAAGGAAATGATGTGGTCCTCGCTGTCAAAACTGCTGCGCGAACTGCCCGACGACACCGCCATCTATTGTGGCCATGAATACACCGAGGCCAACGCAAGGTTTTCACTGACGATCGAACCGGACAACGCTGATCTGCAGGCCCGGGCACAGGAAGTCTCGAACTTGCGGTCACAAGGCAAGCCGACCTTGCCAACTTCGATGGGTGTGGAGAAGGCAACCAATCCGTTTCTGCGCGCGGCAGAGGCGTCTGTCGTGGCCGCGCTCGGGATGGAAGGCAAGTCTGCTGCGGATGTTTTTACCGAGATCCGGACACGCAAAGACAACGCTTGAGGTAAAAACTTTGCCGTCCGTTCAGCCCCCAGGGTTGCGGACGGCTTTTCTCCCCCAAAAGGCTTAAATCCCTGGCATTTGCCCCCATATGCAACCTGTTGTGATCATGAAGGGGCAGAAAACATGACACTCGCCAGTACCGAGGCGCTGACCAGCCGTAGTGCGGAGCAGCGCGCGCAGGATGTGGTACACCGCATCCTCACCCAGGCAGAACCGATCCCGATGCAGCATGGCGGCGGCCATAAGTTGGACATGCAGGTTCTCTACCAGGAAGTCGTTGCAGCCTTGAGGGAAACCATCGACGATCTTGCCTTCTGTTCTGACACGAAGTCGTCCTGAACGCTCGAAGGTCCGGATCTTCCGCCAGAACCTGAACCATCCGGAACTCAAATGCCGAATTCGACCGAGCTGTCAGCCAAACAAGTCGTTGACCTTCTGAAAATGCAGCCACATCCAGAGGGAGGGTTCTATGTCGAGACCTTCCGCGATGACATGACTGACGCCAACGGCCGGGCTGCATCCACACTGATTTATTTCCTGCTGCCGGAGGGTGTCCTGTCGCGTTGGCACAAGGTCGATGCGGTCGAAACGTGGCACTGGTATGCCGGTAGCCCGCTCGAGCTCTCGATCAGTGCGGACGGCAAGACCAAGGAAACACTCATTCTCGGCAGCAATCTTCTCGCCGGTGAACGCCCGCAGGGCATTGTCCCTCGCGACGGCTGGCAGCAGGCGCAATCCCTCGGCGCTTGGACCCTGGTCGGCTGCACCGTGGCACCGGGCTTTCAGTTCGAAGGATTCGAGATGGCGCCGGAAGGATGGGAACCGGGCAGCTGACCCTTTTGCACGGTTAACTCGTTCACCTTAATTGTCTTCCTGACCACCTGGAGCGCGAACCAGGACCGAGACAGCGAGACCCCCCGGTCAACAAACAGGCCTCACGGAGCACTGGATCCCTGCGTTCGCGGGGATGACAACCGCGAGAGTCGCCAAGGCCAAGTACGACGGCAATTCTCCGAAAAACTTCACACTCTCTTTGTCATCCCGGCCAAGCGAAGCGCGAGCCGGGATCCAGTACGCTGTGACCTCTCGGCAAGACGACAATCCTCACGGATTGCTGGATGCCTGCATTCGCAGGGATGACAAGAGCAGAAAGTAGAACCGTCAGGCCAAACCGGCAATTGCGCTGGCGAAATCCTTGGCTGAGAACGGCTCCAGATCGGCAACGCCTTCACCGACGCCGATAAAGTGCACCGGCAGTCCGTGCTTGGCGGAAATGGCGACCAGAATACCGCCCCTTGCTGTTCCGTCGAGCTTGGTCATGACCAGACCAGTCACACCGGCCACCTTGCCGAAGATTTCCACCTGGTTGAGCGCATTCTGCCCAGTCGTCGCATCCAGCGTCAGAAGGACTGTGTGGGGGGCATCGGGGTCGTGTTTCTTGATGACACGGATGACCTTTTCCAGTTCATCCATCAGCTCCGCCTTGTTCTGGAGGCGACCGGCTGTATCGATCAGCAGAACGTCAACGCCCTTTTCCTGGGCTTCTTTCATCGCATCAAAGGCAAGACCGGCAGCATCCGCACCTGTATCGCGGGCAACAACCTCAGCTCCCGTGCGCTCACCCCAGATCTTGAGCTGCTCGACCGCTGCGGCGCGGAATGTGTCGCCCGCTGCCAGCATCACTTTCTTGCCTTCGGAGCGCAGTTTCTGCGACAGCTTGCCGATGGTCGTGGTCTTGCCGGTGCCGTTCACGCCGACCATCAGCACCACATGCGGCTTCTTGCCCATGTCCAGATCGAGCGGCTGCGCGACCGGCTCAAGAACCTTCTCGACTTCTTCGGATAGGATTTCCCGGACCTCTTCCGGCGAAATCTCCTTGTTGTAGCGGCCATCGGACAAACGGTCGGTGATCGCCATGGCCGTGTCGACGCCAAGATCGGCCTGGATCAGAATGTCTTCCAGCTCCTCCAGCATGGAGGCGTCCAGCTTGCGCTTGGTGAAGATGGAGCTGATGCCCTCGGTCAGCGATGCGGAAGACCGGGAAAGTCCCTTTTTTAGCCTCTGGAACCAGGAAAGTTTCGGCTCCTCGACAACCGGAGCTGGCGCAGATTCCGGTTCGGGCTCAGGAGCAGGCTCGGGCTCAACAACCGGCTCAGCTTCTACGAGAGGCTCCGCTTCGGAGGTTTGTTCCGCCTGACTTTCTGCCTCAAGGTCCGCCTCTGGATCGGCATCGGGCTCTGGTGCCAGATCAGTTGTAAGAATGTCTTCCGATTTCAACGGAGCATTTGGAGGCGAAAAATCCGAAACAAGGTTCGGGCTGACAACGGCATCGAGCGTCTGAACCGGCTCGCTCATGGACACGACCGGTTCCACATCCATTTCGGTGGACACAACTGCTTCGTCAACGGTCGTCTCTGGTTCGACAACCTGCTGCTCATCCGCAGCGGGGCTTTCAACAACCGTATCGGTTTCGGTCTCGACCTTTTCTACCGGCTTCTCCTTGCCGCCAAAGAGCCGCCCAAGAAACCCACGCTTTTTCTCGCTCATGAAACCGCCTTAAGAAATCCAGTCTGTTTGCCTCATCCGATGCGCACATCATGACGTGCTTTTACCGGAATGGCTTTGACAACCGTCAGGCCGCCTTGGAAAGGGCTTCGCCCAGAAGATGCCGCCCCGTATGGCCGATAATTTTCGTTTCGACAATCTCTCCGGCTTGCCCGCCGTTCAGTTCGACCTGCGTGAACTGTTCGGTCCGGCCAAGACCTTCCTTCTCGATCAGGACAGGAGAGACTTTACCGACTTCACCAGCAAGGTGCTTGACCAACACCTCTTCACCCTTGGCCCTCAGGCGAGCACCGCGTTCCTTGACGATTGAACGCTCCAGCTGCGGCATGCGTGCGGCAGGCGTACCCGGACGTGGAGAAAACGGGAAAACATGTAGATGGGTCAATCCGCATTCATCGACAATCTTCAGGGAGTTCTGGAACATCTCTTCGGTTTCCGTCGGGAACCCGGCGATGATATCTGCCCCGAAGACGACGTCGGGACGCATACGGCGAACCTCGTCGCAGAATTGGATCGTATCGGCACGCAGGTGACGTCGTTTCATCCGCTTCAGGATCATGTCGTCACCAGCCTGCAGGGACAGGTGGAAATGCGGCATCAGGCGATCGTCTTCTGCGATTACCCGCATCAGATCCTCATCCGCTTCGATGGAATCGATCGAAGAAAGACGCAGACGCTTCAGATCCGGAACCATTTTCAGGATCTTGGCCGTCAGGGAACCCAGTTTCGGCGCACCCGGCAGATCTGCCCCGTAAGACGTGATGTCAACGCCGGTCAGAACGATCTCGTTGTATCCGTTGTCGACCAGGCGCTTGATCTGATCGATCACCACGCCCATCGGCACGGAGCGGGAATTTCCACGGCCGTATGGAATGATGCAGAAAGTGCAACGGTGATCGCACCCATTCTGGACCTGCACAAATGCGCGGGCCCGTCCGGTGAGGCCGTCGATCAGGTGGCCTGCGGTCTCTTGAACGCTCATGATGTCGTTGACGCGGACTTTCTCGGTCTCCGATATGCCGAACGCGACCACATCCTGATAGGACTTGCGCTCCAGCTTTTCGGTGTTTCCCAGCACCAGGTCGACCTCGTCCATGGAGGAAAAGGTATCGGTTTCAGTCTGCGCTGCGCACCCGGTCACGATCACGCGGGCATCCGGATTATCCCGCTTGGCCTTGCGAACGGCCTGGCGCGCCTGGCGCACGGCTTCGTTCGTCACCGCACAGGTGTTGATCAGGATGGCATCCTTAAGTCCCGCGGCTTCCGCCTCGCGCTTCATGACTTCCGACTCGTAGGAGTTGAGCCGGCAGCCGAATGTGACGACGTCAATGCTCATGAGGCAGATCCAGCCTCCTGCGGTGCATCCCCGGTGGCGGTCTTGCGCCAGTCGAGCGTATCGATATCGACTTCGCCCTCGAACTCCACTTCCGTCAGACCTGTCATCAGAACATGATTGTCGCTCTCGCGCCATTCGATGCCAATCGGGCCTCCCGGCAGATGGACGGTCGTCTTGCGGCTGGTCTTGCCGTCACGCGCTGCCGCGACGCCGACCGCACAGGCTGCGGTTCCGCAGGCAAGCGTCAGACCGACACCACGTTCCCAGACCTTCACGCGGATCTGGTCTTCGTCAAAGACATGCGCCAGCGAGATGTTGGCGAATTCCGGAAAAATCGGATGACGCTCCAGCAGAGGGCCCACCCGTTCCAGTTCATATCCCTCAACATCATCGACCCAGAAGATAGCGTGCGGATTTCCCATGTTGACCGCGGCCGGCGTATGCAGGATCGGATCGTCTATGGGACCGATCTGCAGTTCGATGGCACGGGTATCTGCAAACTCCTCCGCCAGCGGGATCTGGTTCCACTCAAGACGAGGTTCGCCCATGTCGACTGTCACGGTGCGCGGGCCGGCAGCATCAAAGGCATGCAGCAAACCGGCACTTGTTTCGATCGTCACCAGCTCCTTGTCGCCTTCTTCCATCAAAAGACGACCGATGCACCGGGTGGCGTTGCCACAGGCGGAAACCTCACCACCATCCCGGTTATGAATGCGCATGAAAGCGTCGACGCCCAGGCCGGAACGTTCAACGGTGATCATCTGATCGAACCCGATTCCACTTTCCCGGTCGCCCAGCTTGGCAATTGCTTCCCTGGACAGACGCAGCGGTTTTTCTCGCGCGTCCCACACAACGAAATCATTGCCGAGGCCATTCATTTTCAAAAAGGGTCTGGTTTCAGACGCCATACCGGAAGCACTTCTATTTGGGGTTCAGGGAAACTGATCGACTTTTCACGATCATTTGCCCCTATATGGCGGATTTCTTGTCAAATTACCAGTCGTCTTGAAGACGGGGTACCGAATCCAAAGCAAGCGCCGACTTGTGATGCCGGTTACATCAGCAAAACGTTGATCTGACGTAAGGTGATTTCTTGAATTTGACCTTGAAGAGGACTTCGTCGATGCCCGACGTCACCGAGCAACAAGCCCAACGTCTGATCGCCTTTGCAACCGAACGCCTTGGACGGCAGGAAGGAAACGGCCAGTGCTGGACCTTGGTCAACAACGGTTTTGCCAGCGTCGGTTTTCACAAGCCAGCGGCAACCTATCGATGGGGACGTGTGGTCGATCAATTGGCCAATGCCCGCCCGGGAGATGTCTTTCAGTTTTCCAACTTTCGCGTCAGGGTTCGCGTTGAAAACGATGAAGGCTGGCAGGAAAGGACGCAGTCCCGCGGAGATCCGAGGCACACGGCCATACTGGAAAGCATCGACGCGAACGGAAGGGCAACCTTTCTGGAAAGCAATGTCAACGGCAGCTTCAACGTTCAGAGACATCGGTTCTATGTCCGAACGACCGATCTGGATGATGGCAACGGCGAACGCACCACAGTCCGTGTCAGCGGCTCCTTCACCATCTATCGTCCGCAGACGGAAGAAGAATAAACGCCAACGCCTGCATTGCAACGGCGGCGCGCCTCACAATCGGATCTGCATAACCGCGCCGGCACGTGTTCCGGCGAGCAGCAGGCGCATATGCTCGGGCGCAACGGCAACACAGCCTTCCGTCGGCCTGTAGTCTTCCCGCGCGATGTGAAAGAATATCGCGCTGCCCCTGCCCTTTACCGCCGGATACATGTTGCAATCCAGCACAACGACGATGTCGTAAAGCCGGTCTTCTCGCCACATCTTCTCGTGACTCGATGCAAAGGGGAGCCGGACCGGCCGGTTGTAAAGCCGATGCCGTGGATCATCACACCAGCCCGACATTGGAGTGAGCGGTTCGAGAGGCAAATTCGTTGCCGGAGGCAGGCCCTTGTCCGGTCGATAGTAGACATGAAGCAGTTCGAACCGCCCTGAAGGCGTGCCGCCATCACCTTCTTTCTTGCGCGCCAGAATGCCTGACCTCCCCAGTGCACACGGAACCGTGATCTGACCGAAACGCAGAATTCCCTTGGTCTTGTCGCGCGTCAGCGCTCGAACTTCAAGGATATCCGCCGGTTTTTGGAAATGTGTCATCACAGGTATTTCTTGACCTTAATGCTAAAAAGAAAACTCTGATAAACCAGCCTTAAACCCCGCGTGAAGAAGAATTGACGAACCACGGCTTGTATGGCGAGAATTTCCCACGCACATAGAAGCAGGAACACGCATGTGTAGATTGCACAAGTTGGCGTGATCAATTTGAGACTTTTGGCGAGGACCAGGACCATGACCGCCCGCACGATTTTGATAGTCGATGATGATAACGAACTGCGCGAAGCGCTGGTTGAGCAACTCTCTCTTTATGACGAGTTCGAAACCATCCAGGCTGATTCAGCAACCTCCGGCATTGGCCTTGCCAAGGATGAACATGTCGACCTGTTGCTGATGGATGTCGGTCTTCCGGATATCGACGGACGCGAAGCGGTCAAGCTCCTGCGCAAGAACGGTTTCAAGGCACCGATCATCATGCTGACCGGTCATGACGGCGACAGTGACACGATCCTCGGCCTGGAAGCAGGCGCAAACGACTATGTCACGAAGCCATTCAAGTTCGCGGTTCTCCTCGCCCGCGTCCGCGCCCATCTGCGCCAGCACGAGCAAAGCGAAGATGCAACGTTCGCAATCGGACGCTATTCCTTCCGCCCGGCCGCCAAGGTCATGCAGGACGATGCCGGTTCCAAGGTTCGACTTACCGAAAAAGAGACCTCGATCCTAAAGTTCCTTTATCGCGCGGGTGAAAAACCAGTCACACGCGATGTGCTGCTGCATGAGGTCTGGGGATACAATTCTGGCGTTACAACGCACACGCTCGAGACCCACATCTATCGTCTGCGTCAAAAAATTGAACGTGATCCGTCCAATGCGGAGCTTCTGGTCACAGAAGCCGGTGGATATAAGCTTGTGCCCTAACGGGTAATCAGCGTAAATCTTGGGCATGAGCCTTGCCCAAGACATAGAGATTCTCAAACGAATCCCATTGCTTTCCGACTTTCAGGACGATCAGCTGCGGCTGCTCGCCTTCAGCGCCGAAAGCATGGACTATAACGGCGGTCAGCGCCTGTTCGATCAGGACGAGCGCGCTGACGGCGGTCTGGTCATAACCAACGGCACGGTCAGCCTCCAGACGAGAGGTCAGGACGGATTCCAGGAAGTCGACACGGTCGGCGAGGGAACTCTGCTGGGCGAAACGGCACTTCTGGCGGAAAGCAGGCGCCCTTGCCGGGCGGAGGCTGTCGGGCCTGTACGCATCATCCGCATCCGCCGCGCGCTTTTCAAACGTATGATCCAGGAATATCCGGAACTTGCCCGCCGTCTGTTCGAGCAGCACGCGAGCCGTTATCAGCAAACGATCGCCGCACTCCGGCCGATTGGCGAAAAGATGGCCGAGCTGCAACAGGTTAATGCCGAGCGGCACTCGAAGAACGATTCAGAATAGCGCCTTCCGGTTGCCTGCAATTTGGCGCGGGAGTCGCCCCCGCCACGATGGTGCTTCTCTGTTGTTGCGCGAATTCATGAAATTTTGCGACGGCCCCAGAATATTTTCGACCATACGAACTCATGCAGTATGTAAAAAAAGAAGCCTGTAACAGAACTTACAATCGCAATACCGCTACTTATCGATACTGAACTGGTAAAAATGCAGCCAATGAGTGTCATTGAAATCACTCCAGAAAGCTGCCACGTAACAGACTTTAATACCAATCGACGTTTTTCTTCCATTTTCTTCCGCACCGCAATCTATCTATCTGATTACAATAGCAAAAGTGGAACATGTTGAGGATCATGTATTTTGACTACAAAAATCCAAATTGTTGATTTTATGTCATTTATGTGAGTTTTATAAACAAACGACACAAACCGAAAGATATCGATAGATGCCTTGGAGGTCGCGATATGACGTAACCGGCTTGCAGTGGTTCGACAAAATCATTCCCGGATTGCCAATAAGAATGACGGGCCACCCGCCCCGCAGCAAAAAACCCGGCGCGAGCGCACCGGGTTTCTGTAATTCAGATCGGAACTCTGGGTCTCAGACCCAGGGACGGCTCTTGCCGATTTCACCTTCGAATGAATCGATCTGGTCCGACTTCGCCATTGTCAGTCCGATATCATCGAGACCGTTGATCAGGCAGTGCTTGCGGAAATGGTCGATCTTGAAGGCGATATCACCGCTTTCGAGCCCCTGGATCTCCTGGCTTTCCAGATCGATCGTCAGAGTGAAGTTGGAACCGCGCTCGGCTGCGTGCAGTAGGGTTTCCAGCTCGTCTTCAGACACTTCAATCGGCAGAATGCCGTTCTTGAAGCAGTTGTTGTAGAAGATATCGGCGAATGACGTGGAGATCACACAGCGAATACCGAAGTCGTGCAACGCCCAGGGCGCATGCTCGCGAGAGGAACCACACCCGAAGTTGTCGCCTGCAATGATGATTTTTGCATCCCGGTATGCGGCCTTGTTCAAAACAAAGTCCACATTTTCAGAGCCATCGTCATTGGTGCGCATTTCATAGAACAGGGCGCTTCCGAGACCGGTGCGCTTGATCGTCTTCAGAAACTGCTTCGGAATGATCATGTCCGTGTCGATGTTCACGATCGGCATTGGCGCTGCGACACCGGTCAGGGTTTCAAATTTTTCCATTACTTCCTCTCCTGAATGGTCCAGTCCGGTGGATCACCTCAAGCCGCAAGGCTTGTGGTCTGATCGACACCGAGCATCAGATTAAGATTTTGGACGGCGGCACCAGAGGCTCCCTTGCCCAGATTGTCATAGACGGCAATGATCGCCGCTTGAGCGCGCGCGTCATTTGCAAAGACGTGCAGGCGCAGACGATTGGTATCGTTGAGTGCCTGCGGATTGAGTTCGTCGGACCGCTCAATGGCTTCCAGCGGAGCAACCTCGACAAAGCCGCCGGCGGCACCGGCGAAATGATCGGCAAGTGCGTTGTGAAGCTGCGCCCCGGTCGGCACCTTGTCCAGCTTGGCAAGGTTCAACGGCACCACGGTAAGCATGCCCTTGTAATAGTTGCCGACCGTCGGTGTGAACAGCGGCGCGGCATCAAGCAGCGTATACTCGCGCATTTCCGGCAGATGCTTGTGATTGAACCCGAGTGCGTAGGGCGCACAAACGTTCGTGTCGGCGCCGCGGTTCTCGTAGTCCGCGATCATACCTTTGCCACCGCCGGAATAGCCCGAAACGCCGTGAAAATTGACGGCCAGATCAGACGGTAACAGATCCGCATCAATAAGCGGGCGCATTGCGGCGATGAGCCCTTGCGGCCAGCAACCCGGGTTGGTGACACGCATCGCCGCTGCAATGATATCGCCCTGGTCGGTATCCATTTCGGCAAAACCATAAGCCCAGCCTTCGGCAACCCGATGGGCGCTGGACGCGTCGATCACCCGCGTGGTGTCGTTCTGGATAAGCGCTACGCTTTCCTTGGCCGCCGCATCAGGCAAACAAAGGATCGCAATGTCCGCCTTGTTGAGATAGTCGGCTCTTGCCGACGGATCCTTGCGGCTCTCGTCAGGAATGGAGATAAGCTCAAGATCACGGCGCATGGCGAGGCGCTCGCGGATCTGCAATCCCGTCGTGCCAGCTTCGCCATCAATGAATACGCGCGCAACCATCGCCCGCTCCTCTCCTCTTTAACGCTTCAGCGAGTGAATGAAATCGGATGCGTCATACACCCAATTCCATCGCTTGTCACCGCCGTGCAGCACGACGAGAGCTCAACGGGCTCTTGAGTGATACTCATCATTGGGACGCATGTCGCTTGCTGCGGCGACCCTGTTCGACATGTTGAAAAACGCCGCGACCGAGGAAATATCCCAGATATCCCGGTCGGAGAACCCTGCATCGCGCAAGCCTTGCCGGTCGCTTTCAACGATTTCCGCCGGCTTCTCTGTCAGCTTGACGGCAAAGTCGAGCATGGCCCGCTGCCGTTCGCTGAGATCCGCAACACGGTAGTTCATGACCATCAGTTCTCCGAGAACCGGATCGCCGGACAGTTCGCGAACCGCCGCTCCATGCGCAGTCAGGCAGTAAAAACAGCGGTTGACGGCTGAAACAACCACGGCGATCATCTCACGCTCAAGCTTGGAGAGACTGCAATCTCCCAGCATGAGGTCGTTATACATGTCGGTGAAAGCGCGCAGTTTCGTTTCATCAAAGGCGTAGGCCTTGAGCACATTGGGCACCAAACCCAGCTTTTCCTCGCACAAATCGAAATAGGCCTGCGTTTTTTCACTTAATGTTACATTTGAATCGATTTGCAAGGCAGTGACTTTACTTGACAATTTGGTCCTCCCGTCATGAAAACTTCTAGGGTCGCTGCAATTTAAGAACAAAGGTCCTGGTTCCGTAAATGAGTTTAAGATGGCATTGGAAGTGACGAAAGTCCGCATGACAGGATCCACGATCGGGTTTCGCCCCCGCTCGAAGGTGATCGCGTTGCGGAACGGAGCCAGTTCAATGTCCTTGCGATATGTCCGGTCGGCTCACCGATTACGCCGCGGCGGCCAGGAAACGGTCCCTGTTTCCCACGCTGCGACGGCCTCGCCCGAGAACTGACTGCACCAAGCCGTTTTAATCTCTTTTAGGGGTCTTTGACCTACCATGCGACAGAGCCAAACCGAAGATCGCCTAAGGGGATAAAAATGCCGGACAAACACGACGTCGAGAAACTCAAACTCATCGACGCGGTCCACGCAAACCTGAGTAAAGAAGATCCTGCCCTGGCCGAATTTTCCAGCGCGTTCTATGACAGGGCCGCTGCCGAAGATATCGTCACCTATTCGACCGAAGAGCTGACCGGTTTTGTCCGTGATGCCTGGCAGGATTTCCAGAACCACGAGATGGGGACGCACAGGGTCAGCATTTCAGACCCCTCCTTCGAAACGAAGGGCAACAAGATCAACGGGCTGACCGTCATTGAGATCGTCAATGACAACATGCCTTTCCTGGTCGATTCGGTGATGGACGAACTGCAGGAAAGCAAGCTTGAGGTACATCTTGTCCTGCACCCCATCTTCATCGTTGAGCGGGACGAAAGCGGCAAGCTTACATCCGCCATTGCGCGCAAGAAGCCACCGAAGCGCAAGGATCGCCAGGAAAGCCTGATCCACATCCATGTGACCCGGATCGATTCCGAAGACGCAAGATCCGCTCTGAAACAGCGTCTGGACACGGTTCTGAATTCCGTCCGGTCCGTCGTCACGGACTTCAAGCCGATGCAGGAGCGTCTGGCCGAAGCCATCGACACTTACAAGACCACGCAGATCCCGGGCAGCAGTGACGACCTGTGGGAGGCCATTCATTTCCTGGAGTGGATGGAAAACGACAACTTCATTTTCCTTGGCATGCGCGAGTACAAGTTCGAAGGCGGCGTCGAGGAAGGAGAGCTCTCGCCTCATGAAGGCACCGGACTTGGTCTTCTGACAGATCCGGATGTACGGGTGCTGCGGCGTGGATCAGAATTCGTCCAGATCACTCCGGAAATCCGCGAGTTCCTGATGAAACCGGAACCGCTGATCATCGCCAAGGCGAACGTGAAGAGCAACGTGCACCGCCGCGTTCACATGGATTATGTCGGCGCCAAACTTTATGACGACGACGGCAACATGGTCGGTGAATTGCGCATCGTCGGCCTGTTCGCTTCCACCGCCTATACCGAACCGACCAGCACCATACCGTTCCTGCGCCGCAAGGTTGCCAGTGTCCTGGCGCGGGCGGGCTACGGATCGGAAAGCCACTCCGGCCGCGCTCTCCGCAACGTCCTGGAAGCTTTTCCGCGGGACGAACTTTTTCAGATTGAACGCGACCGCCTCTTCAATTTTGCCATCGCAATCCTGCAGCTGGACGAACGTCCACGCATTCGCGTGCTGTCCCGCCCGGACAAGTTCGACCGTTATGTCTCCATTCTGGTGTTTGTTCCCCGCGATCGGTACTCGACGGAAGTCAGGCTCAATATTGGCACATATCTGGCCAATATCTACGAAGGCCGCCTGTCCGCCTGGTATGTCACCTATCCGGAAGGCCCGCTTGCCAGGGTGCATTACATCGTTGGCCGCGACACCGGCGAAACACCAAAACCTGAGCGGGAAGAACTTGAAAACGCCGTCGCCGACATGGTCCGGACCTGGTCCGACAGTGTTCGCGATGCCTTGAACAAGGAATTTGCTCCGGCACAGGCCCGCAGACTGGCAGACCGGTACGCCCGCTCGTTCCATGGCGGCTACAAGGAAGTCTACAGCGCCCAGTCCGCTCTGTTTGACATCGTCAAACTGGAAACCCTGTCGGACCTGCACGACACCACGATCACTTTCCACCAGCCTTCGGAAACGGAAAGTAACCGCCTGGCCCTGAAGGTCTACCACTGTGGCTCACCCATTCCGTTGTCGGCACGTGTGCCGCTTCTTGAGAACATGGGGTTCAAGGTCATCAATGAGAGGACCTACCGGGTAACACCTGCCGGCGCGCGGCTGTCATATCTTCACGAAATGACACTTGAAGCGAAAACAGGTGAGGACATCGACTTTACCGACCAGCTGCAAAGCCGCCTTGAAAGCATGTTCATGGCGGTCTGGACCGGCAAGGCCGAAAATGACGGCTACAATCGCCTGGTGCTGACAGCAGATCTCGCCTGGCGCGACGTTGCCGTCATCCGGGCCCTGTCCAAATACCTGCGTCAGGCAGGTATCCGTTTCTCTGAAGACTATATGTGGTCGACCCTCAACAACTATCCGACCATCACGGCGAAGTTGCTGGAGCTGTTCCACCTTCGCTTCAATCCGGATGTCACGGAAAAGGATCGCGACCTCGGCACCGAGCGGCTGCACGGTGAGCTGACCGCGGATCTGGAAGAGGTCTCAAGCCTCGATGACGACCGCATCCTTCGACGCTTCCAGAACACCATTGAATCCGTCCTGCGCACGAACTTCTACCAGCTGGACGAAAAAGGGCAGCCGAAGCCGACTTTTGCGTTCAAGATCGACAGCCGTCAGATCGACGAACTGCCGCAACCACGCCCGTTCCGCGAGATTTTCGTCTACTGTCCGCGGGTCGAAGGGGTGCATCTGCGCTTCGGTATGGTCGCTCGCGGCGGTCTGCGCTGGTCCGATCGAGCGCAGGACTTCAGAACCGAAGTGCTTGGTCTGGTAAAGGCACAGCAGGTCAAGAATGCCGTGATCGTTCCCGTCGGCGCCAAGGGCGGTTTCGTACCGAAACAGCTGCCGCCGATGAGCGATCGTGAAGCCTGGTTCAAGGAAGGCACCGAGAGCTACAAGATTTTCATCAACGCTCTCCTGGACGTTACCGACAATCTGGATGACGTCACAATCCTTCCGCCGGAGCGGGTACAGCGCTATGACGGCGATGATCCTTATCTCGTAGTGGCCGCCGACAAGGGCACGGCCACCTTCTCCGACACGGCCAACGGCATTTCGGAAGGCCGGGAGTTCTGGCTTGGCGATGCATTCGCGTCCGGCGGATCAGCCGGTTACGATCACAAGAAAATGGGCATTACCGCGCGCGGCGCCTGGGAAGCGGTCAAACGCCACTTCCGCGAAATGAACCGGGATATCCAGACAGAACCCTTCACCGCTGCCGGTGTCGGCGACATGTCCGGCGACGTGTTCGGCAATGGCATGTTGCTGTCCAAGGCAACTCGTCTCGTGGCGGCCTTCGACCATCGGGACATCTTTATCGATCCGGATCCGGACCCGGTAAAAACCTGGGACGAGCGCAATCGCCTGTTCGATCTCGGCCGCTCTTCCTGGAAGGATTACAACACCGAACTCATCTCCAAGGGTGGCGGGGTCTTCTCGCGTCAGCTGAAATCGATACCGCTCTCAGCCGAGATTCAGGCACTGCTCGATCTGAACAAGCCAAGTGCGACACCGCAGGAGGTCATGACCGCGATCCTGAAGATGAACGTGGATCTTCTGTGGTTCGGCGGCATTGGCACCTATATCCGGGCAACCACTGAAACCGACGCAGATGCAGGTGACCGCGCCAACGACCCGATCCGGATCACCGCACCGCAGCTCCATGCAAAGGTGATCGGCGAAGGCGCAAATCTTGGCCTGACCCAGTTGGCCCGTATCGAGTTCAACAAGAAGGGTGGCCGATGCAACTCCGATGCGATCGACAATTCCGCAGGGGTGAACTCCTCGGATATGGAGGTCAACATCAAGATTGCACTCGGGGCCGCGGTAAACGCCGACAAGCTGTCGATCGACCAACGCAACGAATTGCTGGCTGATATGACGGACGAGGTCGCCGACCTTGTTCTCAGAAACAACTACCTGCAAACTCTGGCCGTCTCCATGATGCAGCGCCGCGGGATAGAGGATTTCGGCTTTCAGGTCCGCATGATGCGTCGCCTTGAACAGGCCGGACTGCTGGATCGCGTGGTCGAGGAATTGCCCGACGAGGCAACCCTGGACGAAATGCGCAAGGCCGGCCAGCTTCTGACCCGTGCCGAGTTGGGGGTCCTGCTCGCCTATTCGAAGATCACGTTGTACGATTCCCTGCTGGAAAGCTCTGTTCCCGATGACGATTACCTCGCCCGGGAACTCTTCCGTTATTTCCCCGACCAGATGGCGACGACCTATCAGGACGAGATCGCAGGTCACCGTCTCCGCCGGGAAATCATCGCGACCATGCTCGCCAATTCGATGATCAACAGGGGTGGCGCGACTTTCCTGACCCGCTTGATGGATCAGACCGGTGCAACACCGACGGAAATCGCGCAGAGCTTTGTTGCCGTTCGCAACAGCTACGATCTCACCGATCTCAACAACGAGATCGACGCTCTCGACACCAAGATCGATGGCGACCTGCAGCTGGAACTCTATTCCGAAGTCCAGACCCTGCTCCTGGAGCGCGTGGTCTGGTTCAAGCGGAATGTCTCGTTTGACAAAGGATTGTCTGCCGTTGTCGAACGGTTCCGCACCGGCATTTCGGACCTCCGCGGCCGGCTTGATGCTGTTGTTCCGGAAAAACCCCGGGCGTTCATGAACGAAAAGGCGGCCGCCTATGTCGCGCAGGGCGTTCCGGAGGCACTGGCCAAGCGCATTGCACGGCTCCTGGCTGAACGCGCTATCCCGGACATCGTCATTGTATCGGAGTTGACAGAGTCGGATCTGGATACGGCTGCCACAGCCTATTACGAGGTGGCTCACCACTTCCAGATCGGAGCCATGCATCAGATGGCGACTGATCTTACCGTTCGGGACTACTACGACGGCCTTGCTCTGGACCGGGCTCGCGCAATCCTGGTTTCTGCACACCGGTCGATAGCAATTGCCGCAATCAAGGCAGGCAGCTTCTCAGACTGGCTTGAAGAGCATGAAGCGGAAGTGACCCGCAGACATCGGGTTGTCTCCGAAATCCTTGATGGTGGCCTGAGCGTTTCCAAGTTCTCGGTCGCAGCAGGATTGCTGGCAGAAATTTGCGGCACAGCCTGAGGCTGAAAGCATGTTATCAATTGAAGAGGCCGGCAGTTCGCTGCCGGCCTTTTCCATTTCAGGTTCCGGTCGGGATAGAATGCGAATATGACAACTGCTTCAGAAGTTTCGATGGAAAAGACAGATCGCCGCGCAATCCTGTCCTGGGCACTATACGACTGGGCTGCACAGCCCTTCTTCACCCTGATCACCACTTTCGTCTTTGCACCCTATTTTGCCTCGGTGCTGGCTTCCACGCCTGAAGAAGGCCAGTCGCTCTGGGGGTTTGCCACCGCGAGCGCAGGTCTGGGTATTGCCCTGCTCGCTCCGATTCTGGGTTCCGTCGCGGATGCCACCGGGCGTCGCAAACGCTGGATTTTCGTCTTTTCCATCCCGTTCCTGGTCTGCTGTTGGGCATTCTGGTTTGCAGCTCCGGGATCTTCCTATGGCATCGCCATCGCGATGGTCGCCTTTGCGGTCGGCACACTTTCCATCGAAATCGCAACCGTCTTCAACAACGCCATGATGCCGAGCCTGGTGCCCGCTGAACGGATCGGACGGCTTTCCAGTTTCGGCTGGGCAGCAGGTTATGTCAGCGGATTGGTGACGCTGGTGATCGCGCTCGGTTTTTTCTCCGCCAGTCCGGAAACCGGGAAAACATTGCTGGGGTTCGACCCGGTCCTGGGCCTCGATCCGAAAACCCATGAGGGAGACCGGGCAGTCGGTCCCTTTTCGGTTGTCTGGTATCTCATTTTCGTCCTGCCGATGTTCCTGTTCGTGCCCGATGCACCCCAACGGGCCAAGATCGGCCCGGCCGTCCGCAAGGGCCTGAAGGATCTTGCGCAAAACCTTTCTCAAGCCTGGTCAAACGGCAATACGTTCCTGTTTCTGATTGCCAACATGATCTTCAAGGACGGTCTGGTGGCTCTGTTTGCTTTCGGCGGTATCTATTCCGCCGGGCAACTCGGCTGGAGCTCAATAGAGATCGGCACGTTCGGGATCATTCTGACCATCACCGGAACGCTCGGCCTGGCTCTGGGCGGGCCAATGGACGACCGGTTCGGTGCGAAGCCTGTGTTGATCTTCTCTCTGGTTGTCCTGATGATCTGCGGACTGGGAATGATATCGGTCGACAGGACCACCGTCTTTTTTGTCATCAAGACGGAGGCTGCTCCTGAAGGCGCGCTTTTTGCCTCTCTGCCTGAACAGGTCTTCATCGGTCTCGGCGCGCTCATAGGCGCCGTCTCCGGTCCATTGCAAGCCTCTTGCCGAAGCCTTCTGATCCGACTGGTGCCGCACGAACACATGACCCAGTATTTCGGCTTGCTCGCACTCTCGGGCAAGGTGACGAGCTTCATGGCACCCCTTGCAGTCGGTGTCGTCACCGCAATGACGAACAGTCAACCGGCAGGCATGTCGGTCATTCTTCTGTTCTTCGCCGTTGGTCTTGTACTGCTGATGATGGTCAAAGAAAAACGCGCCGGATAATCGCCCGGCGCGCTCCAATTTCAGTCAGGCCATGTCGCGGTGTCAGGCGATCTGACGAACATCTTCCAGGAAACCGTCAACTTCCTGCTTCAGCCGATCCGCTTCAGTCTGCAGAACGTTCGCCGACGCACTGACCTGGCGGGCAGCGTTCCCGGTGTCATCCGCAGAAGCAGCCACCTTGACGATGTTCTGTGCAACTTCCTGTGTGCCGTTGGAGGCTTCCTGAATGTTGCGGGCGATCTCATCAGTCGCCAGACCCTGCTGTTCAACAGACGCCTGGATGCTTGAAGAAATCTCGTTCATCTTCTCGATGGTTTCGGAGATGCCCTTGATCGCTTCGACCGACCCCGCGGTCTCGGTCTGAACCGACTGGATCTGGAGGGAAATCTCCTCAGTAGCCTTGGCGGTCTGGTTCGCGAGCTCCTTGACCTCGGCAGCAACAACCGCAAAGCCCTTGCCCGCTTCTCCGGCCCGCGCGGCCTCGATGGTGGCGTTCAGGGCCAGAAGATTGGTCTGTTCGGCAATATCGGTGATCAGTTTCAGAACCTCACTGATCCGGTTGGCCGCTTCCGCCAGCCCTTCGATCTTGCTGTTGGTGGACTGCGCCTGTTCAACAGCGTGTGAAGCGATTTCGGTCGACTGTGTCATCTGACGGGAAATCTCGCTCACCGAAGCCATCAGCTCCTCAGCAGCAGACGCAACCGTCTCAACATTGGAGGAGGCTTCCTCGGAAGCCGCCGCAACAGTGGTGCTCTTCTCGCTGGTGTCATCCGCACCGGCCGTCAAAGTACCCGAAGCGGCGTTCAGATCCTGAACCTGGTTCATCACTGTCTGGGTCAGTTCGGTGATCTGACGATCGAAGTTCTGCGACAGGTTGCTGATGCGTTCAGCGCGTGCCAGCTGCTGTTGCTGGGCTTCTTCCTGTTCCACTGCAAGAGCTTCAGCCTGCTGAGCTTTCTCCCGGAAAACCTCAAGCGCATTGCTGATCTGACCGATTTCGTCTGCACGATCCGTATCATGGATCGGTTCGTCATAGCGCTGATCGATCAAGGCCTGAATACTGGCAACCGCCCTTTCAAGCGGACGGCGCACAATCTGGTTTCCGACCAGGTAGATCGACAGGCAGACAACCAGCAGAAGGACAATGCCGACGCCGATGATCATGGTCGTGATCTGAGAAGAAGCAGCGTTCAAGGTCGCCTGAGGGACACTCACCACAACGGCAAGCTTTGAGTTCGTTCCGGTTACCGATACCGGCATCACAACCCGGTGCACATCTGTGCCCAGACTGTTCGAATAGCCCTCGTAGATCAGGAGTTCGCCGTTCTTCACAGCACTCAGAACCTTGTTCTGAGATGCGAGATCCTGTTCAGAACGACCTTCTGCCCATTCCTTCCCCAACAATGCCGGATCGGAATGCGCGATCCATTTGCCATTTTGAGAAAGCAGCTGGACGATGCCCGTCTTCAGCGGCTTCTGCTCGCCGAGAACTTCTGAAAGCGGCGTCAGCAGAATATCGCCACCGGCAACACCGATGAGGTTGGAACCATCCCAGACAGGAACACCGAAGGAGACGCCGGTCACGGTCTTGCCGTCAGCTTCCCAGCTATAGGGTTCGGTCATGTAATCTTTTTTGGACGTGTACGGCCCGTTGAACCACAAGTCCTTCGACATGTCGCCCACGGAGACTTCCTCGATCGGCCGATAAGCAAGCGTGCCGTCTGCCTTGCGGAAGAAGTAAGGCTGCCATTGCCCACTCTTGGCCCACTTTTCGTTGCCGACGAACTCCGCGTCCTTGCCGTCCAGCTGATCGCCGACGACAACACCCCATGCACCGGACATGTCTTTGTCCGTCAGGGCTACCTTCTCGACAACCGCATTCCATGCTTCGCGATCAACCGCTCCGGCGGTCTTCAATCCGCTCAGCGCGCTACCGAGAGCCTGGGCCGATTTCAGACCTTTCTCCAATCCGCGTTGTACGAACTGGGCCTGCTCACGGGCAACCGTTTCCGCTTCTTCACGGGCAAGCTCGCTCGTAATCTGAGAAGCCTGCCAACCGATGGCGCTAATGCCGATTGCCAATGCAACCGTAAGGGTCAATGCGCTCGCACCGATGAGCTTTGTAGTGACCTTCGCTTTCTTCAACACCGAGTAATCTCCGCGATTCACACGAAAGCGGCCAAATAAAGACGGCCGCAACTTCGGGAAGATTACATTTCGGTCGTTAACAAGGTCTTCAACGAGAGAGTTTTTTCGTTAAACTCTCTCGTCAATTCTTACAATAAATTCAGTCGCCTAGACCGAAAATCTACAATTAGTGTCGGAAATGGCGCATTCCGGTCATGACCATCGCAAGACCTGCTTCGTCTGCAGCGGCAATTACATCGTCGTCACGCATCGATCCGCCAGGCTGAATGACCGCGGTCGCACCGGCTTCAGCAGCTGATAGCAGACCGTCTGCAAACGGGAAGAAAGCATCGGAGGCGACAACACAACCCTTCGTAAGCGGTTCGCTCAAGCCAGCAGCCTCTGTTGCATCCAGCGCCTTGCGGGCAGCAATCCGGGCAGAATCCACCCGGCTCATCTGACCGGCCCCCACGCCGACAGTCGCACCGTCCTTGGCGTAAACGATCGCGTTGGACTTGACATGTTTGGCAACACGGAAGGCGAATTTCAGGTCGGACAGTTCCTGTTCGCTCGGTGCACGCTTGGTCACAACCTTCAGATCAAGATCGTCGACAACACCATTGTCGCGAGACTGAACCAGAAGACCACCTGCAACAGATTTGACAAAGAGACCGTGTGCCCGCGCGTCGGCCAAGCCTCCTGTCACCAGCAGACGCAGGTTCTTCTTGGCGGCAATGATTTCTCTTGCGGCTTCATCGGCATCCGGTGCGATGATGACTTCGGTGAAGATCTTGACGATCTCCTCGGCAGCCGCAGCATCCAGTGTCTTGTTCAATGCCACGATGCCGCCAAAGGCCGATACCGGGTCGCAGCGCAGCGCCTTTTCATACGCGTCCTTCAGGCTTGCCCCTTCAGCCACACCACAGGGATTTGCATGCTTGATGATCGCGACGGCACTCGTCCGCACCGGATCGAACTCGCTGACCAGCTCGAATGCTGCATCCGTATCGTTGATGTTGTTGTAGGAGAGCGTTTTGCCCTGCAGTTGCTTTGCGGTTGCCACTCCCGGACGGTTCTCGCCGGTCTTGTAGAAGCCTGCTGTCTGGTGCGGGTTTTCGCCATAGCGCATGACTTCCGCAAGAGCCCCACCCACCGCACGATGCGCCGGAGTTGCTTCATCCAGTTGATCCGCCAGCCAGTTGGAAACCGCCGCGTCATAAGCCGCCGTCCGCGCAAAAGCCTTGAGGGCCAGTTTCTTGCGCAGTGCAATCGGCGACTGCCCTTCATTTGCGTCGAGCTCGGCGATCACCGTGTCGTAGTCGGTCGGATCGGTGACCGCGGTGACATAGGCATGGTTCTTTGCCGCGGCGCGCGTCATTGCCGGCCCGCCAATGTCGATATTTTCGATCCCGGTAGCATAGTCGGCGCCGGAGGCGACAACATCCTCGAACGGATAAAGATTGCCGCAGAAAAGATCGATCCCGGTAATGCCGTGCTCTCCCATCGCCGCCTGATGGTCCGCGTCATCGCGGATCGACAACAGGCCGCCATGGACCATGGGATGAAGTGTCTTGACCCGGCCGTCCATGATTTCCGGAAATCCGGTCACTTCAGAAATGTCCAGAACGGTCAGACCTGCATCTTTCAAAGCCTTGTATGACCCTCCGGTCGACACGAGCTCCACACCTCGTTCGGCCAGTGCCTTGGCGAATTCGACAAGGCCTGTCTTGTCGAAAACTGAAAGAAGGGCGCGCTTGACGGGAACCAACTCGGGAACAGGAATGGCTTTGGACACAATGGCCATGAATAATGCCTCGCAGGTAGGGACGATCCGGATCTCAGGTGATGCGGGTCGCCCTAACACGTCTGCGGGCAAAGCGGAAGGTTGTCCGGCAATAACCGGTCATATTGGGCGGTCGGATTGCACCAAAAGGCAATTTATTCCTCGAGCGGCAGCTCTTCCGGCACTTCGGGCTCGTTCAACTCGTCAAAGTCGCTGGTTCCGCGCCGGCTGAGTTTGGCAGTCGCGGTCTTGCGGAATTGCCATCCGACAGATGGTGCCTCGAGAAGAGCCCCGGCAACGACGATCTGCTCTGTCTTGCGATGACCGTAGACGTCGGAAAGGTAAATGCTCTCTTCCAGACTCAACTCAGATCCCGGCGCTTCGAATTCCCAGGCTTCACCGTCCCTGCACACCAGAAGAACCGCTGAGCCACCTCGGATCAGGGACGTTCTCAGGCCTGGATGCAGATGAAAACGAACTGCGTAGAGGTGTTCCGGGTTCACATTCCCCACCGCCTTGAGCGTGTCGATGCCGTCAAGCACCGTTCCATCACCCGAAAGGCGCAGATCGCGCTCATGAAGGACGTTGAACTCTTCTGCATAGCCGTCATGGGAGGCCGTGATCCGGCTTCCGGCCTTGTCGTCTTCGCGGTCCAGTGACACTTCCGAGGGACCCGACAGGATGGGGGCGCCAAGCAGATGCCCAAACGGCTTTTCTGAAAGAAACCGGCAGGACGACGTATCCTCGACCGTCACCGTAGAATGTGCCGCAGTCGACCGGCTCACCTTGCGCCAGAGCGGATTGGATTTTGAAGACACGCCGCAATTGACGACAAGCCTGTTCGCTCCAGAGGAAAATTCGAAGGAAAGACAACCGGCATGCGCATCCCCGGACACGGAAATTGCCGGAGCAGGGCCGGTATCGATCAGGACCACCGACGACGCTCCGGTAAGACGCTGGTATCCCGAATGCGGCGCGTTGACGGGTGGCGCCCCCCTGGCGTCGTCATAGGCAAGGATGGTGGCCACCAGATCGCTCGGTGTCGATCCCATGCCATTGAAATGTGCGAGCGCTCCATCGCCGTGCCGGAAAAACCGCAACAGCGGCATCATCCTGTCGACGGACTGCAACATGGCGGGCGGCATCTCCAGCCCTTGTGAAACAAAAGCCTGACGAACCGGCAGCAGGTCGGCGAGAATATCGATCAAAGCCCGCGGGTTGCGGGAAATATGCCCGCCATCGGGAAGGATCTGTCGGGTCAGCTCATGTTCAAGGCGCCGTATGCTCTGGCGCGCGAAGCGTCCCTGTCCAGCCATGGAAATGCAGGCGGAGGCTATGGCCAGCGCGGCATGCAATCGTTCCACACCATCTTCGGTCTCGTTTATGGTCCGGCGCAGATAGCGGACCTGGCGGGCCAGCGACTTGACAAAACTCCGGTAAAACTCCGCGTCCCCATCCTGAAGAATGAAAGGGGAATGCGCCAACCACGACAGAATACGCCTGGTAACGACGGCAGCTTCCCAGCCCACATCATGCCAACGGCCGCTATACTTGATCCAGTCTTCCACCAGGGCGCGGGCATTCTGCCGGGAAATCTGGCTGTCGGAGGCCCGCAGATCCCTGAGCCAGCCGAAGCTGTGCAGTTCCCGCTGCCAATCCTGATGCACTGCTTCCAGCTCGAAAGGCGAACGGCCCTGCGTTTCCACCAGGTGACCGGAGAAAAGAAACCGTCCGCCATAAATATCGGCAGCATTGGTCGCATCTGCGGTACGCAGATCCTGAGGAGCAATCAGAAGACGCGCAGGCACAGCCGAAAACGGCTGCATGCGGAAGATCGGTCCGCCATGCATCCATTTAAGGGTACGTTGCCAAACATGCAGGGCCAAAAGTCGCCAGACACGGCTTCTTTCACTCAGGCTTGCAATATTCACCAAACCATCCCCAGCATCGATGGTTCAAGCGCGTCTATGGGAACTCTCCGGTCACAGAACCAAATGTTAAGGTTAGCATTTCGTTTAAAGAAACATTGCAAGTGAACAGTTTATGCCACGTTAAGAGACCCGGAATCTGGCTGCGAAAAAGCCGTCCATGCCTTTCAAATCGGCATCAGCCCCCGCAACATGGCAGGGCAAACATCGTAAAAACCCGTCGTCCGTGACGCATTGGCCAAGGCCGCCAATCTCTTCGGCGTCAACGGCAACAAGCTCAACCTTTCCGGCCTGACGCTCCAGAAACGCCTTGACCTGAGTTTCGCCCTCTGCCGCCTCAAGAGAACAGGTGCAATAGACGATCAAGCCACCCGGCTTGACCCAGGACAGCACCCCATCAAGCAGATCTCGCTGAATTTCACTCAACTTTTCAATATCATACGGCTTCTTGATCCAGGGAACATCCGGATGCCTGCGGATTGTCCCCGTTGCACTGCACGGGGCATCAAGCAGGACCGCGTCGAACTGGGTCTCCGGTTTGAATTCCCTGAGATCGGAGGCGATTGTCGTCACCTTCAGACCCAGACGGGCCATGTTTTCCTGCAGGCGCTTCAATCGACCTTTTGAAATATCAACCGCTGTCACCTCTGCGCCTGCGGCAGCAAGCTGTGCCGTTTTCCCGCCGGGAGCCGCGCAAAGATCCGCAACTTGCAGGCCCTCGACATTTCCGAGCAACCGCGCAGGCAGGGCAGCGGCAGCATCCTGCACCCACCAGTCGCCTTCTTCGAACCCCTCAAGGGCTTCAACTGCTCCCTTTCGAGCAAGGCGCACGCTTCCCGCGCCGACAACGCGGCCTTGAAGTTTCTCGGCCCAGTCTTCGGGGCTGGTTTTCACGGTCAGGTCCAGGCCCGCTTCATGCTTGTGAGCCTGTGCAATCGCGCGGGCCGTTTCTTCGCCATAGGCGCTCTGCCAGCTTTCAAACAGCCAGTCCGGTGTGTTCAGCAGATCCGCATCCAGATCGCCCGTAATCTCCTCGCGTTCGCGGCCAAGGCGGCGCAGAACACCGTTTACCAGTCCCTTGTAGGGCCTCGCCCTGCGATCCAGTCCCGCATGGTCGACGGCAAGGGAAACCGCAGCCCTGTCGGGAATATCCAGATAGAGCATCTGGGCAATGGCAACATGAAGAATGTCGAGAACCCGGCCTGTCTTCTCTGGAATCTGGCGATCAAGCAAGCGTTCGAGAATTTCAGAGATTTCACCGCGATGACGAAGGGAAGCTCCGACAATCGCTCGCACCAGTGACCGATCGTTTGCCGCAAGATCCCGAAAACCGGAGTGTCCGGAGGCAACATCCAGTTCGCCGTCCAGCGGACGTTTCTTGTGCACTACATTGCCCAGAATGTCCGCGGCGACCTTGCGCGCGGAAAAACCCGGTTTGTCGGTCTGTTGCCGATCCTGCTTGTCTGCAGGTTTTGCTTTCTTGTTGGGGCGTCTGGTCAAAGGAGTGTCCTAATCTCGGGCTCATTTTAGGGAATAAAACCAAGCGCCGCAGACCGGACTTCCGGCTGCGGCGCAGTTCTGATCAGTCTAAGCTGTGCAACGCTTCGGGCAAAGCGGTTTTTACCGCTTCGGCAGGTGTCAGCCCCAAGGCCCTTTCGGCCGGCGGGGCTCACTGCTTTGCGCAGAACCACCGGCACCGCTCCATGGACCGGTTTGCGGCGTAGGTCCACTGCGATAGGAGGTGCGTCCACCGGTTCCAAGGCCCGCATCGGCGAGCTTGCGCAGCTCATTGATCCGGTTCTGGGTATTCGGGTGGGTCGAAAACAGATTGTCCATCCGCTCTCCGGACAACGGGTTCATGATGAACATGTGCGCTGTCGCCGGATTGGCTTCCGCATCGGGGTTGTGAATTCGCTCCACGCCGCCCGCGATCTTGCCAAGCGCTGAGGCGAGCCACATCGGTTCACCGCAAATCTGCGCCCCCATGCGGTCGGCGGCATATTCACGGGTCCTGGAGATGGCCATCTGCACGACCATTGCTGCCATTGGCGCGACGATCATCATCAGCAGAACACCGACAATGCCCAGCGGATTGTTTCGGTTGCCGCCGAAGAAGAATGCGAAATTGGCAAGCATGGAAATCGCACCGGCAATCGTCGCCGTGATGGTCATGATCAGGGTGTCATGATTTTTCACGTGCGCTAGCTCATGGGCCATCACGCCCGCAAGCTCTTCAGGCGTCAGCATGTTCAACAGGCCGGTCGTGGCGGCAACTGCCGCATTTTGCGGGTTTCTGCCTGTGGCGAACGCATTCGGCTGCGGATTGTTGATAATATAGACCTTGGGCATCGGCAGATCGGCATTTTGCGCCAATCTCTGCACCATACGGTAATATTCGGGTGCTGAACGCTCATCCACCTGCTGTGCATGGTGCATGCGCAAGACCATCTTGTCCGCGTTCCAATAGCTGAAAACGTTCATGGCCGCGGCAATGGCCAGGGCGATCAGCATTCCCGACTGACCGCCGATCATGAAGCCGATTCCCATAAAAAGAGCGGTCATCGCCGCCAAGAGCATCGCTGTGCGAATATAGTTCATTGCCGCTGTGTTCCGTTTCCTATTCTGATTGCAACCATAAAAAGTCGAGCGACAAATGCGCTCAATCCAGATTTGAACATGGGTATTGCTGCCAATCTTGGCAAGCTTATCTTATAAAGCATGACAACGACGTAATCTTGAAGAACACATCCATGCCGGACAAACCAGAAAATCTCACGGACACCTTCAGTCAGACCGAGGTGCCATCCCTGAAGACAAACATCGAGGACGCGCCCAAAAAGCGGTTCGAAGACTTGCCGCCTGCAGCCCAGCGCGCCTTGAAGGAAGCGGAGGACCGCCGCAGGGAAATCGATGCCAAACAGGACGCACTGCCGGAAGAGGTCAACGGCCGGGGCGGACTGGAGCCAACGCGCTATGACGACTGGGAAATCAAGGGTCTGACAGTCGACTTCTGAAATTTTTCTACCGACAGGGGCAAGATCTTGGAAGCGCTTCAGTCAGTTCTTGTTTCGTGGGACGGCAAACTCACCAAACCACTGGAAGATGCCTTTGCCGCTTACCGGTCCGACCCCGGTTTTCTGAATTCGCTCATAGGCTTGAGCGAAAACGAATCTTGCGAACGGGCCTCGACCTGGCTGCTGAAGCACCACTTCGACACCAAGGGAGAAAGGCTTTCCATCGACCAGTCCCGCAAGCACCTTGCCATCTTGCCGCATATCCGGCATTGGGAAGCAAAACTACATGTTCTTCAATACCTTGAGCAACTTGAACTACCAGTAGAAGCGGAAACAACGCTCAACGATTTCCTCACCGAGGCGCTTGCTTCCGAGAACAAACTGGTACGAGCCTGGGCATATTACGGGCTGGCAACACTCGCCTGCCGGTTTCCGTCGAGAAAAATGTCCGCGCTTGAACTCCTTACATCTGCTCAGGAGAGGGAGACGGCCGGCTCGATAAAGGTACGAATTCGCAAAGCCCTGAAAAAACTGGGCGGATAGACTAGCGTTCCGCCAGTTTGCGCACTTCATCGGCAATCGCGCTGGCCAGATCCGCCTGCGGCTCAGCCTCGAAATGAATGGCATCGATAGGGCTGGCCGAGATAACGGAGCCGGTATCAAAGAAGGCAACTCCATACTCTTCGGCCTTGCGCCGGTAAGCGTCGGCAAGCTTCGTGGATTCTTCCTGACTGCGTCCGGAAAACTGTTGCTCGAAGGGGGTTCCGCTGAGATCCCCGAGCGGTGGCGGTGACATCAACAACACCTTCGGCGCCCGACCCTCCATGTCATCAGTCGGCTTTGTGGCAAGAAAGAGCAAACGGCCAATGGCAACCGAAATCGTTTCCGCGTTCATGTTGAACCGGTCCTGCAGGTCGTTGGTCCCCAGCATGATGATCAGGATGTCGATCGGCATGTGGGTCTTTCGAACGGTGAAAAGGTGTTCCAGACCGTTCTTGTCACCCTTGACCGGGTCTTCAAAGACCGTTGTGCGGCCATTGACGCCCTCTTCGACCACATAAAAATCGGGTCCGAGGTCCTTCTGCAACAACCGCGTCCAGCGAATGTCATGGCCATAGCGGGACATATCCACCGGATTGAAGCCCCAGGTGAGAGAGTCGCCGAAACAAACAACAGAAATCGGATCTTTGCCGCCAGCCATGAAAAATCCTAACTAATCAAGTAGAGAGACCCGAAACGAAATCTAAGCAAGAACCGGACAACTGGCAATCCGCTGGAAATGTGTCCCCCTGCCCGCTTGGTTAATAAGAGATTTACCAAGCAGGCGGTAGGGTCGGGTCAAAGTTATGCGTAACGACCGCCGGATCATTGATGACTGCCAGCCCTAAAGCCTATCAGCGCGGCGCCGCTCTGCCGAGCTCAAATCCATTTCAACGCCTTGCCGAACTTCTTGACGGCGAGAAGGCGGGTCTCGACCCGATCATCATGACAATTGGCGAACCTCAGCACGCCATCCCGGACTTCACTGCGGAAGTTCTGGCGGAAAACATGGCAAGCTTCAGGCGCTATCCTCCCATTGCCGGATCGCCCGAGTTCCGGGAAACCATCGCCGCCTGGCTTGACGAGCGCTACGATCTGGATGGCATGGTCGACAAGGACCACGGTGTGCTGCCGCTGAACGGCTCCCGTGAGGGCCTTTCCTTCGGTGCCATTTCCGCAAGGGACCAGCTGGACAAGGGGATCGACCATCCGGCGGTGATCCTGCCGAACCCGTTCTACCAGACCTATGCAGCCGCTGCCCATGTGGCAGATGCCGAGGCGGTTCTGCTTGATGCAACGGCTGAAAACAACTTTCTGCCCGACCTGGACGGTCTTGACGCCGAACTGTTGGATGGAACGGTCGCGTTTTATATCGCTTCGCCAACGAATCCCGAAGGTTATGTCGCTGATATCCCCTATTGGCAGCGCTTGATCTCACTGGCAAGAAAACACCGGTTCTACATTTTCGCAGACGAATGCTATTCGGAAATCTATCGCGACACGCCGCCGCCAGGCATCCTGCAGGCCGCAAAAGCTATGGGCACCGATTTTTCCAACATTATCGTCCTCAATTCGCTTTCCAAACGGTCCAATCTTGCCGGACTGCGCTGCGGCTTTGCCGCGGGCGATCCCGAATTCCTGCGCAAATGGGTCCGGTTCCGTGGTCTCGCAGCCCCGCAGGTTCCCCTGCCAGCCCAGGCTGTTGCGGTCAGGGCCTACCAGGACGAGACTCACGTTGTAGAGAACCGGCGGCTCTATAACGAGAAATTCGAGGTTGCGGAGCGCCTTCTGGGTCCAATCATGGGTCCGGTCACGCCCGAAGCCGGGTTCTTCCTGTGGCTCGACGTCTCCAGATGGGGCGATGCGGTCAGCGTGACGAAGGACCTGTGGCGCGACATCGGCGTCAAGGTATTGCCGGGAAGCTTTCTGGCTTCCGATCAATCCGATGGAAGCAACCCCGGTCGAAACTACATCCGTGTCGGTCTGTGCGCACCGCTCGAACAGACGGAAATCGCGCTTGAACGCTTGGCAAACTGGTTGGGAGAAAAAGCATGAGACGGGCCAGCGCAGTTCGCGGCAACGGCCGCCGGTCCTCTGTGGATCTGCTGGATACCGAAAGCCCGGTGAAGCGATTCCTGAGACGAAATCTGGTCGGGGCCGCCGGACTGGGTATCATCGCCCTTGCGGCGATGCTTGCCGCAAGTCTGGCAACCTGGTCGGTCAGCGATCCAAGCCTCAACCATGCGACAAGCGGGCCTGTCCGCAATGCTCTGGGCACCCCCGGTGCCGTTGTCGCCGACGTGCTCATGCAGACCATCGGCCTTGCCACCGCCGTCTTTCTGATCCCACTGGTTCTGTGGGGCTGGCGGCTTCTGACCGGCAACGCACTGGGCATCGGGCGCAAACGTCTGGTTTTCTGGATTGTCGGGTCCGGATTGGCCGCTGGTGCGCTTGCGGCCCTTCCTGTGCCTGAAAGCTGGCCTTTGCCTACCGGGCTCGGCGGCTTTTTCGGTGACACCGTCCATCAGGCACCTGCCCTTATCACCTCCAATCTGACCAGCGGGGCTGCCACCATTGTCGGAGGTCTCGGTCTTGGCGTTCCAGCCATCCTGTTTCTTCTTGCTGCCGCCGGCTGGTTGGGCAAAGGAAACCAGGTTTCCGAACGTCTCGAACCGGCACGCACTCCAAAGGGACACGGCAAGTCAATCGAGGAAGAGTTCGGACTGGAAGAAGATGAAGGCGAATCCCGTCTTTCCATGCTCACCACGGCCCTTGTGGGACAGGTCGGACATTGGGGACTTCAATCCGCTGCCCAGCTTCGCCGTTTGACCGGTCTGAAACGTTCCAGGGCACCGGAAGAAGATGCCTGGGAAGATGAGGAGCACGAAGGCGACTACGAGCCTGAAGACAAGCCTCAGGGTGGCCGCCTGAAGGCCTTCCGCCGAGCGCTTGCCGGCCGGTTGATGCCGGAAGATGACGATGGTCTGGACGAGTTCTACGATCGCGACCACGGTCAGGATTCCGAAGAACCGGAAGACATGTGCGCCGAAGATCCCTACGGGGAGGAAGGTGAGTCCTTCGCGCCGGACGAACTCATGATCGACAAAGGCCCGGTTACCGGCCGCCCTGCGGCGGTCCCGGTCGGTATCGCACCACCGGAACCAGATCCAAGGGAGCAGGAACAGGCAGCAACGCCGGCTCCGCAACAGGGTCGGGTCATCCCCGCAGCTCCGCGCCCCAAACAAAGCAAGCGCGCCATCGCAGAAGCTCAGCCCTCCTTCCTTGGCGCACCGGAAGAATACGAGCTGCCGCCGCTTCGCCTGCTCGCCGAGCCGAAGGCCGGTGGAAAAGTTCCCGGCCTGTCGGCGGATGCCCTTGAGCAGAATGCGCGCATCCTGGAAGGCGTTCTTGAAGACTTCGGCGTGCGCGGAGAAATCATCGAAGTCCGGCCCGGACCAGTGGTGACACTCTATGAACTGGAGCCAGCACCGGGCATCAAGTCTTCGCGGGTCATCGGCCTCGCCGACGATATCGCCCGCTCCATGAGCGCGATCTCCGCCCGTGTTGCGGTCATTCCGGGCAAGAACGCGATCGGTATCGAATTGCCGAATGCGCGCCGCGAAACCGTTTATCTTCGTGAACTGCTGGCTGCGCAGGACTTTGAAAAGGCCAAGGCCAAACTGGCGCTGGCGCTCGGCAAGACCATCAATGGCGAAAGCGTGGTTGCTGACCTGGCCCGCATGCCGCACTTGCTGGTTGCAGGTACGACCGGTTCGGGTAAATCCGTATCGATCAATACGATGATCCTGTCGCTGCTCTACCGGCTGACGCCCGAGCAGTGCAAGATGATCATGATCGATCCGAAAATGCTGGAACTCTCCATCTATGACGGCATCCCACACCTGCTGACGCCGGTGGTGACCGATCCGAAAAAGGCGGTTGTCGCGCTGAAATGGACGGTCCGGGAGATGGAGGACCGTTACAAGAAGATGTCCAAGATGGGCGTCCGTAACATCGACGGTTACAACACCCGCATCAAGCAGGCCCTCGAAAAGGGCGAGAGCTTCACACGCACCGTCCAGACCGGCTTCGACCGGGACACCGGCCAGCCGATCTACGAGGAGGAGGAACTGCCGCTCGAGGCGATGCCGTACATCGTCGTGATCGTCGACGAGATGGCGGACCTCATGATGGTTGCCGGCAAGGACATCGAAGGTGCGATCCAGCGTCTGGCACAGATGGCGCGTGCCGCCGGCATTCACCTCATCATGGCGACCCAGCGCCCGTCGGTGGACGTCATCACCGGTACCATCAAGGCAAACTTCCCGACCCGTATTTCGTTCCAGGTCACATCCAAGATCGACAGCCGTACCATCCTGGGTGAAATGGGTGCTGAACAGTTGCTTGGCATGGGCGACATGCTGTTCATGGCCGGTGGCGGCCGCATCCAGCGTGTCCACGGTCCTTTTGTCTCGGATGACGAGGTCGAGGATATCGTCAAGCACCTGAAGGTTCAGGGCACGCCTCAGTACCTGGAAGCAGTCACCGAAGAAGAAGAGGAAGCCGAGAGCCCCTACGACGGAGGACTTGCCGGAGGCGGCGAGGGCAACGACCTTTACGACAAGGCCGTCGCCATCGTGCTGCGCGACAAGAAGGCATCGACCTCCTATGTCCAGCGCCGCTTGTCGATTGGCTACAACCGTGCCGCTTCATTGATCGAGCGCATGGAGCAGGAAGGCCTTATCAGTCCGGCAAATCACGCCGGAAAGCGAGAAATTCTCGTTCAAAACGGGGTCGAGGAAGAGTTTTAGTGTTAGGATACGGACTGAAGAAATCGCATTTTCTAAATGTTTTGAAGATCGATTTCCACGTCCGTAGCTTAGCGTGCCCAAGCTTTGCCACACACAGTACCTAGCTAAGGCAAAAGCTCCACGGCAATAACGAATTGGGACATTGCAACATGCTGAAACGTTTCGCTCACAAACTGGCAAGGCACGTTACGCGCCCGCTTCTTGCCGCAGCCATTGCCGTAGCCGCTCTTGCTCCTGCGCATGCGTTGACGGAAAATGAGCAAAAAGCCCTCAAGGACCTGAACAGCTATTTCAACTCCGTGAAGACCATGCACGGAGACTTCATTCAGTTCGGTCCCGATGGCAGCCAGTCTGATGGCAAGTTCTACATGGCCCGTCCCGGCAAGGTCCGTTTCTATTACAACAAGCCTTCGGTTCTGGACATTGTGGCGGATGGCAAGTCCGTTTCCGTGCGCGACCGCAAACTGAACACCCAGGACATCTGGCCGCTCGGCCAGACCCCGCTGCGTTTCCTTCTGTCCGACAATATTGATCTCCAAAAGGACACCAATGTCACCAACGTTCTGGTCGAAGCTGACCTGATCACCGTGACGATCTTCGACAAGACGAAATTCAATTCCGGCACGCTGACGCTGATCTTTGACGCCAAGGACTATGCGCTCAAGCAGTGGACCGTAACCGACCAGCAGGGCTACGACACGTCCGTGGCGGTCTATAACGTTGTCTCCAACGGCCCGACCAATCCGGATCTCTTCAAGATCGACTATCTGGCCAACGCGCGGCAAGGCAAGAATTGACCCAAAAGGGCTCGACTGACGCGAGGGATCCGGACAACCGGTCCCTCGTTTTTCAATTGCTTGAACGCTTCTGTGCGCAAAGGGACCTTCGCCTGTTCGCCGGCGACCCCTATGGCCACGCCGGTGTGGTCGAAGGCCCCGCGGGCAAACGCTGGTATTTCAAGGGCACCCGTTTCGACCTGAATGGACTTGGTGCATCGGAGATCGCCAACGACAAGGCTTATGCCGCGACGTTCCTTGCCGAGGGGGGCATCACTGTTCCCGACAGCCACTTTGTCTTCAGCGAGAAGATCCGTGACGGCAGACCGATTGACGGTGACCTTCTGGCCTTTGCCAGGGAAAAGAAATTTCCGCTTTTCGTGAAACCCAACATCGGTCAGGAAGGTCGGGACGTCACGCGCGTCGATACTCTCAGCGTCCTTGAGACCGTGCTGCAGAACCTCTCCAAAGACCACGAACACTTGCTGGTACAGCCGGAAATCCGGGGTCGGGAATTCCGCATTGTCATCCTTGATGGTGAAGTGCTTTGCGCCATCGAGAGAAAGCGCCCGGTTGTCATCGGCAACGGCGTCAGTCCCGTGTCGGAATTGCTGTCGGCCCATGCGAAACTGTCGGCATCCGATAGCCGTGTTTCACGGGAACTGGCCGCCCAGGGACTGGAGCTGGAAAGCGTGCCCGAAAACGGACAGGAAGTGACCGTCCTGCCGGTGACCAACCTGTCTCGCGGAGGGACTGCGAGGATTGTCACGGCTGACATTGCACCGGAAATCATCGCGATTGTCCGGCACGCGGCTGAAATCCTGTCGCTAAGATATGCCGGCGTGGACGTGATCGTTCCTGAAAGCTTGTCTTCTGGAAACAAAGCCGTTGTGCTGGAGGTCAATGCCGCGCCGGGTCTCAGCAATCTCGCCCGTCAGGGGACCGAGGAATCGGCACTTGTGGAGAGGATCTACGACAAGATTTTCACGGCGCTCTTCGACGAATAGATCGCCACCGAGCCAAGTGCCGCTAAGTCAGCTACCAAAGGGCAGGCAGTTCAACGGGACCAAGTCCCGCTTGCACAAGCCTCTCCGCTGCCGCTTCCACCCGCTCTTTCTTCATGGCAGGCCAACGAGCAGCCGTACCTCGAACACCGTGGGTGCGAAACGCGTTCAGCTTCAATCGCACCGAGCCATCCAGAGACTGCACAAATTCGATCAGTTTGTCGATTTCCTCGTCGCGGTCTGTGGCGTCCGGAACCAACAGGAAGCGCAACTCATACAGCTTTCCGGCCTCGTGCAAGAGCCGCGCGCTTGCAAGGCTTCGGGCGTTCGATCTTTCCGTTAGATGGACATGCAACTCAGGATCAAACGCCTTTATGTCGAGAAGAACACCATCGGTTACCTCCAGCACCGACTTCCACGCGATTGGTCCGAGATGCCCGTTGCTGTCGATGAACCGAGTAAGATGGCGCAGATCCGCATCTTCGCCCATCGCGGTGAAGAGGTTGCGGATGAAGGGCAGTTGCATTGTTGCTTCGCCACCTGAAATGGTGATTCCGGACAGAAATCCGGCATGCTCATGAAGCAGGTCCAGGATCTCCTGAACGGTGTAACTGCGAACCATCGGATTGGCGCTGATCGGGCAAACTTCCAGACAGGCATCACATTGGGTGCAGACGGAGAGCTCGAAAGCAATTCTTCCATCCACCAGCGACAGAGCTTTCGGCTCACAAACGGGCAGGCACTCGCCGCAACTGTCACATTGACCGATCGTATGTGGATTGTGGCAGGTGGCACAGTTGAAATTGCACCCCTGCATGAAAAGGACCATCCGATTGCCCGGTCCATCGACGCAGGACCAGGTCAGGATCTTACTGATTGGTGCCCGCAAGGAGTTCATTGGCAACGACCCGCGGTTTGCGTTTCAGGATCGACGTGCAGTCGGCAGCTTCCGCTCCAAGCGCCGTCGTATTTGTCCGCGAACCGACCTCCGCATTAAATTTTTCAATGTCCGACAGGCGGATCATGTAGCCGGTCACCCGAACGAGATCATTGCCGCCGACATTGGCGGTGAATTCCCGGAAACCCATGGCGAATGCGCCCTTGCACAAATCTACCACGGCATCGGGGTTTGCCTTGACGGTCTCGTCCAGCGTCAGGATTTCACTGATGCCAGACGCATAGTGTCTGTGATGCGGAGCCAGGGCCCGTATGTGTGAAACCGGGTCAGGTTCCGTCCCATAAGGAATCCTGACACCCGGCGTCAGTCCTGTATCGGTCGAAAGACCGGCCTGGGAATGCAGCATGGCCCGTCCCTGCCAGGCATTCTTCAGCTTCCGTTCCCCCACAAGCCGTTCCAGCTGCCTGGAAATCTGATGGCCGATGGCATTTGCGTCCGGATCATAACCATACCGTCCTGCCGCGCCCGCCTTTTCCTGCAGAACGTTCACAGCCTCTGCCATCGCAAAGATGCCGAACATCGCGGTAAAGCGTGTCTCGTCAATCCAGCCTTCAGTCACCAAAAAACTGTCAAAGAAACCGGACTGGTTGAATAGGTAATCGATCCGCGCCTCGGCAAGCCGGAAATTCAGGTCAACATAATGGGGCAACTTGTTTGTCAGAAAATCATCCATACTCTCCGATTGCTCAGCCACGGCGGCGAGGTTCACTCGCGTCAGGGTCGAGGCTCCACCACAAACCGGCAGGGCATTGTAGCAGCTGACGATGCCATAGCCGCGTTCGCCAAACACTTGCTGGTGCAAGGGATGGTTGGCAATGTGGGGTTTTGAGCATTTCGTTATGTTTTCAGCCACCAGTCGCAAAATGTCATCGCCGCTGATTTCCGGATCGTAGAAGAAGGTCAGATTGGGAGCAATCTGCTTGAGTTCGGCGTCAACACGCAGGATGGCCCGGGCAACGCGATTGTCTGTCGGGCCGATATTGGCGTGCATGAAAGCGTCAGGCAGCACCCGGTCCAGGTATCGCCAGAACAGCTTTATCTTTTGATACAGCGCCTCATCCGCAACCCCGTCGCAGAAGGGCAACAGCAACTTGTCCAGATGACCGATGAAGACCGGCATCGCCGTCACGGAGGGCACATGGTGATAGGCAATCATCAGCGTGTTGATTGCTTCATCCAGCGTCTGCGGCGCTGGCAGCTCCAGCCACTCGCTACCGTTTTTCAGGACCACCTCATAGTCCGGAAGAACATAACGCGGCTTGTAAGGGGCGTGGCCTTCATACATGTCGCAGATCACCCGCGCATCCAGGGCGGCGCGCGTTTCATCGTCAATCGGCGGATAGGTCAAAGAATTCTCCGCTTCGAGCGAAAGGGCACGCGCCTTTTGCGCGAAGCTCAGCGTGGGATCGTTGACAATGTGGCGGAGTGTCGGATTTTCAATTGGCATTTCATGCCCCCTAGACGGACCTGATAGCTGCACATGTTCGGCAAGACGGATGCTGACTAGAAGATACCCGCACTTCTTCGCTCAGAGAATGCATGACATTGGCACTAAGCTGGACAATACTCGCATTGATGAAGATGAATGGTGGAACAGAGATATACTTCCACAGCAGTGACCCGGCCGTATCGCCCTGGCCATATCAGGTCGCAGCAGGTGGAAGAACACATGACCCCGGGAATGGCGGGATCGTTGACCGGAAATATCATCAACACACATTGATCCTCACACTGTCTGGCGAGGGTTGGATCCGTGTTGGCAACAGAGAGTTCGCTGCCGAAGAGAGCTGTCTGACCTGGCTGGATACATCCCGCAGCTATGCGCATCGCGCCGCACCTGGAAATCATTGGTCCTATGTATGGGTCGCGCTGTCGGGCGAGACCCTCGACAGCTTCTTCATACAGCTCAATCTGTCGACCGAGCCGGTTGTCAAAGAGGTGGCGGACCTGTTGCCCGATTTCGAAGGGATCATCCAACAGCTGGCCAATCAAAACACGTCCATGGACGCCTACATGAACCCCCATGTTGCGGCGATACTCGCCGAACTGTTCACGAAGCGAGCTGGAACTCCGTCCCACCGCGAAGCCGACCCGGTCTCAATCGTCATGCGGCAGTTGCGCATGGATCTGTCCCGCAACTGGGACATCACTGCGATGGCTGCAATTGCAGGTCTCAGCCAGTCGCAATTGTTCCGAAGGTTCCAGGCGGCGACAGAAACCTCCCCGATCTCCTGGCTTCGCCGGGAGAGAATGGTGCTGGCCGAACATCTGCTGACGGTTAGTTCCGAGAATGTATCAGCCGTCGCCCAGCGATGTGGCTACGCCGACCCGTTTCACTTCAGCCGGGATTTCAAGCGCCATTGCGGACGTTCACCAAGGGCATTCCGGGAAAATGCACGCTTCTAGTCCAATCGCCCTCCCTCAGTTCGGATCACCGATGGATCCGCAATGCATTCTGATTTTTCCCTGCAGATACCGGTGCTGCCTGCCATGCTGAGACAGGCATCACCGCAAAGGAGTATTCCGTGACACTTTCGATAATTGGCGCTGGATTTGGCCGTACCGGAACGGAGTCGCTCAAGAAGGCGCTGGAAATCCTGGGGTATGGACCGTGCTACCAAATGTATGAAGTTGTACCCCACCCGGAGCGCGTCGCGATTTGGCGAAAAGCCGCGTTGGGAGAACTGCCTGATTGGAACGAAGTGTTTTCGGATTACCGTGCCACCGTCGACTGGCCCGCCGCATTTTTCTGGCGGGAACTGAGCGCACATTTTCCCGAGGCAAAAATCATCCTTTCGGTTCGCGATGCCGACAGTTGGTTTGAAAGTATGGAGGGCACAATCCTGAAGGCCCTCAGAAGCGGTGACAATCCGGACACGGTGGGGCAAAGGCTGGTGGCTCAACGCGTCTTCAAGGACCGTCTGCATGATCGCGACCATATTATCGCAACATACGAAAAGAACACTCTGGACGTTCAGGCAGCGTTTGGTCCGGACCGCCTCCTGACCTGCGAACTTGGATCGGGCTGGGAACCACTGTGTGATTTTCTCGGCTGTCCGGTTCCGGACGAACCCTATCCCCGCGGCAACAATGCCGACGATTTTCACCGAAAATTTGAGACGGTATCAAAGAGCTGAAACTGCAGCACTGAAGGATCTGAACAGACCTTCAGCCGGCTTCCAATTCGCGTTTGCTGCGAGGCCACAAGGTCAACGCCAAACCACAGAAAATCAGGCCCGCGCCTGTGATCTGAAACGCGGTCAGGCGCTCGCCCAGAATGACAGCCGACAGGCTGATGCCGAAAACCGGAACCAGAAGAAAAAACGGCGCAACATTCGACGCGTCGTACTTCACCAGCAATCGACCCCAGATCGTGAAGACGACAATGGTCGCAAGCAAGGCGGAATACGCGACCGCGAATGCAGTCATCCAGTCAACCGTGGTGAAGAGGCTGAGCGGGTCGCCGTTGCTTTCAAGCAGAAGCGACAGGATTGCCAGGGGAACCGGTGACATCAGGCTCATCCAGACCACGACCGCCAACATGTCGACCTGGCCGATCGATTTTAGAATGATATTGCCACCGGCACCGCACAGTGCGGCCAGCAGAATCAAACCAATACCACCAAGCCCGCCGGCATCTGAGCGATCAAGGATCAGGCATGCCAGCCCGGCAAGCGCCAGCAGAACGGCAATGGCTGCGCGGCCGTCCAGCCGTTCGGAAAAGACGGCCATTGCAATCAATATCGTGAAGAATGCCTGCGTGTGCACGAGAAGCGACGCCAGGCCCGCAGGAAGTCCCATCGCCATCGACGTGAACATCAGGCCATATTGCCCTGCTCCCAAGAGCAGACCGACAAACAGCAGTTTCGGCCACGGGACCGGGGGACGCCGTATCGCAAAGACAAACAATGCCGCGCAGGAAAACCGCAGAAACGTAAAGAAGACCGGCGGTGTCGTTTCCAGCGCAAGTGCCGAGATTGGAAACGTTGCACCCCATATGAATGCCGCAAGTATCGCTGCCAAGACATCTCGCCTGTCCATCGAAACTCCTGCTATGAAGATTGGGGCAGCTGCCACAATCATCCGGTATCCCGCTCAAGCCGGTTCAGAGCCTTCTTGCAACTGTTCCCCAAATACGGATTTGAGCACAAGTTCGATATTGTGCTTCCTTGTATCTTGTCCGAGAAGACCCTGCGCCGCGAGCGGAAGCTGCTCTGTTTCCCGCTTTCTGCTGAAGGACATTACTCCTTTCCCCGGGCAGGACGCACCTGGAACGCTGCAACCGGGGGCGCGGCGATCGATTCGGCCCTGGCTTGCCGAAGACGCGACACGGATCATTCCTTTTGCGCGCACCTGATCGTCAAATGGGACCACCATTTTGCTGACTGGCGGCCACCCATCGAAAAACGCTAGTAATGGCTGACCCGGAATCTCAAGTTGCAACAGGATCAGGCAGATGAAAGACATTGTTATTGCCAGCGCTGCGCGAACCGCTATCGGCGACTTTGGCGGCGCTCTTAAGGACAGCGCGCCAATTGACCTTGCCACCACAGTCGCACAGGCAGCCATCGAGCGCGCCGGAATAGCGGCGCAGGAAGTCGACCAGGCCTTTTTCGGGAATGTGATCCACACCGAACCACGAGACATGTACATCGCCCGGGTTGCTTCGCGTCAGGCCGGTGTTCCGGATCACGCTCCGGCCCTGACAATGAACCGGCTGTGCGGAAGCGGTCTTCAGGCAGTTGTTTCCGCTGTGCAAGCCATCACCCTGGGGGACGGCGAGGTCGCCCTGGCAGGTGGCGCAGAAAGCATGAGCCGGGCCGCCTACATCCTTCCCAGTGCGCGCTGGGGCCAGCGAATGGGCGACGGCAAGTTGATCGATATGATGACCGGCGCCTTGCATGATCCTTTCGGTATCGGCCACATGGGCATCACTGCGGAAAACGTCGCTGACAAATACGGTGTCACGCGGGAAAGGCAGGACGCTTTCGCTCTTGAAAGCCATCGCCGTGCCAGTGAGGCGATCCAGGAAGGCAGGTTCAAGGACCAGATAGTTCCGATAACCGTTGGGCGCCGTGGCAAGGAAACGGAATTCGAAACGGACGAGCATGTTCGCCATGACGCCCAGATCGAGGACATGGCAAGACTGCGTCCCGTTTTCAAGAAAGACGGCATGGTAACTGCCGGCAATGCTTCCGGCCTCAACGATGGCGCTGCCGCACTCATCCTCATGACGTCGGACAAGGCCGAAGCGCTCGGGGTCAAACCACTTGCGCGCATCAGATCCTACGGTGTTGCAGGCGTCGATCCGGCGGTCATGGGCATCGGGCCCGTTCCTGCGATGCAGATCGCCATGAAACGCGCTGAAATCACAGCGAACGATCTTGGCGTGGTTGAATCCAACGAAGCCTTTGCCGCACAAGCCTGCGCAGTCAACGACCTGCTCGGCCTGCCATCGGAAAAAGTAAACCCGAATGGCGGAGCGGTCGCCCTTGGACATCCGATCGGTGCAACGGGCGCTATCATCCTGACAAAGCTGGTCTATGAACTGCGCCGGCGACAGGAGAGCCTCGGGGCAGCAACCATGTGCATCGGCGGAGGCCAGGGAATTGCCGTCATTGTCGAGGCCTTCAACTAGAGCCTTCGATTACGGCTGACCATTTGAAACAAAGAGAGCGGCGGATATCCCGCCGCTCTCTTTAACTGCAAGCCGACCGGCTCAGTAATCGCCAAGTTTGATATCGCGGGAATATTCGCCGTCGACTTCCTTGGTGACCGCCTGGCCGCAGATTGTGGCACCACGTGTGGCGTCATAAGTCAGGGAGGGAGAACCGGAGAGTTCCCAGCCCTTGTTCAGGGCCTGCGTGACCCGATGGCAGAATTCGCTGTCGTCTACGCCGGTGATGAACCGATAAAGCTTCATTTATATGTCCGTCCTGTCATGCGCGGGCCGCGATGGCGTCGGCGATGGCGATCACCCGCTTGCCCATTTCCGCATGTAACCGCTCCACCATCTTGCCGTCCACCTGGATTGCTCCCTTGTCGGCATTTTCCGGCAGATCGAAGATCTCGTTGATCTTGCGAGCCCAGGCGACTTCCTCTTCTGTCGGGCTGAATGCCGCGTGACAGGAAGCAATCTGCTTTGGATGGATCAGCGTCTTGCCGTCCATGCCCATTTCAGCACCCTGCGCGCATTCAGCGGCAAAACCTTCTTCATCCTGAAAGGCGTTATAGACGCCGTCGAGAATGTCGATGCCTCCGGCCCTTGCAGCCGCGACGCATGTCATCAACCAGGGCATCATCGCGGCCCGGCCCGGCATCAGCCGCGCTCTCGTTTCCTTGGCAAGATCGTTCGTCCCCATAACGAAACACGAGAGCCGAACTTCCGGATCCTTGCCGCAGGCGCCGATGGCGGCGGCATTCAGCATGGCTTCGGGGGTTTCCATCATCGCCCAGATTTTCAGGTCGTGTGAAGCACCATGCAAAGACAACATATGCGCAACGCGCTGAAGATCAGCAGGTGCATTGACCTTGGGAACAAGAATGGCGTCCGGGCCGGCCTTGACTGCCATTTTCAGGTCGTCATCTCCCCACGGAGTATCTAAACCGTTGATCCGGATGACAACTTCCCGCTCGCCATAACCGCCGGCCGACACGGCATCATTGATCTGCGTCCGCGCCAATTTCTTGGCATCGGGGGCAACCGCGTCTTCCAGATCCAGAAGCAGACAATCCACATCCAGTGTCTTTGCTTTTTCCAACGCCCGGGCGTTGGAACCCGGCATATAAAGGGCGGAGCGGCGAGGTCTTAGCGGTACGGTCATCAGCGGATCCTACGGAAATTCGAACGGGTTTCGGGTTAACCTAGCGGATCGAACGGCCAAGCGAAATTCACCGAAGGGGGAAGATCACGAAGAAGCCTTTTGCACCCGCTGGCCGAAAACCATGTCTTTTGCCGCAATCACTGCCCCCAGGGTAATGGCGAGACAGGCAATGCCGACCGAAAGGGTCAAGGCTCCGAAACCGAATGCGATAAGCAACAGGGTCGAGAGCAATGGTGCCGAATAGGCGGCAGCTCCCAAAACCTGAATGTCGCCGCGTTTGACACCGATATCCCAGGTGAAGAAAGCCAAGCCGACCGGAAACAGCGCCAGAGCCAGGACCGATGCCCATTCCAGGGGCGCTGCGGGCCAGACCGTTTCCTCCAGCGCCACATGACACAAGGCCGACAGCAGCGCCGTCATGAGGCAGAACCCCGCAACGGCTTCCGTTGGAACCGATCCAAGGCGGCGCGAAAGAACCGAATAGCTGGACCAGAACAGCGATGACGCGATGGCAGCGCCATATCCCAATGCCGAACCGCCGGAAAACTGAATTCCGTCACCACCAGTGATCAACAGGGCAGCTCCCGCAAGACCGAGGATGGTTCCGAGAATGTGATGCACTCGCAGTTTTTCGCCGGGCAAAAACGCGGAAAACAGCACGATCAGCAATGGCCAGGTGTAGTTGATCAGATTGGCTTCAACCGGCGGGGCATTGCGAATGGCCGTGAAATAGAAAAAATGAAAGCCGAACAGACCCAGCGTTCCGAAAGCCCACACGCCTATGGGTTGGCGCAGCAACGCAAGTTTCCCGGAAACCGCCAGCCAGAGCAGTGCAAGCGCACCGGATATTCCGAAGCAAAGCGCGTTCAATAGAAAGGGCGGAACCTGCCCGGAGCCTGCACCAAACACGCCGAGTGTTGCCCACATGAGCACCGCACTCAGTCCGATGACCGTTGCCTTTACTCTTCCCGGGCCTTCCATCTCACCTCACTGCCTGAAAGCGTCCAAGCGGACGACACATGCTCATTGCACGAAACGAAAAACATCGGAAGGCTTTCGCAGAATTTGATTCAGGTCCTTGATCCCAACTCCGGTTTCAGGACATGTTGGGCACCACTTCTTTGTCCTGCCATTGTCGGGGAATACATGACGACTACGGAAATCAAGGTCCTCGGACCAGAAGATGCCCACAAGCTTGCACCGCTTATTGCCGAAAACGCACAAGCGCTGAAACGCGGAGCGCCCCGCCGCCCCGACGAATTTTACGCAGAACGCATTCTCGGTGACAAAACCGCTGAGGTACTAGGCGCATTCACGGACGACAAACTGATCGGCTTTGCGGTCTATTTCGACCTGCCTGAACTGATCACCGGCCTTCGCATCGGCCAGATGGATGACATTTACGTTCATCCCGATCACCGCAATCAGGGCGTCGGCCGCAAGATCATCGAAACCCTCGTTGCAGAGGGAAAAAGCCGTGGCTGGCTGCATCTGCGCTGGATCGTTCCGGGCAAGAACACGCCTGCCGTTGCCCTTTATGAGAAAATCGCCGAACCGGACCACCGCAAGAGCTATCTCATTCCGATCGACCGCGTTGCCGGCGATTGATCCTTTCAAACGCCCAATGATACCAAGGGTCTAGGTCCCGGCCGCAAACAGCGGCGGGATCTGTCCCAGTGGCAAAAAGCCGACGCGCACCACACCGCGCTCGATCGCCACAGGCAGGCTGATTGTAGGTATGTCATCGACCTGCGCTTCGGCAGGCTTCAGGCTTTTTATGACACCTTCGACAAGCCCGAAGGCGTTGTTTTGTGGCGGAAACAGCGGCTTTAGAGCTTGAAGAAGCTGCTCTGCATTGCCCAGTGACAGGCTCAATGTGCCGGAGAGTGTGCCATCACCATTAACCAGCAAATCACCATCGGCACCGATGCGGCTTTCTCCAATGACCGTCTCGAACAGTACCAACTTGACCGGAAGTTCTCCGTTGTTGATCCGAACCAGCGTGACCAGGTCTGCACCTGCCAGCATCGCAGTGCCACCGCTGATTTGAAGATGACCGCGCATATCGATCATCTCTTGCAGGTTTGACACCGATTGCAGGTTCAGCTCATCGATCGTGACAAACATGTCCAGCGCGTCTGTCTGTTCCGGCGCTTTTCTCAGGTGAAATTCCACCTTTTCTGACGAAATCTGACCGTTCGCCACAACGTTTTCGAACGCGATTTCCGGTTTCCGGATCACCGCATCGAGATCTCCAAGCGCGTCCTGACTGAATTTCACACTCGCTCGGGCGGTTTCCCAAGCCATTTCGCCAGCAAAACCGGCAAGCGGCGCTTCCATCAGGATTGGCGCCTTGGCTTCCAGGATCACATGCCAGGGATTATAGATCAGGGCGACGGCCCTCAAGGCCTGCAAGGAGCTGCTCGTGCCGGCCCTGTCGAGTGACTGCATCTCCTGACAAGAGACCTCGTAGCGGAAGGGATAACCGGCAATCGTCAGATCCGCACAGGTCAGCTCAAGCCCGTTTTGTGCAAGATTGTCCATCTGCAGGTCGAGCTGATCGGCCAGAACCGAGCGACCGTAGAACCACGCGGCGGACCAGCCTGCAATCACCAGGACGATCACGCTCAGCAGCAGAATGTAGCGGCGCTTGGAGGATTTGGTCGGTTTGTTCACGGTTGTGGACACTGCTCTCATTACTCACTGTTGAAGTCGCGGCGTGTGCGGCGGCATTGAATCGACAGGCGGAGATTGTTATTTCCGCACCTGCAAAAGAGAAGACAGGTCGATATGAGCGATTTTTGGGTATTTGGCTACGGTTCTTTGATGTGGAACCCGGGATTTGATCACTTGCGGTCGGAACAGGCCCTGTTGCGCGGGGCCCATCGGGCGCTTTGCGTCTACTCCTGGGTACATCGCGGCACACAGGAAAGACCCGGCCTCGTCTTCGGTCTGGACAATGGCGGTGCCTGCCGGGGAATTGCCTATCAGGTTTCAGAAGATATCTGGCCGCAGACGCTCGAATATCTGCGTGCGCGCGAGCAAACCACGATGGTCTACAAGGAACACTGGCACAATATCGAACTCGGCAACGGCGAAAAGGTCGAAGCGCTGGTTTACATGGTCGACCACGGCCATCCGCAATATGCCGGCGCCCTGCCGCTGGAAGAGCAGCTGGGTATCGTCAATGGCGCTGTTGGAAAATCCGGCGCCAATCCGGAATATGTCATCAACACTGCGGCACATCTGGAAGAAATGGGCATTCCCGACACCGGGCTTGCCTGGCTGGCACAGCGATTGCGCGAACACGACGAGACCTGAAGTTTCTTAGCTTGTGCCGGTCAGATCAAATTCCAACCCGTCGTAAGCGGGGGTGACATGAGCGTATCCGCGATCTGCAAACCAGGATGTCAGAACTGAATAGTCAATCTTCTCATCCATGTGAGTGAGAAGAACCCGTTTTGGCTTGAATTGATCGACATGCTCCAGCACGGTTTCGGGATCGCCATGCGACTCCGACCGCTCCCAATAGTCACAATCCAGGATCCAGGTATCGATATTTGTCAGGCAAGGCCGGCTCTGTGCAGGAAATGACTTCGCGTCTGAGCTATAGACAAAGTCGCCTATCCTCACTCCCAGGCTGTCCGATCCGCCGTGATGCTGAGCGAATGGCATTATCCCGATGCCGTTGGCCTCGAACGCTTCGTAAGCGCGAATTCGATGCCAGAAAATCCTGTATTGATTGCTTTCCCCGAAACCGACGACGCTGGTATATCCTTGTGTTTGTTCGCCGAAAAACAAATAGGGAAACATGCCTCGAATGAAAGACATGCATTTTTCGTCGGCGTAGATATTCAAATCACGCCTAAGGACCTCCTCCAAGTAGTACGGAAGCTCGCCTATTCCCGCGATATGGTCCCAATGGCCGTGAGTTATGAAAATCGTATCGGGAACTGCATTCGCCCGGGAAGTCTGCAGCCGAAAATCCGGCCCGATATCGATCAGCAGGGATCGGTCATCCTGCGTCACCAGAACCGATGGCCGCATTCGTGCGTTTTTTGGATTGGACGGGTCACACAGCCCCCAGGCACCGCCGGCAACCGGAACACCATAAGTGGCGCCGCATCCCAAAATCGTGATTTTCGTCAATTGATATTGCCCTTGGCCAGGTTGGACATCTCCCTCAACAATGCCAAGGAAGACATTTGTCATCCTATTGGCAGCGTCTGGCCAAGCTGTGTCAATGCCCACGGTTCGGCTGGAGCAGGTCTTGATTGGAACCGAAAGCGGCCCTCAACGCTGTGGTCGCGTGTTTCTGGCCGCCACAAATTCATCAGCGGGCACAAAAGAAGAAAGGCCGCGCTTTTGCGCGGCCCTTTCTTGTTCAGAACTCCCGAAAGCGAGAGTTGTACGATTACTTGTGCGGGAAACCGGCTTTGGCAGTTCCGTTCCAGTCGCCAATGAAAGGCAGGATCGGCTTGGAGCCTTTGGCGGAAGCAACATTGAATGCAGCCTGCTGGTCGGCGGTCAGACGTTCTTCACCATTGTAGCTGCCTTGAACATCCAGGATCAGCAGACGGTTGTTGCGAGCGTCGCGAAGTGCTTTTTCATTGGCAATCTGCATCTGGCGGATGGTCAGCGGCTGGTCACCTGTCGCATCGCCATAAACTTCACCACCGTCGAAAGCCAATGCGCTACCTGCAGCAGCAGTAGAAATGAAAGCGGCGGCAAGCAGAGAAGATACAAATTTCTTGTTCGTACGCATGATTAAGCTCCGTATTAGTCTGTTTAACTTTCAATAGATGCGCCTTCGACAGTATCGTTTTCGCATCTTGCTTACGTCCTTTGAACGCTGCACACCCAAAGTAGGTTCGATTTTTTTGAAAAAAACAGTTATAACTGATACGTGATCACGTGTTTACCTTGATAAACTAGAATTCACGCGTGCGTGTTATTCAGTTTAACTTGAGTTATCATTGTTAATATTAGAAATTATCCAAACAGTTCTATGAAACCAGGCAGCCAGCAAGGCACACCTTTACCAGGGGTGCCAGGTTCACCCGTACGGGCCAGTAGAATTTTCAAAGAAACACCAATGCAGCGGTTAAGCCGTCCGCGCCTCTTTAACGGCATCTATCTTCTGCAGAACCGGTGACGGTCGAGGCGCGTTGCGCGCTTCCTCGATCAGTCGATCGCTCGCCGTTTCGATCGCGGTGACCATCTTCTTGTGGAATTCATCCGCCGGCAGGCCCGGCTCGATCGGAGGCAGGATCTCAACGACAACAGTTCCCGGATAGACGATCCATGAGGACCGAGGCCAATAAAGACCGGCATTGTGAGCAATCGGCACGACCGGGCATTTCAGGTCCTTGTAGAGATGCGCGATCCCGTATTTGTATTTCGGCTCCGCACCGGCAGGACGACGCGTGCCTTCCGGGAAGATCAGGATCTGCCGTTTTTCGGCAATCGCCTCCTTGGCGGCTTCCATCATTGCTGCCAGGGCTTCTGAACGTTTGCCGCGATTAATCGGGATCTGCTTGTACTTGGCCGTATACCAGCCAAAGATCGGGATCCAGCGCAATTCCCGTTTCAAAATGAAGGTCGGGCTGGTGAAGAGGGGGATCAGCGTCACTGTTTCCCAGGCCGACTGATGCTTCATGGCTGCGATGTAGCCACCCTTGGGCAGATTTTCCTTGCCCCGTACTTCTATCTTCAGCCCTACGGTCACCCGCATCAGCAGCAAAAGGGTCTTCGACCAGACCGGAACGATCCACCAACCCCAACTGCGCGGAAGCAGCATGACCGGTGAAAACAGGATCATCTCAACGAAGGTGACGGAATAGAACAGAATTTGAAACAGTGTAGAACGCAGAAGAAGCATGATACCTGCAAAATGTGAAAGGCCTTGCAGCCGGTCCGTCCCAACCGTTCAGCTATGATCTGACCGGAGTCAACCCACACCTTTCACGGCAATACGTAGTCGGGCGACGATATACTTCACATATTCGCGCATGAGAAGCCGGAACGTTGCAGGTTCCCTGTACCAGCTGTCCAGATTCATGCCCTTGGAGAAGACAGGATAGGCAATCAGGTTCACATTCGGCAACGCGTCGGATAGCTCAACCCTGGCTCGCGGCAAATGATAGGCGCTTGTGACCACCAGCAGAGAATCGAACCCGTTCTTCTTCACCCAGCTGGCAGTTTCCACTGCATTTCCCGCGGTATTGAGCGCGACGCGATCCAGATCGACGCTGCCTCTTTCCAGCGGCATGCTGGAGGACGTAACCGCTGCAAGCTGTTCGCGCGTTGTGCCGGGATGAACACCGGAAATGAGCAAACGGCTGGCCTTGCCTTCTTCCAGCAAACGAACCGCCTCGTTGACCCTGGCCTGCCCTCCGGTCAGAACGACGATCGCGTCTGCATTTGCGGTGACAGGAACCTTTGCCGTTGCAATCTGGTGGGCGAAATAGAGGAACTGACCGATCGCACCAGCCAGCAGTGCTGCTATGACCGCAACAAAGGCAATGCGCAATCCGAACCGTCTTTTCCGGCGGCCACCGGCTTGGGAAGATGCAGCTTTATACGCAGGCTTTTCCGGCAACGCAGACAAACGCCGTTCCGAAACAATTGGAACGCCGTCTTCCAGGGTTGGATCTAGGACTGTGTCTGCGTTTGTCATGCGGCGACTATGATAAGTGATTCGGCCGATTTCACGGCAGCCGACTGTCGCGACAAATTAGCCGATTACATTGACAAAACCAAGGTTGTTTCGTGACGACAAGAAAAACTCCAAGTCTTTTTTCCTTGAGGCAAGCAACCCGGGCCGGCCAACATGGCACCAGGCAGACCAGACGCTTGGCAGAACTTGGAGTATTCAGTCGACTTTGTTTCGCGCCTCAATCCACCCTTGCAAGATGCGCCTTGACCGCAAGACCCGAAGTGAGGGCAGTCAGGATGGCGACCAGAAAGACAACGCCGAACACACCGAAATACCCCGGCAGGCTGACGGAAACGGTGCCGAACAGGGCCGACATCTGGTCCGATCCTGCTTGCCCTGCGCCTTGTCGGGTAAGCATATCCACCACGATGAAACAGATGATTGCCGCGATTCCGCCGGAAACCCCACCTTTTAAACCGAGCACCAGAAAATGCCGCTGGAATTCGCGTGCGATAAAAGCATCTTCCGCGCCGACAAAGTGCAGCACCGAGACCACGTCCTTGTTGCCCGCCATCGCTGACTGGGTGGCAAAGACCACACTGAGCACCATTGAGCCCAGAACTAGGACCATGATCGCAAATCCGCCGACGACCACTGCCCCCGCCATTGCGGACAGGCGAGAGGTCCAGATGGAATGGTCATCGACACTGGCCCCGGTCACCTGTTGCGAGACCTGGTTCCTCAGCTGCGCCAGGTTCAGAAGCGCCGGGTCGCTGACTGTGATCTGAATGAGACGTGGCACCGGCAATCCGTCCAGCTGCAATCCGTCTCCAAGCCAGGGTTCCAGCAGATCCTTGGTTTCGGCATCCGACAGGGCGCGCACCGATTCAATTCCCGAGAACTCCTGAGCCAGAGCGACCGCCTTGTCGATCTCCCGCAGCATATCAACCCCTTCGGTCGGTCGGATCTGAATCGTGATTTCACGGACCAGATCGTTCTGCCATGCGTCGGCGGCATCCCAGACCACCGACACCGCACCAACGGTCAGGCATGCCAGAAAGCTCATGATTGCAACCACAAGGGTCAGGGCACGTCCGGCGACGGACTGAGGCGGAACAATTGCGGCCGCCGGACGAAGCTTGGCTTCATCATTTTGCTGCTGGCTCTTTGCTTCGTCAGCCTGCTTGCGCCTGGGACGCTTCAGCCGCTCCATGCGTTTCGGCGGCTTGACCTTGGCAGCAGACTCCCGTTTTTCATTTCGTTCTTCCGATTGAGCCATTCTGCTGCCTAGTCAAAAATCGAAAGACGACCGTCGGCCAAAACCATGCGCCGGGCGTCCACTTGTTCCAGCAAAGCAATATCGTGAGTTGCAATGACAACGGAAGTGCCGAGTTTGTTCAATTCAATAAAAAGACGCAACAGCCGACGGGCGAGAGGGGGGTCGACGTTCCCCGTCGGCTCATCCGCCAACAGGACTTCCGGCCTCGTGATCAGCGCCCTTGCAATGGCCGCACGCTGCTTCTCACCACCCGACAGGACCGGTGGCAGCACATGCATCCTGTCTCCCAGTCCAACCCACTTCAAAAGATCGATAACGTCGGACCTGTACTCGGACTCCTCCTTGCCGATCACTCTCAGGGGCAAGGCAACGTTTTCGTAAGTCGTCAAATGATCCAGCAGGCGAAAATCCTGAAAGACCACGCCGATCTTGCGGCGCAGTTTCGGCAGCTCCTGCTTGTCGATCACGCTCAGGTCGCGATTGAACACCTTGATCAGTCCGCGGGTCGGTCGCAGCGACATGAACAGGAGTCTGATCAGGCTGGTCTTGCCGGCTCCCGAAGGCCCGGTCAGAAACTGGAAGGATTGAGGCTCGATCTGGAACGTCAGATCCTGAAGGATCTCCGGCCCCATACCGTATCTCAATCCGACATTTTCGAAGCGGATCACAAATTTGACTCCTGTTGATGGACAGACGCTATAGCCAGCCCGTTAACGGTGCATTAATCATATAAATGTCCATTGGGGAATGGATCTATATGAAGAGATAGGCATGGCACCGGATCTGCTGGCTTTTGTCCAAAAATTCCTGCCGGACTTCCGTCTCACGGGTTATGTAGGAAAACCTTCAGAGCATGCCATGGCGAAAGGTCTTCGCACATGAAGATCAAATGTCCGGACTGCAGTACGTCCTATGAGATCAAGGCGGAGGCGCTCGGCCCTAAGGGGAGAAGCGTCAAATGCGCCAAGTGCGGCAATCGCTGGCACGTCTCGCCGAACGACGAGGAAGAAGAAGGCACGGTCGATTTCAAGCCCGCGCCCGCTGAAACTTCCAAGGCACCCGCACAAGACGAAAACTCAGCCGAGAAAGACGAAGCCGACTGGGAAGCCGATACGGCTGAAGACACCGGTATCTCTGGCGATGACGCCGGCGAAGATGAGCCCGAACCGGCAGGCGAAGAAGAAGACATTGCGGATTTCACACCGCCTCCGGCAACGTCTCGTGCAAGTGTCGATGAAGAAAAATACGCGGCCGATCTCGCCGAAGAAGACGATGACGATGACGGGATCCCGAGCGAGGACATTGAATCCCACGCCAAGCGACCGAAGATTATCGTCAATCCGAACAAGTTCCGGCGCAATCACATCGGCGCAATTCTCAACTGGATGTTCCGGCGAAATTACCGGCGGATTGGCGGCATAGCCCTGTTTGGCATTGCCCTTGCGGCGTGCGTCTTCTTCGTTCTGATGCGCGACAACATCGTCAAGCAATCCCCCGATCTTGCGAGCCTTTTCCAGATGATCGGCCTTGATGTGAACCTGCGCGGCCTGGAATTCCGCAATTTGCGAACGTTCACGGAAATCGAGGACGGCAAGCGGGTTCTCGTCGTGGAAGGATCCATCCGCAATCTATTGAACGAAAACAACACCGTTCCGGGCGTTCGCCTGTCAATTCGCAACTCGGATTTGCAGGAAATTTACGCCTGGACTGTAGAGCCCCGGACAAAATCGTTAAACGGGCTTGACGAAACCCGGTTTAGAACGATCTTAGCCGATCCACCTGAAACCGCATCCGACATCCAGGTTCGTTTTGTCGACCGCGGAAAACGCCAGATAGTTCTCGAGTGACCATGACCGCCAATATCCACACTCTGTTCGACGAAGACGCCATTGCGCAGCGGGTTTTTGCGCTTGCTGAAGAAATTGCAGAGGGAAAACCGCAGAAACTGCTCGTGGTTGCCGTTCTCAAAGGCAGCTTCATCTTCGCAGCGGACCTCGTCCGCGCCATGCACAGGGTCGGCCTGGAACCGGAAATGGAGTTCATCCACCTTTCTTCTTACGGCGCGGGAACGGAAGGATCGGAAAATATCCGCATTTTGCGTGATGTCGAAAGTGACGTTAACGACCGCGATATAATTTTGGTGGATGATATCCTTGAATCCGGCCGCACGCTCAACTTCGCACGCGAGCGATTGAAAAAACGGGGAGCCCGTTCGGTCAAGGTCGCGGCGTTGCTGGATAAACCGGAGCGCCGCAAAGCTGCCATATCTGCCGATTATGTGGGATTTGCCTGTCCTGATAAGTTTGTCGTCGGATATGGTATGGATATGGGCCACGCTTGGCGGCAGTTGCCCTTTATTGGATACGTCGTTCCGTCTGAAGAGACTGCGGCAGACGGCAATACAGGAGAGTGAGCATGGCTCGCATTCTTCTCACCGAAGATGATGAAGCTGTTCGCAGCTTCGTAAAGCGCGCCCTGGAGCTTGACGGGCATTCAGTGGAAGTGGCGGAAGACGGCGGCGAAGCCGTTGAAACGCTGACCCGTGAAGAGGGCAGCTACGACCTTCTATTGTCTGACATCAAGATGCCGGTGATGGATGGTATTGCTCTGGCGCTGCATTCGGCCCGCGATTATCCGGACCTGCCGATACTGCTGATGACCGGTTTTGCCGATCAGCGGGAGCGCGCAAACGGCCTGGATGCGCTGGTGCATGATATCATCACCAAGCCGTTTTCTCTCGCCGATATCCGCAGGGCAGTCCGGGAGGCGATCGCCGGTGAACTGCCGCAGGAGACCCGTCGCTACGCTTGAAAGCATAAAAGCTGTGGAAAGACGGAATAATATGACCCCGCCACCGGCGGGGTTTTTTGTGTCACATTCTGCGCTCAGTACCGCTTGAGCAGACGCTCGAGATAGTCGAGTTCCAATTTGGGCCGTGACGGGTCCGAGAACCGGCGGCGCAGCTCTTCAAGAATACGGCGTGCCCGCTGAACGTCGATTTCATCCGGGATTTGGACCCGGTTGTTGAAATCCGGACCTTCTGTCCGGCGCGGACGGCCAAGAGGATCCTCATCCATCGGGGCAGGACCGCTTGGCGAGCCCGCTCCCTGCCCTTGACCCATCATCTGCTCCGTCAGCCCCTGTGCGCCCCTTCTGAGCGCATCCAGAGCGTTGCCCTGCTGGCCAAGAGCCTGTTCACCCTGGCCTTCGCCTAGAGACTGCTGAGCCTGCCCCATGGATTCTCCAGCCTCTCCGAGGGCTTCATTTTCGCCCATGCCGTTCTGACCCAGTTGGTCCATGAGCTGCTGCAGCTGTTGCGCCAGATCGCCCTGGCCCTGCTGCAGCTGTTCCAGCATCTGCTCCAGCTGTTCCTGGGTCAGTTGCTGTCCTTGTTGCTGCTGCTGTCCCTGCTGGCGTTGGCCGCGACGTTGCTGTTGCTGGTCCTGGTTGAAACGATGCGTCTCATCCATCAGCTGTTGCTGGCGCTGGATCATTTCGCCCAGCTGATTGAGCATCTCCATCATTTCGTTGTTCATGCCGTTGGGCATCATCTGCGGCCGTCCGGCCTGCAGGTTTTCCAGCATCTGCTGCATCTGCGCCAGCAGTTCGCGCGCCGCATCGCGTGAGCCCGTTCGTGCCAGCTCTTCAATCCGGTCCAGCATTTCGCTCAGATCCTGCTGGCTCAGCGTCTGCTGATTGCCATCGAATGGCTGCATCGCTTGCGGGTTCTGGCGCATCTGCTCGGCCAATGCCTGCATATATTCGTTCAGTGCATCTCGCAGCTGCTGCGTCAGCTTGGCAATCTCTTCATCGCTCGCGCCTTCTTCAAGAGCCTTGCGCAGAGCTTCCTGGGCATCACGCAGCTTCCTTTCGGCAGCGGACAGGTCGCCGTCCTCGATCGAGAGAGCCAGATCCCACAACAGAGGCAACATCGCCTTTAAGTCATCATCTGTCTGCGCCTTGACGAGAAGACCGTAGGCAAAGCGCATCCCGAGATAGTTGCGGGGTTTGAAGCTGAAGAGTTCCGGCGCCAGCATCAGCGCGTCCATTGCCGTGATCACTTGCGCATGGTTTTGCGCATCAAGGGCAAGATTGCGCCGCTGCTCAACGACGGCACGGGCGAGAGGCTTGCTGAACCGCCGTTGCGGCAGCGTGATCCTGTAGGCGGGGGAGACACCTTCCTGCCCGGCCTGGTCGCGCGCCATGAGCGTCAGATCGACTTCCGACCCCGCCCAGGGATGCGATGTCAGATCGCGAATTGTTTCCGCGGTTTTGGCGGTTCCTGCCCGCGGCGGCAGCGACAGCGGAAACTGCGGTGCGTCGACAAGCGGCCTTGGCACACGATCCTTGTGCTCGGGATCTGGAAGCGGCGTAATCCGGCCTTCGGCGGCAATCACGCCATAATCGTCATTGACGAGATAGGAAAACTTCAGCGCGCCGCTGAGTTGCGGTTCGGGATCGTCCACCAGCCTGATCTCCGGAGCATCATCCGGACGCACCGCAAAGACGAAGCTCATCAACCGTTCTTCACCCTTCAGAAGCTCAACGATGCCAGTCGTATCCAGCTTGAGGCGACGCTCGACCGGAAGAAGCTGTTCCAGATCAGAATCCTGGTCTTCCTTGCCTGCTTCAGGTTGGACGACTTGCGGCTCTTCGCCTCCCGCACTCGCAAAGGTCATGGCCAGATCGCGGGCGCCTTGTGTTCGGACAACCAGGATAGATCCTTCCGGAACCGAAATCGGTGCGCCAGGATCACGCAATTGCGCACTTTCACCCGTCAGGTAGATCGGCGGCTCGCTGGTATAGAGCGGCGGAGTGACCCAGGCATCGAGGCGGCTGGGAGGTTCCACTGTCTTGAACGGATTCTGAAAGGCAGAAGTCAACCGGCCACCATAATCGCCGCTGGCGGTTGAAAACCCGACAAGCAGCAGGCTTGCCGCAAGAACCCTGAGCGCCCAGGGGTCGCGACGGTAGGCTTGAGGATCCGGCGCTTTTGAGCGGATCTCGGCGACCGCCTCGGCCGTCCGGCGCTGATGCAACTCCCAGATTGCCCGGCTCTGCGGATCTTCCGCACCAACCGACAGATCATCTTCAAGTGTGGACAGCGGGCGGTGATCGAACCCGGATGCCTTTTCAACGCGGCCAAGCGCATCTTCCCGTGACGGCCAGGAAAGTCGGAGCAGGTCCCGGGCTGCCCAGATCGCGGCAGCGGCAAACCCGACCACTCCGATGGGTCCCGCCCAGGGAGGCAGAACAAGCCACAACCCTAACCAGGAAAGTCCGACAAACATTCCGATAACAACAAGAACCGGTAACAGCGCCCGCCAGAGGCGTTCGACGAACAGAGCCCATCTGCTTTGGCGCACAAGCCTGTCCAGGCGGTTCCTGATGAACGCCCGCCAACCAAAAGGCTCTGGGGTTACACGCCGGCCGGGATCCTGTTTGCTGTCATCTGCGCTCAAAGGCACCTCCGGTTCATATCCCGCAGCCGCCGCTCAAGGATGAGCAACAGCCAGAAGATCTGCCCTCCACCTAATAAGGTGAGGCATCGGAGGCGTTCGGGCAACCTGTTGGAACAACTATTTGTCGACAGGTGATGTCACGAACCCTTGAGCCAGTCCGGAATCCGGTCGAGACCAATGAGGTCCTCAAAAGTTGTACGCGGACGGATGATCGCAAATTGGTCAGCGTTTACGAGGACTTCCGGAATGAGCAAACGGGAGTTGTAGGTGTTCGACTGAACTGCGCCATAAGCCCCTGCCGAATAAACCGCCAGCATGTCACCGGCCTCGACCCTCGGCATATCCCGGTCCTGCGCCAGAAAATCCCCCGTTTCGCACACCGGACCGACGACATCGGCCTTGATTCGCTCCGCATCCCGGTCTTCTTCCTTCACCGGGCGCACTTCATGATGAGCTTCATAGAGCGTCGGCCGGATCAGGTCGTTCATGGCGCCGTCGACAATCACGAATGTCTTGTCTGCTCCGTCTTTGACGTAGATGACCTTGGTCACCAGAATGCCGGCGTTTCCTGCAATCAGGCGTCCCGGCTCGAACATGACCTTGCAGTCCAGCTGACGCACATGTTTTTTCACCACTTCCGCATAAGCATCCGGATGCGGGGGCGGATCATTGTCGGTGACATAGGGAATACCCAGACCGCCGCCGAGATCGACGTGATCGATCTTGTGACCTTCGCCGCGCAGATCTGTGATCAGCTCGCCAAGACGTGCAAATGCATTGTCGAACGGCTCCAGCTCGGTAATCTGCGAACCGATATGCATGTCGATGCCGGTAACCTGAATGCCGGGCAGCTTTGCAGCAACAGAATAGACTTCCCTTGCACGCTGCCAGGGAATGCCGAACTTGTTTTCCGCCTTGCCGGTGGCAATCTTCGCGTGGGTCTTGGCATCGACATCCGGATTGATCCGCATGGACACACGGGCGGTCTTGCCCATTTCGCTCGCCACGCGCGAAAGCTGGTGCAGCTCCGGTTCGGACTCGATGTTGAAGCACAGAATGTCTTCTTCAAGGCCGTAGGCCTGTTCCGCCTCGGTCTTGCCGACACCGGAAAAGACGATCTTGTTCGCTGGCACACCGGCGGCCCGGGCACGGCGCAATTCACCTTCGGAGACAACATCCATGCCTGCACCAAGTTGTGCCAGCGTTGCGAGCACTGCCTGGTTGGAATTTGCCTTCATGGCATAACAGACCAGCGAGGGGATATCATCGAAGGCGGACGAGAACACCTGATAGTGCCTCGTAAGCGTCGCCGTGGAATAACAGTAAAACGGCGTGCCGACTTCGCGCGCGATCTCCTCGATCGCAACGTCCTCAGCAAACAGTTCGCCATTCTTGTAATCAAAATGATGCACGGGACACTCTCATGCAGCTGATGCGCAGCACGTTATTCGCAATGCGCCGGTAGTGTTACTTGATCAGGAAGTCCAGGAAGAACGACTTGTCGCTCTCCGGCTGTTCCAGCGGCTCGCTCGCGGCAACCACCGCAGGGTCATTGCCGGCGTCGGCAGACGGCGTCGGAGCCCCCGGATCGTCCAGGCTGCCCTTTCGACCGCATCCGGCCAAAACCAGACCCAGGCAGAGACTGATCAGCGCTAGAGTTTTAAAGCGGGTCATCATCACCATATAGGCCCTTCCGGAATGATATTCCTGTTTCACATGAATCAGGAATATCGATCGTTCCTGGATACCGAAGCAGCTTCGCACCGTTCCTGGTGCGCAGCATACGGCAAATTCGTTCGTTGATTCTTCTCCTCGCATGACAGGCGGCATTCGGCAAGGTCAGTTGCACCCGTCATGCGAAGATTGTCGGCTCGAATTCGAGCCGACTGCTGCCCTCGTCAGGCTTTCGAAAGCTCTTTCAGCCAGCGTCGCGCCTGCTTGCGCACATTGACCGGAGAGGTTCCGCCATAGCTGGTGCGGCTGCGGACGGATTTGTCCACCGACAGGACCGAGAATACTTCCTCGGTGATCTTGGGATCCACCGCCTGCATCTCTTCCAGGGAGACCTTGTGAAGTTCGATGCCCTTCTCCACGGCGATGCCGACGATGCGGCCCGTGACGTGGTGCGCGTCGCGGAACGGCATGCCCAGAACACGCACAAGCCAGTCGGCCAAATCGGTCGCGGTCGAGTAACCGGACCCGGCCGCTTTTTTCAACGCCTTGGTGACCGGTTCGAGATCACGGACCATGCCGGTCATCGCCGCAAGGGCAAGAGATACACTGGCCAGGCCGTCAAAAGCCTGTTCCTTGTCCTCCTGCATGTCCTTCGAGTAGGCGAGGGGCAACCCTTTCATCATCACCAGCAAAGCCTGCAGAGAGCCGTAGATGCGACCGGTCTTGGCGCGAACCAGTTCGGCGGCATCCGGGTTTTTCTTCTGCGGCATGATCGAGGAACCGGTCGAAAACTTGTCCGACAGCTTCACGAACCCGAATTGCGCGGAACACCAGACAACGATTTCTTCTGCCAGACGGGACAGGTGCATGGCTGCAAGGGATGCCGCGGACAACGCTTCAATGACGAAATCGCGGTCCGACACCGCGTCGAGCGAATTGGCGCTCGGCCTGTCGAAGCCAAGCGCTTCGGCTGTCATTTTCCGGTCGATCGGGAACGACGTTCCTGCCAGCGCCGCTGCGCCGAGCGGGCACTCATTCATACGCTTGCGCGCGTCGCGGACACGGCCACGGTCGCGAGCGAACATTTCGACATAGGCCAGAAGATGATGGCCGAAAGTCACCGGTTGCGCGGATTGCAAATGGGTAAAACCCGGCATGACGTCCGCCGCATGAGCCTCTGCCTTTTCCGCCAGCACCTGCATCAGTTCGCTCAGCTGCTCATCCAGCGTGTCCAGCGTATCGCGTACCCAGAGGCGGAAGTCTGTCGCCACCTGGTCGTTTCTGGAACGCGCCGTGTGCAGACGTCCTGCCGCCGGGCCGATCAGTTCGGCAAGGCGGGCTTCGATATTCATATGAATATCTTCAAGTGCCCTTGAAAACTTGAACTCGCCGCTTTCGATTTCTGACAGGATTGTGTCTAGACCTTGAACGATCTTGTCGGCATCGTCCCGCGTCACAATGTCTTTTTCCGCGAGCATGCGCACATGGGCTTTCGAGCCGTCGATGTCCTGTTTATATAGCTTACGGTCGTAGTCGATGGAGGCGTTGATCTCCTCCATGATGGCGTCCGGTCCTTCAGCGAACCGGCCTCCCCACATGCGATTGCTCATGTCCTGTCCTTTAAAAGGCGCCCCTTGCGAGGTGTGAACGAATGACGAAGCCAAATGAACCCGCTAAACGTTCCAATCGCGGCATTTTTGCCGCGGGATTAGCAGGTGCAGTAGCCGCTGTAGCGGCTCTATACGTGATCGTTGGTCCCAATGGCAATATTGCCGAAGCGCAAAGCTGTTCGGCTGCACTCTCAGCTGCCAAGCAGGCCAAGCCTTTTGCCAAGGGTGACGTGGCTGCTTTTCTGCCGGCAAGCCAGCCTCTCGACCTCAAGGCGCTCACGTTCAAGGGGCCGGACGACAACCCGCTCACACTCGCTGACTTCAAGGACAAAACCGTCCTGTTGAACCTCTGGGCAACCTGGTGCGCGCCGTGCCGTGAAGAAATGCCGGCCCTGGATCAACTCCAGGCCGACCTGGGAAGTCAGAATTTCGAGGTGGTTGCTGTCAATCTGGACCGCGGTGGACCGGAAAAGCCAAAGGCATTCCTTGACGAAATCGGTGTAAGTCACCTGACATACTATCAGGACAGCTCAAATGGACTGCTGAAAGACCTGAGAAAGGTTGCGCGGGCAACCGGATTGCCCACCACAATCCTGGTCGACCCGGAGGGTTGCGAAATCGGCACCATGTATGGCCCTGCCGAATGGGCTTCCGGTCAGGCAAAGGCACTTATTCAAAGTGCAATGGGTAAAGACGGAGCCTGAGATAGCTCCAGGCAGGCATGCGTTAGATCAATTTCCGATCAAAACGATCAGGCAGCGCAGGTCCCGGGCCGCCATAACAGTTCCGGGATTTATTCCAGGTCGTCAAGGCCGACGAAAATCAGCCCAGCTTTGCAATATTCAAATGGGAATTTGATCAGACAGTTATGTCGACTGCTTCCCCAAGACCCGGGATCTTGCGTGCTTCGCGGCGCTGTTGTTCCTGATTGGCCTGTGCTTCGTTCAGGCGTTCTGCGACCTGACGCTCCTGATCGTTCTGATCCTTGATGGCATTGGCTGCAAGTTCATTGCGCACCTTCGCGGCATCAACTGCTGCTGAAGACGGCGCACTGCCGGAAACACTCGCCATAATCTCTACTCCTTTGGCGCGGACAAAACTGGTCGCTAAACGGATATGTCGACCTGATCGCCGATACCGTTCTGTGAATTGCCGGATTCGGCCCGGTTCTCGAGCGTTTCGGCCTGGCGGACCAGGTTCTCCGCGCGGTTTGCGCTGAATTTGGCCTGCCGCTGGACAGTCTCGGCAACAGCTTCGGACTGGCGAGCCCTGATGGCTTCAGCCTGTTCGGCGACTTTTTCCGTTCTCGATATGCTCAGCGAAGGCTGAAAAACCTGAGAGGTTCCACTTCCTACTGCTTCAGACATCGTCTGTTCCAATCTTTGGATACGACATTGAAGCTAATTTTTACCTCATGCTTTCGCTGAATGGGTAAACAATGGAAGTTACTTCATTTTTTGATTTGAGAATTACTTTTTGAAATCATCAAGTTTGCTTAAAATTCAAATGTTAACCAGACAAATTGCTGATATTTATCGAGTAATTTTCTCTCCATGCGACAAGAAACGGCCCCATCTTCCCCTAAGGAATGAACCAGCATCGCAAAGCTGTTCCGTGACCAGGAGAGAGAACCGGGTCCAATTTAACAATCAGAACGGAAGAAAGACCGCATTCTCAGCTGTCCTTGTGCCGGCTTTGCCGTCAACAACTGCGCAAATCAGAACAAGGGAGCCTTTGGAGAGCTTGCTAATCAGGCGGTTACGTCAACCTGCGTTCCAAGGCCTGGAGGAGGTGCGGCTTGAGCGGTTTGAAGGTTTTCCGCACCTTCCTGAAGCAGCGCCACAAGATTGGCATCCTGCTGCGCCGCCATCTTCATCATTTCGGACTGAAGCGCCTGGCTGGTTTGTGCCTGGGTGGTCGCAGCATACGTGCTGGCAATTCCAACGCTATCCATTGCAGTCTCCTGATTACAGGAGGACCCTACTCCCCTGCCCCTTAAGCAAGCGTTAACAAAAACTTACCGGAGCACGAAAAAATTTATCGACCGGTCGTTCGAAGCGCTTTGCGCCTGACCTTGCCCGAGGAAGTTCGAGGCAATTGGTCAACGACCCTGTAGTCCTTGGGTCGTTTGTATTCGGCAAGGTTTTCGACAGCGAACGCTGCCAGCTCGCTGGTATCAAACGTATCGATGTCTTGCGGAACCACAAAGGCCGTGACCAGGCTGACGCCTTCGCGAATGGAAATTTCCGTGACTGCGATTTCCTGAACACCCGGATGTGCCGACAAGGTCCGTTCAACTTCTTCAGGTGCGACGCGATACCCGAATGAATTCATCAGGTCATCCGCTCGTCCCTGATACCAGTAGTATCCGTCGTCATCCTCAAGCGCCCGGTCTCCAGTCAGAAACCAGTCACCGCGAAACGCATCCCGGGTTTCTTCCGGCCGGTTCCAGTAACCAAGCATCAGCCCCGGCTCGTTGCGGTGGACAGCCAGAAATCCGGTTTCGTTGGGTTGCGCAGGGACAGCGGCGTCACCTTCTTCTCTCAACACAGCCACCTTGCGGCCTTTCTGCGGTTTGCCGGGAGACCCGGGCCTGACCGCAACATTCGGTCCACTGGACAGATATGTCGATATCTCGCTCATGCCCAGAGCCTCGAAAAGCTCGCGGCCCGTCCTGTCTTTCCACTCCTGATAAAGTCCTGCCGGAAGCGCTTCACCAGCGGTCAACCCATGCCGGAGCGACGGAAATGAGGCAGGGGAGATCCTGCCGTATTTCAGCAGGCGCCGATAAAGGCTCGGAACGGCTGCGAACAAACTTGCCTTGCTGGCTTCCATGATCCGCGGCCAGACCTCCGGGTCACGAGGTCCGTCATAGACAATACTGGTCGCCCCGTTGGCCCAGGGGTCCATAAGCCCGACACCCAGCGTGTAGGTCCAGTTGAAAGCTCCTGCGTGAAGCAGCCTGTCAGCAGAATTGATCCCGTACCAGCCCTGGTACATGGGCTTTCTGGCAGCCGCCGCACGCTGCGCATGAAGAACCCCCTTGGGCTTGCCGCTCGTACCAGATGTGTAGATGAGAAATGCGGGATCATCGTCGCAGGTTTGCGCAAATTCTCCCGGGACAGTCTTCTTGAGGCCTTCGATGCCACCCGGTCCCAGCAAGGGCACGCCGGCATCATTTGGAGCAACCGTTACTCCGTCATGCAACACGAGACCGGCCGCGCTGTCGGTCAGGATGGACAAGACTTCCGCGGCCGTGAGCTGCGCTGACGTCGGAATGGGAACGAAACCACCGGCAATCGCGCCGAAGAAGAGAAGCGGAAAATCACTGGAATGACCGATCCTGAGAAGGATCCTGTCACCGGTCTGCAAACCGGTGGCCCGAAGGCCCGATGCAACGGAAAGGACAGTGTCATTGAGCTGCCCGAAGGTCCATTCTTCAAGGACCTGGCCAGCAGCGCCAACCACCTCCAACGCCGTCTTCTCCGGATCCGGAGCGGCGTTGGCAAGACAGTACTGCGCAAGATTCATGTGCGTTAGCGCGTCGGAACCGGATGTTCACCACGGTAATCGTAGAAGCCACGCTGCGTCTTCCGGCCCAGCCAACCGGCCTCGACGTATTTTACCAGCAGCGGGCACGGGCGGTATTTGGTGTCCGCGAGGCCTTCATACAGCACCTGCATGATCGACAGGCAGGTATCCAGACCGATGAAATCGGCGAGCTGCAACGGTCCCATCGGGTGGTTGGCCCCGAGGCGCATGGCTTTGTCGATGGATTCTACGGAGCCGACGCCTTCGTAAAGCGTATAGATGGCTTCGTTGATCATCGGCAGCAGAATGCGGTTGACCATGAATGCCGGAAAGTCTTCGGCAACGGCGATTTGTTTGCCCAAACGGTCACAGAAGGTCTTTGACGCTTCAAAGGTTTCGTCCTCGGTCGCGATACCGCGCACGAGTTCAACAAGCTCCATCAGGGGCACCGGGTTCATGAAGTGAATACCGATGAACCGCTCGGGACGATCCGTTGTCGCGGCAAGCCGCGTGATGGAGATGGAAGACGTGTTGGTCGCCAGAATGGCTTCAGGCTTCAGGATCGGGCAAAGCTGCGAGAAAATCTTGCGTTTGATCTGCTCGTTCTCGACAGCGGATTCAATCACGAGATCGGCCTCGCTCAAAAGATCGAGATCTTCCGCTGGTTTGATCCTGTCCAGGGCGGCGTTGCGTGCTTCTTCGGTGATCAGGGACTTGGAAACCTGACGGGCCATGTTTCCGTTGATCGATGCCAGACCGGACTCGATCCGCTCCATTGAAATGTCGCTCAATCCCACGTCAAAGCCTGCAAGCGCACACACATGTGCAATGCCGCTGCCCATCTGACCAGCGCCAATAATACCGACTCTTTTGATTTCGACAGCCATCCTGAAAAATCCGATCTCTTACAAACACCCCGACGGGCCCGGTTGCCGCTATTTTTGGCAAGTCTTACGCCAAACGGCAAGGACCCCGGAGCGAAAACTATTACTCGCTCCGGGGTCCGTGATCAATTTGCCGCAGGTCTTATTCGACAGCTGCCTTCAATTCCGGCAGAACTTCGAACAGATCGGCAACGAGACCGTAATCAGCCACCTGGAAGATCGGGGCTTCTTCGTCCTTGTTGATCGCAACGATCACCTTGGAGTCCTTCATACCTGCAAGGTGCTGGATCGCACCCGAGATGCCGCAGGCAATGTAAAGGTCCGGAGCAACGACCTTACCGGTCTGACCGACCTGCCAGTCGTTCGGCGCGTAACCGGCATCAACTGCTGCACGCGAAGCGCCAACCGCAGCACCGAGAGCGTCGGCAACCGGCATGATGACTTCCTGGAACTTTTCTTCAGATCCGAGCGCACGGCCACCGGAAATGATGATCTTCGCAGATGTCAGTTCCGGACGGTCGGACTTGGAAAGTTCCTCGCCGACAAATTCGGACAGACCGGAGCCGTCAGTGCCCGCAACGGTTTCGATCGCTGCAGAACCGCCTTCTTCCGCTGCCGCGAAAGTGGAAGTCCGTACGGTGATCACTTTTTTGGGATCGTTCGACTTGACCGTCTGAATCGCGTTACCGGCATAGATCGGACGTTCGAAGGTTTCCGCATCGACAACGGCGGTGATGTCGGAAATCTGCATGACGTCGAGAAGAGCCGCAACACGCGGCAGCGTGTTCTTGCCGTTTGCGGTTGCCGGAGCAACGATTGCGTCATAGTCGCCAGCCATGCCAACGATCAGATCGGCAAGCGGCTCGGCAAGCTGATGCTCGAGGGCATCGCTTTCGGCAACCAGCACCTTGGCAGCACCGGACAGCTTTGCGGCAGCTTCAGCGACACCCTGGACGCCCTTGCCAGCCACGAGAACATGTACGTCGGAACCGAGCGCGGCGGCCGCGGTCATTGCTTTTGCCGTAGCGTCGCTCAGAGCACCACCGGCATGTTCGGCCACAAGAAGTGTTGTCATTTGTTTTCCTCCTGCGACGGGTCCTAAAGGACGCCGGCCTCGTTCTTGAGTTTGTCGACAAGCTCGCTGATGGAGCTCACCTTGATACCGGCCTGACGCGCAGGCGGCTCAGAAGTGGTGACAACCGTCAGGCGCGGTGCGACATCAACACCGAAATCTTCCGGGGTCTTCTCGTCGATCGGCTTCTTCTTTGCCTTCATGATGTTCGGCAGGGACGCGTAGCGCGGCTCGTTGAGGCGCAGGTCCGTGGTCACGATTGCCGGGAGCTTCAGCTTGATGGTCTGCAGACCGCCGTCGACTTCACGGGTGACATCGGCTGTGCCTTCTCCCAGATCGACGTTGGAAGCAAAGGTGCCCTGGCTCCAACCCAGCAATGCAGCGAGCATCTGGCCAGTCTGGTTGCAGTCATCGTCAATCGCCTGCTTGCCGAGGATTACCAGACCCGGCTCTTCGGCTTCGACGATTGCCTTGAGGATCTTTGCAACGGCCAGCGGTTCGGTGGTTTCGTCGGTTTTCACAAGAATGCCGCGGTCTGCGCCCATAGCAAGACCGGTCCGCAGGGTTTCCGTTGCCTGTTGCGGGCCGACGGACACGACAACAACCTCGGTCGCCTTGCCGGCTTCCTTCAGGCGAAGCGCTTCTTCGACGGAGATTTCATCAAACGGGTTCATGGACATCTTGACGTTGGCAAGATCGACACCTGAACCGTCCGGCTTGACGCGAACTTTCACGTTGTAATCGATGACCCGCTTAACGGGTACGAGGATTTTCATTTGGTCTCAACCTCTTGCTCGGCCGGCTTTTCACCGCACCGCATTATCCGGCTTTTCCCGTCCGAAATGACATGAAATCAATAGCGGTGGAAACAAGCCAATCGTGGCGCATGGCGGGGGACGGTACTGACCTGTACGGCAGCTGTCAATTGCGCTAATTGGTCTAACGGCGCAATTTGCCGGGCTTGGAAAAACACGCGTCGCAAAAATGATAGTTCGGCGATGCAGCAAACGGCGAATTGCCGAATTGAATCGCGAAAAAATTGCAAATGCGTCAGATGCCGGAGGACTGGGGCGGGACTTTGTCCGATACCGGTTCGGCATAGACCGTTGTCCAGGTTCCGTCCTCTTCACGGCAAGCCGTTCCCCTGATGGACAGATCCCGTCCGCCAAATGTCGATTGCCTGAGATACTGACGGCACCAGTGCCCGCTCTTGCTTTTGTAGGTTTTGATTGGCGTCAGAACCTCTGTCCAGTCACCTTCCTGTCCAATGAAGACGGTTTCGCCACTGACCCGCGTTTCGAGAGCCTCCTGCACGCTTTGCGTCAGCAGGATGCGTTCAGTTTCCAGATGGGCGGCAAGAGAGGCAACGGCATCATCCATGCGGGATTGCATCCAGACACTGGTAAACACAAAGGTCCCCGCAACAAGAACCAGCGCGGCAGCCATCTGAACAATGGCATTGCTCCAGAAGGGACGTGCATTCGGCTTGGCCGGGGTGCCCCTTTTTTCAAACTCACGATCGATGACAGATTGAAAGCGATCAAGACTTTCGCGAGGAATCTCGGCCGGAACGGCTTCCTGCAGCAGCACATTGTCTTCGGCCAACTGCCTGAGACACTTCTCGCCGCTTTCATCGCTGCGGATCTTTGCCAGAAGCGCAGCACGTTCCTCTCCGGAGCCTTCACCGTCAAGTAGCCTGCCAATATTCTGGACAAGCAGGACTTGTTCGCGCTTTTCATCGAATGTCATGACATACCTCCTGGCATGCTGCGAAGTTTGGTCCCCTGTGCGGTGTCCTTTTTCTCCAGAAATTCCCGTAACTTCAATCGTGCCCTTGCAAGCCTGCTGGTCACGGTACCAATCGGAACTCCCAGTTCTTCTGCAACGTCCTTGTAGCTTTGGCCTTCGATGGCGATCTTCAACAGCACCTGACGGTTATCTTCTTCCAGCTGCCCGATAAACGCCTGGACCTTCTGTAGCTCCAGACTGCTGGCGGCAGCCTTCGCACCATCGTAGCTGTCTTCGAAATCCAACATTGCCAAATCGAATAACCTGGCGCGATTTGCGGTATCGCGCACGGAATTGAAATAAAGGTTCTGCAAGATGCGAAACATCCAGCTGTCGAGGCGGGTCGCAGGATCAAACTGGTCCAGAGACCGGATCGCCCGTTCGCATGTTGTCTGCACCAGATCGTCTGCCTGATCCGGATTCCGGCACAGTCTTAATGCGAAACTTCTCAGTTTCGGCAGCAAACGGATCATCTCCGTCTTCAGTGTGTCTTCAGGCAAAGAGTTCTCCGCAAGCCGCTCTTACTTCAACAACACCTGAAGAGACCTTTTTATCCCGGCTTTTTTTGGACTAAGGTCGGGAAGAAGAAAGAATACCTAGGTGTTGTGCGTACGTAATCGGAAAATTGCCTCGCAATTCTGCCAAGACAGCAACCTCGTCAGAAGCTTGAACTTGATGAAACACACACGTCAGATCTCATTGCACGACCGCCTCTCTGCGATGTTCCGTGGTCTGACGCGTGTTGCGGTCGCGGCGATGGTGTTCTCTCTCGTCTTCGTTAGCCCCTTGATTGACATGAAAGACACTATCGCCGCCGCCGCACAATCGGCCTCCGACCGGAGTGAGCGGCGAAGCGAACGGGCGGAACGAAAAGCCGAACGCCGGGCGGAGCGCAACGAACGGCGAAGCGAACGGCGTGCAGAGCGCGCGGAGCGGCGCAGCGAGCGGCAAAGTCAAAAGGCTGAAAGGCGCAGCGAGAGCCGGAGCAAATCTGAAAAGAACTCAAGTTCTTCAAAGGCAAGCTCCAGCTCAAACGTAAGTACAAATAACAAGCCTGAAGCAGATATCCCCAGCAATTCCGGTCCCACCAGTAATTCGGGCGCACCTGCCCCAGAAAAGCCCGCATCCGGAAATCTTATCAATCGCATTCTCGGTGAACCAAGGTTCAGCGGCGATAGTGAGCCTTCCGGCGGCGCCCTGTCGAAAAGGGAAGAACGGGAGGCCATTCAGAACGGTTGGCAATAGATCCAAAAGGTGGGATTGGATTTGGCTATTTCTGGGGGCTGGCTTGCCGGGCAAGCTACATTTCTTTCTGTGTGTGCGATTTTACTTTCCGCGTGCTCGGTCTTCCCGTTTCAGGGCTCTTCGGGAGCCATTTTTTCGACGGTGGATACCAGTCTTAAACCGTCTGACAAATCCATGGCTCAGAAGAACCTTCAAAAGGCGCTTGAAAAATCACTTTCCGGCAATTCTGTCCGCTGGCAAAACCCGTCAAGCGGCGCGCGCGGTTCAGTCACACCGCTGAAGACCTGGAAAACGTCCGAAGGCACCTATTGCAGATCTTTCCGCGAAAAGATCGAACTGGCATCCGGCAAGACTGTCAGCCGAAACGGTGTCGCCTGCCGCTCCGCCGAAGCTGTGTGGGAAGCGACGTAACCTCCCGGTCGTCAGGCCAGATCCCGGTCGAAGAGGGTTACGCCGCGCCTGCGGAAGAAAACCACCAGGACAGCGCCGGCAACCAGTCCACCGACATGGGCGATCCAGGCAACCTGACTGTCCTCCGACAGCACTGCATTCACCACTTGATAAACGACCCAGGCCCCAAGCAGCCACTGCGCGCTCAGGCGCAAGGGAATACGGCCGAAAGCAAGAACCCAGACCTTGACCCGTGGATGCAGCATCAGATACGCGGCCACAACGCCTGACACGGCACCCGAAGCCCCGATCAGCGGCACTTCGGAATTGACGTCCAGCGCGGCGTAGGCCAATCCACCGGCTGCCGCGCACAACAGATAGAAAATCAGGTAACGCACATGCCCCATGGCGTCTTCGACATTGTCTCCGAAGACCCACAGAAACAGCATGTTGCCGATAAGATGCATGAAACCGCCGTGCAGGAAGGCGTAGGTGATCAGTGACATCCAGTCCGGCAGCATCTGAAGGTGAGGTGCAAGATCCCGGATATCGAACAGAACGACGGGTATCAGTCCGAACGAAAGGGAAGAAGCGCCAACGGCTTCGAAACTCCCCGCACCTTGAAACAGCAGAAAGATCAGTACGTTCAAGGCAATGATCGTCAGGTTGACGATCGGAAAGGGGACATGCTCCAGACGATTGTGATCATGAAGCGGAATGAACATGAAGCGCCCCGTCTGATGCGTCCGGTCTGAAGAAGATCAACGGTTCTGGCCGGGAACCCACAGGACATCCTGTTCGCCGTTTGCATTCAACGAGCGGGAAGCCACGAAAAAGAAGTCCGACAAACGGTTCATGTAGCGGACAGCGGCCGGATTGACCTTCTCGCGCGACGCAAGCTCCACCATCAGACGCTCGGCGCGCCGGGAAACCGTGCGGGCAAGATGCAGATGGGCCGAGGCCTTGCTTCCCCCGGGCAACACAAATGACCTGAGAGGCGAAAGATCGGCATTCAGGTCGTCAATGGCTTTTTCGATCGCTTCCACCTGGCCATCGGTGATGCGAAGCGGTTCATACCCGAGATCCTTGTCGGTCTCCGGCGTGGCAAGGTCTGCACCAAGATCAAACAGATCATTTTGAATGCGGCTCAGGATCGTGTCGATTTCCACTTGCCCGTCACTTGTGTGCAGCCTGACGAGCCCGACCACCGCATTTGTCTCGTCAACCGTGCCATAGGCTTCGATCCTGAGATCGCTCTTCGGGCGCCTTTCACCGGAACCCAGAGCCGTGGTCCCGTCGTCACCCGTCTTTGTGTAAATCTTGTTCAGAACAACCATTTCGCCCGTTTCCCCAGCTTAACTTCCCGTTCCGAAAAAGTAGAGCCCACCCATCACCAGGACAATAACCAGAAACTGCAATCCAACCCGCCAGCGCATCAGCATTTGCGACCTGTTGGCCGGACCGTTCCGGAACATGTTCCAGATACCGAGCAACAGAACAACCAGAACCGCGACCATACCGACAGGAATAAGGATGTTGATGATATCAGCCATTTTGCTTCCCTTTTACACCGGCCAGCACGAAACCGGATAACGCCGCCTTGCCTGCGGCTTATTCTTCTCCGTCCGCCGCCCAGATACAGAACCTGTCCAGAAGGCTGACCGGCAGGACCCTGTTTGCCACGGCCATGACTGTGGTCGGTATCGTGACATGGTACCGCGCTTTTGACCGCTTGGCCTCTACGGCATGTATCAACCTTTTGACAACCGCTTCGGGCGGGAGTTTGAACGGTCCGGGCTCGCCTGCTTCCATGCGGACCCGCCGTTTCTCGTAGGTTTGTCGATGCTTCGACGCCTTCAACCCGTCTTCCCCGATCCAGCGGTCGAAATTGGCGAGCGCATTTTCGGTAAACCTCGTACCGATAGGTCCGGGCTCGATCAGCGAAACCTGAATTCCGGTGCCTTTCAGCTCCTGCCGCAAGGTGTCCGAATAGGCTTCAAGCGCGAATTTCGAGGCGGTGTATGCTCCCCGGTATTTTAGTGCCACAAAACCCAAAACCGAGGAGCATTGAACAACTCTTCCTGATCCATTCTCCCGCATGGAGGGGATCAGGCGTCGCGTCAGATCGTGCCAGCCAATGAAATTGGCCTCGAACAGGGTGCGCAATGCCTCCGTCGGCAGATCCTCCAGAGCGCCAGGAACCGCGTAGGCGCCGTTGTTGAAAACGGCATCCAGCTTTCTGTCCGTCAGCTGAAGTACGGTTTCTGCGGTTTCCCTGATGCTGTCCGGATCCTCGTAATCCAGGCGATACGCTTCGAACCCCTGACTGGCCAGCCTGTCGACATCTTCCTGTTTTCGGGCCGTCGGAAACACTCGCCAGTTCCGCCCGCGCAAAACATGGGCTGCCGACGCGCCAATGCCGGACGAACATCCCGTAATCAAAATCGACCGATGCTCCGGGAAGTTCGCTGGATGATCAATCATTCAAGGCAAATCCAATTGTGAAATGGGGTTTTCACGGTGTCGGATTCACAATTGAACCCTTGTCCCGGACTTTCCTATCAGATTGGTTCCCCGGAAAGCAATTTCGGCACTGGACCTGCAAAGCCTGCCGCTTCCTTGATGAAGTGCGATTTCAGTCCAGGCATCCGGTCCACAACACCCAGACCGAAATCCCGGACGGCGCGCAGCACGTCGCTGTCATTGGAGAAAAGCCGGTTGAGCACATCGGTGACAACCCCCATCTGAAATGTGTCGAACCTGCGCCAGCGCTGATAACGTTCAAGAATACCATACCCACCGACATCCTGACCAAGGCGGCGGGCGTCGACCAGAACTTCCGCCAGCGCCGCCACATCCTTGAAACCAAGATTGAGACCCTGGCCGGCAATCGGGTGAATGCCATGGGCCGCGTCACCGATCAGGGCAAAACGCGGTTTGACGAAGTCCCGGGCAAGTTTCAGCCCCAAGGGGAACGCCTTTCGCGGCCCGTCCAGCTCCAATGTTCCCAGATGGTGCCCGAAGCGCCGTTCCAGTTCGAGTTCGAAAGTGAATTCGTCCGAGCGCACCAGCCGATCGGCATCGGAGGTTTTTTCGGTCCACACCAACGAGGACCGGTTTCCGGGAAGCGGCAGGATCGCGAAAGGTCCGGCAGGCAGAAAATGCTCTTCCGCCCGGCCATGATGCGGCCGCTCGTGCTTGACCGTCGTTACGATGCCTGACTGGCCATAATCCCAGTTCACCGTGCGAATGCCGGCCAGGTCCCGCAGTTTGGAGCGAACGCCGTCAGCTGCAACCAGCAACCGACCCTTCAACTGCGTACCATCTTCAAGATCAAGTTCCACATGATCAGGAAGCGTACGGAACGTCTCGGCCGTCCCCGGCGCAAAAAAAGTAACTCCAAGCGATTTTGCCGCTTCATAAAGTGCAGGCATCATGACGCCGTTCGGCATCATATGCGCGAATGCTTCACCCGCCGTTGCCTCGCCGTCGAACGTCAGGAAAACCGGACGAACTGCATCTCTCAGCTTGCTGTCCGTCACGATCATTTCGTTGATCGGCTGCGCTTCGCTTTCGATTTGCTGCCAGATACCAAGCTGCGTCAGCATGCGGGAAGCCGCCGCGGCAATTGCCGATGCCCTTGGGTCCTTGTGAAGCTGATCCATGGGTTTTGGATCGACGACAGCACATTTCAGCCCGGCGTCGCCCTGTTTCAAGGCAACTGCCAGGGACAGGCCAACATAACCGCCACCTGCAATCACGACATCAAACATGTCTGCGGTTTTGTCTTTCTTTGCCACTGTCTTTCTCCTTGCCTCCGGTTTCCCTTAAGGCATCTTGACTTTAACGTCAGGTCCCGTCCAAGAGTGCACTCGGGTCTCCTTGAAAACAATGACCTGTCGGGCCGCCTCATTCGGCCAAATCACCCGGGACACTATCTAACAGGGATCGCGCCGATGAACACGGCCATTGATAACCTTCTACAAATTCTTGATCTGGAACCACTGGAACGCAACCTGTTCCGTGGTCGCAGCCCCCAGGTCGGCTGGCAACGTGTGTTTGGCGGCCAGGTTATCGGCCAGGCCCTCGTGGCTGCATCCCGCACAGTGGTGGAAGACCGGCACGTTCATTCCCTTCATGGCTATTTCCTGCGTCCCGGTGACCCTCAGGTGCCGATCATCTACGAAGTGGACCGGATCCGGGATGGTGGCAGCTTCACCACACGCCGTGTTGTCGCCATTCAGCACGGAGAAGCGATCTTCTCCATGTCAGCTTCATTCCAGGTGCACGAGGAGGGTCTGGAGCATCAGATCGAGATGCCCAAGGTTCCCACTCCGGACGAATTGCCGAGCGAACAGGACCTGAAGGAGAAGTTCCTGTCCATGGCACCGGAAAACATCCGCCGTTACTGGGAGAGGGAACGGCCGATCGAAATGCGTCCGGTCGACATGACCCACTATTTCAGCAAGAAGCCGCTTCCGCCCAACCAGTATGTCTGGGTGCGAGCAACCGGCGCACTGCCGGATGACGAACGCATTCACCAGTGCGTCCTGGCTTACGCTTCGGACATGACATTGCTCGACACGTCGCTGTTCCCGCACGGCACGTCTGTTTTCAATCCGAAGATACAGGCTGCCAGCCTGGACCACGCCATGTGGTTCCATCGCCCGTTCCGAGCGGACGAGTGGATGCTCTATGCGACCGATAGCACTTCGTCGTCAGGATCACGCGGCATGAACCGCGGCTCGCTGTTCACGATGGATGGCAAGCTGATTGCGTCCACTGCGCAGGAGGGGCTCATCCGCCTGCGCAGGAAAGACTGACGAGAGAGGTGCGAAGGCCTTTGGTAGAAGCGATCTTCGCACCAATCTTCACGCCATTCCTTGAGAGAAAACTCCTAGCGGATCGGACTTGTAAATCCGGAAACCGCCAGGGGATTTTCGGTCATGGCCTTTTGATCCGGCGTATCGGGCAGCAACGCACCTGAAAACGCCTCGAACATCTTGCGCACAAATCCTTCCGGAAGATCCTTGGTTATGAAGACCATTCGGGTGCGATGGTCGTCGTCCGGCCACGCTTCCAGGGTCGCGGGTGGATGAAACACGTGCTGAACGCCATGAATGACCACTGGCCGGTCCGGATCTTCGGCGAGTTGCACGATACCCTTCACACGCAACAGTTTCGGACCATGCGCCGACCGCAAGAGATCCAGAAACATTTCCAAAGCGGATGCACTGACCGGACGATCGGTTGAGAGTGTAAACGCACGGATCGCCTCGCTGTGCCGGTTTACATCATGCTCGTGCCCGTGGTCATGACCATGTCCGTGGTCATGGTTGTGACCGTGCCCATGATCATGAGAGTGGTGATGATGATGCCCGTGCGGTTTGTGTTCGTAGGCCTCGGCATTCAGCCAGGCTGCCACATCCGGGATCTTGGTATCGGGATTGTACAGTCCCGCATTGAACAGGCGGCCGGGCTCCGCGTCGCCGCCTTGAGCGTTCAAGCGCTGCGCACCGGGATTGAGAACCTCAAGTTGTCGCTTCAACGCCTCGAAAGTCGCTTTTTCATCTTCCGATGTCAGCAGATCCGTCTTGGTGAAAACGAGCCTGTCGGCAACAGCTGCCTGCTTGCGCGCCTCTTCATGGTTTTCCAGTGTCGACAGACCGTTGATCGCGTCGACAAGTGTGATCACGCTGTCGAGCCGGTAGCGCATCACAAGATAGGGATGCAGCATGACCGTGTGCAGGATCGGCGCCGGGTCCGCAAGGCCGGTGGTTTCGATCACCACCCGGTTCAAACGGTCCATGCGGCCATTGTCCAGGCGGCGCAGCAAGTTTTCCAGGGTTGTAACGAGGTCTCCCCGGATCGTGCAGCAAAGGCAGCCGGAAGAAAGTTCCACGATACCGTCGCCGGCCTGATCAACAAAAAGGTGATCAAGTCCGATCTCACCAAATTCATTGATGATCACCGCCGTATCCGCCATTGCCGGGTCCTTGAGAATCCGGTTCAACAGTGTCGTCTTGCCGGATCCCAGAAATCCGGTCAGCACGGAAAGGGGAATAGGGGGCTTGGGCCCTTTACGGCCGGTTTCGCCGGAACCCGTTGAGGCGGCCATACGCGTATCTCCTAAAGATGCCGCGCCTGTCGGCGGGTCTTCCAATCGGGGAATGGAAGAATACACCTGCAAGGCGTGCAGCGGAATTGAAGCGCACCGCTAACATTCTTTTCAGGAGACGGTCAAAGAGATTGGTTGGAAAAAGAGCCTAGCCGGCGTTCAACACCGGTTGATCATTCTCAGTTTCGACATCATCTTCGTCTTCGCTTTCGGACAGATCCATTGGCGTCAGGTCCTGCGCCAGATCGGCTGCTTCCTCTTCAGCCGCCCATTCTGCTTCTTCTTCCGCTTCAACGACGCTTTTTACCGCTTCGGCTGCTTTTCGAAGTGTTGCAATGACCTCTTCAACCGAGACCCCTTCTTCCAGCTGATTGGCGGAAAGCTCTGCCAGGCTTGCGAGGGCCCGGATGGTGGCTGTTGATCTCGGTTCAATCATCATGCGATCTCTCGATCTGTTTGGTCTCGACATGTTCTATGCCGGAAATTACCCAACGGGCGTCACTGAAAATTCTGCAGTTCAATTGCCAATGTCAGATGAATGCTTACGACAGTGTTAAGGAGCAGCGTAAATAAAGGGTTAACTCCTCCATTTACGCTGCTGTCTCAACCGATATACGATTTCAAGAGTGCATCTCTTTACTTGCGTGGACTTGGAGACGGCACCGGCACCGTAAAATCGAGCCCTTTGCGGAATATCGAACCGGGTGCCGCTTGCGATGTATCTGTCGCGGCCCCCGGTCGCTGGGACGCCGTTTGCGGAATGGCTCCCGCGGTACTGCCTTGGGCTGTCTTCGTCAGCTTCTCGCGAATTTCGCTCTTGGCCCTGCGCATGGGATTGGCAGTCGGTGTCGGGATATCTTCAGCCGGGATTGAGGCCGTGCTCGCAGACGCCGAGGCACTTTTCGAAGGGGTTCCGGTAGGTTTGCCCAAACCGACCTGCAGCGGACGGTAGACAACGCGGCGCGGTCCCAGGGTCCGATCCAGGATCTTGGCCCAGTCCGGTTTTCCGTTGGCCTTGGTAAATCCGCTGGCGTCGATTTCTTTCTTCTTGTTTTTTCCGACCCCGGCGAAGGCAAGCAGACCGCCCGATTTGTTCTCCATGTCATACCGGGCCATGTAGCCCTTCGCGCCAGGGCTCTTGTTGCGTCTGCAATAACCATCGGCAGGGGGGTTGCCGGACGAGCCTGTCAGGCTGGTTACCTTTGTTCCGCCACCGCGCTTCTTGAAGCCCTTGTCGAAAATCTCACGCGCAAATGCGGTTCGCTCCAATCCCGAGCCTGCTCCCAGGATAACCGCAATCAGTGTCCGTCCCCGGCGGGTCACGGAAGCTGCAACATTGTAACCGGAGTTGCAGATGTAACCCGTCTTCATCCCGTTTGCGCCTGGCACACGCAGGAGAAATTCACGATTTGCTGAGCGCAATGTCTTTTTGCCGAAGCGGATGCCAGGGTGATTGTAGAAATTCCCGGATTCCGGAAAGTCGCGCCGCAGAGCCATTGCCAGAATGGCCATGTCACGAGCGCTCGTCACCTGTCGGTTGTCCGGAAGGCCATGGGGATTGGTAAAATGCGTCTGGGTCATGCCAAGCCGCCTGGCCTCGGCGTTCATCGTGTCAATGAAAGCCTTTTCCGATCCGGCAACCGCTTCACCCAGCGCAACGGCAACATCATTGGCGGACTTGATCAGGATGATCTTCAGAGCAGTATCGACTGTGAACCGGGTACCAACCTTGAAACCCATCTTGCTGGGCGGTTCGGAAATGGAATTCTTCGACTGGACCACCGCGGAATTCAGCGTCAGACGTCCTTCACGGATCGCCTTGAAGGTGACATAGGCCGTCATCATCTTGGTCAACGAAGCCGGATACCACTTTCGAGTGGCGTTTTTCTGATCAAGCACGGCGCCCGACTTGGCATCTATGATGATATAGGCACCGATGTCGGCTCTTGCGGAACCAGCAGGCAAACTCAGCAGGAAGGCGAGCACGAAAAGACAAACACATGCCAGGCGGCCAATTGGGCTTGAATACACAGGGATCCCTCGCTGGTCACACCGCAGAAACGAAATACGCAAATTACGCTGAGGTAATTAATTTTCTGCTGCGCCCTTAAAAAACCGGATCATGGAGTTGAGGGCAACCCCTTCACCGTTCACCTTGACTGCCATTCTTTTGTGCAAACGCCGAATTTTTAGACAAATCCCAGTCGCGAAACTATCTTACCCACTGAAAAAAGACACCCTTTCGCGCCGGTAGCCGCTCCGGCACCGGCAAACAGAATTTGGCCCGTGTCTTGCTAAGATTGCCAAGGGCACGTTCCGGAAGTCCTCTTCGGTCAAACCGGAACGAGCCTCAAACAAGGCGGTCCTGCAGGAATGGATCGTGCCAGATCGGGGAGCGAAACGGACATGTATGATGCTGCCACAGCATCGGACAGGGGCGTATCTGCACAGAAAATGCAACGGGTCAGGGGAACCGCACGCATCCGCTTTGCCAACTCCTCGAACAAGACCCGCCTGGCCGATCTCTATCAAAGCGGCTCCGCCAAAGTCAGATTGCCAAAGGTTTACAACCAGCCGCAAACCGCTGTTTTGATCAACACCGCGGGCGGTCTGACAGGCGGCGACGAGCTGAAGTATGACGTGACGGCTGACGAGGACACACATGTCATAGTCACAAGTCAGACCGCCGAGCGCGCCTACAAAAGCTCCTCCGGAATAGCTGATGTGACAGGCACGTTTACGGTCAATTCCGGGGCAGTCCTTGAATGGCTGCCGCAGGAAACAATTCTTTTCGACGCTTCCCGATTGAAACGGACGATCTCGGCTAACCTCCTTTCCAACGCCCGGCTGTTGATGGTGGAGGCTCTGGTGCTTGGCCGCAAAGCCATGGGTGAAAAGGTCCGGTCTCTCACATTCCGGGACAGTTGGCGTATTCGCAGAGACGGAAAACTGGTGTTCGCGGACGATGTTCGGCTCGATGGAGATCCCGTCCACTTCTTCGAAGGTCCGGCAACTGCCAGCGGAGGTCTTGCCGTTGCCACGCTGGTCGATTGTGCAGTGGATGCCGAGGACAGGTTATCGCTTGCCCGCACTTGTATTGACGATCTGCCAACGGAAGAAACGCATGCCGCCGCCAGCGCCTGGAACGGACTGCTGACCGCCCGGTTTGTCAGCCGAGATGGCCGTAAATTGCGGGATTCCCTGATGAAATTTCTGACCGGTTATCGCGCCGCCGAGCTGCCGCGCGTCTGGTACTGCTGATTTGGAGAAATGAGCCATGAACCTGACACCGCGTGAAAAAGACAAGCTGCTCATCGCGACGGCTGCGATGGTCGCCCGTCGCCGCCTCGAACGGGGCGTCAAGCTCAATCATCCCGAAGCAATTGCACTGATAACGGATTTTGTTGTCGAGGGAGCCCGCGATGGCCGTTCGGTCGCTGATCTGATGGCAGCGGGTGCAACCGTCCTGACCCGTGAACAGGTCATGGATGGAGTGGCCGAGATGATCCACGACGTACAGGTGGAAGCGACTTTTCCCGATGGCACCAAGCTTGTGACGGTGCACGAACCGATCCGCTGAGTTTCAAGACATTTCGATCAGGAGTTTACGCATGATCCCCGGAGAACTGTTTCCCGCTGACGGTGAGATCGAATTGAATGCCGGATTGGAGACCATGACGCTGGATGTTTCCAACACCGGTGACCGACCGATCCAGGTCGGCAGCCATTATCATTTCGCCGAAACCAACAAAGGCCTGTCGTTCGACAGGGACAAGGCCAAGGGCATGCGGCTCGACATTCCGGCAGGCACCGCGGTTCGTTTCGAACCCGGGCAGACACGCTCCGTAACTCTGATACCCTACCGGGGGAACCGAACCGTCTTCGGTTTCAATCAGAAGGTGATGGGTCAGCTTTGATGACCCGGGAGGAAACGAATGCTTCGACCACTTTTGACCCTGGTGCTCTTGAGCTCCACCGCTGGTCTGGCGAATGCACAAAAGGCGCCGGACTGCAGCAATGTCGCAACTCAGATGGAAATAACGCAATGCACCTATCAGGAATGGCAGGCGGCAGATGCTGAACTGAACACGGTCTACAAGTCCGCCATGGCCAATATGCGCACTCTCGACAGCGATCTGTCTGAACATCTCAAAGGCGCCGCCAATGCCCTGCAGGAGGCCCAGCGCGCTTGGCTGCCTTACCGCGACAAGGCCTGCCAGAGTTACGGGTTTCTCGCACGGGGCGGAACGATGGAACCGATGCTAGTCAACATCTGTCTCACGAAGCTGACCCAGCAGCGGGTGAAGGAGTTGAAGGAACTTGCCGAGGGGCTTGGAAACTGATGATCAGGTCACATTGTCGACTTCCGCTTATTGGCGCCTTGCTCAGCCTGACTGCCATGTCAGGGGCAGTTGCCCAGGAAAACATCGATTGCGGCTATCCGCTGAACAATTCCGAACGCACTTATTGCGCGGAAAAAGCCCTGAAAGAGGCGAACGAGCGCATGGAGGCTGCTTATCAGAAGCTTCGCGAAAAGGTGGTCGAGATGGATAACGAACTGCCTGAGCACCTGAAAGGCAGTCCGGCCGCACTGGATGAAGCGCAGACCGCCTGGACCAGTTTCCGGGAAAAGGACTGCAGAGCCTACGGCTTCCCGTTCATGGGCGGAACACGAGGAAACGAACTCTATCGAGGATGCATGATCGTTCTCACCATGCAACGCGCGGATGATCTGGAAGCCACGCTTGAAGACTACAGCAATTGATGCAGCGTCTGCCTGACCGCTGAATGGAGACATAATGGCCTACAAAATGCCCCGTGCCGCCTATGCGGATATGTTTGGACCGACGACTGGCGACAAAGTGCGTCTGGCCGACACGGACCTCATCATCGAGGTGGAGAAGGATTTCACCACCTATGGCGAGGAGGTTAAATTCGGCGGGGGCAAGGTCATTCGGGACGGCATGGGTCAGTCTCAGGCTCCACGGTCGGCAGGAGCGGTCGATTCGGTGATCACCAATGCCTTGATTGTGGATCACTGGGGTATCGTGAAGGCCGACGTTGGATTGAAGGACGGCCGCATCGTCGGCATCGGCAAGGCGGGCAACCCGGACATTCAACCCGATGTCGACATCGTCATCGGACCAGGAACGGAAGCCATCGCGGGAGAAGGCAAGATCCTGACCGCCGGCGCTCTGGACGTGCATATTCATTTCATCTGCCCGCAACAGATCGATGACGCTCTGATGTCCGGTGTCACGACCATGCTGGGCGGCGGCACCGGTCCGGCGACAGGCACCAACGCGACGACCTGCACGCCCGGACCATGGCACATCACCCGGATGTTGCAGTCAGCAGACAGTTTCCCGATGAACCTGGCCTTTGCGGGCAAGGGAAATGCCTCGCTTCCGGCAGCGCTTGAAGAACAGATCCTTGCAGGTGCTTCCGCCTTGAAGCTGCATGAGGACTGGGGCACCACACCGGCAGCCATCGACACCTGTCTGTCCGTCGCCGACGAATACGACGTGCAGGTGATGATTCACACCGATACGCTGAATGAATCGGGCTTTGTCGAAAACACCACGGCCGCCTTCAGAAACCGCACCATTCATGCTTTCCACACGGAAGGTGCAGGTGGTGGGCACGCCCCGGATATCATCAAGGTCTGCGGCGAGACGAACGTGCTGCCTTCGTCCACCAATCCGACACGCCCCTACACGGTCAACACGCTGGAAGAGCATCTCGATATGCTCATGGTATGTCATCATCTGGACAGCTCGATCCCCGAAGACGTTGCCTTTGCAGAAAGCCGGATTCGCAAGGAAACCATCGCGGCAGAAGACATACTTCACGACATGGGCGCCTTTTCGATCATCGCTTCTGACAGCCAGGCGATGGGCCGGGTCGGCGAAGTGATCATTCGCACGCTTCAGACCGCCCACAAGATGAAGGTCCAGCGCGGACAGCTTGCTGAAGAAGCCGGCAACAACGACAATTTCCGCGTCAAACGCTACATGTCCAAGATCACCATCAATCCGGCCATTGCCCACGGTCTGGATGAACATATCGGGTCCGTCGAGCCCGGCAAGCTTGCTGATCTGGTGCTGTGGGATCCGAAGTTTTTTGGTGTGAAGCCAGACATGGTTCTGAAACTCGGCACGATCGCCGCAGCCCCGATGGGAGATCCGAACGCTTCGATCCCGACACCCCAACCGGTTCATTACCGGCCGATGTTCGGTGCGTTCGGCAAAGCCAGAACCGAAAGCCGGGTAACTTTCGTCTCCCAGGCGGCCTATGCCGACAATGTCGCGGAAAAGGCCGGCCTTGAAAGCCTGGTTCTGCCAGTGAAAAACGTGCGCGGCGGTATCTCCAAGAAATCCATGGTGCTGAACGATGCAACTCCGGACATCGACGTGCATCCGGAAACCTATGAGGTGCGGGCCGATGGTGAGCTCCTGACCTGCGAACCGGCCGAAGTGCTGCCGATGGCACAGCGCTATTTCCTGTTCTAAGGTCTGCAACCACGATCAAACCGGGAGCTCATGCATGTACAATATTATCGGATTTCCGCGCACCCGCGCCATGCGCGTCATGTGGTTATTGGAGGAGCTGGGCGAGCCGTATGAACTCGTTCCCGCCATGCCACAATCCGCGGAAGTGCGTGCGCTTACCCCGGACGGCAAAGTGCCCATTCTTCTGGACGGCGATACGGCAATCACCGAGTCCGTTGCCATTTGCACCTATCTTGCCGACAAGCACGGAAAGTTCACATTTCCCGCCGGCACTCTCGAGCGCGCGAGACAGGACAGCTTCACCCAGTTCGCAGTCGATGTTCTCGAAGGAGCCCTTTGGACGGCCGCAAAGAACACCTTCATTCATCCGGAAGACATGCGGGTTCCCGCCGTCAAGGAAGTCTGCAAGCAAGAGTTCAGCCGGGGACTGAAGACGTTGGAAAAACGCCTCGGATCCGGTCCCTACGTCATGGGTGACACTTTCACGATTGCCGACATCATCATCGGTCATTGCTCCGGTTGGGCAATAGTCGCCAATTTCGACATCCCGATGGAGGGATCCGTATACGAGTATTTCAAGCGCCTTCGTGAACGCCCCGGTTTCAAGGCCGTGAAAGCAAAGGTCGACGCCGCCCAATGATGCGAGTGCAGAAAATTCACCCAGCCGGAAGCTGGCGGACCGAGCCGTCCGACACGATTACACTCGACCGCGAAGACAGGCATCGCCGCCGCGCGGTGCTGACCGGTCAGAACGGCCTGTCTTTCCTGCTCGATGAACCGAACGCTGTTCACCTGCACCACCGCGACGGCCTGGAGCTGGAAGACGGCCGGATCGTCGAGATATTGGCCGAACCGGAAGATCTGGTGGAGATCCGGGCCGAAAACACAGCTCATCTGGTGAAAATTGCATGGCATCTGGGCAACAGGCACTTGCCGACGCAATTGATGGGTCAGACATTGCGCATCCGCCGTGATCACGTGATCGAAGACATGGTTGCCAGGCTTGGCGGCCGCATGTCTCCTGTATCCGCGCCTTTTGACCCGGAAGGGGGGGCCTATGGACATGGCCGGACCCAGGGTCACCATCACGGCCATGAACATGGCCACCATCATCACGATCACGGACACAGCCATGACTGACCCTGTCCGTTTGCCGGCGCTTTATCGCTTGCTGACTTTTCTATCACCGGCATTTCCGATCGGCGCTTTCACCTACAGCCATGGTCTCGAACAGGTCATCGACCGGGGCGGCGTTACCAACACCGATGAACTGAAAGCCTGGCTGGAAGACATCTTGAAATATGGTGCTGGCCGCAGCGACGCGATCTTGCTGAAAGAAACCTATCGGGCAGCTGTTAGCTGCGACGAAGAAACCGTTCGAAGCACGCGGGAACTGGCTCTTGCACTTCAGCCATCCAGAGAAAGACACCTGGAAACAAGTGCGCAGGGAACCGCGTTTTTGAATACGATCAAAAGGAGCTGGTTGCCGGACCCGGGTATTCCTGCAGGCCAGCTATTTCTGGATATCACAGGCTCAGACGAGAATGACTGGCCATATCCGGTGGCTCTGGGTCTGGTTTGTGCGGCTCACGAGATACCCGAGGACGCATCGCTTACGTCTTATCTGCACGCATTCACCGCCAACATAATCTCGGTCGCCGTGCGGGCAGTACCTCTCGGACAAAATGATGGCCAGGCGGTTCTGGCGACCCTTGAACCCGTCATTTTCAGCGTGGCGGAAGAGGCTTGTTCCGCTGGTCTGGACGACCTTGGCAGCTCCACTTTTCTGGCAGACATCGCGTCGATGGCGCATGAAACACAATATTCGAGGTTGTTCCGCTCATGAGTTCCCTAAATGGCCCCTTGCGCGTCGGTATTGGCGGTCCTGTCGGGGCCGGAAAAACCACTTTGACAGACCGCTTGTGCAAAGCCATGCGAGACAGGTTCTCTCTCGCCGTCATAACCAACGATATCTATACGAGCGAAGACGCCGAGGCGTTGATGCGGTCCCAGGCCCTGACGAGCGACCGAATTCGGGGTGTCGAAACCGGCGGTTGCCCGCACACTGCAATCCGCGAAGATGCTTCGATCAATCTCGCCGCTGTCCACGACCTCACTCGCACAATCCCGGATCTGGATCTGATCCTGATAGAATCCGGCGGAGACAATCTTGCGGCCACTTTTTCACCGGAACTTGCGGACTTGACCCTTTATGTGATCGACGTCGCCGCAGGGGAGGAGATCCCGCGCAAAGGCGGCCCGGGTATCACGCGTTCCGATCTTCTGATCATCAACAAGACGGACCTGGCCCCATATGTGGGCGCCGATCTCGATGTCATGGACCGGGATGCAACGAAGATGCGCCGGGATCGCCCCTTCGTGTTTGCCAACTCAAAGGCGGGCGAAGGTATCGACACGATCGTTGATTTCATCATAGAGAAAGGTGGATTGAACGTTTAAACCCTGAGCTTGGGAATTCGATGGTTGCAGAAAAGCAGGCTGCCTGCGCCTTCAACAATGCCTTTTGGTGCAATGCCGTTTTGAAGGCTGCGGGAGCCCGGACGAAATACGACCCGGATTTTTGGCACGCCGAGGGAAAACAACTTCCGCTTTATCCGAATATTGTAACGCTCTCGGCAACCCCGGGCGCTGCTCTGCGTTCCGCTCTTCTCGAACTGCCATCAGGGACAGCAGTCAAGGACAGCTATGATCGTCTGGATCTGGAGAGGGATGGATTTCAAAAACTCTTCTCCGGAACCTGGCTTTTTCGTCCTGCGTCAAGGAACGGAAGACCGCCCACCAGCTCGAACTGGCAAAAGATCACTCATCCCGCAGGACTGAAAAAATGGTTGGCGGCATGGAATGACAATGAAAGTCTGCATGACGTGTTTCCATCCGGCCTTCTGGAGCTGGGATCGGTAAGTTTCGCAGCCATCGCCTCCGGAAATGATTTCAAGGCGGGTGCGGTCTTCAACTCCGGTCCGGAGTTTGCCGGCCGGGACTTGCTCGGCCTGTCCAACGTCTTTTGCCGCAAGAACTGGCTCTACAGTGCGCTTCGTGAACTCCTTCAGCCATTTCCCCACAAATCAATCGCAACATACGAAACCGACGACGAAGTCATCCCCGTCTATCGTCAGCTCGGGTTTGAGGAATGTGGCCAGTTGAGTGTCTGGCTGAAAATCTGATCGGACCAGATGCCTGTTCTGCTTGATCTTTTTCGAAAATCCCCCCAACCTGACGGTAATTTTGCGGAGGGGCAGACTCATGATGTTTGACGGAGTGAATCTGATCGCGGTTGCCGCGGCAGCCATTGGGTCGTTCATTTTCGGTTCGATATGGTATGGAGTGCTCGGCAAGGCCTGGATGAGAGCAGCCGGCCTGACCGAAGAGCAGACGAAACCGGATCCGGTAACGCTCGGCATCACCTTTGTCTGCCAGCTTGTGATGGCCTTCGTATTCGCCGGGATCATCTATCACAGCGGCGGAACCAGCATTCGAACTGGTCTGATTTCCGCTTTTATGATCTGGGTCGGCATCATTCTGACCACACAAATCATCAATCACCGGTTTCAAGGACGCCCCTGGAGCCTGACCTTCATCGATTGCGGCCATTGGCTGGGTGTCTTGGTGACGCAGGGGATCATCATTGGCTGGCTCAGCTAACGCGAACGTAAGCGCTTGCAATTTCACTAACATTAGACCAAGGACTCGGCGACTAAAGGACTAAAGTTTGGTTCTGGACGCTTAAGGGGGCCATACGCATAATGGCCCCCGGCAAATAGGTCAGCGGTGAGGGAACGCACCTGCCGCCGGCCCTAATGTGGTTTCTGGGAGGTTCTCACATGTCTGACTCTGTTTTTCCCGTTCCCGCGGAGGTTGCCGCGCGGGCGCATGTCGACAACGCCAAATACTTGGAGATGTATCAGCGCTCCGTGGAAGACCCGGACGGTTTCTGGGGTGAACACGGCAAGCGGGTCGACTGGATCAAGCCCTACACCAAGGTAAAAAACACCTCGTACGACTACCACAATGTTTCGATCAAGTGGTTCGAGGATGGCACGCTCAATGTCTCGGCCAACTGTGTTGACCGGCATCTGGAAACGCGCGGCGATCAGCCTGCGATTATCTGGGAAGGGGATGACCCCGGCGAGCAGAAGGTCATCACGTATCGGCAGCTGCACCAGGAAGTGAACAAGTTCGCCAACGTGCTTCTGGATCAAGGTGTCAAGAAAGGTGATCGGGTCACGATCTACATGCCGATGATCCCGGAAGCGGCCTACGCGATGCTGGCTTGCGCGCGTATCGGTGCAGTTCATTCCATCGTTTTCGGCGGCTTCTCTCCGGACAGTCTTGCCCAGCGCATCGAGGACTGCGAATCCGAGTGCGTCGTCACTGCGGATGAAGGTCTGCGCGGAGGTCGCAAGGTTCCGCTCAAGGACAACGTCGACAAAGCGGCCGAAAAGGCTCCGGTCAAGAGTGTCATCGTCGTCAAGCGCACCGGCGGCGACATCAAGATGCAGGATGGCAGGGACGTCTGGTACCACGAGGCGGCCGCCAAGGTTGCGGACCATTGTGAGCCGGCGGAAATGAACGCCGAAGATCCCCTGTTCATTCTTTATACGTCCGGTTCGACCGGCAAGCCGAAAGGCGTGATGCACACGAGCGGCGGTTACCTCGTTTATGCCTCGATGACACATGAATACGTCTTCGACTATCATGAAGGCGATGTTTACTGGTGCACGGCGGATGTCGGCTGGGTTACGGGCCACAGCTACATCGTATACGGTCCGCTTGCCAATGGCGCTACGACGCTGATGTTTGAGGGCGTGCCGACCTATCCGGGGCCTGGTCGCTTCTGGGAAGTATGCGACAAACACAACGTCAACATCTTCTATACCGCGCCAACCGCCATCCGTGCGCTGATGGGTGCCGGCGACGAACACGTCACCAAGACATCCCGCAAGTCCCTGCGCCTTCTCGGCTCGGTCGGTGAACCGATCAACCCCGAGGCCTGGACCTGGTACTACAATGTCGTCGGTGAGGGCCGCTGCCCGATCGTCGATACCTGGTGGCAGACGGAAACCGGGGGCATCCTCATCACGCCGCTGCCGGGAGCCACAGCTCTCAAACCGGGCTCTGCCACGCGTCCGTTCTTCGGAGTTCAACCGGCCATCGTCGATGCAGAAGGCAAGTTCCTGGAAGGGGCAACGGAAGGCAACCTTGTCATCAAGGACAGCTGGCCGGGTCAGATGCGCACGGTCTACGGCGATCACGAGCGGTTCGTCCAAACCTACTTTGCCACCTACAAGGGCCTCTACTTCACCGGTGACGGCTGTCGCCGCGACGAAGATGGATACTACTGGATCACGGGCCGCGTTGACGACGTCATCAACGTTTCCGGCCACCGTATGGGAACAGCCGAAGTCGAAAGCGCTCTCGTCGCCCATCCGAAAGTCTCTGAAGCCGCTGTCGTCGGTTATCCGCACGACATCAAAGGTCAGGGCATCTATGCCTATGTCACGCTGATGGAAGGCGAAGAGCCGACAGACGAATTGAAGAAGGAGCTGGTCAAGCACGTGCGGGCGGAAATCGGCCCGATTGCCTCTCCGGACCTGATCCAGTTTGCACCGGGCCTGCCCAAGACCCGTTCCGGCAAGATCATGCGCCGCATTCTGCGCAAGATCGCAGAAGACAGCTTCGAGAACCTCGGCGATACCTCAACCTTGGCCGACCCGACCGTTGTCGATGATCTGATCGACAACCGTCAGAACCGGGACTGAAGGTTCACCGCCTGAAACGAAGAAAGGCCCGCCAAATGGCGGGCCTTTTTTGATTGCGTATTGCGATTACTTGGACAGGTGGATCTGCTGAATCTTCTTCGCGATATTGGCGAAGGCATTCACAAGGTCTGAAGACGAAGAAGCTTGGTAGTAATTGCCGGAATTTGCACAAGCTTGCATGACCTTGGCGCCATCCGACGAACTCGCTGTGCCGAAATAGACCGTGAAAATCTCAATGTGGGAGTTTTTCATGGCATCGCACAGACCTCTTGCACGCTTGGAAGATTGACCGTTGTAGCCCCACTGTGATTTTTCCAGCCAGTAGGTGTACTTGGTGTTCGTGCCGTATCCTTTGCAAGTACCGTTGTATTCGCCATAATATTGCAAATTTCGGCACTCTGAGTAGGTGAGATTCTTCTTTTGGTAATGGGTGTTGAAGTCGCCGTCCGTCATGATCAGTGCAAACTTCAGCAGCTTTTTGCCGGTCACATCCGCGTAGCTCCCTCCCACCGAGTCGGCAGGCCACAGGTCAGACCAATATGGAGACAAGGTGTACCAGCCCCAACCGATTCCGGTTTGACCAGCGGTATAGCCATCTGTTTGCAGCGCGCTGATGGAATTGAGCAATTGTGTACGACTGTCTGTGAGGGGCAAGATTTTCGAGTTAGAACAATCTTGCGACCTGTAGGTTCCTGATCCATCACCGATCGGGGTCGTCGAATAGCTCACATCAGTGTATCTGTTCGTGCCCTGACGTTCGGTGGCACAACGATCGCTGAAGTTATTTGTTGCCTTTGAAGCATAACTGCCGAGATTCACACCGACGCTGTAGGGAATGATCGAAATTTTGACTTTTCCCTCATCGGAGTCGTCCGGAATGAGGATGTTTACAACAGCTTCCGACGCATCCTTCAGGTCGTTGATCTCACCCGACATTGATCCAGTCACGTCCACGACAAGCGCCAGTTCCACATCATATTGAGAGTAGGAAACTTGCGCACTCGTGCCGAACTCAAACATATCTGGCCCGATATCCTTGATCGAGTAACCGCCCATTCCAATGAAGTAATTGTTGAGGCTCGCACTCGACGTTACAGAAACCACACCATTTTCGGCATCGATTTCGTATTCGAGATTTTCGATCGCCTCGTCCAGAAACTCGGCATTCGCGAGGTTGGCCTTGAAGGAGTCGGACAAGATTTCCTGAATGTCATCTTCGTCCAGTACCGTTGTGGAAAGTTCCACTGCCAAGGCCAGACCAGCTGCATCAAGAGCATAGGACAGCTTTTCGCGCGCGTTCACGACTCGTGATATGTCCATCGCTGCACCGGCCATCAGAACCATGAGAATGACCATGATACCGAAAATCGGCAGGACAGATGCCTTGCTGTCATAGACAAGGCCCCGAACTATCTTACGGCAACAATTAAACTGTCTTTTGATCATGACTGCCTCATAGCGTTATGAGACAGCTACTACAGAAAAGTACCTAAAGCCTTAAATGAACACTGCAGAAAGTGTTAACAACCCCTTAACCCACCGTAGGGGAAAGAAAGGTCCTTCGTCGCTTTCGGAACAAAAAACAATAGCAAACAGATAGAGTTAGGGCTCCAGTTCAGTATCCCAATAGAGAAAATCCATCCAACTGTCATGGAGATAGTTTGGCGGGAAACCGCGGCCGTTATTATGAAGATCCTGAATAGTTGGCTGGAAGGGCATGTGCATCGGCCACATGTTCAGCTGCTTGCAGGACTTGTTGGATTTGCGCAAGTTGCACGGAGAGCAGGCGGTGATGACATTGTCCCAGGTGGTCAATCCACCCTTGGAGCGCGGAATGAGGTGATCGAAGGTCAGCTCGTCTTTGGAGCCGCAATACTGGCACTGAAATTTGTCGCGAAGGAATACGTTAAAGCGGGTGAAGGCAGGGTAACGACTTGGCTTTACAAAGGTCTTGAGTGAGACAACGCTCGGCAATCTGAACTCAAAGCTCGGACTTCGGACCGCTGCGTCATATTCAGCAACGATGTTCACCCGATCCAGAAAAACAGCCTTTATGGTGTCCTGCCAACTCCATAAAGACAATGGGTAGTAACTCAATGGCCGGTAATCCGCATTGAGTACCAACGCCGGATGGGTTCCCGGCGAAACCGCTATTGTCACCTTCCGCTCCTCACGCCCAGGGCACCTTGCGTTCAGAAGGACACAGAAAGATGCCCTCACATCTTAAGTCTGATCGGCCTTGCACATCATGTGGTCTCGCATGACAGCAAACCGATCTCCTCGGATTGTCCGTTGCCCGGTCAATAGGACAGCGGATCATGTCCTTTTGTGACAGGAGTATTGTAGTGCCGAGGTGACAGTCTTGTGAAGCCCGGCAAAATCATTTCTGATCACAGTTGTTGACCATGACGTTCCAATGAGGATGTGTCCTTAAACATCTGAATTATTTGGGACAATCAAAAATCAACTGCGTCAGCATGTCAGTTTTGCGAAGGAAACAAAAAAGGGCGCCATGCGGCGCCCTTCCCGTTAACGGTTCATTATGCGAATCAGTTTGCGGTCCAGTCGCGAATGTCGACAAAGTGCCCCGCGATGGCTGCAGCTGCTGCCATAGCTGGTGAAACAAGATGCGTCCGGCCCTTGTGGCCCTGACGGCCTTCGAAGTTCCGGTTGGATGTAGACGCACACCGCTCACCCGGCTTCAGCTTGTCTGCATTCATGGCTAGGCACATGGAACAGCCCGGCTCGCGCCATTCGAAACCCGCTTCCTTGAAAATCAGATCGAGGCCTTCTTCCTCGGCCTGTTCCTTCACCAGGCCGGACCCCGGAACCACCATGGCGCTGACATGAGCCGCCACCTTGTGATTGCCGATCACGGCTGCGGCTGCGCGCAGATCTTCGATGCGGCCATTGGTGCAGGAGCCGATAAAGGCCCTGTCGATCTTGATGTCGGTGATCTTCGTGCCCGGCTCGAGACCCATGTAGTCGAGCGCGCGTTTCTTTGAATCGCGACGGTTCTCGTCCTCGATCTCTTCCGGATTGGGAACAACCCCTTCAACGGAAACAACATCTTCAGGCGACGAACCCCAGGAAACAATCGGCGGCAGGTTGGCAGCGTCCAGTTCAACAACCTTGTCGAAATAGGCGTCAGCATCCGTATGCAGCGTCTTCCAGTAGGACAGCGCCATATCCCAGGCTTCACCCTTCGGCGCCTTCGGACGGCCCTTGATATACTCGAAAGTGATTTCGTCGGGAGCAATGAGACCTGCGCGAGCGCCCGCTTCAATCGACATGTTGCAGACCGTCATACGGCCTTCCATGGATAGTGAGCGGATTGCATCTCCAGCATATTCGATCACGTAACCCGTACCGCCGGCAGTGCCGATCTTGCCGATGATCGCCAGAACGATGTCCTTGGCGGTGACACCCTCCGGAACCGCGCCGTTGACCTTCACCAGCATGTTCTTGGCTTTTTTCTGGATCAGCGTCTGCGTCGCCAGAACGTGCTCCACCTCGGATGTCCCGATACCATGCGCCAGTGAGCCAAAGGCACCATGCGTGGACGTGTGGCTGTCACCGCAAACGATGGTCATGCCAGGTAGCGTAAAGCCTTGCTCCGGGCCGACAATGTGAACCACACCCTGGCGCATATCGAGCTCGGAGTAATACTCAACGCCGAATTCTGCGGCGTTCTTTGCAAGCGTTTCCACCTGCAGGGCAGATTCAGGATCATCAATACCGTGGCGACGGTCGGTGGTCGGGACGTTGTGGTCAACAACGGCCAGCGTTTTTTCAGGCTGGCGTACCTTCCGGCCATGAATGCGCAGACCTTCGAATGCCTGCGGGCTGGTAACCTCATGCACCAGGTGACGATCAATATAAAGCAGACCGGTGCCGTCCGGCTGCATATCGACCGCATGGTCGTCCCAGATCTTGTCGTAAAGCGTCCGTGCCTTCGCCATGGCTCTCTCCTCATTCCGGCCGGTACCGGGCGGCATTGTCTACCGCTGCGCCGGATACCCGCGTCCCTCAACTGAAGTCAGACAACAACAGAAGAGCATCTCCAAATCCTGGCTAGTGAATGACGCAGCTCCGCTCCGAGGTCAAGCATTGCGAGTTGAGTTGAATTCAACTGACATTGACCGGCTGGCGCTGCGTATTGAAAAAAGGCGGCCCAAATGGACCGCCTTCTTGAAATTCCCGAGCTTTCTTAAGCTTACTCAGCAGCGTTTTCTGCAGCGGCGGCAGCTTCCGCCTTCTTGGCTTCAGCCTTGGCAGCCTTGGCAGCAGCAACTTCCGCACGAGCCTCTTCGTTGAGGCGCTTGGAACGAGCGTTGGTGTTCTCAACGATACGTGCAGACTTGCCGCGACGATCACGCAGGTAGTAAAGCTTGGCGCGGCGGACTTTACCGCGGCGAACAACTTCAACACCTTCAAGCATCGGAGAATAGATCGGGAAGACACGCTCGACGCCTTCACCATAAGAAATCTTGCGAACCGTGAAGCTCTCGTTGATGCCACCGCCGGAACGGGCAATGCAGACACCTTCGTAAGCCTGTGTACGGGTACGGTTACCTTCGGTGACCTTCACGTTGACGCGAACGGTGTCACCCGGAGAAAATTCAGGAAGCTTACGCTGAGCTTCAATTTTCGCCATTTCTTCAGCATTGAGCTGTTCGATCAGGTTCATGGCATATTTCCCTTTTCATTTACAAAGCGGTCAGAGCGTCCTCTGCTACACCGAGAACGAATTCACCAACTTCGGGCCATGTTGTTTTTCAGCCGGATTTCCAAGACACAAAGCTCACTTAAGAGCCAGCCTGAACAGTGCACCCCTAGTAAGAAGACACACTTTGCACCCAGCTTCGGCGGGCATATACAGTAAAAACAGGTGAATGTCATGCGATTTTTTATGGTTTCGCCTGACCCATGCAAGCTCGCGAAACCCTGTTTAGTCCGGACGGTTCCTGAACCACCGAATTGACTGTCTTTCGACACAGTCAGCGTAAGTTCGAAGATGGGCACAGGCAATCAAAGGCAGCAACACTTCTGCCACTGCTATTGCTAAGTATGACATAAAACGAATTTCGAATTACGCCCTTCCTGACGCAGTCGTCACTCGGAAACTCTCCCCTAGTATCGCAATTTATTGAAATGAACATTAGTGCAATTGCACTACAACCATAGATATTCTCAGACAATAGGTGATAGGATACCTCATTCAACCTTGAGGAGTTGCCTTTCGTGGCCATGGATCGTTCGGATCTACTTGGAAAGCTTTACACATCAGCTTTGCTGGACGGCGGTCTCACGGACGTGTTGTCCGATCTGGCGGTGATCTATCCCGATCTGCCAATCACCTATCAGGCGCAATGCGTGTATGAAACGCAGGTCTATGATTGCGCAATGTTCAATCATGGCGATGACGCTGAAATTCATCTGAGCCAGGCCCAATCCGCCAACCCGTTTCCGCCAATTGCCTTGAAATGCGACCTATCAGACGTCGCAATTACGGAACACTTCATTCGGCCGCAGGATGTGGAGAAGACAGACTTTTACGACGAGTACTTGCAGCATCACGGCGAAATCAATCGTGCCTTCGGCATCATCCTGCATCGGCACGGCTCGGATTCCGCCTTTGTTGCGGCCAATCTTCCCCGAACGATGAAAAAACGTGACGAGCAGCTTGTGCTGGAGCTGTTTCGTTTTCTAAGGCCACATCTGCAAGGTGCTTTCAGCCTGATCCTTGAAGTCGCCAAACGGAAATCAACGCTGACCAATCCAGGTTTCTGGCTGGATCAGATACCGACCTTTGCCTGCGTTGTATCGCCGGATGGAAAGATACTGCACCTCAATGGTCAGGCTGACCGAATGCTCAAACGCGCCGGGACCCTCTACATCGATCGGATGGTTCGTCTGTCCGCACGCAGGCCCGATACGCACAAGGCGCTGCGCGATGCATTGGAAAAAGCCGCCCGGATCTCAACCGCCATCGGACCCATGCCGCTACTGCCCGGAAAGCAAGGTGGTCCGTTCGCCTTCGTTCTTCCGATTCACGAAAGAGAACAGATCCATCCAGGGCTAGCACCATTCATCGCGCCGACATTGCCGTTGCTCGTTACGATTTTCGATCCCGACGAGGCTCCCAGAAAATCGGACCGCATTCTGGCCGCCGCTCTCGGGCTAAGTGAACGGGAAAGCCTTCTTGTTCAGGAACTTATCCTTGGATCGTCGCTACGGGAAGCATCGGAGAACCTGCAAATTTCCTACAATACTGCGCGAAATCAACTGGCGAGCGCAACGTCGAAGACCGGCTCGCACTCGCAAAGCGATATCATCCGGCGCGGAACACAGATCCTGGCCAGGCTAGGTGATCGAACCGACCGGTCCGAACAGAACTAACCTCAGTCCACGTCGTCCTCATCCGCCATGTAGGCATCCCACATATCCGGACGGCGTTCTCTGGTCAGACGCTCGGCCTCCGACATCCGCCATTCGTGAATTTTCTTGTGGTTGCCTGAAGTCAAAACGTCGGGAATGGTATGTCCCTCAAACACTGCAGGGCGCGTGTAGTGAGGATGTTCCAGCAGCCCTGTCTCGAAGCTTTCGGTATCTGCGCTTTCCATGTTGCCCATCACACCCGGAATGAGACGGATGATGGCATCAAGCATGGTGATGGCACCGATTTCACCGCCGGAAAGGATGTAGTCGCCTATGGAAACTTCCTCCAGTTCCCGGGTATCGATGACCCTTTGATCAACGCCCTCAAACCGCCCGCAAACGATGATCGCTCCTGGTCCTTCAGCCAATTCGTGCGCGCGTGCCTGTGTGAACGGTTTGCCGCGCGGGCTCATCAGCAACTTTGGCCGGGGATCATCAGGTGGCGCGGCGGTGTCTATGGCCTTGGCCAGAATGTCGGCACGCAACACCATTCCGGCGCCGCCACCGGCCGGTGTATCGTCCACCGAGCGATGCTTGTCGGTCGCATGATCGCGGATCTGGCTTGTTTCCAGCTGCCACAGGTTCTTTTCCATTGCCCGCCCGGACAGACTGTGCCCCAGCGGCCCCGGAAACATGTCCGGATAGAGCGTTAGAATAGTGGCTTTGAACGGCATGACCGCCCCTGTCAGTATTAGCGTTTAGACCAGCTTGGACATCCAAACCGGCCGCGGGCTAAACATGCATTAACCCTGCTCGGCAAAAATTCAGATGGTCCACCGGCAAGTTTCCCGAAAGAAAGCTCTGATTAAGGCTCTCGGTGCAAACTGGCAAGAGCGTTTCAATCGGGTAGTCAACCGTGGTCAAGTTTCCTGTTTTTCGATTCAAGCTTCCGGCAATCGTCCAAGAAAGAGTAGACCAGCATTATCTCGACATTTCCCTGAGCCGCATTTTGCCTTTGGCCCTGCTGATGACCTTTGGTGTCCTCGCCGGCCTGGTGTTCAACACCGGTGTCGGTCACCCTTATGACAAGGTCATACACATTGGCTTCTTTGCCCTGTTGACCCTGTCCATCCACGCACTCTTCTGCTGCCGGCTGAGGATCTCGGCTATCGTAGCATTCAGCATGGGACTAGGAGGAGAAGTTGTTCAGGGTTTCCTGCCGCATCACGAAATGTCCCTACCCGATGCCATTGCCAACGGCATCGGTGTGGCACTCGTCTGCGCTTTCATTGCACTGATCCGCTCGGAAACAAAGCAAGTGCTGAGAGATGAGGCGGAAGGTCTCTATCTGGGCGAAATGGGATTGCAGCCCGTACCGGTTCGTTATTTGTCCGGTGCTTCTTCTTCAGAAGAAGCCGGTTCGCCTTCGGACAAGTAGTCTTCCGGCAGATCCACAGTTACCCGGCCATCGGCCAGACTGATCTCCGGCACGAATTCCCTGGTAAAGGGGATGTAGAAGGTCCTGCCGCGCTTCGGTCTGATTTCCAGAAGATCACCAGCACCGAAATCCTGAACAGCAACAATCTTGCCAAGCGGTTCGCCGGCCTGATCAAGGACACCCAGTCCATTGAGGTCTGAGTAGTAGAATTCATCTTCTTCAGGCTCAGGCAACTGATCCCGGTCGATGTAAAGCTCAGTCCCGTTCAGCTCTTCAGCCTGGTTGCGGTCCCTGATCTCCTTGAACTTGGTGACCACGACCGTCTTTTGCACCCGCGCCCTTTCAACTTCGAAAGACTGCTTGCCATCCTTTGTCGTCAGGACACCATAATCGGTGAAGGAAAGCGGGTCATCGCCAAACGGCTTGACCCGCACTTCCCCGCGAATGCCATGTGCCGCGCCAATCTTGGCCATAAGGACCTTCTGACTATCAGATTTACTCATGTCAGCAGGCTTCCTTCTGCCAATTTGGCGCGGTACGCATCATTTGGCTTATTCAGCAGCAGCTTCTTCAGCAGCAGCAGCGGCCGCTTCTTCTTCAGCCATACGCTTGGCTTCCAGGCGCTCTTTCGCCTTTGCACCCAGCTCGGCCTTTTTCGGGTTGTTGCGCGGCTCACGCTTCAGCAAGCCGGCAGCATCCAGGAAACGGTGAACGCGGTCGGTCGGCTTTGCACCGGTGTCGAGCCAGTACTGAATGCGCTCGACGTTCAGCTGGACGCGGTCTTCGGAATCCTTCGGCAGCATCGGGTTGTAGGTGCCGACCTTTTCGATGAAACGGCCATCGCGCGGTGAGCGGATGTCAGCAATAACGATGCGGTAGTACGGGCGCTTCTTGGAACCGCCGCGTGCCAGGCGAATTTTCGTAGCCATTTAGTTTCTCCAGTTTTTTCAGTTGCCGGCTTCAGCGGCAATGGCTTCATGGTGCCGGATCACTTCTCGAACGATGAAGTTCAGGAATTTCTCGGCAAAGTCAGGATCGAGATTGGCATCGCCGGCGAGCTGCCGTAGCCGTTCGATCTGAATTTTTTCCCGCGCCGGATCGGCCGGCGGCAGGTCATTGTTGGCTTTCAGAAAGCCCACTTTCTGGGTGCATTTGAATCTCTCGGCGAGCATATGCACGAGAGCTGCGTCAATATTGTCGATGGATGCCCTGAGCGCTTTCAGCTCTTTCAGGGCCTGGCTTTCGCCAAGCTGGGTCTCCGCCTCACTCATCGCTTCTTACCCTTGCCCATACCCGGCAGTCCGGGCAGTTTCGGTCCGCCCAATCCAGGCAGGCCAGGCATTCCAGGAGGAAGTCCGGCGCCACCCAATCCGCCTGGCAGGCCTTTCGGCAATTCCATACCACCGGGCATCTGACCGGACTTGGCCATTTCTTCCAGCTGCTTGGGATCAACATCCGGCATTCCGCCGCCCATGCCACCCATCAGCTTGCCAAGCATGCCCTTTTTCTTGCCCATGGCCTTCATCATGTCGGCCATCTGACGATGCATCTTCAGAAGCTTGTTGACCTCGGCCACCTGCACGCCCGAGCCCGCTGCAATACGTTTCTTGCGGCTGGCTTTCAGCAATTCCGGCTTGCTTCGCTCGGTCGGCGTCATCGACTGAATAATGGCAACCTGACGCTTGAACATCTTGTCGTCGATATTCGAAGCCTCGATCTGCTTCTTCATTTTGCCGACGCCCGGCAACATGCCCATCATGCCGGACATGCCGCCCAGCTTTTCCATCTGCTTCAGCTGCTCGGCCAGATCGTCCAGGTCGAAATGACCTTTCTGCATCTTCTTGGCCATCTTGGCGGCCTGTTCGGCGTCGATCGCCTCCGCGGCTTTTTCAACCAGCGAAACGATATCGCCCATGCCGAGAATACGGTCAGCGATCCGCTTGGGATGGAAGTCTTCCAGTGCATCGGACTTTTCACCGGTACCGATCAGCTTCACCGGCTTTCCGGTAACCGCTTGCATGGAAAGTGCCGCACCGCCGCGTCCGTCACCGTCCATACGGGTCAGTGCGATACCGGTGATGCCGACGCGCTCGTCGAAGCTCTTGGCAAGATTGACGGCGTCCTGACCAGTCAGGGAGTCGGCAACCAGCAGAATTTCATGAGGTTGCGCGGCGGACTTCACATCCGCCATCTCCACCATCAACGGTTCATCGATGTGAATACGGCCCGCAGTATCGAGCATCACCACATCATAGCCGCCGAGCTTGGCCGCAGACATCGCTCGGTTGGCAATCTCGACGGGCCCCTGCCCTTCAATGATCGGCAGTGTGTCGATCTCGTTCTGCTCACCCAGAACCTTCAGCTGCTCCTGCGCAGCAGGACGCCGGGTATCGAGAGACGCCATCAGGACCTTGCGCTTGTCGCGCTGGGTCAGGCGGCGGGCAATCTTGGCGGTGGTGGTGGTTTTACCGGAACCCTGCAGACCGACCATCATGATCGCAACCGGTGCCGGCGCGTTCAGATCGAGCGGCTGACCTTCGCTGCCGAGCATTTCCACCAGCTGGTCATGAACGATCTTCACGACCATCTGACCCGGGGTCACGGATTTGACGACCTCGGCACCAATCGCCCGGTTACGAACCTTGTCAGTGAAAGAGCGCACGATCGGCAGGGCAACGTCGGCCTCAATGAGCGCGCGGCGAATTTCGCGCATCGCTTCATTGACGTCATTTTCCGACAACGCTCCCCGGCCGGTGAGCTTGTCGAAAATTCCACTTAGTCGATCGGACAGGCTTTCAAACATCAACTGGTCCTTAAGTCATCGTTTTCGGGATATTTCCCGAACCATATGGGCAACCACCGCTCAATTCCAAGCAGACTGAACCGCACAAAGCAGTTTCGCACCCGAGGGCGCATCGCGCTGTCGGGTGTTAACCTCCGGGAACTCTTTACACCTTTTCGGGTCCCGGTCGGCGGATCAGTTTGTCAGTCACTCATACGGAGTTCGCGGGTCTATGCCTGAAACATCGCGAAGAGTCAAGAAACTCGCCGAACTTCGTGACATTCGCATCAGGTAACGGTGAACCCGGCCATCATTCCCGAGTCCTCATGCTCAAGAATGTGACAGTGAGCCATATAGGGTTTGTCCGACGTTGCCGGATAGTCGAACCGCACTTGAATTTCCACCGTTCCCCCTTTGGAAATCGGCATGGTGTCCTTCCATCCGGCCAGTTCCGGTGGCGGAGCCTTTCCGTTCACGCTCAGCACGCGATACTGGCACCCGTGAATATGGACCGGATGCAGCATCCTGTCGGTACCTTCAGAAAATACCCAATGCTGGTCCTGATTAATGGACACATCAAAGTCGACTCGGCTGATGTCAAAGGACTTGCCGTTGATGGCATTTGCCGACAGTTGGGTTTCCATTGACAGGTCGGGACCATCGACAATCGCATTGGTCACGGCATCAGCGATTTCACGATTTGCCTTCCCGCTCGCCATCAGCTTTGGCAAACCGGCTTTCATGAAAAGCCCCATGCCCTCGTCATCCAGGTTCATGCCGAACTCAAGCTTCTGTGTCGGTTCGTCGGACAGTTCCGCGATCGGAGGCAACTTAACAAGGCCTACCGGAAGAATTCCCGAACCATCCTTGCCGTCTGGCTGGAATGTCATGAGTGCAAGGTCCTGATCAAAGGGGGGCAGATTCATCGCCATCTGGTCGACCGGTTTCGTAATCAGGTCGAAATTCTCGCCGTTTCTGGCATCGACCAGGATCTCGAAACGTTCGCCTGCATGCACCAGGAGTTCGCCGAGTTCGACTGGTGCGTCCAGAAGTCCGCCGTCTCCTGCAATCACAAAGAAGGACCGGTTCTCAGACAGGGCCAACCGATAGCTACGCGCGTTCGATCCATTCAGGATCCTCAATCTCAGCCATCCCTTGGCTGTTTGTGCCCTGGGATAAGAGGCACCGTTGACCAGCATCGTGTCACCGACATAGCCAACGGTGACCGCTGCCAGGTTGAAGCGATGGAAGAAACTACCATCGGCGTTGAACCTTCGGTCCTGCAGGATGACCGGGATGTCGTCGACGCCCCATTCCGACGGCAATTGCAGACTGTCACCGTCTTCGTCATCGATCAGAAACAGCCCGGCAAGCCCTTTCAGGACAAGCTCGGCAGTGGTCGGATAGTAATGCGGATGGAACCAGCAAGTTGCGGCTGGCTGGTTGATGGTCAGCTGAGGCGACCAGGTCTTGCCTGGCAGGATCTGTTCTGCCGGTCCGCCATCGACTTCGCCAGGCACCTTGAGCCCGTGCCAATGCATCGTGATCGGCTCTTCCAGCGTGTTCCGGACCTCCATCATCACGGTGTCACCGCGACGAACGCGTATTGCAGGTCCGAGATACGGACCGTTGATACCGTAGGTAGGCGTCTTCAATCCCTCAACGAATGCCCCCTCGCCCGCCATGGCCCGAAGCGCGATTTTACCATCGGCATCAGGTGCGAGCTGACGGGGTATCGGCAGGTCAGGTCTTGCTGTTTCTGACCATGCCCGCCGGTTCAGAACGCCGGGTAACGCAAGCGTGCTCAGCGAACCGGCCAGAAACATGCGCCTTGAAACATACGGAGCAGAAAGAAAAGAAGTCACGGCACTCTCCCTGGATGCAACACTTCTTGTGCTGCAACTATAGTAAGAATACCCCTTTGCCCCTAGTTAAAGATCGGACAGCTTCCATCTCCCGGCAAATCGCTTTTTGTACCAGATACTTGACTAGTGTTTTCGCCGGGAAGTCTCGTAGCGAGACGACACGTCATAGTAGTCATTGAAGCCGATCTTGTGCCGAAGCTCCTGGAACTCCATGAGATCCGAGGTCCGGTGAGCGTCGGTTTTCAGTTGTTCCAGCGTGGTCACCATGGCCTTCATGGCGCTGGCAAGAAGGGTCAGCGGATACGCGGCGATGGCGTAACCGATGTCTTTCAGTTCCGCATGAGGCAAGTCGGGCGTTTCTCCGCCTTCGACGATATTGGCCATCTTGGCACCCGGCAGCTCGCGGCAGACGGTTTCCATTTCGGCCACTGTCTTGGGTGCCTCGACAAACAGAATGTCCGCTCCCAGTTCACTGAACTTGGCAGCACGCTCAATTGCCTCGGCCAGACCATGCTCGTGACGTGCATCGGTACGCGCCAGAATGAGGATATCCGCGCCAGCTTCCCTCGCGTCTGCCGCAGCCCGGACGCGATCGTAAGCTTCTTCGCGCGAAACAACCTCCTTGCCCGGCGTATGACCGCACCGTTTGGGGGCGACCTGATCCTCGATCATGACCGCGGCAGCCCCTGCCTTTGCAAATCCGGAAACGGTCCGGCGCACATTCATTGCGTTGCCATAACCGGTGTCACCGTCAGCCAGGAGCGGCATCTGGATCGCGTCGGCTATGTTCCCGACCTGATCGACCACCTCGCCATAAGACATCAGGCCGAGATCCGGCTGCCCGATCCGCGACGCCGACGCAGCAAAGCCGGACATGAAGGTCAAGTCGAAACCAGCCTGTTCGATCAGTTTCGCCGACAGGGCATCATAGCAGCAGGGCATCACGTGAAGTTTGTCCTGCCTCAGCAGAACGCGAAGTTTTTCGGCCGGAGACGGCATGGAACATCCTCAGAACTTGAAGGGAATATAGAGAGCCAGATCGGTCCACATGTAAAGGATCACAACGGACACCAGCATCAACGCCAGGAATGGCAGCACTCCGCGTGAAACATCCGCAAGGCTGGAGCGCGCCACCGACTGGATGACATAGAGATTGAGCCCGACCGGCGGTGTGATCAGGGCGCACTCCACCATCACCACCATGTAGACACCGAACCAGATGGGATCAAAGCCCAACGCCATGGCCGCAGGCAACAGAACGGGCGTCATGATCAGCACCATGGAAAGTGCCTCGAAGACAAGACCCATGATCAGGAGCACAATGGAAACAACAAGAATGAAGGCAATCGGTGTATCGATGTTCTGTCCGATAAAGACCGAGATTTCCTGAGGAATCCGATATAGCGTGATTGCCTTGCCGAAGACCTTGGCGCCAGCGACAATCAGCAGGATGGCAACCGTCGTCACCATGGAATCGAAAGCCGCTTCTTTCAGCCCCTGCCAGGTGAGCGTTCTGAGAACCAGCCCCGTAATGATCAGCGCAACGGCAAATCCGATTGCGGCTGCCTCTGTCGGTGTCGCAATTCCCGTGTAGATCACGCCGATCACGAACCCGGCCAGCACAACGGAAGGCAATGCTCTCAAAGAACTTTGAATACGCTCACGTCCGCTTGCAGCCGGTTCGGGCGTATATCCCCCAAACCAGCGTGCATAGATCATTGAAAAGGCGATAAAAAAAGCAACCAGCAACAATCCTGGCCCGATTCCGGCAAGAAACAGGGCGATCACTGACTGCTCGGTAACGAAACCATAGACAATCATCGGGATCGACGGCGGGATCAGGATACCAAGCGTTCCACCGGCTGCAAGAAGTCCGTAGACAAAGCGGCGCTCATAGCCACGTTGGATCATTTCCGGAATGGCAACAGTTCCAATCGTTGCCGCTGTGGCAACCGATGATCCTGAAATTGCAGCAAAAATCGCACAGGAAAGGATCGTGGCGACCGCAAGGCCGCCCGGCCAATGGCCCACCCAGGCGTGAACGGCAGCAAACAGATCCTTGCCGACCCCTCCCTTCAACAGGATGTTCGACATCAAGAGAAAAAGCGGAACCGCAAGCAGGATAAACCCGTCGAGCGTCGACAAAATTGCCTGCGGCGCCATCAGCGGCGAAAACCCGCCAATCATCAGCATCGCGAGACCGAGACCGCCAAGCGTGAACGCCACAGGCACGCGAATGAGCAGAAGACCGAAAAGAACCGCCAGAATGAGAAGTGTCGTCATGTTGCGGACCTGCCTTCTTCTTCGGTCCCCTTCAGAGCCTTGATCGTTTCGACCACGGCTTGAACGAACAGCAACGCAAAGCCAGTCGGTATGGCCAGCTCCGAAACCCAGGTCGGCAGATCGAGCATCGATCCCGTCGTTCGGCCTCTTTCAAATGAATCGAGGAAAATGCCGCCGCCTTTCCAGGCAACAATGGCGCTGAAGGCCCCGATAGCGATCATCGACAGCGTCGCGCAAACCCGCTTCGCGGCTGGCCCGAGCCGCTCGGTCATCGCATCAACGGCAATGTGCCGGTTGATCTTGAGCAGCCAGGGCATCGCGATCATGGTGCCCCAAATCAGGCAGAGCTGGGACAGTTCCGCCGCCCAGATTGTTGGAGCAACAAACAGATAGCGCGCCGTTACCTCATACGTGAGCATGCAGCCGGCAAGGATAAACAGAAACGCAGAAATCCAGGCGAGCGCCCGGAGAAGGGAATGAAAGGCTCTCATGAAACGATCGGCAGCTTGAACAATCGGAACAGCCGCGTGACGAGCCGCGACCGAAACTAGGTGGGAACCGAAAAAAAGACAAAGAGGTGGCCGGTTGCCCGGCCACCTTCGGTTCAGGTCAGGGAAAGGCGATCAGAGATTGTTCGCCGCGTCGAGCACGGTCTCACCCAGCTTTCCGGCCTTTTCCTTGTAGGCGTCGTAGACCGGCTGACTGACTGATTTCCAGGCAGAGATCTCTTCGGCGGTCGGCTTGTAAACCGTCATGCCGTTTTCTTCCGCCGCCGCATAGGCATCCGCCTCGATCTGGGAAACACGGTCACGAACGTCGGATTCTGCCTTCAGAGCCGCTGCCTCGATGATTGCCTTGTGCTCATCCGGCAAGCCATTCCAGAAATCGCTGTTCACAACCACAATGAACTCGATGTCGGCGTGGTTGGTCACTGTGATGGTGTCCATCACTTCCCAGAGCTTTCTGGATTTGACACCGGACACACCGGTCATGCCGATGTCGACCGTTCCGCGCTGATAGGCAAGATACTGTTCGGATCCCGAAATCAGGGTCGGTGCACCACCGGCGGCCGTTACGAAATCGCCGAGGGTCTTGCCGAAGACGCGAACCTTCTTGCCTTTCATGTCTTCAGGCGTTTTCACCGGAGCGTCCTTGGACAGCATGATGGCGCCGCCATAGGCCTGCCACCACAGCACATTCGATCCGGTTTCCTTGATCGCATCGTCAAGCGGGCCGCGGACCGGAGACCCGGGAGCAACAGCTGCCCGGACCTTGTCTGCAGTATCGAACAGGAACGGCTGGTAGAAGATGTCGACGGCCGGAATATCTCCGACATAGCGCGTCAGGGATGCAACGCCCATTTCAATGGCGCCGGAACCGACTGCCGCCGGAACTTCCTTGTCCTTGTAGAGCTGCGCTGAATCGTAGATCTCGACAGCAATATCGCCATTGGAGTTCTTTTCCACTTCCTCTTTGAACAGAAGCAGATTCTGACCCAGGTGGCTTTTGAGCGGCAATTGCAATGAAATGCGCAAAGTGGTGTCGGCTGCGTCGGCGGCACCTGCCGACAGGCCAAATGCCATCAGGGCGCCAAGCGCCCAAGCAATCGGTTTCATATTTTCCTCCCAATTAACGCGAGCAGTTTTGCAAAGCGGCAATTGGGGGTCAATACAGGGTAAACCCGGTAAAGATGACAATAGCTCAACTATCTTTTGAGGTAACTGGACACCACTTCGAGCCCGGAGCTCACTTTACCCGCGCATTCCGGCAGGCTGCCTGCACTTGCATTTTCGCGGGCAGGCGCAGATAAATATTAACTTCTAAACCTCGACTGCCGTTCTGACAGCCGACCATCCGGATGTTCGGTGCATGAATTTTCGAGCCATCGCGTTGCCAATCGGACGCCTGCTCGTCCTGATCTCCTTGTTGATGATCGTTCCCGCCATTGCAGATGTTTTTGCGTCGAATGTGGACTGGCAAGTGTTTCTTTTGTCTGCTGTCATGCTGGGCACAACCGGTGGCCTGACGATCCTTGCATTTCGGGGACAGAGGCCACCAAACCATTTCAAGGAGGCCATCGTCTTTGTAAATGCGGCCTGGTTCGCCTTTTCCTTTGCTGGGGCCGTTCCCTTTTACTTCAGCGATCTGAACATCAGCTTCACGGACGCCTTTTTCGAGACCGCTTCCGGTCTGACCACAACAGGATCGACAGTCCTGACCGGGCTGGACTCCTTTCCTCCGGGTATCTTGTTGTGGCGTGCCCTCCTGCAATGGATCGGCGGCATTGGCGTCATCGCCATCGGCATCTGGCTATTGCCCGGGTTGCGGGTTGGCGGAAGCCAGCTCTTTGCGCTTGAATCGTCCGAAAACACCTCCAAACCCTACGGCCACACCTGGCCGTTCGTGTATCGGCTGCTCGCACTATATGGCGGGCTGACACTCACATGCACCACGCTCTATGCGTTGTGCGGAATGAACCTCTTCAACGCAGCCGTTCACGCAATGACCACGGTTTCCACCGGGGGGTTTTCCACGTCCGATCAATCGTTTGGCCAGTTTCCGGGAGTGGCGGTCTATTGGGTTGCGATCCTTTTCATGCTCACATCGAGCATCCCGTTCCTGTATCTCATCCGCAGTCTTGAAAGCAGACACTTCAAGCCGGACATCCAGATCATTCTGCTGCTTGCCATCGTGACAATCGCATCTTTCGGCGTGTTCTATTTCGAGCGCTACATTGTGCATGACACACCGTTTCACATGTTCACGCTTGCCGTGTTCAACGTCGTTTCGGTCATCACGACAACAGGATACGCGGCCAACGACTACCTTCAGTTCGGGCCGGCCGTCATTGCGATATTTTTCGTTCTGACGTTTTTCGGAGGCTGCAGCGGCTCGACTTCCGGTGGCTTCAAGATGTTTCGGATTGCGATATTGGCAAGCTATTGCCGATGTCTGCTGCGCCGGATGGTTCATCCGCACCGCATCGTTGAACCGAAATACCAGAAACAGGCAGTGTCCAACCCTGTGCTTGAAGGTGTCTTCGTATTCGCGGTGCTTTATGCGGGAGCGTTCGCCGGATTTTCTGTCATCTATCTGATGCTCGGCATGGATCTGGAGACAGCGCTGAGTGCTTCGATTACCGCTCTGGCCAATGTCGGTCCGGGTGTGGGAGACACGATCGGGCCTTCGGGAACCTTTCAGACCCTGTCTGACCTGGCAAAGTGGTTTCTGGCAATAGAGATGATTTTTGGCAGGTTGGAAATTCTGGCAGCAATCCTGCTGCTGATGCCCGACTTCTGGCGCGAATAACCAGGTATCGGACGCAAAACCACCGCCGGCGTGACCGATCCGGCGGTGGTCTTGATCAGACGGCCCTGCCGCTTGCGCAGCTTAAGGGGGTCAGACCGTCCGAAGCCGAATTTACGGCTGAACGGCGGCGAACTCATCTGCGTCAAGCAGGCTGTCCTGGTTCGCATCCGCTGCCTTGAAAAGATCCTCTGACATGGACGGGTTTGCAGCCGTGATTTCTTCGAAGCTCACGAAACCATCCTGATTGCTGTCGACCGCCTCAAAAGACATGCCCTGTGCGAGAGCTGCTGTTGATGCGGTGAAAGCGCCAAGGAGAAGAGCAGCGGTAAGACGTTTGGACATGATATGACCTCCAAGTTTGGTTTTTGGTCTTAATGTTCCGTCGGTCTGCAGGACCCCTGCGATCCAGCGACCCGGAACGAGGAGGAATGTGCTGCCCGATATAGTCTGCTAAAGGGCTGCTCTTGGGAAACGTCAGGGCATTGTTGTGACTTGCAAATCAAATCAGCCATAGGCCGGTCAAATTCGCGTCACTATTGCCGATTTTCGGCAGTTGTAAGGCCGCCCTTCCTTCAATTGGTACTTATCCGTAGTCACGTGCGCCGAAAATGGCCGATCCGACCCGAACGCAGGTCGCTCCGAAGCCGATTGCGGTATGGTAATCGGACGACATTCCCATGGAGAGCTGCTTCAAGCCGTTGCGCTCGGCGATTTTCTCAAGCAACGCAAAGTGCTCGCCCGGGGCTTCATCGACCGGCGGGATACACATCAGACCGATAATGTTGAGACCCGTCTCATCGCGGCATTCCCTGATGAAGTCATCAACCTCTTTGGGCGGGATCCCGGCCTTTTGCGGCTCTTCGCCCGTATTGACCTGGATGAAACAAGGAAGAGCCCTTCCCTGCTTGTCCATTTCCGCTTTCAGTGCCTTGGCGATTTTCGGCCGGTCGACGGTGTGTATCACGTCAAAGGTCGCCACCGCTTCCTTGGCCTTGTTTGATTGCAAAGGTCCGATCAGGTGCAATTCGATGCCATCATACTCACCACGCAGTCCCGGCCATTTGCCCATGGCCTCCTGAACGCGATTTTCGCCAAACACCCGCTGACCCGCATCAAGCACAGGGCGAATATCTTCTGAATCGAATGTCTTTGACACCGCAATCAACGTCACCGAACCATCGTTCCGGTCATATTCGGCTTCCGCGCTGCGAATATCGGCCTGAACTGCTGCGAGACGGTCTGCTGCGGACGTCATGAGTTTTCCCTTCAGATAACGGAGTTCCTTTGAAGTTCTCTCATACGCCCGGCGAGGCTGCATTCACAAGAGGCCAAAGAAGAACGAAACCCGGAAGCAAACCCAGGTTTCAATTCAAAGTCAGACAATGAAAACTCCGAATTAGGTGCCCCACCGTGTTTTCGGATCAACGCAAAGCAAATGTCGCTTAACCGGATAGTGCTGACGCAATTAATGGTTTCGTTATATCTCCATCTGATAAATTATGGATGTCCTTTTTCTTTTGGGGAATTGAATGATACAGGAGTGTTTTCGCACATTCCTCTCATTGCTGATGATGACATTCCTTGCATCGCAAGTACGGGCAGAAACCTTTACTTTCGCGATCGGCGAGTGGCCTCCCTTCATCTCGCAAAAAGCACCTGGCTTTGGTCTTCATTCCCGAAAAGTTACCGAGGTTTTCAGATCCAAGGGACACGATGTCCGGTTCGAATTTCTGCCCTGGCGTCGCTCGCTTGAACTGACAAAGCGCGGCACCCTGCCGGCAACTTTCTCCTGGTCCTATGTCAAGACAAGAACACAGGATTACCTCTATCCGACAACACCGATCGACACTTTGAAGGATGTCTATTTTTATCCGAAACACCGATTTGCGGAAGAAGTGCCACCCCTCACCTTCAAAGACATAAAACAGCGCGGACTGACCGTCGTCGGCATTGCCGGATACTGGTATCAGGAACCACTTGAAAAGATTGGAGTGACATTTCAGAGCGTTGCGACGGAAGAACAAGCCTGGACGATGCTGTTACACGGACGGGCCGATCTCTATATCGAAAATGACATCGTCGGACAGGAACACAGCCGGGCCATTCTGGGAGACGAGGCCTCTGGCATCGGAATGTCAGAACCGTTCCGTGCCGAACCCCTTTACATCCTGTTCAGCAAAAACCACCCGGCCAGCGCCCGAATGCTGGAAATCTGGGATTCACATGAGGCAGAAGACACCGAATCTTTTGAAGGTCCGGCCATCCGATAGCTTTACGAATGCGGCATTGCGAAATAAACAGGCTACTGAAGGATCAATTTAATCTCGCATGTTGACCCCGGACCTGATTTCTGGTGACAGTCCGGCAGTCAATCATTCAGGAAATCCGCCGTGTCAGGCGGCAAGAACAAACGGCACATTTGATGGCAACGGATCGGTACAATGCGCGCGAAGTGGAAGCGCGCTGGCAGAAAGTTTGGAACGACAAAGACGTTTTCGTCACGCATAACGACGACCCGCGCGATAAGTACTACGTCCTAGAGATGTTCCCCTATCCGTCCGGCCGCATTCACATGGGCCATGTGCGCAACTACGCGATGGGTGACGTGGTTGCCCGCTACAAGCGCGCCAAAGGTTTCAACGTCTTGCATCCGATGGGCTGGGACGCCTTCGGCATGCCGGCGGAAAATGCCGCCATGCAGAACAAGGTTCATCCGAAGGACTGGACCTACGAAAACATCGCGGCCATGCGTGACCAGCTCAAGATCATGGGCCTGTCCCTCGACTGGAACCGTGAATTCGCAACCTGCGACGTGGCTTATTACACACAGCAGCAACGCCTGTTCCTGAAATTCCTAGAAGCCGGACTGGTTTACCGCAAGAACGCGAAGGTCAACTGGGATCCGGTCGACATGACCGTCCTGGCCAATGAGCAGGTGATCGACGGCCGTGGCTGGCGCTCCGGCGCGCTGGTCGAACAGCGTGAACTGACGCAATGGTTCTTCAAGATTTCTGATTATTCAGAGGATCTTCTGGACGCGATCGATACGCTTGATCGCTGGCCGGACAAGGTACGCCTGATGCAGAAAAACTGGATCGGTCGTTCCGTGGGCCTGCGCGTCCGTTTCGAGTTTACCGAAGCCGCGCCGACAGGCGACAAGACCCTTGAGATTTTCACCACCCGTCCGGACACCCTGTTCGGTGCCTCCTTCATGGGCCTGTCCCCGGATCATCCGATCTCCGACAAGCTTGCCGAAAGCAATCCTGAACTGAAAGCATTCATCGAAGAATGCCGACGGGTCGGAACTTCGGAAGAAGCCATTGAAAAGGCAGAGAAAAAGGGGCTGGACACAGGTCTGCGCGTCAGGCATCCGCTGGACAGTTCAATTGAGCTGCCGGTTTACGTCGCCAACTTCATCCTGATGGATTACGGCACGGGAGCGATCTTCGCTTGTCCGGCACACGACCAGCGCGACCTGGATTTCGCCCGCAAATACGGTCTGCCGGTCAAACCGGTTGTACTGCCGAAGGACGCGGACGCAGCAACCTTCGATGTCGGAAATGAAGCCTTCACGGACGACGGCACAATCTTCAACTCGGGTTTCCTGGACGGACTTTCCATTCCGGACGCCAAGGAAGCGGTCGCCGCGAAACTGGAGAGCATCAAGGTCGACGGCGCTCCGCAGGCCGAGCGTCAGGTGAACTATCGTCTGCGTGATTGGGGTATTTCTCGTCAGCGCTACTGGGGATGTCCGATTCCGGTCATTCACTGTGACGATTGTGGCGTTGTTCCGGAAAACGACGAGAACCTTCCGGTTCAGCTGCCGGACGACATCAATTTCGACAAACCGGGTAATCCGCTCGATCGTCACCCGACCTGGCGCGATACCACGTGTCCGAACTGTGGCAAGCCGGCAAGGCGTGAAACCGACACGATGGACACCTTTGTCGATTCCTCCTGGTATTTTGCCCGCTTCACGGCGCCTGACTGCGATCAACCGACCGATCCCAAAGCGGCAAACGGCTGGCTGGCGGTGGACCAGTATATCGGCGGCATCGAACACGCGATCCTTCACCTGCTCTATTCCCGCTTCTTCACCCGCGCCATGCAGAAAGTCGGTGCTTTGGATCTGAAAGAGCCATTCAAGGGCTTGTTCACGCAAGGCATGGTGACACACGAAACCTACCGGATCGGCGAAGGCGCCAACGGGCAATGGGTTTCCCCGGCTGAAATCAGGATTGAGGACGTCGACGGCAAGCGTCGTGCCTCCCTGATCGAAACCGGCGAAGAAGTGGCCATCGGCTCCATCGAGAAAATGTCGAAGTCGAAGAAGAACACCGTCGATCCGACCGACATTATCGACACTTACGGTGCCGACACGGCGCGCTGGTTCATGCTGTCCGACAGTCCACCTGAGCGTGACGTGATCTGGACCGAAGACGGCGTCCAGGGTGCCTGGCGTTTTGTTCAGCGGGTCTGGCGTCTGATCGGTGATGTTGCCGAAAAGAGCGAACCTCGCAGCGGCAAGGCTCCGGAAGTCACCGGCAAGGCTCTCGATCTGCGCCGCGCAAGCCACAAAACGCTGGAAGCCGTTTCCAACGACCTGGAAAATCTCGGCTTCAACCGCGCGGTTGCGCGTCTTTATGAGTTCGTCAACACGATCAGCAAGACCGTCAACGAAGGCCTGGATGACACCGGCAGGGAATGTGCGGTGCGTGAAGCCGCGGACTTCCTGGTGCAAATGATGGCACCGATGATGCCGCATCTGGCCGAAGAGTGCTGGACGGCTCTGGGTCATGACAACCTGATTTCCGAAGCGAACTGGCCTGTCGCAGACAACAGCCTGCTTGTAGAGGATTCGGTCACCTATCCGATCCAGATCAACGGCAAACGCCGCGGCGAGTTGGAAATTGCAAAAGAGGCTTCCAAAGAAGAGGTCGAAGCAGCTACCTTGGCCCTGGACTTCGTGCAGAAAGCATTGGACGGAAATGCACCGAAGAAACTCATTGTGGTGCGGCAGAGGATCGTGAATGTCGTTGTTTAACAGCATCTTCGAGCGCAAGAGCGTGTTTCGGCGCGCAGCCCTTTGTTTGGGATTTGCGGCCACACTCGTCGTAAGCGGATGCCAGGTGCGTCCGCTTTACGGCACCAGCACCGGTGATTTCACGGACACGCCATCGCCTGTCTCTGCTGAACTGGCCGCCATCGACCTTGATAGCATTTCAAGCCAATACTCGAACGATGATGCTGCCAGGGTGCTTTACAATGAGCTCACCTTCAAGTTCGAAAGAGGTGCTGGAACCCCGGCGAAAAAATACCGTCTTAAGGTTCTCATGGACGTCAACAACGCGGCCGTTGCTGTTGAACGTTTCGCCGATGTACCGTCCGCCTATACCACGACCATGAATTCCACCTTCGTTTTGAGCGACATTGAAACCGATGAAACGCTCATGACCGGCCGGTCGTTCAAGTCGGCCTCTTATGACTTCTCCGACCAGCGCTTTGCCAATACCCGCGCTTATCGGGACGCCCAGAAGCGCGTCGCCAAGTCGGTTGCTGATGATATCGCTGCGCGTGTCGCAGGATATTTCGCCAGCCAGTCTTAATCCGTTGTCGGGAGACGATCGTTCATGGCCGTCTTGAAAGCAGCGGAAATCGATAGATTCATCGCAAATCCACCCAAGGCTGGCGGTGTCGTGCTGATATTCGGACCCGACACAGGTTTGGTATCGGAACGGGCAACGTTGCTTGTCAGCAAGGCATCCGAGGGTGACAGCGACCCGTTCAATCTGGTCAAGATCGACGCATCCGAACTCAGCTCGGATCCGAATCGTTTGATCGATGAAGTCCTGACCGTACCGCTGTTCGGCGGCCGGCGGATCATCTGGGTGAAGGACGCCAGCGGCAAGAACCTGAACCCTTCGCTTGAGCCTGTCTTGAAGCTTGATGACTGGCAGACCCTGGTCGTTCTGGAAGGCGGTGACATCAAGAAAGGCGTCGGCCTCAGAAAGCTGATCGAGACCCACAAACGTGCGGTCGCCCTGCCCTGCTATGCCGACAATGATCGAGGTATCGACCAGCTGATCGATGAAGAAACCCGCGAAGCAGGTCTGACCATCACGCGGGAGGCGCGTGCGGCTCTTCACAGCCTGCTGGGGGGCGACCGTATGGCCAGCCGGGGTGAACTCAAGAAACTCTGCCTCTACGCCCTCGGCAAGGGCCGTATTGAGAGCGAGGATATCGCAGCAATCATCGGTGATGCCTCCTCCTTTGAAATGTCGGAGTTGATCGACGCGGCGGCATCCGGCGACCTGGCCACGCTGGACCATGGTTTGGAACGTCTTTCCGAAGCCGGATCAAAGGCTTCCGTCATTGCCAACCAGGCCCTCAAACACTTCCAGCATCTGCACCGGATGCGGATCGACGTCGATCAGGGCAAGAACGCCCAACAGGTAATTGACAGCCAGCGCCCACCTGTCTTCTTCAGCCGCAAACCGAAGTTCGCTCAGCAGCTTCGAATTTGGTCTTTGAAGGATCTGGAGCGCTCCATGGACATCCTGAGTGAAGCCACGAGGATCTCCAGACTAAACGACCCACTCGGCGTTCCTGTGTTGTCTGAGGCGCTTCTGAAGCTCGGCAGGGCTGCCAGGGCGCGTAGTCAAAGACGCTAGCTTCAAAGACCTGACCTTACATGCAAACTGAAGCGGCCTTCCCGCCCGAAGTGCTGAACTTAGCTGCAACTGAACACAAAAAAGCCGGACTCCAAACCAAGCCCGGCCGTTTATTATTTTTGGATCAATAAGTTAGCGCGTTTCAACACCAAGCTTTTTGCAGATTTCGTCAAGCTGCTCCAGCGATGTGTACTTGATTTTCACATCACCGGACTCCTTGCCCGGCTTGTGTCCCACTGACACTTTAAGCCCAAGCGTGTCCGTCAGGCGTTTTTCCAGGGCTTTGGTGTCAGCATCCTTTTGCGGCCGTTCCCCAGGCGTTTTCTTGCCCATCAGTTTGGCAAGCGCATCTGGGTCCTGTGAAATCTTTTCGACATCTCGAACGGTCAGGCCCTTCTCGACGATCAACTCGGCCAGAGTCGCCGGATCTTCCACCGTGATCAGTGCACGGGCGTGGCCGGCTGTCAGCAACCCTTCTGCAAGGTAGTCCTTGACCGAATTCGGCAACTTCAGCAGCCGCATGGTGTTGGCCACATGGCTACGGCTCTTGCCGATCACTTTCGCCAGCTCACCCTGGCTATAGCTGAACTCGGCGGTGAGTTGCTCATATCCCATCGCCTCTTCGATCGGATTGAGATCCGCGCGCTGAACGTTCTCGATGATGGCAAGTTCAAGTGCTTCCTGGTCGGTCACATCGCGAATGATAATCGGCGCTTCGTGAAGGCCGGCACGCTGTGCTGCCCGCCAACGCCGCTCGCCCGCAATGATTTCAAACCTGTTCGCTTTTCCGGCCGCCGGGCGCACCAGGATTGGTTGCACGATGCCCTTGGCCTTGAGCGATTCGGAAAGGTCTGCCAGGTCCTTCTCCGTAAAAGTCTTGCGTGGATTGCGCGGATTTGGTTCCAGATGTTCGATCGGAACCCTTCTGGAATCACGAACAATCTTTTCCGGCGGCGCAGCTGATTCGGGAGCTGAATCTCCGATCAGCGCCGCCAGTCCCCGGCCTAAACGTTTGTTCTTGCCGTCTTTCTCCGCCATACCGCACCTTTTTCTTCTTATATTTCAATAAGTTAGCAAGCAACACCGCGATCTGACCGACGTTACCGACTTCTCTTTGTCAATTCGGATCCGAATCCGTTTGCAATCAGGCGGCCACACGCCGCAGTTTGCGTTCTCTTTGAATGATTTCAGAGGCAAGACGCAGATAGGCCTGACTGCCGGCACACTTCAAATCATAAAGCAGCGCCGGTTTGCCATAGGATGGTGCCTCCGAAATACGGACGTTTCGTGGAATGACCGTTTCGTAAACCGCATCGCCCATGGTTTCGCGCACATCGGCAACAACCTGGTTTGAGAGGTTGTTGCGGCTGTCATACATCGTCAGAACGATACCGTGGATGCTGAGCTCCTGGTTCAGCGCGCCCTTGACCTGCTCAACCGTGCTGAGCAACTGACTGAGACCCTCAAGCGCAAAGAACTCACACTGCAGCGGAACCAATATGGAATGCGAGGCTGAAAGCGCGTTGATTGTCAACAAGTTGAGCGACGGAGGGCAATCGACAAGGACATAGGTGAAACCAAGTTCACGATAGAGGCCGGACCTAGTCAGGCTTTCGATCGCATTCCGCAGACGGAACGCTCTGTCACTGGTCGAGGCGATCTCGAGTTCGAGACCGAGCAGATCCATGGTCGAAGGCGCGACCCACAACCGCTGGACCGCTGTTTCGCGAATTGCCTCCGCAAGAGAGCAATCACCGCTCAGCACTTCGTAGGTCGACAAACCGCGATCACGATGCTCGATACCCAAACCCGTCGAGGCATTGCCCTGCGGATCCAGGTCGATGACCAGAACCTTTTCCCCGATCGCCGCAAGAGCAGTTCCGAGATTGATGGCTGTGGTGGTTTTACCCACCCCGCCCTTTTGGTTCGCAAGCGATAGTACGCGTGGCGCTTCGGGAAGCATGGCCATTACCAAAATACCTTCCTGGGCTACTCCGGCCGGGCTGAAATATGTGAAAAGAGAAGCATCCGGCTCACAGGATCAACAAGACTTTCTTTTTCTAACAGATCAAAGTCCCATGAGTCAGCGGCTTCCTTAACTTCGCGCTGAAAATCCTGACCTTTGTGGAAAACAGCCTTAGCTCCCTTTGATGTAAAGGGCTCGGCCAGCCGAAACAGAAGATCCAGTGATGCCAGAGCACGGGCCGAAACAGCGTCTACTGTTCCGTGCTGCCAATCTTTCGCTACCGATTCGATCCGACCGGCATGGACTGTTCCCTTCGAGCCGGTTTCTCTCAAGGCGGTTCGAAGAAACGCAGCCTTGCGCTGGTTGCTTTCGATCATGTGGACATGTCCCTGTGGATCATCCGCCAACAGAATTGCAGTCACCACACCGGGGAACCCCCCACCGCTGCCAATGTCCACCCACGTCTTTGCTTCGGGAAAACACCAATGAGTCTGCAGGCTATCGGCCACATGCCGGGTCCAGATATCAGGAATGGTCGAAGGCGCAATCAGGTTCTGAGCAGGTTGCCACTTCAGAACCAAATCCACATAGATCTGCAAACGATCCAACGTTTCACGTGAAACATCCCCAAACTTATACACAACCTGTCCAGAGTCGTTCAACACCACCGGACGCCCCATCAGGCAGCTCCCTTTTCTGAATGACGCTTCAAGTGAGACAAAATCAGGGTCAAAGCAGCCGGTGTGATGCCATCCATACGTGAGGCCTGTCCAAGAGTTGCGGGACGGATATCGGTCAATTTCTGTTTGACCTCGTTGGACAGTCCAACAATTGCTTCGTAATCGAAACTATCCGGGATTCTCAAGGCTTCGTCGCGCTTCAGCGCTTCCACATCGGCCAATTGACGTTCGAGATAAACCGCGTAAAGAGCATCCGTCGCCACCTGCTCTGCGATCTCCTTTTCAATGTCGTTGAGCTCCGGCCAGATTGCCGCCAACCCCTCATAGGTGACATTGGGATAGGACAGCAGGTCGAATGCGGTTCGCCTGATCCCGTCTTGATTCACAGGCAAGCCCTTCTTCTGTGCTTCCGACGGCGTGACCGTGAGCCGCTTCAAAAGGTCCCTCGCCTCGGCAATTTTCAACATCTTGCCTTCGAACGATCTTTGACGCTTGTCGGATACAATGCCGTAGTCGATCCCGACTGGTGTCAGCCGCTGATCGGCATTGTCCGCTCTGAGCGACAAACGATACTCAGCACGGGATGTAAACATCCGATAAGGTTCCGTGATGCCTCTCGTGATGAGATCGTCAATCATCACCCCGATATAACCTTGTGAGCGGTCGACGACGAACGGCTCTCCATCCTGCACCTGCAGAGCGGCATTGACGCCGGCCACAAGGCCCTGTGCCCCAGCTTCCTCATAGCCCGTCGTCCCATTGATCTGGCCGGCCAGATAAAGACCCGGGCAGCGCTTGGCCTCCAATGTTGGGCGCAGCTCACGCGGATCGACATGATCATACTCGATAGCATATCCAGGCTGGATGACCTTCACATCTTCCAGGCCCGGAATTGTTCTCAGAAATTCCAGCTGCGCGTCTTCTGGAAGTGACGTGGATATACCGTTCGGATAGACGGTGTGATCATCCAGGCCTTCCGGTTCGAGAAAGATCTGATGTCCGTCACGATCTCCAAAGCGAACGATCTTGTCTTCAATGGACGGACAATAGCGTGGGCCCCTGCCCTTGATCTCGCCGGAATACATAGCCGACCTGGACAGATTGTCCCTGATGATCTGGTGAGTTTGCGGAGTTGTTCTGGTGATATGGCACGGGATCTGAGGTGTTTCGATCTTGTCCGTCAGAGTGGAAAAAGGAATGGGTTCCGCATCACCCGGCTGCTCTTCCAGTCGATCCCAATGAATTGTTCTGCCATCAAGGCGCGCCGGAGTTCCTGTTTTCAAACGCCCCAGCTCGAAACCGATATCCTCAAGTGACCCGGACAAACCCATGGCTGGTGCCTCACCTGACCGGCCTGCAGGTATCTTCTTGTCACCAATATGAATAAGCCCACGCAGGAAAGTTCCGCTTGTCAGCACAATCGCCGCACAGGCAATGGTGCGGCCATCCGACAGCACGACACCTGAGACAGTGCGAGTTTCTGCTTCGCCATCGAACAGGATCTTGTCAGCTTCGCCTTCGATCACAGTCAGGTTGTCGATCGCTGCAATCTCTTTCTGCATCGCTTCCCGGTAGAGCTTCCGGTCAGCCTGCGCCCTCGGCCCGCGAACAGCCGGACCCTTGCGCCGATTGAGCATACGAAACTGAATACCACCCTGATCGGCAACACGACCCATCAGACCATCCAGGGCGTCGATTTCCCGAACGAGATGCCCCTTCCCCAATCCGCCAATCGCCGGATTACAGGACATCACACCGATGGTCTCGAACTTGTGTGTCACCAAAGCAGTCATCGCTCCGGCGCGCGCGGCAGCCGCAGCAGCTTCGCATCCGGCATGACCACCACCGATGATCACGACATCATATTTCAGTTCCTGATCGCTCATTCTCTCACCGCTCACACAGGCACTTCAGCAACGCCACAAGCACCTGGCAACACCCTTATCAATTTTCGGGATCGGTTTCCGGCGTCAAAGCCAGACTATCACAGGCCGTCAAACCGGCACATGTTCGCGAAACTTATACGGCGGGAAGCACGATAGGTCAAAGCGGAATTGGACCAACGGTTCTCTTGAGCCCTACTCTTGAATTTGAGCCGACCAGAATTCGACACGATGATTCACGTGAAACATGTTCCGGTTATGAATCGATCCAAAGAATCCTTCAGGTGATTCACGTGAAACATCACTTTCCGATACAAAAGTCCCGGAAGATAACATCAAGCAGATCCTCGACGTCGATACGCCCAGTAATGCGTCCAAGAGCATCAGCAGCACGCCTCAGGTCTTCCGCTCTCAGTTCCGTGGGCAAATGCTCAGATTCGATAGCTGTTCGAAGTCCTGCCAGGCAATCCTTCAGATAGTGCCTGTGCCTTTCTCGCGTCGCCAGGGGTACTTCCCCAATAGAGATCGTTTCCTCAGCAAAATGGGTTAAGGCTCCAAAGAGGGCAGACATCCCTTCATCACTCTTGCTGGAACAAGCAATTTCCTTGATTGTTCCGGAAGAGTCTTGTTTCGGATGAGTCTCAAGATCACCCTTGGTGTGGATCCTCCAGACAGGAACTTCCTGCCTGAGATCTTCTGGCAAGCCTGAAGCAGTATCCTCCAGGTCCACTCCCCCCGGTTCGACCGCCCAAAGGATCAGATCTGCTTCTCTACCCTTTGCTTCCGCACGGCGGATGCCTTCCTTTTCGACAACCCCGTCTGTACGACGCAATCCGGCAGTGTCGACCAGGGTCACGGGGTAGCCGCCAAGATCAAGATGAACTTCAATGACGTCTCGAGTGGTTCCCGCCTCTTCAGTCACAATGGCAACATCCCGTCCGGCGATTGCGTTCAGGAGGCTGGACTTGCCGGCATTGGGTGCCCCCATCAACACCACCTGCAGTCCCGACCGCAGCCGCTCTCCACTCCTTGACCGTTCCAGGTGATCGGATATTTCGGAATGGAGTACGGCTGTTTCCTGCCAGACTTCATCGGCTACGCTTCCCGGTACGTCCTCCTCGTCAGCGAAATCGAAATCCGCCTCGATCATTGCCCTCATATGGATAAGCCGCTTGCGCCAGTCCTCATAGAGCTTGCCAAGCGCGCCACCCATCTGGCGAATGGCCTGCTTGCGCTGGCTCTCTGTTTCCGCGGCAATCAGATCCGCAAGCCCTTCCACTTCGGTCAGGTCCATCCGCCCCCGATCGAAGGCCCGCCGGGTGAACTCACCAGGTTCCGCTGGACGGCAGTTGTCGAAGGTTCCCAGAACTGCGAGCATCCGGCTGACAACTGCCCTACCCCCATGGCAGTGGAATTCAACAACATCCTCTCCGGTGAAACTCCGAGGCCCCTGAAAGTAGATGACCAATGCCTCGTCCAAAATTTCGCCAGTCTGTGGATCGACAAGCTTGGACAAAATAGTAGAGCGAACTGGCGGTACCCGGCCGCACAGCGCTTTAACAATCTTTGCGGTCTTTTCTCCCGATACACGGATCACCGCAACGCCCGAAGGCACTGCACCGCTAGAGAGAGCGTAGATTGTTTCAGCCATGGTTAGTCTTCCGATGGGGCACCGCAGATTGTGCAACGCTCATTGTTGGTTAGAAGGATCCATCGCCTCTTTAGCAACAACATCCTGAATGCGAAAGATCACTTGCAATTGGATGCAGATTATCATGGCTTCGAGTCACATCTCCAAGGCCAGGACATTCCGCAGACGAATCGATAGTCGGCTTTCGACGGGAAGGATTCACGTGAAACGTTCGAGTGTGTTTCACGTGAATCATTTTCGCTTTGAAGTCAGCTCTAACGGCCATTCCAACGTGACTTGGTTCTGTCTCAAGACTCCGCTTCAGAAAATATTTCCGTCGGATTGCCCAACTGTAAGAGCGGTTCGCCACAGCGTTCGGTTCCTGCTCCATCCCTCGAGCGGCCCACCCAGGTATCTCTGGACATTCTGTAGAGCCGATGGAGGGCAAGTCTGTGGTCTTTCGAGAAATAGGGATGATTGAAATCCTCTTTCGGATCTCTGATCATTCCCAGGCGCAACATGACCTTCTGAGATGGTTCGTTGATGGCGGGCGTGAAGGAAACGATCTCCTCGTACCCTTTGGTTTCAAAACCGAATCGAAGCCACGCAGCTGCTGCTTCACTGGCATAGCCCTTTCCCCAAGCCGATCGTTTCAATCGCCAGCCAATATCGATGCAGGGAGCTATCGGCAGAGCGTTGCTGTCCTCATGCACAACCAGACCGACAAAACCGATGAGCTCCCCCGTGGCTTTCACTTCAACCGGACTATAGAAAACGCCATACGTCTCCAGGCAGGCACGTCCCATGCCTATCAGTTTTTCTGTCTTATGAAGCGTGAGTGGTTCGGGAAAGTGTCTCATCACTTCCGGATCCGAACAGATCTTGAAGAAAGGTTCGGTGTCCCCCTCCCTCCAAGTTCTCAACAACAGTCGCTCGGTTTCAATCGCAAAGGTTTGAGACATGAAACGGCTCCGATTCAATTTCGGATTCACGTGAAACAAACCAGAGAGCCCCGTCCCCTCATCAGGCAATCCTGTTTCACGTGAATCGTAAATCAGCTGTCAGCCAGAGCGTCCTGATTAGCCTGCTCTCCTGCCGACCAACTCGCACTGCTCAATCGGTAAAGCACATGCTTTGCAATCGGATGATCAGGTTCCAGCGAGGGATGAAGAAAATCTCCCTCAAGATCTTGGGTCATCCCAATGCGTTCCATGACCTTTCGGGATGGAAGATTTGTCGGAATTGTAAAGGCGACAATCTCATCAAGGCCAATGGTTTCAAAACCGAATCGAAGCCACTCTCTGGCAGCCTCGGTTGCATAGCCTTTACCCCATGCCGTTTGCTTCATCCGCCAGCCGATCTCAACACACGGATCAAAAGGCAATGGGGCTGCATAGGTAGGTCTGTTCAATCCGACCAGTCCCAGGAATTCACCGGTCGCTTTGACTTCGATGGGTGCCATACAGAAACCATCCTGCTCCTGCTTTGCAATACAGCGCCGAACCAACTGCTCGGAATTCTCGCGGCTCATCGGCTCCGGGAAGTACTGCATCACCACCGGATCGGCGCACAGTTCTGCAAAGGGCTCAATATCGTCTTCCTGCCAGGCACGCAGGTACAAACGGTCGGTTTCGAGAAATACGGTTCTGGTCATTAAAACGCTTCCGATTCGGGACGATGGATTCACGTGAAACATTTCTTAACAAAAAGTAAAGGCGCGAACCGTATCGGCCGCGCCTTCTTCTGGTTGTCTGATCCTCCTGGATCAGGTGTTCATGCTGTCGAAGAACTCGTCGTTCGACTTGGTCTGCTTGAGCTTGTCCAGAAGGAACTCGATCGCATCGACCGTGCCCATCGGGTTGAGAATGCGGCGCAGAACAAATGTCTTCTTGAGGCGCTCGTGTGGAACAAGGAGTTCTTCCTTACGCGTACCGGAGCGCTGGATGTCGATTGACGGATAGACGCGCTTGTCGGAAATCTTCCGGTCAAGGATGATTTCGGAGTTACCGGTACCCTTGAATTCTTCGAAGATGACTTCGTCCATGCGGCTGCCGGTATCGATCAGGGCAGTCGCGATGATCGTCAGAGAACCACCCTCTTCGATGTTACGGGCTGCACCGAAGAAACGCTTCGGGCGCTGCAGGGCGTTTGCGTCAACACCACCGGTCAGAACCTTACCGGAAGACGGCACAACAGTGTTGTAGGCCCGGCCCAGGCGCGTGATGGAGTCGAGCAGGATGACCACGTCACGACCGTGCTCGGTCAAACGCTTGGCCTTTTCGATCACCATTTCAGCGACCTGAACGTGACGTGATGCCGGTTCATCGAACGTTGATGAAACAACTTCACCGTTCACCGTACGCTGCATGTCGGTGACTTCTTCCGGGCGCTCATCGATCAACAGAACGATCAGGTAGCACTCCGGGTGATTTGTCGTGATGGATTTGGCAATGTTCTGCAGGAAGACCGTTTTACCGGTACGTGGCGGCGCGGTGATCAGAGCACGCTGGCCCTTACCCAAAGGCGCCACCAGATCGATAACCCTCGAGGACAAGTCCTTGATGGTCGGATCTTCAATCTCCATCCGGAACCGTTCATCCGGATAAAGCGGTGTCAGATTGTCGAAGTGAACTTTGTGCCGGGCTTTTTCCGGATCTTCGAAATTGATCGAATTGACCTTGAGAAGCGCAAAATACCGTTCCCCCTCCTTCGGGCTCCGGATCTGGCCTTCAACGGTGTCCCCTGTCCGCAGTGAAAAACGGCGTATCTGAGAAGGCGAGACGTAGATGTCGTCCGGCCCGGGAAGATAGTTTGCGTCGGGTGATCTCAGAAAGCCGAAGCCATCCTGAAGAACCTCTACGACACCTTCGCCGATAATCTCCACATCCTGAGCAGCAAGATTTTTCAGGATAGCGAACATCAGCTCCTGCTTGCGCATGGTGCTGGCGTTTTCGACTTCGAGCTCCTCTGCAAATTGAAGCAGCTCGGTCGGTGTTTTTTCTTTTAGGTCTTTGAGTTTCATTTCCCGCATCGAGTTGGGGTCTTGGAGTTGTTATGGGTAATTGGTTTGGAAGGTCGTTCTGAGCCGCATGAGATGGGTCGGCCAGAAGATATCTGAAAGACTATTTAGACGTGTCCAGATTGTACGGTGATGAATTAGCGACTGAATACAAACGCTGCACCGTTCGGAAGTTGGCGGACGATACGTTGTTTTGAAACAAATCGCAAGTTCGGATTTCTGCGGATTTTCCGAGCCTGCTTAGATGCCGATTTGGTTGAAAAAAGGGCAGCCTCAAATTTGAAGCTGCCCCACGATAATCAAGTCCGGAAAATCAAAATGGCTTGCCGATCACAAGGATCACGATACCGATCATCAGCAGGGTCGGAACCTCGTTCATGATCCGGTAGAACCGGGCCGGTTTGGTGTTTGCGTCCCTGGCGAACTTCTTGACGCAGCCGCTCAGGTAGCCGTGAACACCAGACATTATCAACACGAGCGCAAGCTTTGCATGGAACCATCCATCACGCCACGCATCAAGCTCGTACGCCGCCCAAAGCCCGAAGATCCACGCAGCGATCATCGCCGGGTTCATGATCGCCTTCAACAACCGGCGCTCCATGACCTTGAAGGTCTCGGACTTGTCCGATCCCGCTTCCGCGTCAGCGTGGTAGACAAACAGCCTCGGCAGATAAAGCATGCCGGCCATCCAGGCGATGATCGAAATGACGTGAAGGGATTTGATCCAGAGAAACAGATCCATCACGTCAGCCTTTCTTCACCTGCCCGACCATGCGCGCAACATTCTCCGGATCCGCATCAGGCGTGACGCCGTGGCCGAGATTGAAGATCAATGGTCCCTTGTCAAAGGTCTTCAGAATGTGATCGACACCCTCTTCCAGCGCTTTGCCGCCGGCGACCAGGCGCATTGGATCGAGATTGCCCTGGATCGGAACTTTCTTCTGGATGTCGAGAGCCACATGATCCGGTGCCGTCCAGTCAAAACCAACCGCGTCAACGCCGGTACCATCGATATAGGTCATCATTCTTGCAGAAGAAGCTTTCGGGAAACCGATGATCTTGGCACCTGGCCTTGCGGCTTTCACGCCATCGACAATTCTCCGCGTCGGTTCGATGGACCAGCGCTTGAAACCTGCATCATCGAGAACTCCCGCCCAGGTATCGAAAATCTGAACCGCATCGGCACCCGCATCAAGCTGGCGGATGAGATAGCGAATGGACGCCGTCACCAGTTCGTCGATGAAGCGCTGCATCAGATCGGGGTCCCTGTACGCCCCTACACGAGCAGCAACCTGATCCTGGGTGGTATGTCCGGCAACCGAATAACACGCAACGGTCCAGGGAGCGCCACAGAAGCCCAACAGGGTGGTTTCCTCGGGAAGCTCCGCGCGAAGACGCGAAACCGTCTCTATGACCGGTTTTAGATGATCCTCGGCCTGTTCCTGTTCGAGGCGATCAAGAAGATCGGAAGAAAGCGGTTCGAGAACCGGTCCACGCCCTTCTTCAAAACGAACCGGGTACCCGATTGCGTCAGGGACGACGAAGATGTCGGAAAACAGAATGCTTGCATCAAAACCATACCGGCGGATCGGCTGGAGTGTGACCTCAGTTGCAAGATCCGGAGAATAGCAGAATTCAAGGAAGTTGGAGGCTTTGGAGCGCACTTCCCTGTATTCGGGAAGGTAGCGACCTGCCTGGCGCATCATCCAGATGGGAGGTGGCCATAACTTTTCTCCGGAGAGAACCCGCATCACGGCTCTGTCTTGGGATTTCATGAAGTCGCCTTTCCCACATTTCAAATCTAATAAGATTCATATTTTGAATCTGTTTTTTATATTTGTGCGTGGATTACCGGGATCATTTTCTATCCACAATGCGTCAGCTCAATTTTCTCGCCGGGAAAAAACATGGCGTTTGTTCAGCTGAATCGCTCCCCAGGAGTCAATAACGTAATTAGTTTTTTTATTACAGTCACTTGTGACCGCGTTTACCTTTCGTTAAGAAATTGGGCATTGGTGGACAATCTGTCGATATGTCACAGCTCATTTGTGAATCCACATCTGCCCACAACCGTTTCGGAGTCAGTTTCCGCTCCTTTAAGCATTGTTAATAAATCCTGCCAAGCGTGCATAAACTTCGTGGTAAGGACGGTGACCGGGACAAGACTCCCAATTCGTCAACAGGTCTGGGGATGACAACGTGAACAAGTCGAGACACTACTTTCATCTGCATCTGGTGTCCGACTCCACCGGTGAAACACTGATGACCGTGGCGCGTGCGGCGACGGTTCAATATGACAATGTCCAGGAAATCGAGCACGTCTATCCGCTCGTACGGTCGCCGAAGCAGCTGGACCGGGTGATCAGTGAAATCGAGAAAGCTCCGGGAATTGTTCTTTATACGCTGGTCGATGATGAAATCGCCAAGCGCCTTGAACACAAGTGCCGGGAGCTCGGTGTGCCGTTCGTCAACATTCTCGATCCGGTATTTGCTGTGTTCCAGTCCTATCTGAACGTGACACAGACCCATCGCATCGGCGGGCAGCACGAGCTCGACGCGGAATATTTCCGCCGCATGGAAGCACTCAACTACACGATGATGCACGACGATGGTCAGATCTGGGACGACCTGGAATCCGCTGACATCGTCCTGATCGGTATTTCCAGAACTTCGAAGACCCCGACCTGTATCTATCTGGCCAACAGGGGGATCAAGGCGGCGAATGTTCCGCTCGTGCCGGGAATTGCTCTGCCCGAACACGTCAAGAGTTTGAAAAATCCCATGATCGTCGGGTTGATTGCTTCGGTGGAACGCATTCAGCAGATCCGGCGGAACAGGGTACTGTCGCTGAATTCCGAGGGCTATAACGATACATATATCGACCGGAAGGAAATTTCGCAGGAAATCAACATGACCCGGCGGCTTTGTTCTGAATTTGGCTGGCCGCTGATTGATGTTACCCGTCGTTCCGTTGAAGAAACGGCCGCGGAAATCCTGACCCTTTTCAAGGATTACAAGGTCGAGCATGAAGACATTTCCGAGTCAGAATGACCGGACAACACGTGAGAGGAAGACATGGCACTTGTTCTGGCGAGCGGCAGCAAGATCCGCGCAGAGTTGATGCAAAATGCCGGATTGTCGATTGATGTCGATCCGGCTGATGTCGATGAACGGGCTGTGGAAGCGCCGCTTCTGGAAGCCGAATTTCCGCCTGAAGACCTTGCAAGCGTTCTCGCGGAAGCCAAGGCGAATGATGTCAGCGGCCGCAGGTCCGGTGATCTCGTGGTCGGTGCAGATCAGATCCTGGCCTTCGAAGGTGAACGGCGCACCAAACCGGAGAACATGGAAGCGGCCCGCCGCCAGTTGCTCGCTTTTTCCGGAAAGACCCACGAACTGCACTCGGCTGTCGTGATTTCCCAAAACGGTGCAGCCATCTGGCGCCACGTTTCAACAGCCCGATTGACGATGCGCGATCTGTCGCCGCCCTTCATCGGTCACTACCTGGCTGCTGCCGGCGACGCGGTGTTGTCAAGCGTCGGTGCGTATCAGCTGGAAGGGCTTGGCGTGCAGTTGTTTGAAAAGATTGAGGGTGATTACTTCACCATTCTCGGATTGCCGATGTTGCCGCTTCTTGAGCAATTGCGAAGCCTCAAGGTGATCGAAACATGAGTGACACCTTTAGAAAGGCAGCGATTACCGGTCATCCGGTTGTTCATTCCCGTTCCCCCCTGGTTCACGGCTATTGGCTGAAAAAGCACGGCATTGAAGGTGAATACGGCCGGGTGGATGTTGCGCCGGACGATGCAGACCGATTTTACCGGGACTTTGCGGCCTCTGGTCTTGTGGGAGCGAACGTGACCGTGCCTCACAAGGAAACCGCCGCGGCGGCGTGTGACCGGCTGGACGATGCTGCCAGAACCATGGGCGCGGCAAATACGCTCTGGATTGATGAAAGCGGGAAACTGAACGGAGCCAATACCGATGGCCTGGGATTCCTGGGCAATCTCGACCAGCTCGCTCCTGGTTGGGACACCAACGCAGGAACAGCGCTTGTTCTCGGTGCAGGAGGTGCCGCGCGGGCGATCGTCTGGGCGTTGCTGTCCAGAAATTACACAGCTGTGCATATCGTGAACCGAACTCGGGAAAAGGCACAAAAAATTGTCGATGAATTTGGTTCCAAAACGTTTGCCCATTCCTGGGAAAAGTTGGGGAGACTGCTTGGAGAAGCAGATCTTCTGGTGAACACCACCTCCCTCGGTATGACAGGCAAACCGCCGCTTGAAATCGACCTTGCAGACCTTCCTAAAGCAGCTCTTGTGACTGACATTGTCTATGCTCCGCTGGAGACGGATCTGCTCAAACAGGCTGCAGCTCGAGGTAACCGCACCGTCGATGGCCTTGGAATGTTGCTGCATCAGGCTGTTCCGGGTTTCGAGCGCTGGTTCGGCGTTCGTCCTGAGGTGGATGATGACCTGCGTGCGCTGATCTTGCGTGATCTTGGGGTGTCGGCGTGATCCGGGTTGGCTTGACCGGATCCATCGGCATGGGCAAGTCGACGACAGCTAAAATGTTCGCTGAGCGCGGCGTGCCGGTTCATGATGCTGACGCGACGGTCCATGCACTTTATGAAGGACGAGCCGCACCGCTGATCGAGGCGGAGTTTCCCGGTACGGCGGCGGATGGCAAGGTCGACAGGACTTTGCTGTCGAAGCATGTGCTGGGAAAGCCGGAGGCAATGAAGCGCCTGGAAGCGATTGTGCACCCTCTCGTACATGAGGAAGAACGGAAGTTCCTTGAGAATGCGCAGAAGAACGGTCATGAAGTCGTTCTTCTTGATATTCCTCTCCTCTTCGAAACCAATGCCGATGGCCGGGTTGATGTGACTGTTGTCGTGACAGCGGATGCGGAGATCCAGAAACAGCGCGTTCTGGAGCGGCCGGGCATGAGTGAAGAGCGGTTTTTGTCTATCCTTGGAAAACAGATGCCGGATGCGGAAAAACGGCGCCGGGCCGATCATCTGATCGACACAGGTCAGGGAATGACAGCAGCGCAACGCCGTGTGGACGAAATACTGGCAATTCTAGCAGGTCAGGCGAAAACCTGACTTGAAGACCGGGGAAAACCGATGGTCAGGCTTGTTTCGGGAAGGTCAAACTGCACAGTGAAGGCAGAGGCAAAAGGCTAAAGAATGCGCGAAATCTCATTCGATACGGAAACCACGGGTCTTAATCCGCGCGGCGGCGATCGTCTGGTGGAAATCGGCGGCGTGGAACTGATCAACCACATTCCCACCGGTAACGTCTACCATGTCTACATCAACCCGCAGCGGGACATGCCGGAAGAGGCGTTCCGGGTTCATGGACTGTCGGAAGAGTTCTTGTCCGACAAGCCGCTGTTCGAGCAGGTTGCCGATGAATTTCTGGAATTTGTCGGCGACGCGACCTTGGTCATTCACAACGCCGCTTTCGATATGGGGTTCATCAACCATGAGCTGGAAAAGGTAGGCCGCAGAACAATACCCAACAGTCAGGTGATCGATACGCTCGAAATTGCCCGCCGCAAGCGCCCGACCGGACCGAACTCGCTCGATGCGCTGTGTTCGCGCTATGGCATCGACAACTCCAAGCGTGTGAAACACGGCGCGCTGCTCGATGCGGAGATCCTGGCGGAAGTTTATCTGGAGCTGATCGGCGGCCGGCAGAAGGCGCTCGGCCTGATGCCGGAAGAGGAAGATACGTCTTCCAGCAGCGCTTCCGCTGAACCGGGAGAATTGGGAACGTTCAACGCCAAACAGCGCCCGACGCCACTCTCCCGGCCTGTGACCGATGCGGAATACGACGCCCACAAGGCCTTTATCGAAGGCATGGGTGAAAATGCACTATGGGGAAAGTACGGCAACTGACAGTTCAGTCGCCACTGCCTATCGTTGCGACTCCAGATCAATAATGATCTTCAAGCTGGTTCTCAGATTGTTCAAGGCATCGCGGCCCAAAGCATCAGCATAGAAGTTTTCAATTTGGAATTTCACCTCTGCGGCGTCCCGTACTGCTTGCCAACCATCTTCTGTTAGCAACACTCGCTTTTTACGCTTATCGTCCGGATCGTTTTCCCGCGTGACAATCCCGTCCTTTTCCAGCTCGTCCAGGTGTTGCTGGATCGCCTGCTTGGTCATGCCGGAAAGCCTTGTCAGGGCATTTTGACGGATGCCATCGCTTGGCAAGTGCTGCAGAAGAGCACCTCGCGCTTCGCCGTACCAGTCATGACCTTTTGCGACCATTTCCCGCGTGAAGCGGGTCTTCCAGGCAGCCGCGGCTTGCCATAGGTTCCAGCCTATGTGGTCCGGATTCTGGTCACCTGAATTGTTCATCATTGCCTCAATATTTTCGTCAAGTAACTTGACCAAATTCTCTCTCGATCTATATAGTCAAGCTACTTGACTAACTTGAAAGAGGCAAACTGATGTCTCAAAAAGGCAAGATTTCCAGGCGGATGCTGTCTGCCGGCATTCCGGGGTCATTGATCATGTTTCCTTTTCTGCAAACAGGCGGTGTCGCTTCTGCGGGATCGGATACAGAAGCAGGCCACTTCAGCGCAGATGGAGTCACTTTCGAGTGGCGGTTCCATCAAAGAAGGTTTCATGGGCGAATGTCCGCGCCGACGAAAGGTTGGCTGGCAGCTGGTTTCAACAGCAATATTGCCTTGAAAGACACGTATTTTGTCATGACGCGCATTGTGGATGGCACCGTGGAAACGCAGGAAAGAATTGCAACGTCCACTGGTCATGAGGGGATCGACAAACTCGGTTATTCACGAGTGCTTGAGCTTGTGAGAGGACAAGAAGAACCTTCAAGAACCGTTGTGACTTTTGTTCTGCCTTTGAAGCTGCCAGGTCCGCGAAGTCTCGATCTGACAAAAGGTGAGCAAGTTTTTCTCATGCTGGCCTGGTCGCACGAGAAGGACTTTGCTCATCACTCGGCATGGCGTCGGCATTTTCAGATAACGCTTTGATCCAACAACCAGCGCGTCGTCTCAAAGTGCCGTTCCGAATAATCGCTGCTAAACGCCCAGGCCATGGTTTGTCCTATGGTCCAGAGCCTTGCGCGCTCCCGGTCAAGAGAGAGTTCGTCCGACAGGCGATCCAGTCTGTAAAGGGCAGCCTGCTTGCTGTGTCCGAACTCGAAACTTCGAACGATCGGGCTGAGCGCGAAGGCCGGATCACCAACGAGCGGCTTCGGATCGATCGCCAGCCAAGGCTCTCGTGCGGAGGACAAGACGTTGTGCCCGTGGAGGTCTTGGTGAAGAAGAACCTGGGCCGTACTGTCAAAAGGCAGTTCCTTCAGTGCTGCCACTGCGACGTCCACCAACCGCTTTTCGCAAGGTTTTCCGGCCTTGGTCCAGTCCGCTACCAGCGTGCCGTGCCAGATGCCTGCTTCTTCCTTCAGTGACAGAAACGGTTCATCGGCAGGCACAAGCAGATTTCGGAGAAGTCCTGCAAGAACCCCGAGTTTGTCGGCTGTTGGATCATCGGCGAGATAGTGGCCGGGCTGGCATTTTTCCAGCAGCAAAGCACCGATATCAGGCTCATGATCCAGAAGCCGGATTGCTCCCTGCCCTTTCCAATGACGCAAGGCGTCAGCTTCAAAACGGGATTCACGGTCGGTGAACTGAAGTTTCAGGACGACGTCCTGCCCCCGGCGCTTCGCGGGCAGCACATAGGAAACATAACCTCCGGAAAATGGTCGCTCTATCGTCTCCAGACCAAACCGGTCTCGCGCTGCTTCCACAAGGTGGGGCAAAGAGTCCAGCCAGGACCTCCCGGTTTCTTGTTGCCTGAGCCACTGGAGCTTGTCAGGTATCTGAAACGGGGAGCCTGGCTGCGTTATTTTCAAGAGAGGTTCCGTGGCTTGAGGTCACAGCATGGACGGCAAGACGCGATCCGGCGGACGGTGTCCATCCATGAAAGTCTTGATGTTGATGATCACCTTCTCGCCCATCTCGATGCGGCCCTCGAGGGTCGCCGAACCCATATGCGGAAGAAGCACAACGTTTTCCAGTTTGACGAGTTTCGGATTAACGGCCGGCTCATGCTCGAACACGTCGAGACCTGCACCGGCAAGATCTCCGGATTCCAGCATGCGGATCAGAGCATTCTCATCGATCACCTCGCCGCGGGCCGTGTTGACCACGTAAGCGTCCTTTTTCAGGAGCTTAAGGCGTCGCGCTGACAGAAGATGGAACGTTGCCGGAGTATGTGGACAATGCACGGATACCACGTCCATGCGCGCCAGCATCTGGTCCAGGCTCTCCCAGTAGGTCGCTTCCAGTTCCTCTTCGACCTCTTCAGGCACCCGGCGACGGTTGTGATAGTGGATCGACATGCCGAAGGCCTTGGCTCTGCGCGCGACAGCCTGCCCGATGCGGCCCATGCCGATAATTCCGAGCCGTTTGCCCCAGATCCGGTGACCAAGCATCCAGGTCGGAGACCATCCCGCCCAGTTTCCGTCCTCAAGCGCTCTGATGCCTGTGGCAAGACGCCGCGGCACCGAAAGCATCAGCGCCATGGTCATGTCGGCGGTATCTTCGGTCAGAACACCTGGTGTGTTGGTGACGTTGATACCGCGGTTGTTGGCGGTGACCACATCGATATTGTCGACACCGTTCCCGAAGTTGGCGATCAGCTTGAGATTTTCACCGGCCTGGGAAAGTACGGATGAATCGATCCTGTCCGTAACGGTGGGCACCAGAACATCGGCAGTTCTGACAGCTTCCACCAGTTCTGCTTGGCTAAAGGGCCTGTCATTTTCATTAAGACGCGTTTCAAAAAGTTCACGCATCCGGGTTTCAACAACATCCGGAAGCTTCCGGGTCACAACAACGACAGGCTTCTTTTTCGCCATATCAACTGCCTTTCGCGCTTCGTTGAGACTTTATTAACCTCAACGGATTCACCTTTACGCTGCGCGTTGCGCCAGCGAAAGAGACCACACCCTTTTCCTTACCAGATGGTTCGGCAGAAACAAGGGATCGGTTTCATTCGCAGTGCATTGCCAACCAGCAAGTTGGGCCCTGCTGGTTTTCGCGTGGAATTTTCGGTACAGGTTTGCCCCAACTTAACGATCAATAACAATTGGACTACCGGACAATATGGCTCGTTCGATTCCAGGTACCCGTCTCGCACTCGCGGCAATGGCAGTTGTCTTCGCGCTCTACGGGGCTCATCTTCCCGCCTCAGCGCAAGGAACGTCAACGGGTGCAACCGGGCTTCCCGTTCCGCGATTTGTCAGCTTGAAATCAGACCGCGTAAACGTTCGTCTTGGCCCTTCGCGGGAGCATGGGGTCGCCTGGACTTTCGTGCAGTCGGGGCTTCCCGTAGAGATCATTCAGGAATTTGAAAACTGGCGCCACATCCGCGATTGGGAAGGCAAGCAGGGTTGGGTTTTCCACTCGTTGCTGTCCGGTCGCCGTACCGCTCTGGTCACCCCTTGGGAAAAGAACGATCGCACGCCGTTACGGGCCAGGTCGCGGTCTGATGCAGATATCGTCGCCGAGCTCGAACCTTTCGTCCTGACATCGGTAACCGAATGTGCCGGCGGCTGGTGCCGGGTGAACGGCACGAACTATGATGGCTGGCTGGACCAGACGCGATTGTTCGGAGTTTATCCGGACGAGCTGATTGAAGACTGATCCGGTCCAATCGGGCAAAAATTAAAGGGCGGCACTTCGGCCGCCCTTTTTGTTCGAGTTGGAAACCGTTCGGACGAACCTTAGTCGGTTTCCTGAGCCTTCAGCTCATCCAGGCGCGGCATGGACATGATGTTGTAGCCGCTGTCAACGAAATGCACTTCGCCGGTTACTCCGCCGGAAAGCTCCGACAGCAGGTAAAGGCCGGTGCCGCCGATCTCGTCGAGAGATACCGTCCGGCAGAGCGGTGAATTGCGCTTCTGGAAATTGAACATCAACCGGGCATCGGAAACGCCGGAGCCAGCCAGTGTGCGTACCGGACCTGCAGAGATCGCGTTTACGCGGATATTCTGCTCGCCGTAATCCACCGCCAGATAGCGCACGGATGATTCCAGCGCCGCCTTGGCAACACCCATGACATTGTAGTTCGGCATCACCTTCGTGGAACCGCCATAGGTCAGCGTCACCAGAGACCCGCCATTTGGCATGATCTCAGCCGCCCGCTTGGCGATTTCAGTGAAGGAGAAGCACGAAATCATCATCGTGCGCGTGAAATTTTCGCGAGTGGTGTCGGCATATTTGCCGCGTAGCTCCGACTTGTCGGAAAACGCAATCGCATGAACCAGGAAGTCGATGCTGCCCCAGGTTTCCTTCAGTGTGTTGAAAACGGAATCAACCGAGTCGATATCTTCAACATCACATGGCAGCAGGATATCGGAACCAACAGATTCGGCCAGCGGCTTTGTGCGTCGGCCGAAAGCTTCGCCCTGATAGGTAAACGCGAGTTCCGCGCCATGATCTGCCAGGGTCTTTGCAATGCCCCAGGCAATGGAGTGATCGTTGGCAACGCCCATGATCAGGCCGCGTTTGCCCTTCATCAATTCAGACATTTAAAACTCCTCAGCCGTGGTAACGCGACAGGGCCAGCGAAGCGTTTGTGCCGCCGAAACCGAAGCTGTTGGAAAGAACGGTGTCAAGGCCTGCGTTGTCGACGCGCTCGGTGACGATTTCGTCTTTGCTCAGAGCCGGATCGAGCTCAGTGATATTGGCAGACGCAGTCATGAAATCGTTCTGCAGCATGAGCAGGCAGTAGATGGCTTCCTGCACACCCGTCGCGCCAAGGCTGTGGCCGGTCAGAGATTTTGTGGAAGAGGCCGGCGGCTGGTTGTCGCCGAAGACGCGGCGAATGGCTTCGATTTCGCCAATATCGCCAACCGGCGTCGAAGTGCCGTGCGTGTTGATGTAATCAACCTTGCGATCGCCGAGGGTCTCGATGGCAAGACGCATGCAGCGCTCGCCGCCTTCACCGGACGGGGCCACCATGTCATAGCCGTCGGAGTTTGCGGCATAACCGGTCACTTCGGCGTAGATCTTCGCACCGCGTGCCTTGGCATGTTCCAGCTCTTCCAGAACAACAACGCCGCCACCGCCGGCAATGACAAAGCCGTCACGGGTGGCATCATAAGCACGGGAAGCAGTTGCCGGGGTGTCGTTGTACTTGGAAGACATGGCGCCCATGGCGTCGAAGAGGCAGGACAGGGTCCAGTCGAGTTCCTCGCCGCCGCCGGCAAACATGATGTCCTGCTTGCCGAACTGGATTTGCTCAGTCGCAGCACCGATGCAGTGTGCGGAGGTGGAGCAGGCAGAGGTGATCGAGTAGTTGATGCCCTTGATCTTGAACGGTGTCGCCAGGCAGGCAGAGTTGGTCGAGCTCATGCCGCGGGTCACCATGAACGGGCCCATGCGCTTCGGCGAACCCTTTTCCAGAACGATCTGGTGTGCCTGGAACAGGTTCTTGGTCGACGGACCGCCGGATCCCATGATCAGGCCGGTGCGGGTGTTGGAAACTTCGTTCTCTTCCAGACCGCTGTCGGCAATCGCCTGCTGCATGGAAATGTAGTTGTAGGCCGCGCCGTCACCCATGAAGCGAAGCTGACGCTTGTCAATCAGGGACGGGATATCGACATCCGGCATCCCTTGAACCTGGCTTCGGAAGCCGTGCTCGGCATAGTCAGGAGCAAAACTGATACCGGATTTTCCTTCGCGCAGGCTTGCCAGAACTTCCTGAGCGTTCGATCCGATGGATGACACGATTCCGATACCGGTGACGACAACGCGTCTCATTGCGGTCTCCCTACTTTCTCTTTTTGGCGCGGCATGGCTACTGGATCAGATCACGAGCCTGCATGGCACTTACATAATGCGCAAACCGGCGCCCCCAAGTAAAAAGAAACGCCGGTCCAATTCGATGATGTCTTGGTTGACCTTAGGTTTGAGCCAGGCCTACACGCAAATCGGTTGCCTTGTAGATCTGCTCACCGTCTGCCTTAAGCCAGCCGTCGGCAATTCCCAGAACCAGGCGGCCCTTCATGATCCGCTTGAAGTCGACGCCGTATTCGACCTTCTTGACGTCCGGCGTGACCATGCCCTTGAACTTGATTTCACCGGTTGAAAGCGCCATGCCCTTGCCCGGCAGGCCAAGCCAGCCAAGATAGAAACCGGTCAGCTGCCACATGGCGTCGAGACCAAGACATCCCGGCATCACAGGGTTGCCCTGGAAATGACACGGGAAGAACCACAGATCCGGCTTAATGTCGAACTCGGCACGGGCAAAGCCCTTGTCGTATTCGCCACCGGTTTCGGAAATTTCCGTGATCCGGTCAAACATAAGCATCGGAGGAAGCGGCAACTGGGCGTTGCCAGGGCCAAACAACTCGCCGCGGCCGCAGGCGAGTAGAGCTTCATAGTCGTAGCTTGAGCGGCGCTCGGTCATTCAAGATCCGTTTTCTTGTATCCTGCCCTGTACATCCAAGGGGGGACGGGTTGTTTTTGGTTCGTTTGTGGCGCCTTCCTAACACAGGGGAACCATGACTGAAAGATGTCACTTGCGCCAACTTGCGGGCTTTTCTGGCTATTTTCGAAGAATTGAGGGCAATCAATGCAGAAAATGTGCAGCCGGGCATTTTCGTTTCATTAGCGAAAAACTTGCATCTTGGGTGCAAGAAATGGCAGATATAGGTGACTGTCTGTTGAAGCAAGAACTTGTTCGTTAGGAGCGAAATCAAATTTTCCTATACGTAACAAGGCATTAGACGTGGATTAGATCGGAATGACGACGCGCATGGTATTGGATACTGCCGGTAAAGATGTGACCGACATGCTGCGGACGGCTGGCTTACGGCCGACGCGCCAACGTGTGTCGCTGGCGGAAATCCTTTATTCCAAGGGCGATCGACACGTTTCTGCTGAACTTCTTCACGAAGAGGCGGTTGACGCGGATGTTCCGGTTTCACTGGCAACCGTTTACAACACCTTGCACCAGTTCACCGAAGCAGGTTTGTTGCGCGAAGTCGCCATTGAGGGCAACAAGACCTATTTCGACACCAACGTCTCCGACCACCATCACTTCTTCATCGAAGGCGAAAACCGGGTGATCGACATTCCCGGAGAAGGTGTCGGCATCGGCAAGCTGCCCACCGCTCCGGAAGGTATGGAAGTGGTGCGTGTTGATGTGGTCGTTCGGGTGCGCGAGAAGCGCTGAACCTGTCCGGCGTTAGCTAGGCAAGCCCCGCTTCGACATATCTCAGTTTCCATAGATAATAGTCGGCTGTCGCGCCGATTTCGGTCAGGTGGCGCTGTCCGTCTGACTCAAACCCGATCTTCTTCAGAAGATTTGCCGAGCGGGCGTTGTCCGGATGGGTGATCGCACACAATGTGCGTAGCTTGAGCTCTTTCTGGACGAATTCCAGAACCGCCAGACCAGCCTCCTTGCCCAGTCCCAGCCCCCTGAAGTCTTCAAGAAAGGCAAAGCCGAGATCGGGATACTCAAGCTCCTTGCGAACCACGAGCCCGCACACACCGACGGGTTGGTTGGTTTCCTTCAGTTCGACCAGCCACAAACCGACCCCATGAGCGGCAAAGCGTGCAAGCGACTTGTTCTTGATATAGAGAGCAGCATCTTCATGGGAGCCGATGCCGTGATCGGCGATGAAACGATGGTAATCCGGTTCGTTCATCAGCTTGAGATAAAAGCCGGCATCGTTGCTGGATGGCAAACGAAAGCGGAGCCGCTCACTTGCCGGAAAGGGGCCGAGAGGAAAACTCAAGCGGAAATATCCTTTTCGATTAAAGCTTTGGTGCGCAATGCGATGTCCGGAACTGCATCGAACTTTTCCTTCTCCGGACTTTTGCAAAGATCATAAATCACACAGCGTTTGCATTCGGGTTTGCGCGCTTTGCAAATGTAGCGGCCATGCAGGATCAGCCAATGATGGGCATGAAGTGAAAATTCGGGCGGAACGGCCTTTTCCATTGCCTTTTCGACATCGAGCGGTGTCTTTCCGGGCGCGATGCCGATCCGGTTCCCAAGCCGAAACAAATGCGTGTCGACGGCAATTGTCGGATGTCCGAAGAAGATGTTGAGTACGACGTTAGCGGTTTTCCGGCCAACGCCCGGAAGTTCTTCCAGCGCTTCCCGGTTCTCCGGGACTTCACCGCCATGATCGCGAATGAGTTGTTCGGACAGGAGGATGACGTTCTTGGCCTTGTTCTTGTAAAGACCGATTGTCCGGATTTCTTCACGCACCTTGTCCTCACCGAGCGCAACCATCTTTTGCGGTGTGTCGGCAATCTGGAAGAGGTGTTTCGTTGCCCGGTTCACGCCAACATCTGTTGCCTGGGCGGACAGGACGACGGCGACCAGCAGCGTGAAGGCGTTCACATAATCCAGCTCCCCCTCAGGCTCCGGATTGTCCGCGTGGAACCTCTGAAAGATCGCATAGGTCTCGGCCTTGCTGTAGCGGGAACGCTTCAGGACCTTGCCGGGATTGTCTACGGAAGGCGCTTTCTTGCGGGCCTGCTTGGATTTGGCGGACCGCTTCGAAGTCTTGCTTGTTACCGGGCTCTTTGCTTGGGTCATGTTCCCTCTATAATCATTCCCTATGAACCAGAACAATCCGAAACCCGATAATTTTGACAATTTCACCGGGGGCGAGAAGCCGTTTTTCACGGCTGTTCTCACGCCTTACCGGTCTTTGGGTCCCAAGGGTTTCATGATTCTGATGCTGTGTTTCGCCGCCGTCAGCTTCTTTGCCGGTCTCCTGTTCTGGCGCATCGGAGCCTGGCCTGTCTTCGGCTTCTTTGGTCTGGACATCGCCCTGCTCTGGTTCGCCTTCCGCATGAATTATCGTTCGGCAAAGGCGTATGAAGAGGTTGCTATCTCTCGAAATGAAATCGTGATCCGCAAGGTCGGTCCGGGAAAGCGTCATTTGGAATACCGCTTCAATCCGGTTTGGGTTCGCCTTGAGATCGAGCGCCTGGAAGACGAAGGCGTTGTCAGGATTTCTCTGACAAGCCGGGGCGAGACGGTCGACCTCGGGAATTTTCTCAATCCGGACGACCGGACCAGCTTTGCCGGCGCGATTGCAAATGCCCTGTCGGTCGCAAAGGCAGGTGGGGGAAATACCGTTTCCTGAAAATCTTTAGACCTGTTCTTCCAGAACACGCGGCTGGACCTTGAGTGTTGCAAGAAGAACCAGCATTGCCACGATCGATGCACAGGCTGCGACGTAGAGCACGGTCCTGAAATCCGTGGCGCTGGCGATGATGCCCATGGATACGCTGCCGATCATCCCACCCAGGAACAGGCTGTTCATGTAAACGGCGGTCGCCCGTCCAGGCCGATCGGGTGCAAAGCTCTGCACAAAGCTGATCGAAACGCCAGCGAACAAACCATAATAAGTTCCCTCAAGCACCGAAATGGCAAAGACCTGCCAAAGCTCGGTTACGTGAGCAAACAGAACCATGCTCGTGGCCGCAAGTACGGCAGAAAGAACCAGTACCTGCCGGATCCCGATCCGTTCCGCCAGTTTCACCGACCAGAAGATTATGAACACCTCAATCAGGCATTTGACCGACAGAGAAAGTCCAGGAGTGGATCCGGGCAGCCCGGTCTCCTGAACGAAGAACAGCGGCATGGCTGACACGAACAGGGTGTTGGTAATGATAAATCCGAGACAGGTGAATCCGGCGATCAGAAGACCCCAGTTGATAGGTTCGCGATCCTTCGTTGCGGTTTCCTTGCGATTGGACCTGAACTCATGCGGCACAACGGTCCAGGCAAGGATCAGAAACAAAACGCCAACAGTGAAAGTGCAGAAGAATGTGACGGAAAAGCCAAACTGTGAAACCAGTGAGAAGGACGCCGCCGGTCCAATCATCCAGGCAAGGGATACCATCATGCGAAGCCAGGAATTGATCCTGGCAACGTCCAGGTCATTGCGTTCGGCATAGAGCCGGCCATAGGTGAAAATCGTACCGGATCCCATATTGGCAAGTCCCATCAGCGGAGCAACCATCAGGACCAGCATCAACAGGCTGCTGACCTGGGTCAGCAGGGCGGTCAGCGTGATGAACGCGAAAATCGAGATCAGCAGCAGCCGTTTCACTGGGAAACCATGATCCAGCCTCTCGCCCGCCCAGCGGTTGGCAAGCAGCGTGAGCGGCATGACCAGACCGGTGTAAAGACCCACCTGCCAGGGTTCCGAGCCAAGGCCCTCGACGATGAAAAAACTCATCAAGGGAATGAGAGAAGAGGCACCAAGGCTCTTGGTGAACTGCAACAGCATTATCAGCAACACCGGTCGAGGGAGTTGCAGCAGGGAAAGCATGGAATGGAACCTGATGGACGGCGAAAGAATATGGGAGCCGGATGTTAAAGCGGAACGCCGGTTCTGTCACTCCCAAAGGATTGTTCTTCCGATTTTCGCAACCTGAAGACCGCCCGGTTGGCGAACAATCCAGCGGTTCCAACAGACTTTTCCAATCCTGAAGACAACTTGAGCAAGTTGCTCATCTCCCGTTCAGGTTTACGGCGATAAAACGCCTCATCTCTTTGATTCTCAATTCGAAATACGAGTGGTTACGACCAATTCTTCCCATGGTCGCGTTCGATTTCGCGTGGACAGGTTTGCTGAAAATGAAGTCTTTTGCTGGAATTGCCGTCATTGCTCTGGGTCTTGCTGGCCTTGGTGGTTGCGCCGCGGTCACGAAGGAACAATGTGTTGCCGGTGACTGGAGTGAACTTGGCAAGGCTCATGCTTCTGTTGGCAAGCCCGCCAGCCACCTGGATGAAGTAGTCAAAAGCTGCGGCAAACACGGCATCACGCCAAACACCGAGGCATACATGTCCGGTTGGAACCGCGGTCTCCAGAATTATTGCACACCCTTGAACGGCTTCACGCTCGGCAAGCAGAACAAGCAGAAATCCCCGATTTGTCCACCTCGGATGGGAGCCGGGTTCAATCAGGCATACCAGCTCGGCCATGTGATCTGGAGCGCAAGAAACCGGGTTGAGCGTGCGGAGACGGAAGTGCGCTCACATGAAATGCGGGTTGATGAACTGGAGGAAAGTCTTTCAGGGCTGAACTGCAAGGACAAAAAGAAAGACGAGCCCAAGGAATGCCGGAAGGAACGCAAGAAGCTTCGCCAGCGGCTCGACGATGCGGAATTCGATCTGAGTTCGGCGCGCTACGACCTTGATGACCTGCGCACCGAAGCAGAGTTCATATCTGCCCGCACCAATGCAGAAGCTGCCCGGCTCTTCGCCTGGTGAGACGCTCTAAAGCAGTTCGCGAAATGCCCTAACTATTGTCGTCTTCATTCGCCCTGAGCGTTTTCAGCCGGTAAAGGGCCTCAAGGGCTTCACGAGGCGTCATGTCATCCGGATCGAACGCTTCCAGCGCTTCCAGCACCGGGTTCGGTTTGACCGGATCTGCGGCAGCGCTGGGCGGCGGCGTTGTCAGGCTGGCAAACAAAGGCAACTCGTCGATCAAGGTCTCGGAAGGTGAATTCCGGTCCTGCTCTTCCAGTTGGCTCAACACCTGCTTGGAACGTTCGACCACCATTGCCGGGAGACCGGCAAGTTTGGCAACTTGAATGCCATAGGACCGGTCCGCGGCCCCCGGCACGATCTCGTGCAGGAAGATGACATCGCCTTTCCACTCTTTCACTGAAACCGTGGCGTTCGAGAGCCGTCCCAGCTTGGAGGAAAGTGCCGTCAGTTCGTGATAGTGGGTCGCAAACAGGGCTCGGGATCTGTTGACCTCGTGCAGGTGTTCAATTGTTGCCCAGGCAATCGACAAACCGTCGAAAGTCGCCGTTCCACGGCCGATTTCATCCAGAATGACCAGGGACCGGTCACCTGCCTGATTGAGAATTGCGGCTGTTTCCACCATTTCGACCATGAAGGTGGACCGGCCGCGTGCCAGATCGTCTGCCGCGCCGACACGGGAAAACAGACGGTCGACGATGCCGATATGTGCCTCTGCCGCCGGTACGAAGGCTCCCATCTGTGCCAGTACCGCGATCAGTGCGTTCTGACGCAGGAAGGTCGACTTACCAGCCATGTTCGGACCGGTGATCAGCCAGATGTGACCGATTTCTTCGGAATTGTCCGGACCTAGATTGGCATCATTGGCAACAAAGCTGTCACCACCGGATTTTTTCAGGGCCAGTTCAACGACGGGATGACGGCCCCCTTTGATGTCGAAAGCACGCGTGTCGTCGACAATTGGCCGTGAGTAGTTCTCTTCCTGGGCGAGTTTGGCAAGCGCTGCCGACACATCGAGGATACCAAGGCCCTGAGCGGCGGACTTGATGGCTTCACCAGCTTCGATGATCGCCTGGCCCAGGCGGTCGAAGATTTCCAGCTCGATCGCAAGAGACCGTTCACCGGCGCTCGCGATCTTGGATTCAAGATCGGCCAGCTCGGTCGTGGTGAAGCGCATCGCACCGGCCATCGTCTGGCGGTGAATGAAGCGTGCCGGATCGGCGGTCAGTTTTTCCGTCTGCGCGGTCGGCGCTTCGATGAACCAGCCAAGCACATTGTTGTGCTTGATTTTCAGCGACCGCAGGCCAAGCTCTTCGGAGTAATCGGCCTGAAGTTTGGCGATGACTTTACGGCTTTCATCGCGCAGAGAACGCAGTTCATCCAGATCGGAGTTGTAGCCGGTGGCGACAAAACCACCATCCCGCTTCAAAAGCGGAGGCTCTTCCTTGATTGCGGCGACCAGTTCAGCGCCCAGCTCGTGCGGGGCCTGTTCCAGGCTGGCTCGGGCGGCAGCGATTTCACCCGGAATTTCCCCTGCACCATTGGCGGTCTGGTCCAGAACGGCCCTTGAGGCGGCAAGACCCTGTGCAATTGAAAGAATGTCACGCGGACCGCCGCGGTTCAGCGCGATCCGCGATAGCGCGCGCGCCATGTCCGGGGCGCCTTTCAGCGTTTGTCGCAGGCCTTCTCGCATGATCTCGTTATCGAGGAAGAATGCCACCGCGTCGTGGCGCCGATGAATGGCATCCACATTGACAAGCGGCCCGGCCAACCGGCTGGCCAGCAATCGTGACCCGCTGCCGGTGACCGTCCGGTCGATGGTCGCCAGCAACGATCCCTGCTTCTCACCCGAAAGCGTCCTGGAAAGTTCCAGGTTTGCGCGCGTTGCCGGGTCAATCAGCATACGCCCGGCACCAGCCTCGCGAACCGGCGGGTCCAGCGGCGGCCGTTCGCCGAGCTGGGTCTTTTCGATATAGGAAAGTATGCCCGCCGCAGCAGAAAGCTCCGCTCGGCTGAAGGTACCGAAGCCGTCCAGCGTTTTGACGCCAAAATAGTGAGCCAGCCGGTCTGTGGCCGTTGAACTGTCGAAGAAAGCCCGGGGAACGGGAGACAGTGCCCCGCCGGATTGCTCGGCAATCTGCCGCAGATCGCTTTCCTGAAGCAGATTGTCTGCCAGGATCAGCTCGCGTGGCGATACCTGTGCCAGGTCGGCGGCCAGTCGCTGGTGATCGGTTTCCGACACCTGGAAGGAACCGGTCGACATATCAATCCAGGAAAGGCCATAGACCGCATCGCCGGTAAGCGAACCGCCCTTCAACCGTGTCAGAGCCATCAGATAATTGTTGGCTCCCGCGTCCAGCAGGCGTTCTTCGGTCAGCGTGCCAGGCGTGACCAGGCGTACCACGTCGCGCCGAACCACGGATTTGGAACCGCGCTTCTTCGCTTCCGCCGGGTCTTCGGTCTGTTCACACACCGATACCCGGTGCCCGAGAGCAATCAGCTTCTGCAGATAATCATCGGCGGCATGCACCGGGACACCGCACATCGGGATATCGGCACCTTGATGCTTGCCCCGCTTGGTCAGCGTGATGCCGAGGGATCTGGAGGCCACTTCGGCGTCATCGAAAAACAGTTCGTAGAAGTCGCCCATTCGGTAAAACAGCAGGCTGTCCGGGTTGGCGGTCTTGATCTCGATGTACTGAGCCATCATCGGCGTGACCTTGGTCTCCGCCGGGGCTGCCTTTTGCGCGCTTTGTCCACTCATGCCCGATACGTACCAAACCTGCCGGGGCATTCCACAAAAGGGTTATGTCATCTTGGCTTGAGGCTTCATTTTCCAGGGGATAAGGTCGGTCTTCCGCTCTTAGTGAGCGTGATCAAGAGGAAACGCCCCAATCATGTCCGCCGACAACACTTCGTCCAAAACCAATGTCAGCTTTACCGATCAGGAAGCCCTGCAGTTTCACCAGAGCGGGCGGCCCGGAAAGCTTGAGATCACGCCCACCAAGCCGATGGCAACACAGCGCGACCTGTCGCTGGCCTATTCGCCCGGTGTGGCGGTGCCGGTCAGGGCGATTGCGGAGGATCCGAGCCGTGCCTATGACTACACCACCAAGGGCAACCTTGTTGCCGTGATTTCCAACGGCTCCGCCATTTTGGGGCTGGGAAATCTTGGCGCCCTGGCCTCCAAACCGGTGATGGAAGGCAAGTCCGTTCTTTTCAAGCGTTTCGCCGATGTCGACTCCATCGATCTGGAAGTCGATACCGGAGATGTCGAGGAATTCATCAACTCGGTCCGTTATCTGGGGCCATCTTTCGGCGGCATCAACCTGGAAGACATCAAGGCGCCTGACTGCTTCATCATCGAGCAGCGTCTGCGCGAGTTGATGGATATTCCCGTTTTTCACGACGATCAGCACGGCACGGCCATCATTGCGGCCGCGGGCCTGATCAACGCCTTGCATCTCACCGGCCGGGACATGAAGGACACCAAGGTTGTCTGTAACGGCGCAGGCGCCGCCGGCATTGCCTGCATCGAACTGGTCAAGGCAATGGGCATCCCCCATGAAAACGTGACCCTGTGCGACACCAAGGGTGTGATCTACAAGGGCCGCGAAGAGGGCATGAACCAGTGGAAGTCCGCCCACGCGATCGAAACGGACAATCGCTCGCTTTACGATGCCTTGAAAGGCGCGGACGTCTTTTTCGGCGTATCGGTAAAAGGCGCGCTGACCCCCGACATGCTCCGTGTCATGGCGCCAAACCCGGTCATCTTCGCCATGGCCAACCCGGATCCGGAAATCACGCCGGAAGAAGCCGCAGCTGTGCGCGACGATGCCATTGTCGCGACCGGCCGGTCGGATTATCCCAACCAGGTGAACAATGTCCTTGGCTTTCCCTATATCTTCCGCGGAGCCCTCGACGTTCAGGCAACCACGATCAACGACGACATGAAAGTGGCGTGTGCCCGGGCCCTGGCCGAACTTGCTCGTGAGGAAGTGCCGGACGAAGTGGCTGCCGCCTATCGGGGCAACCGGCCGAAATTCGGTCCGAAATACATTATTCCGGTGCCGTTCGACCCACGCCTGATCCATGCCATTCCGCCTGCGGTTGCCCAGGCGGCGATGGATTCTGGTGTCGCACAACGCCCGATTGTCGATATGGAAGCCTACCGGCACCAGCTTTCGGCGCGTCGTGATCCGGTGGCCGGCACGTTGCAGCGCATTTTCACCAAGGTTCGCCAGCAGCCGAAACGCGTCGTCTTCGCAGAAGGCGAGGAAGAGCCGGTCATCCGCGCGGCCACCAGCTTTGTGTCGCAGGGCCTTGGAGAGGCGATCCTGATTGGCCGCGAAGACGAGATCAAGTCGATGGCCGACCAGGCCGGCATCGATATCAACCGGCCGGGGCTTTCCATTCAGAATGCCCGGCTTTCCGACCGCAACACCGATTACGCGCAGTATCTCTACGGCCGCCTGCAACGCCGGGGCTATCTGCTGCGTGACTGTCAGCGCATGGTCAACAATGATCGTAACTATTGGGGCGCAATCATGGTGGCACGCGGGGATGCCGATGCCATGGTGACCGGTCTGACCCGGAATTATTCCGTTGCGCTCGATACGGTCAAAGCGACCATCGACCCGAAACCCGGCCACCGGGTGATCGGTGTGTCACTGGCTCTTGCCCGTGGGCGCACCGTGTTGATTGCCGATACGGCTGTGATCGACATGCCGACATCCGAAGAGCTTGCCGACATTGCGGAAGAAGCGGCTCATGTCGCACGCAAACTCGGCTACGAGCCGCGAGTTGCCATGCTGGCTTACTCCACCTTTGGTCACCCAAAGGGCGAACGTTCTGAAAAGGTCCAGGAAGCGGTGAAAATCCTCGACCGGCGCCGGGTTGATTTTGAATATGACGGTGAGATGGCCGCGGACGTCGCGCTCGACATGGGCAGGATGTCTGCGTATCCGTTCTGCCGCCTGTCCGGTCCGGCCAACGTTCTGGTCATGCCGGCATTCCACTCCGCATCCATCTCGACAAAGATGCTGCAGGAACTGGGCGGCGCCACGGTTATCGGTCCGCTTCTGGTCGGTTTCGACAAACCGATCCAGATCGTCCCCCTCGGCGCCAAGGACAGTGACATCGTCAACATGGCAGCAATCGCGGCATTCAATGTGACGTAAGGACTGGCGCCGGGAAACCAGCTCCTGTGACCCTCCGTTCCCGGCTCGCTCTACGCGCGGCCGGGATGACCAGTTGCACGTGACTTTTCGTGATTTCCCGTTTCCACGCGGTGAAGACAAGGAGTGTTTGGCCAGGGAAAAGGTGAATTCACCCTTTCCTCTTTGACAAACCTTTTCCCAGCGGCGATACCTCGAAACCATGTCTGAGATAAAAGTCAAAATCTGTGGTCTGTCGACCGAGGAAACCATGGAAGCCGCGCTGGATGCCGGGGCGGACATGATCGGTCTGATGTTCTTTCCGAAGAGCCCGCGTCACGTTTCCCTCAGTCAGGCCTGCAAGTTGGCAGACATGGCTCGCGGCAAAGCCGAGATCGTTGCGGTGACGGTGAACATGGACCTGGACGGACTGTCGCGGATCAAGGAGCTCGTTGCGCCCGATACGTTCCAGCTTCATGGCAGTGAACCGCCAGAAGCCTGCGCGGCGACCAAGGTGATGCAGGGCACGCAGATCATGAAAGCGGTCTCGGTGTCAGCAAAGGAAGACTTGGAAAAGGCGCAATACTACGCTGCTGTTGCCGACAGGATCCTGTTCGACGCCAAACCGCCGAAGGATTCCGAGCTGCCGGGTGGCAATGGCGTTGCCTATGACTGGACGCTTTTGAAAGATCTTGACCTTGCAAAGCCCTTCATGCTTTCGGGAGGGTTGAATCCAGACAATGTCGTTGAGGCCATTCGGCTGAGCGGCACGAAGGAAGTGGACGTTTCGTCCGGCGTCGAACGTGAAAAGGGCGTCAAGGACAGCGATCTCATACGCGCTTTCATGGCGGCGGCCAAAAGCGCCGGAAATTCGGGTTAAGGAGTAAACGCGTGAACGATATGGCGAACAGCATCCGGACCGGTCCGGACGATCGCGGTCATTTCGGTATCTTCGGTGGCCGCTACGTCGCCGAAACCCTGATGCCGCTGATCCTTGACCTGGAGCAGCACTACAAGGACGCCAAGCACGATCCGGAGTTTCATGCCGAGGTCGAAAATCTGAACAAGCACTATACTGGCCGTCCTTCACCGCTCTATTTCGCTGAACGGCTGACCGAAGAGCTTGGCGGAGCAAAAATCTATTTCAAGCGGGACGAACTGAACCACACCGGATCTCACAAGATCAACAACTGCCTTGGTCAGATCCTGCTGGCCAAGCGTATGGGCAAGACGCGGATCATCGCCGAAACCGGTGCCGGTCAGCATGGTGTGGCGACGGCGACCGTATGTGCGCGCTTCGGCCTGCCGTGTGTGGTCTATATGGGTGCGACTGATGTGGAGCGTCAGAAGCCGAACGTTTTCCGCATGAAGTTGCTGGGTGCCGAAATCGTTCCGGTAACTGCCGGAGCCGGCACGCTGAAAGACGCCATGAACGAAGCTCTGCGTGACTGGGTAACCAACGTAGACAACACATATTACCTGATCGGGACAGCCGCCGGTCCGCATCCGTATCCGGAGCTGGTTCGTGATTTCCAGTCCGTGATCGGCAAGGAACTGCGAGAGCAGATGATGGAAGCCGAGGGACGCCTGCCGGATGCTCTTGTAGCAGCTGTCGGCGGCGGATCCAACGCCATTGGCCTCTTCCATCCGTTCCTCGACGACAACGATGTCAAGATTTATGGGGTCGAAGCTGGGGGCCGCGGTCTGGAAGGTGAAGAACACTGTGCGTCCCTGACAGCGGGCAAGCCGGGCGTTCTGCACGGTAACCGGACATATCTTCTTCAGGATGACGACGGTCAGATCCTCGAAGGACATTCCATTTCCGCTGGCCTCGATTATCCCGGCATCGGTCCGGAGCATTCCTGGTTGAAGGAAATCGGGCGTGTTGAATATGTGCCGGTGATGGACAACGAGGCCCTCGATGCGTTCCAGATGCTGACGCGCGTCGAAGGCATCATTCCGGCGCTGGAACCGTCCCATGCCCTGGCACATGTGGTCAAACTGGCGCCGCAGATGGACAAGGATCAGATCATCGTCATGAACCTGTGTGGCCGCGGCGACAAGGACGTGTTCACGGTTGGACAGATGCTCGGATTTGATCTCTAAGCCGGAATTACAGGTTCTCAGTTGAAAACAGCCGTGCGCCCATCGGGCGCGCGGCTTTTATTTTTTGATCGGGTCGGCCGTCAGTGCGGCCAGAAGATAGTGTTGCCGTCCGCGGGCATCCAGTTCATCTGCATGCGTTGACCCGACGATGTTCGTCTGTCCGGGACACGGCTTTTCCCGCAGTTCTTTTGCAGGCAGGCCAAGATTGAAGTCTCTCACGCGCCGCCACAGCTTTTCACCAAGCGGGATTGGGGCCGGTTCAAACAGGGAATGGGCCAATTTCAGCTCCTTTTTGTCTGTCTCTGATCTGTAGAAGCATTTAAGCGCACTTTGTGCACTTTTGCAGCTGCAAATTTTGCAAGCCTGCTTAGACAGCTATGCATTGCGCCTTTCAGTCAGCTGGAAAACTGGAGAGTTATTCGTCACGTGAATTGCTGCATTGCAAACATGTCGGTTGTGACAGGGCTGTCTCCGACTAAATTCGGATCGCAAGACAAACGTGCATGACACGTGGTCTTCCGAGACACGAAAGGAACCGAAAATGGCTTTCGATCTTCTGACAGGTTTTGTGCGCGACGTTCGTGCAGCCCGCCGTACAGCAAACGAGATTGAACGCTTGAACCGTATGAATGACGGCGAACTGGCTCAGCTTGGCCTGGTGCGCACTGAAATTTCCGGTCACGCGTTCAGGAAACACTTCAACCAGCGTTGAAGACCCGGCTGGAGCCGGAAACAGGCTCTCTTGGCCTTGCTTCTTCTTTGATTGTCGCGTTCTTTGATTGACATAGGCTTGCCCGCTCCCCTACACCGCATTGAGTCCAATTAGAAAAGCAGGGCCGCGGATAGGCGGCAGGGGTAGAGCTGTATGACGGAAACGCGTATCGACCGCCGTTTTAAAGCCTGTGCGGAAGCAGGGCGGCCAGCACTGGTTACGTTTGTCACCGCAGGTGATCCGGATCTGCAGACCTCCCAGGCCGTTCTGAACGCACTGCCCGCTGCGGGCGCTGATGTGATCGAGCTTGGCATGCCGTTTTCGGATCCGATGGCGGAAGGCATTCCGATCCAGCTTGGCAATCAGCGCGCGCTGGCAGCCGGTCACACCATGGACAAGACCCTGGACATGGTGCGTGAGTTCCGCAAGCAGGACCAGGACACGCCGATCATCCTGATGGGCTATTACAATCCGATCTATGTTCGCGAACCACGCAAATTCGTACAGATCGCCAAGGATGCCGGCGTCGACGGTTTCATCATTGTCGATATACCTGCTGAAGCGGATGATGAATTGTGCATTCCGGCACTCGAAGCCGGCTTGAATTTCATTCGTCTTGCAACCCCCACGACGGATGACAAGCGCCTTCCCGCCGTTCTGGCCAACACTTCCGGTTTCGTCTATTACGTCTCCGTGACAGGTATCACCGGTGCCAATATTGCGGATACGGGCAGGGTTGCGACGGCCGTGAACCGCATCAAGGGGCACACCGATTTGCCTGTAGCGGTTGGATTTGGCGTCAAGACAGCGGATCAGGCGGCTGAAATCGGCAAGGACGCGGACGGCGTTGTCGTTGGTTCGGTTCTGGTCAATGCCATTCGTGACAGCCTTGATGAAGCCGGAAAAGCAACCGACAAGACCGTTCAGGCGGTTGCCGATGTGGTGGCGGATCTGGCTGCCGGATGTGCACGGGCGCGTTCGGCCTGAATTGGCGCAGCCGGGTGTTGCTCCCGGCACGGACAAATTGAATTGAATGAATTCCGGCGGACCCCATATCTCCGCTGATTGATAACTCGAGTAACGGACGCGTTTGTCGTGAACTGGATCAACTCTATCGTACGCCCCAAGATCCGCGATCTTTGGAAAAAGCGCGAAGTTCCGGAAAATCTTTGGATCAAGTGTCCGGAAACCGGTGAAATGGTGTTTCACCGGGATCTGGAGGCCAATCTCTGGGTCATTCCCAATTCCGGTCACCACATGCGTATACCGGCGCGCAAGCGCCTCGAGGCGTTCTTCGACAATGCCGAGTACAAGGACGTCGAAACACCGGAAGTGCAGGCTGATCCACACAAGTTCCGCGATTCCAAGCGTTATACCGATCGCCTGAAGGAAGCGCGTTCCAAGTCCGGTGAAAATGAAGCCATTCTGGTTGGCCAGGGCAAGGTCAACGGAATGGAAATCACGGCGGCTGTCCAGAATTTCGACTTCATCGCCGGTTCGCTCGGCATGGCTGCCGGTGAAGCGATCCTGGCCGGCATGTTGAAAGCGGTCGAGGACAAGACCCCCTTTGTCATCTTTGCCGCTTCGGGCGGTGCCCGCATGCAGGAAGGCATCCTGTCGCTGATGCAGATGCCACGCACCACCGTTGGTGTGCAGATGCTTCGCGAAGCCGGTCTTCCCTATATCGTTGTTCTCACCAACCCGACCACCGGCGGTGTGTCCGCGTCATACGCTATGCTGGGCGATGTGCACATTGCCGAACCGGGCGCGCAGATCGGATTTGCGGGACGCCGGGTCATCGAGCAGACGGTTCGTGAAAAACTGCCGGACGATTTCCAGACCGCCGAATACCTTCTCGATCACGGGATGATCGACATGGTGGTTCCGCGTCCACAGATGAAAGAGACAATTTCCCGGATCTGCGGCATCCTGATGAAACGCGAAGTCGAGCTGCCGAAGCTCGAAGCGCCGAAGGAAGCGGAAGCAGTTGCTACCGAAGTCGAGGCTGAAAAGCCTGCCGAGGAAACGGCGAAAGAAGCTGAAGCTGCAAGTTAAGAGCGCAGCGGCAGTCAAATTGTCGCAAATCCGGTATAACCGGACGATTCAAGGCCGTCTGCACGACATGCGGGCGGCTATATCTTAGGTCACGCTGAACATGGGACAGAGGACCCTTCGGAGGGCGCCTTGGATCAAATCACAAAAATCCTGGACCGGTTGCTGGCACTGCACCCCAAGGAGATAGATCTCTCGCTTGGGCGCATGCATCGTTTGCTCGCAGCTTTGGGAAATCCGGAAAAGCGGTTGCCGCCGGTCATTCATGTTGCCGGGACCAATGGCAAGGGGTCCGTGACCGCGACGATGCGTGCCATTCTGGAAGCATCCGGAAAACGCTGCCACGTCTACACGTCGCCGCACCTGGTCTCGTTCAATGAACGTATTCGGCTTGGAACACACGGCAAATTCGTATCCGATCCCGAACTTTATGACGCTCTCCATCGCTGCGAAGAAGCAAATGGCGGTGAGGAAATCACCTTCTTCGAGATCACGACGGCAGCTGCATTGCTTCTGTTTGCGGAACATCCTGCTGATGTTCTTCTTCTGGAAGTTGGTCTCGGCGGCCGTTTGGATGCCACCAATGTCATCGATGATCCGATTGCCACGGTGATCACGCCCGTCTCCATGGATCATGAAAAGTTTCTGGGAGACGATCTCACCGAGATCGCTGCCGAAAAGGCTGGTATCATCAAGCAGGGCGTGCCGGTGGTCTGCGCGGCTCAGGAAACGACGGCGCTTCCCGAGATCGTCCGCCAAGCGGCCCGCAAACGGGCAAGGCTGTCTGTGTACGGGCAGGAATTCATTGCGCAGGCCGATCAGGGCCGGATGATCTTTCAGGACGAGGAAGAGCTGATTGATCTGCCGCTCCCGGTTCTGGGCGGAGGTCACCAGTATGCCAATGCCGGGCTTGCCATCGCCGCACTGAAGGCCGCCGGCGTTCTGCCTGCTGAAGACATTATTGCCCAGGGGCTGAGATCCGTAAACTGGCCTGGGCGGCTGCAGCCGATCACTCACGGACGGCTTCTGGACATGTGCCCCGAAGGAGCGGAAGTCTGGATCGACGGCGGTCATAATCCAGGTGCGGGAGTTTCCGTTGCCCAGTTCATGGGCGAACAGGAAGAAAGAAACCCCTGCCCGCTCTATCTGATCTCCGGAATGCTCACCACCAAGGATCCGGTCGGGTTCTTCCGCCCTTTCCACGGTTTGGTGCGCCATGTCGGCACGGTGCCGATTTCTTCAACGATGACAGCAAGATCTCCGGAAGACCTGGCGGACCTTGCGCGCTGCGCCGGTCTCGAGGCAACACCGTTCCAATCACTGGACGCGGCCCTCGCAGATGTGGCAGCTTGTGCCGCGAAGGATGGAGAACCGCCACGAATTTTGATTTGCGGTTCGCTTTATCTCGCCGGTGAGGCCTTGGCACGGAACGGTACAGCTCCGGACTGACGCGTCACCGGACCTATGGAGGTCTGATTGATGCGTGGGACTTTTGGTCTGCCCGTTCGTACTGCTGGTTTATTGATGGGTGCCGTCCTGATGACGGCACCGGCTTTTTCACTTTCCGAACAATATGAAACACCACCCGAGCAGGACCCTTCGGTTGTCCTGGACGGTAAGGAACTCGGGCCGGGATATGCTGTTTTGGCCCCGGTTCGAAGTGATGGTTTCCTGCGTATCTACCAGTTGCAGACCGACCTCGGCGTCGAACGCATCGAGGGAGACGGTTTGCTGAAGCAGCGGCTTGCCGAGCTCAAGGTTCTTGTTGCGCTGGAAGGACTGAAGAACGATCAGAGTTTCGTTGACGGCCTGAAACAGGCAGCCATGAAGCCGGTTGAACTGGTTGAAAGCACGGTCACCGACCCGGTCGGTACTGCCAAGAGTACGGTGTCCGGTGTCGGACGCATGTTCGGACGATTGACCAAGGGAGTGGAGGCCGCGGTTTCCGGCAAAGGCGGTTCAGCAGCCGATATTGCAAAATCCATTACCGGACAGGCGCGCGCAGAGCGGGAGCTCGCTTACGAACTCGGTGTCGACCCCTATACCTTTTACAAGCCGCTTTCCGAAAAACTGAATGAAACCGCCAGCGTGACGACGGCAGGAAACTGGACAGTTACCGCGATCACAAGCCTGCTCCCCGGTGGATTGATTGTTTCAGCCGCCCGTCAGGCCGACAATTTCCGAACGCTTATCGTGGACAGCACCCCGTCGGAGCTTGAGGAGCGGACCGCAGAGACCTTCCGCAAGGCCGGAATTTCGGAGCAGACGATTTCGAAGATCGCCGCCAATCCGTTCTACACGATCTCTGAAAAGGCCGCGATTGCCTATCAACTGCAGGCGATGCCAAGTGTCCAGGATCTGGATTTGATCGCTGCGAAAGCCGCCGATGCTGAAAGCCGGGACATTGCCTATTTCCAGCTGCGCCGCGTTGTTCTTCTTGAAACCTATAACCGGGTTGTCTCCGGTCTTGGTCAGATCAAGGAGGTAAATGGTGTTCCCATTGCCATCCGCCGGGATGGGATAGCAGCAATCATCCTGCCGCTTGACATGGTGTCATGGACGAAGACGGTCGCTCAGACCTTTTCCAACATGCATGAAGGATTGGGCCAGCTTCCTTTTCCGCCGTCGAGCGTCGATTTCCTGATCACGGGAGACCTGACCCCGATGACAGCCGAGCGGCTGACATCCTTTGGCTGGGAAATCACCGGCAACTATCCGATGCCCGAAGGTCCTGTTCACTAAAAAAACGGTTGTGAGCCTCCGGGTCAGGAGGCTCAGACACACTCCAGCACAGGTGCGGAAAGGCCGCTTTCCCAACCGAGAATGGCGCGCTTGCGGGTCAGGCCCCAGTGATAGCCGCCAATCTTGCCGCCCTTTGCCAGCACCCTGTGACAGGGCACGACGAAGGAAATCGGATTACGGCCGACTGCGGAGCCGACGGCTCTTGAAGCCTTCGGATTTCCGAGGCAGGCCGCGATGTCGGAATAGGTGGTCGCCTGTCCCATGGGGATCTTCAAAAGAGTCTGCCACACCCGGATTTCGAAATCCGTGCCGATCATGACGATGTTCAGCGGCTGGTTTTCCTGCCACTTCTTCGGATCGAAAACCCGCTGTGCGTAGCGCGCCGTCGCATCCTGATCGTGAACATATTGAGCCGCGGGCCAGCGGCTGCACATGTCCTCCAGCGAGCTATCTTCTTCGCCGGGATCGGCAAATCCAAGGCCGGCCAGTCCCTTGTCCGTCGCCATCACCAGTACCTGACCGAAAGGCGAAGGGTGAAAGCCGTAGATGATCTTTAGCCCACCGCCCCTGTTCCGATAGTCGCCCGGTGTCATTGCTTCGTGGGTGACAAAAAGGTCGTGCAGTCGCGAGGATCCAGACAGGCCAACTTCAAAGGATGTGTCCATGATGCTGGCCGAGTCCCGCAGGAGAGCCTTGGCGTGATCAAGGGTGATGGCCTGAAGAAACTGCTTGGGTGTCAGTCCCGCCCAGCGCGAAAACACGCGTTGAAGCTGAATGGGTTGCAGACCGACCTCCTTGGCGAGTTCTTCAAGGGTCGGCTGGTCGCGCCAGTCTTCGGTGATCCGCCGTAGTGTCTGGCGGACAACCGTATAGTTTTCAGATGCCTCTTCACCGACCGAGATCGGCTTGGGTTCTGAGGCGATGGCGGAAAGATCGAGTGCTTTGGTCATATCGAATACTTCGCGTCTTCAAGTCTGATCCGATCATAGTCGGCGCGCTGCACTGAAGCGACCCGATTTGCGAGATGGTCGCACCGGGTCTGCTCAGCCGAGCACATCCTTGAATTCATCGGCCGGAACGGCAGGCCCCTTTCGGGTGTTCAAAAGAAGGCTGGTTTCCGTGCCCGTGATGCCTTCGATCAGTCGAATTCGGTTCAGCGCATCGTCAAAGCCCACCAGATCTCTTGTCGCAATGTCCAGCACAAGGTCCCACTTGCCGTTGGTGGAATGGATGGCCCGTACTTCGGTCAGTGCGCTCAGGGAACGAATGACCGGTTCGGTATTATGTCCGTCAACCACGACCAGTGTTACGGCACGGATCGGAAGATCGCGCCAGTCATCGCGAAGAACCGCTGTAAATCCGAGGATCTCACCTGATTCGATAAGCTTCTCCATTCTCGAGCGCACGGTTGCGCGGGAGACTTTCAAATCGCTTGCCAAATCGGACACTGATCTGCGCCCATCATGACGCAGGAGCGAGATCAATTGAAGATCCAGATCATCCATAGTTTCAATCCGGTAATTTGAGTTTATCAAAATGATAAATCTGACTGCACATTTGATCAAGTGACGGGATTTACTCCGCCGCGGCGTTTTCACACACTTTGAAGATGAGAATTCATTCGGAGGAACAAGTGAACGTCGTCAAGAAGCAGATTGTTCTTGTCGGAGCTCCCGTCGACGAAGGTGCCGGTCAAAAAGGCTGCGTCATGGGACCTGACGCGTTTCGAACGGCCGGTCTTGCGGGCACGCTTGAGGCGCTGGGCCATTCGGTTGCCGATCATGGCAATCTCGTCCCCGCCGATGTCGGCGGTCTGACCGCCCCAAATCCGGTTTTGAAAAATTACCCGGCTTATGTTGCCTGGACGAGGGCGCTCCACGCAAAGGCGGCGGAACTTGGGACCGCTCCGGTCTTTCCGATCTATCTCGGTGGGGATCACGCCATGGCGGCGGGCACGGTTTCGGGACAGGCGAAGGCTGCCGCGGAACACGGGCGCCCGCTTTTCGTGCTGTGGCTGGATGCACATTCCGATTTTCATACGCTGGACAGCACGGACAGCGGCAATCTTCATGGCACACCGCTCGCCTTTGCCTGTGGCCTGCCCGGATTTGAAGGTCTGCTTGGAACACCGGTCGAACACACCGTGAAACCCGAACATGTCGAGATACTCGGTGTGCGGTCCATTGATGCCGCTGAACGCAGCATGCTGTTGAGCCATGGCGTTGGTGTCAGCGACATGCGGCGCATTGATGAAGAAGGCATTGGCCCGCTGCTAAGGCCCTTTCTGGACCGGGTCCGTGATGCCAATGGACTGCTGCATGTCAGTCTGGATGTTGATTTTCTCGATCCTGAAATCGCGCCTGCCGTCGGCACGACGGTTCCGGGCGGCGCGACTTTCCGCGAGGCGCATCTGGTGATGGAAATGCTCCATGACAGCGGACTGGTGACGTCGCTCGATCTGGTCGAGCTCAACCCCTTTCTGGACGACCGCGGAAAAACCGCGCGCCTGATGGTCGATCTGACCGGCTCTCTTTTTGGCCGCCGCGTCTTCGACCGCCCGACAAGAAGCTTCTAGAGGAAATGAATATGTCTGCCGTGAACCATAACCCGGAGCCCTCAGAACTGGCTTATGTGCCGTTCGTGAGCGTCGACAACATGATGCGCAACGTTCGCGCAATCGGTGTTGAAAAGGCACTGATGGGAATAGCCGAGTATATCGAAGAGGATTTCCTGCGTTGGGAAAGCTTCGACAAGAAACCGCGCATTCCGGCACACGCGCCCCAGGGGGTGATCGAGCTCATGCCGACAAGCGATGGCAAGACTTTCGGATTCAAATACGTCAACGGTCACCCGGAAAACATCCGCGACGGCCTGCAGACCGTAACCGGGTTCGGTGTTCTGTCCGATCTGGCCACCGGATATCCGGTGCTCCTGACTGAAATGACCATCCTGACGGCTCTGCGTACGGCAGCCAATTCCGCGCTGGCCGCAAAATACCTGGCGCCGAAGGGTTCAACCACCATGGCCATCATCGGCAATGGCGCCCAGTCCGACTTCCAGTGCCTTGCCTTCAAGGAAATGCTCGGCATCACCGAAATCCGGGCCTATGACATCGACCACTCCGCCAGCCTGCGTCTGGCGCGGAACCTGGCCGATTCCGGTCTCAACGTAACGATCTGCAAGACGCCGGAAGATGCCATTGAAGGAGCGCAGATCGTCACCACTGTGACGGCGGACAAGAAGTACGCGACGATCCTGACCGACAACATGGTTGGTTCCGGCATCCACATCAACGCGATTGGCGGTGACTGCCCGGGCAAAACAGAGCTTCACAAGGATATTCTGCTGCGTTCGGATATTTTCGTCGAGTATCCGGAGCAGACCCGGATCGAAGGAGAGCTGCAGCAGCTGCCGGAAGACCATCCGGTAACCGAGCTCTGGCAGGTCTTTGCCGGTCAGGTGGCAGGCCGCACGTCAGATGATCAGATCACCTTATTCGACAGCGTCGGCTTTGCAATCGAGGACTTCGCCGCACTTCGGTATGTGCACGACCTTCTGCCGAAGACCGGCCACTTCGAAAAGCTCGATTTGCTGGCTGACCCCGACGATCCGCGCGATCTTTACGGAATGGTGTTGCGCTCGTCGCCTGAAAATGGAAATCAAGCGGCCTGACCGAAACCAAGACCGCAATTAAAAACTTGGCCACCGCTCCGGCGGTGGCCTTTTCTTTGTTGTGCCGGGGAGCGGCTATTTCGCGAGCGCTGCTTCGATCTCCGCGACAACCGTATCAGCTGCCGCTGCCGGGTCTGCGGCCTGGTTGATCGGGCGCCCGACAACCAGATAGTCACTGCCGGCGCGGATCGCGTCTTCAGGCGTCATCACCCGCCGCTGGTCACCAGCAGTGCTGCCCGCAGGGCGGATACCGGGTGTGACTATCACGAGTTCATCCCCCAATATGGTGCGCATCTTTTCAGATTCCGTTGCCGCACAGACAATGCCGCCCATCCCGACAGCCCTTGCGTCCATTGCCCTGGCTTCCACCACATCAGACAGAGGTCCACGGTAACCGGCAGCAATCAGATCGTCCTCATCCATCGACGTCAGAACCGTTACACCCAGAAGGCAGAGGTTCGGATTGTCTTCTTCCGCCAGCCCCTTTACGGCTGCCCGCATGGTTTTTGGATAGCCGTGCAGGGTCATGAAAGTCATGCCCATCTTGGCAACATTGCGCACCGCTTTGGTGATGGTGTTGTCAATATCGTGCAGCTTGACGTCCAGAAAGATCTTCTTGCCATCGGCAGCAAGCTCGCGCGCAAATTCCAGTCCGCCGGCAAACTGAAGTTCCATGCCGATCTTGTAGACGCCGACCTTGCCTTCGGTCTTGCTTACCAGAGCTTCGGCCTCGCCGATGGTGGGCACATCGACGGCGACCACCAAACGGTCGAGGGCGGTTTTCGGGGCGAACGGACTGGTCGGCATGGACGGATCTCCTGGATGGCGTTTGGGAAGGCGATCCGTCCATAACATCATGATGGCTGAATCGCCAGAACTACGCCTTTCCGGTCCTTTCGAATTCCGCAAAAGCTTCCTTGTAGTCCGGATGCCAGCGGGAGAGCGGAGGCCGGTTTTCAATGATATCGCCGATCGCCCATTCCGCCCGGCGCCGATCACGCGTGCTGTCGACGTCGTTGTCCGGACACAGAATGTAGAAATCGCCTGCCGTCATCCGGGCGATGAAGTGATCGACCGTCTGTTCGCTGGTCCAGGCGGCAGCCGGTTTTTCAGGAATGTGCGCCGCAATCATGCCGGTATAGGTAAAGCCGGGCACGAAGAGATGCACGGAAATCGGTGCGCCGGCTTCCCTGAGTTCATGCGCAAGTTGCTCGCTCAACACCTTTACCGCTGCCTTGGAAGCGTTGTAGCCCGGATTTCCGGGAGGCGTCGTGATCCCCTGCTTGGAACCGGTGTTGATGATGACCGCGGGGCGGTTTGCTTCGATCAAGCGCGGGGTGAACGACTGGACACCTCGCAGAATGCCGAAGAAATTGACATCCATCATTCGTGTCCAGTTGTCGAAACCGTCCCAGCACTTGGAACTCAGGCCGATGCCCGCGTTGTTCATCAGGACGGCGACGGGCCCGGTTGCAAACACCTTGTCGGCCAGGGCTTCCACCTGGGCCATGTCGGTCACGTCGGTCGGTACGGCAAGCACATCCGCATTCGGGCTGGCAACACCGCGGACTTTTTCGATGGCGGCGTTCAGTGGCTCGCCCGCCAGGTCGGCGAGGACAACACCGAACCCGGCTTCGGCGAAACGGATCGCCGAAACCAGCCCGACTCCACTCGCAGCCCCCGTAACCACTGCAAGACCACCTTCGGAAACTGCTTTTTCAAACATGGAGTTAACCTCTATCTACGCACCATCTAGAGACCAAGCTGCGCCTTCAGACCGCCAATGAAGGTGGCGTCGTCCAGGTTCTTGCGATTGTCGAGAAATTCTTCCGCATCCGCACCGGCCCGGTAGCGCAACTGGTTTGTACCATCTGTGACCGCCTGCCAGATGACGTCGGCAACGACGGACGGATCGGAGCCGCCATTGGCCGCCTCGCCGAAAACGGCAAACAGCTTCTGGATCGTCTCCTGATATTCTGACATGGTTTCGTCGTTGCTGAAGTCAAACGATCTTCCGCCGAAATCCGTGCGGATCATGCCCGGCTCGACGATTTTCATCTTCACACCGATGGCTTCCAGTTCGAAATGAAGGGCTTCCGACAATCCTTCGACCGCAAACTTGGTTCCGTGATAAAGCGTGCCGAGCGGAAATGTCATCTGACCGCCGATGGAAGAGATGTTGACGATCGTGCCGGATTTCTGCGTACGAAAGATCGGCAGCACTGCCTTGGTGACTGCCAAAAGGCCGATGACATTGGTGTCGAACTGGCGGCGGATCTTGTCCATCGGCGTGGCTTCAAGTGGACCATAGGCGCCGTAACCTGCGTTGTTCAGCAGCACATCTATTCTGCCGAAGCGCGACCATGCCTGGTCAACGGCGCTCGCTATCGAGGTTTCGTCGGTCACATCCAGGCGCGTGACCAGTGCGTTGGCATGATCCGCCAGATCCCCCGCATTTTCGGGTGATCGCATGGTCGCGACAACATTCCAGCCATTGTTCAGAAAAAGTTCCGCGGTGGTGCGTCCGATGCCCGTGGAGGCACCTGTGATAAGAATGGTTCCGGACATGGTCATCTCCTGAAAAGTACCGGTTTCCAGCGCATTGCGTCTGGGTCGGTATCAATGTGCGCGTTTTGCCGAAAACCGCGCTGGCAAGGTGCGTCAAAGGACTTGCAGATGACGCCAATTGCCTGATCGATCCGGCTCCGGCGTCAACTTGGATCGCATGAGCCTATACGTCGCTATTTCATTAGTCGGTTCAGGCTGCTACAACATCGCCGCTTGCCGGGACATCCGGCCTTTAAGGAGACCGTCACTCATGCGTACAGCGAGTGTATCGCGCGATACCAAGGAAACCCGCATTTCAGTCGAGATCAATCTGGACGGAACTGGCGCCTATGACGTCCAGACCGGTGTCGGATTTTTCGATCATATGCTGGAGCAGCTGTCGCGACATTCGCTGATCGACATCAAGGTCCGCGCCGACGGCGACACCCATATCGATTTCCATCACACGGTGGAGGACACCGGCATCGCGCTCGGCCAGGCCATTTCCTCGGCTTTGGGAGACATGTCGGGCATCACCCGCTACGCCGACACGCATCTGGCCATGGACGAGGCGTTGACCCGCTGTGCGCTGGACGTGTCCGGGCGACCGTTCCTCGTTTGGGACGTGACGTTTGACCGCGACAAGGTTGGTGATTTCGATACGGAGCTTTTCGAGGAGTTTTTCCGCGCATTCGCCATGAATGCCGGGATCACCCTTCATGTCGCCAATCTTTACGGTTCAAATTGCCACCACATCGCCGAAACCTGTTTCAAGGCCGTCGCCCGCACCTTGCGCAAGGCGGTTGAGATCGATCCGCGGCAGGCTGACCGAGTACCGACCACCAAAGGTCAGCTCGGCGGCTGAAGCTCTAACGAACGGACGGACGCATGAGCACCTATGTTGTGATGGCACCGCCGGAATTTCGGGATCTGGACGGAGACCCCCGCCAGACCGATCGGCTTGCATTTGTTCCGGACAGGTTCTCGTTCCTGGCATTCCTGTTTTCCATCATCTGGTTGCTGGTGCACCGGATGTGGCTGGTGTTGCTCGGCTATCTTGCCGTGACCCTGGTGATCGAATTGCTGGCGCTTTCGGTAGGACCGGAAGCCGTGGGCATCGTTGCGCTTTTGATGTCGCTTCTGTTCGGCTTTGAAGCACAGGCCCTTCGCCGCTGGTCCCTGGAGCGCAAGGGGTGGCGCATCATCGGCATCGCGGAAGGTTCCAGCCGGGACGAAGCCGAGTTCCGTTTCCTGCACAAGACAGCCGCGCCCGTTGCGCCGGTTGAAGAACAAACTGACCGGCAACAGCGCCCTCACCGCTCACCGATCGTCCCAAGGGTCGGCAGCGAACAGGTCGTGGGCCTGACGCTTGGTCCGGAGACCCGTCAATGACAATTGCAATTATCGACTACGGTTCGGGCAATCTACGCTCGGCGGAGAAGGCATTCGAGCGCGCGGCCCGCGCTCATGCCCATGTGCCGGACGTGATCGTCACAGCCGACCCGGAGCGGGTTCTGAAAGCCGACCGCATCGTCCTGCCGGGCGTTGGCGCGTTTGCAGACTGCAAGCGTGGCCTGTGGGCTGTTGAAGGCATGCCGGAAGCCCTGCAGGAAGCCGTGCGCGAGCAAGGCAAGCCGTTTTTCGGCATCTGCGTCGGCATGCAGCTGATGGCCAGCCGCGGCCTCGAATTCGAAACCGTCGAAGGCCTGAACTGGATCAACGGCGACGTCTCGGAAATGAAGCCGTCGGATCCGTCGCTGAAGATCCCGCATATGGGCTGGAACACGATTGATGTGCGCTCCGAAAGCCATCCGGTGTTCAAGGGCATCGAGACCGGGCCTGACGGACTGCATGCGTATTTCGTGCATTCCTATCACTTCGCCTGCGCCAATGATGCGAACCGTCTGGCAACGTTCGACTATGCCGGCACGTTCACCGCGATGGTTGCGCAGGACAATATGATCGGCACGCAATTCCACCCGGAAAAAAGCCAGCGGCTGGGCCTTGAGCTCATCGCCAACTTTCTGGACTGGACGCCTTAACTGAATTGGGGAGATATCAGATGAGCAAAGGCTATTGGATCGCCAGAGTGGATGTGAACAATCCGGACGACTACCCGAAATACGTCGAGGCGGCAAAACCGGCTTTTGAACGTTTTGGTGCGAAGTTCCTGGCGCGCGGCGGCAAAACCGACACCATCGAAGGTCCGGGACGGGCCCGCAATGTCGTCATCGAGTTTCCGAGCTTTCAACATGCCGTCGATTGCTATAACTCGCCCGAATATCAGGTTGCGGTCAAAATCCGCCAGCAAATAGCCGATGGCGAAATCGTCATCGTTGAAGGAATGTAAGAAGCATGATCCTCTTTCCCGCCATCGACTTGAAAGACGGCCAGTGTGTGCGCCTGAAGCTTGGAGACATGGACCAGGCAACGGTGTTCAACGATAACCCGGGCGCCCAGGCCAAGACCTTTGAAGACCAGGGATTTGAATGGCTGCATGTGGTCGATCTGAACGGTGCCTTCGCCGGTGAAAGCGTCAACGGTGCCGCCGTCGATGCAATTCTGTCGTCGACAAGGAACCCGGTTCAGCTCGGTGGCGGCATCAGGACGCTGGAACATATCGAAACCTGGCTGGACAAGGGCATCACGCGGGTCATTCTCGGCACTGTGGCCGTCAGAGACCCGGAGCTGGTGAAAGAGGCATGCCGCAAGTTTCCGGGCAAGGTTGCCGTGGGCATCGATGCCAAGGGCGGTTATGTCGCCGTGGAAGGTTGGGCGGAGACTTCTGAACTGACGGCGGTCGATCTTGCCAAACAGTTCGAAGATGCGGGCGTTTCGGCGATTATCTACACCGATATCGATCGCGACGGGGTTCTGAAGGGGCTCAACATTCCTTCAACCCTGGAACTTGCCCGTTCCGTTTCCATTCCGGTGATCGCCTCCGGAGGTCTCGCGTCCATTGACGATATTCATCGTCTCCTGGAGCCCGATTGCGCTGTCCTTGAAGGAGCAATTTCGGGACGGGCCCTTTACGATGGCCGGCTCGACCCGAAAGAAGCCATGTGCCTGATCCTGGAAGCGCGGAGTAAAGCATCATGACTTTGAAAGCGCGTGTCATTCCGTGCCTGGACGTCAAGGACGGCCGTGTCGTCAAGGGCGTTAATTTCGTCGATCTGATTGATGCCGGCGATCCGGTCGAGGCAGCCAAGGCCTACGACGCAGCCGGTGCGGACGAACTCTGCTTTCTAGACATCACTGCAAGTCATGAAGGCCGCGACACGATCTACGATGTTGTCCGGCGTACGGCCGAAGCGTGCTTCATGCCGGTTACCGTTGGTGGTGGTGTGCGCACGGTCGAGGACATCCGCAAGCTTCTGATTGCTGGGGCCGACAAGGTTTCCATCAACACCGCAGCGGTCAAGAACCCGGTCTTCGTGCGTGAAGCGGCGGAAAAATTCGGTGCGCAGTGCATTGTCGTGTCCATCGATGCCAAGCAGGTGAACGAGCCGGGTGAACCGGACAGGTTCGAGATCTTCACCCATGGAGGTCGCAATGCCACGGGCATTGACGCTGTCGAGTTTGCCAAAAAGGTTGTCGAACTTGGAGCTGGCGAATTGCTGGTGACGTCCATGGACAGGGATGGCACCAAATCCGGTTACAACATTGCGCTTACCCGCGCGATTGCCGACGCTGTTCCGGTGCCGGTGATTGCCTCGGGCGGGGTTGGAACCCTGGATCACATGGTCGAAGGTGTACGGGACGGACATGCGACCGCGGTCCTGGCGGCTTCCATTTTCCATTTCGGCGAATACACAATTCAGGAAACGAAGCAGCACATGAATGATGCCGGCGTTCCGATGCGACTGGACGCCTGATCGACGCAGCATTCGAGACCTGGGATATAAGACCAATGACGAAGTTCACACTGGACGATCTGGACGCCATTATTGCTGCACGTGCGAAGAGCGAGGACGAGAAGTCCTATACGCGCAAGCTCGTGAGCAAGGGCGTTGCGAAATGCGCCCAGAAACTGGGGGAAGAAGCGGTCGAGGCGGCGATTGCCGCTGTCAGGGAAGATCGGGAAGAGTTGACGGCGGAAGCCGCCGACGTGCTTTATCATTTGCTGGTTGTTCTGAACGTGGCTAATGTTCCGCTAGGGGACGTTATGAGGGAACTCGCGGGCCGCACGGGACAAACCGGACTGGAAGAAAAAGCATCCCGGCCTGAAGAATGACAGCTGGCACGCCTTAGCCACCGCAGCGGGAACTGCGAGAAAGATGGATCAGAAAGTCGCCACGGCCCTGGACATGGATTTGTCCCCTTACCGGGTGTTCACCGAGCGCCAGTGGTCCAAATTACGTGCTGACACGCCAATGACCCTGAGCGAACACGAAGTGTCGCAGCTTCAGGGTCTGAACGCTCCGGTGTCCATTGAGCAGGTGGAGACCATTTATCTGCCGCTTTCGCGCCTCTTGGCGTTTTATGCGGAAGCGACTATCAGCATTCATCAGGCCACCCAGAATTTTCTTGGTCACCGTGACGGCAAGACGCCGTTCATCATTGGTGTTGCCGGTTCGGTTTCTGTCGGAAAATCAACGACATCTCGTGTCCTTCGCGAGCTCCTGGCCCGTTGGCCCGCAAGCCCACGTGTCGACCTGCTCACGACGGACGGCTTTCTCTATCCGAATGCGATCCTGGAAGCGGAAGGCCTGATGTCCAAGAAGGGCTTTCCGGAAAGTTTCGACAGGCCCCGCCTATTGAAATTCCTGTCAGACATCAAGGCCGGGCGGCGCAATGTCCGCGCACCTGTCTATTCCCATTTCTACTACGATGTCATGCCCGGCCACACAGTCACGGTCGACAAGCCGGACATTCTGATTGTCGAAGGCCTCAATGTCCTGCAGACACGGGAATTGCCCAAGGACGGACGCGCGGTTCCGTTCGTGTCGGATTTCTTCGACTTCTCGGTTTACATCGATGCTGATGAAGACCTGCTGAGCAAATGGTACGTGGAACGTTTTATGCGCCTGAGGGAAACGGCGTTCCGCGATCCGGGTTCATATTTCCACAAGTACTCACGTATCACTGATGAGGAAGCAGTCGAAACCGCAACCCGGATCTGGAACGAGATCAACCTTGTGAACCTGCGGGAAAATATTCTGCCGACCCGGCCGCGGGCGGATCTGATCCTGTCCAAGAATGCGAGCCACCGGATTTCGAAGGTGGCGCTGCGCAAGGTCTGACTTTCACGAAAAGGCCCGCAACCTTTTCAGATTGCTGGCCTTTGTCTTTGATGCGCAGGCAGCCTAAGCCGCAGAACGATTTCTAACTTCCTGCAGAAACGAAGCGACCTGATCACGCAGCATGGCTGCGTTTTCCTTCAGCTGCTGCGCGGAACTGTCGACCTTCTCGGCAGTGTCGCGCGTGTTTTCCGCTGCAGAGGCAACGGTTTCGATGTTGGTAGTCACTTCCACGGTGCTGCGGGAGGCCTCGGTGGCGTTGCTGGCAATTTCCTGCGTGGCAACACCCTGTTCCTCAACCGAAGAGGCGATGGAGGAGGCGATTTCGTTCATGTTGTTGATGATCTCGGTCACCGAAGATATCGCGGTTGCCGCATGGCCTGTTTCTTCCTGGATTGCTGAGATCTGGCTGGAAATTTCTTCGGTCGCCTTGGACGTCTGTGTTGCCAGCTCTTTCACTTCAGCTGCCACGACCGCAAAGCCCTTGCCGGCCTCACCGGCACGTGCCGCTTCGATTGTTGCGTTCAGCGCCAGGAGGTTGGTCTGTTCGGCGATCGCCTGGATAAGCGTCACAACCTCGCCGATGCGGCTTGCGGAATCCGACAGGCCGTTCATGCGCTGATTGGTCGATTGCGCTTCGCCGGCCGCGCGAGCGGCAATCTCGCTGGAAGACTGAACCTGCCTGCGGATTTCGTTGACCGATGCCGACAATTCTTCGGCGGCAGCTGCCACTGTCTCGACGTTGTGCGAGGCCTGTGAGGAAGCGTTGGACACCAGACCGCTCTGTTCGGTTGTCTGTGCGGCAACGCCGGTCATGTCCGCCGAGGCGACCTGGAGATTCTGCACCGAAGTGTCGATGATGTTCATCATTTCGGAAATCTGACGGTCGAAGTCGCTGCTCAACTGCTGGATTTCGGACCCCTTGCGAGCCTGATCTTCCTGGACAGCGTTTTGCTGGTCTTCGAGGTCTCGGCGGGCAGCTTCGTTTTGGACGAAGACCTCCATGGCTGCCGCCATCTGGCCGATTTCGTCGCCTCTGTCCGTACCTTCAATGGCAATATCCGTATTGCCGTCCGCAAGGGTGCACATATTGGCTGTCAGGGCACGAAGCGGGCGTACGGTGTTGCGAACTGCGACCACTGCAATTGTGATGGCGATCAGAGCGCCCACAGCGGCCAATGCCAGAATTGTTGCCGCGGCACTCCAATAGGCTGAATCGAGATCATCGACATAGACGCCCGTCCCGATCATCCAGTTCCAGGGAGCAAATCCGGCGCCCCAACCGTATTTTTCAATCGCGACTTCGCTGTTCGCGCGCGGCCAGTAGTAAAGCAGCGACCCGCCACCCGTCTTGGCTTGCCTGATCAGTTCTTCAACGATCGGAACCCCGGTCTTGTCCTTGAAACCGATCATGTTGGTGCCGACGATCGAGCTCTTCGGGTGCACCAGATTGGTGCCATCGTAGTCATAGACGAAGACGTAGTTGTTGCCTTCGAACCTGACGGCTCCGATTGCTGCCTTCGCCGCGGCCTGGGCCTCGTCACGAGTCATGTCGCCTGCTTGCTCAAGGCCCTGGTAATAGGCGGCGATGGAGACCGCGCTGTTTGAGATTTCTTCAATCTTTCCAAGACGTTCGTCGAACATCGCAGAATAAAGACTATTCAGGCTGACGACACAGATCGCGACAGTGAAAAGAAGAATAGTTGCAATGGGAAGACTGATTTTCCAGGTAATTGGCCAGCGTGCGAATGACATAACGAAATGATTCCTCTCAATATTCGTTGAGAGGAACCTCACTTAAACACCTGACCAAAAGCTTAAGCTTTCAGCATATCCGCCGTTTTAATCGATTAGTTATACCAAAGAGTATTAGGGTATCGCGAATTCTACCTAAGGGAAAAAGATTACGGAAACAACCTGGGTTTGCTTTACCTGCGGGCACAAAATACATCACGAAGACCTGGCCGGGACCAGGTTGCATTGTGAATTTGTCCTTTCAGAACGTGACCCTGCGCTTCGTAATAGAAGGTATTGGCACTGCCAAGACGTTGCAACGTGACCGCTCCATAGCCCATTTCGGCAACGGTTGCCGTTTGGCCATCCGGCGAAAAAACGACATTGAGGTCGATACCGGCCGTGCACAGATAGTCCGCGACATTCGTGCGTGCTGCCTGTTGCTGCTGGAAGACCTGCTGGTTGGCTCCACCAACGCTGCCCGGAGGAATAGGACCTGCTGGGAAGCCATTGTTTGGCTGACCGCCCTGGAAGCCGCCCTGCTGATCGCCAAAGCCACCTGCGCCATTGTTGCCGAAGCCCCCGGAAGGATTATTGCCGAAACCGCCATTGTTCCCGAAATTGGCAGGACCGCTGATGACCACTTCCCTGTAGGGTGTGCGGGTCACATAAATGCCGCGGCACTCACCGCCGGCGCCGCGAACTGTCCAGGCGTGAGACACATAGGTCTGCTGCTCGAGGATCTGGCCCGGTTCGAGACGTGCGTAAGGACGCTCTCCACCACGATAATCCACCCAGTGGACTTCAACGGGCTGACGGCTGGCATTGCGGAAGACGATCTGACCGGGTCGCACGGCCTCGACCGAACGGACGCGGCCAAGTTCGCTGCAGGAGAGATCTGACCCGGGTTCCTGGCCCGCAGCACCGTCTGCGACGATTTGCTGTGGCAGGGAACAGGTCGCGACGAACAGGCGCACCGGATTGGCGCTGCCACCCAGAGACACGCCGTAAGCAGGCATGCCTTCGACGGAAATCGACAGTTCCGACTGCCTGATCATCGCCTCCCAGAGCGGATCGGTCATCTCGATATTGACTTCCGGCAGCGAGACACCCGCTTCGTTCGCGGTCGAGGACCCGAATGCGTTGTAGCTTGCGGAATAGTCGCCGGCAGTTATGCGAACCGCCTGTGGCATCCCCTCCAGAAGTCCGGCAGGAGCCTGCTGGAAAGTGATCTTGGCAAAGCCGGATTGTGTGCCGCATTCGGCGCGGAAGTCACGATTGTCTGTCTGCGGTATCGAATGCTGCAAAAAGGACTGCGATCCAGGCTGACTGCCCGGTTCAGCGAGCCACTGCCGACCTTCTGCCGGAGAAACAAGAACAGGCTGGGCATTGGCATTTCCACGACCGGATAGGCTTTCGCGCACTGTCGTTTCCAGGTCGCCGGAAACGGCGGGGGAACCGCTGGCATCCGTACCGGGAGTGGAAATCGCCGTATCGACCTGCTCAAGAGGTTTCAAACCACCCGTCTCTGATGTGGGGTCCACTTCGGCAACGGTGGTTTGGTTTTGGTTCTCGGATGCACCTGGTGTCGTTGGCTGCTGCGCAGGAGCGCTCGTGGAAGACCCTGAGGAAGCAACGCCGGGCGTGTTGTTGCTGACCGGACCGGCTGCAACGCCGGAAGAGGTACCGACCACACGGGCGGTGGCGCCGGGCTTTCCGTCGCTTGTAACGTCGACAACCAGGGTGTTGCCGCTGCAGATATTTGCATCGCGATGCAGCACCCGGCTGTTTTCCAGTGTGACTTCCAGCTTCACGTCACAAGGTGGCAGCTTGCTGTCGCTTCCCATCGTGTCGATCACGACACCCTTGTCGTCCCGGCTGATGATCGGCCTGTATTTTTTATTGACGGTGATCGAACGGATGCCGGGTTCCGGCGGTTCCACATTGATGCGCACCGTTTCCGGGGCTGACTGGGCGAACGCATTGAGGCCCGAAGTCAGGAAAACGATACTGCAGGCCGTCAAAAGGCCGGATTTCAGCAAAGGTGCATAACGAGCGTGAGCAGCAACAAGCCGCATGAACGATCTCCATGGGAGCGCTAGGGAACCACCGACTGGGTTACTTAGGCAAAGTGGCGCTGAAAGGGCAACCCCGCAATAGGATCAAAACGGCGACCGCTCATCGCGGTGCGCGCTTTGCCAGAATACGCTGCAGGGTTCGACGGTGCATGTTGAGACGGCGCGCCGTTTCCGAGACGTTGCGGTCGCAAAGCTCGTAAACGCGCTGGATATGTTCCCAGCGAACCCGGTCGGCCGACATCGGGTTTTCAGGCGGCTGTGCCTTGTCCTCGGGCTTGCGGGCCAGGGCCGCCATGATGTCGTCCGGGTCGGCCGGCTTGGCCAGATAGTCGATTGCGCCGAGTTTTACCGCCGTGACGGCGGTGGCGATATTGCCATAGCCGGTCAGGACAATTGCGCGGCAATCGGGGCGTTTTTCGCGGATCTGCTGAATGACATCCAGCCCGTTGCCGTCTTCCAGGCGCATGTCGACAATCGCGAATGCCGGGGCATTGCGTGCGATCTTCGCGGCCGCGTCCTGCACGCCGTCTGCTGTCTCAGTATCGAAGCCACGCTTTTCCATGGCGCGCGCGAGGCGCTGCTGGAACGGCTTATCGTCGTCGACGATAAGGAGGCTCATATCTTCCGTTCCATTCAAGGAAGTCATCTGGTCCGTCATCTCGTCTTACCGTTTATTCTCAGCTCTTATTGGGGAGGCCGGATGAATATTCAATGTTTAACCTGCATTTTTCGTTAGTTGATGCCGTTATGGGGCGAAAAAGACGTTTCGTCCACTCCGGTGCCGCGCTCGAACAGTTCGCGGGGCCAGCTGATGCGAATATGGGCACCGCTTTGAGGTGGCGCCTGATTTTCAAGGTGAAGCTTGGCACCGGTGCGCTCCAGCAGGGTCTTGGCGATGAAAATGCCGAGGCCGAGGCCTCCTCCGGTGCCACTTTGCGGTGTCTTGCTGCCGCGCACGGAAACGTAGGGGTCACCAATCTTGCCAAGTATGTCGACAGAAAAGCCCGGACCGTCGTCCCGGATTGAAATCGAGAGGGTCTTGTCATCCCACTTGGCCGAGACATCGACGCGTGACTTGGCGAAGTCGACGGCATTTTCCACCAGATTGCCGAGGCCGTAACGAATGGCAGCATTTCGGGTGCCGACAGGTTCGGCCCCTTCACCCTGACTTGCGGAATGAATGGCCACGCCCAGTCCCCGGTGCGGGTCGATGACATCTTCCAGGAGCAGGGAGACAGGCATTCGCTGATAGGTTTGGTCTTCTTCGCTCGACAGACCTTTCAATTGCTGCAGGATCCCGCGACAACGTTCTGCCTGCGAGCGGATCAGCGCCACATCTTCCCCCCGGTGGTCGCCGCTGTCGAATTCATCGGTCAGCTCCTTGGCAACCAGATAGATGGTGGCAAGAGGTGTTCCAAGTTCGTGGGCGGCTGCGGTTGCCAGACCGTCGAGGGCATTGAGATGCTGTTCGCGGGCAAGAACAAGTTCGGTCGCTGCCAACGCGTCTGCGAGTTGCCTGGCTTCCTCTGCAACCCGGAACGCATAAACCGCCATGAAGCCGAGCGTCGACACCAGTGCGATCCAGATGCCGACGGAATAAACCACCGGCAGCTTGAAATCATCGCCGACGGGCCATGGCAGCGGTAAATGCAGGACAGCCAGAACGCTGGCACAAGCGGTAGCCAGGATGCCGAGTATTATGGTGTAGCGCGCTGAAAGCCCCGTGGCCGAGACCATGACTGGGGCCATCAGCAGAAATGCAAACGGGTTGCCCAGGCCGCCGGTCAGGAACAAGAGCCCGCTCATTTGCAGAATGTCGTAGACCAGCTGCAAGGTGGCCGCCTTTTCGGAAAGACGCAGTGCCGAAGGCCATTTGATCTTCAGGAAGATGTTGAGCCAGGCCGAAAACGCCACCATCGCAAATGCGGGACCGGCCGGAAGTGGATAGCCGAGACCGACATAGACGACCAGAAGGGCGGCGGACTGGCCGCCGACGGCAAGCCAGCGCAAGCGCACCAGGGTGTCGAGCTTCAAGCGCCTGTGAGGCAAGGTGATATTGGAAGTTGGATGATCCGCCATAAGTTTCTTTTGAATCGGATTCAGCCCTCTGGCAAGGCCGTGGCTCTTGTGCCGGCCGGTCGTAGATGGTAGCCAGCCGCTAACACGGTTGTCCGGAACACGCGGGCCGGCGGCCAACCGGAGGGATTTCATAGCTCTTCATTTCAGATCAGCCCCGCGAAACGGAATGAACAAAATGACCGATACGAATGACGGCGGCGCACAGCCGCAGGCGGAAGCAACCGCTGCACCGGGCATGAACATCCTTGGCCAGTACATCAAGGATCTGTCCTTTGAAAACCCGAATGCACCGCGCTCCCTGGCCCAGGGTGAGCAGCCGAAGCTCGATATCAATGTGAATGTCGGTGCTCAGCAGATGGGCGAAGATCAGTTCGAAGTAATTCTGACACTGACTGCAAAGGCAGAGCGCCCGGATCTGGTCATGTTCAACGTTGAGCTGGTCTATGCCGGTCTGTTCAAGATCACCGGTGTGCCGAAGGAGCATATGCATCCGTTCGTCATGATCGAATGCCCGCGCATGATTTTCCCGTTCGCACGCAACATCCTGTCGGAAGCAACCCGCAATGGCGGTTTCCCGCCGCTGATGCTCGATCCGATCGACTTTGCCCAGCTGTACCGCCAGAACATGGCTCAGCAGGCTGCGACCCAGCAGGCGAGCGAGCAGAAGCCGAACTAAGCTTCTTCATCCTTCCGGAACACTATTGGACCTGCGCCGGTTTCGGCGCGGGTTTTTTTGTGCCTGCGTTGTATCAGGTGTCGATTGCGTCGAATTCCGGATCGACGGGAACCTGCAGCGCGGTGACCAGGTGGTTTGTCATGCCGGCAAGTGCGATGATCTGCATCAGTTCGCCATGCTCTTCTTCGCTCATGCCTTTTGCTTTGGCGGCTGCCGTATGAGAATGCACGCAATAGCCGCAGCCATTGGCGGCTGAAACAGCGATGTAAATCATTTCCCGGATCTTCGGATCGATTGCTCCTGGAACCGCCATCACGGATTTCAGGTGTTCCCAGGTTCGTTTGAGGCCCTGCGGGTCGTAGGCGAGTGCCCGCCAGACATTGTTTATGAAGTCCGAGCCCCGGGTTTCCCTGATATCATCGAAAACCGCTTTGACCTCAGGGATGGAGTCAGCCTCGGCATCAGTCATCAGCTTCACGGTTGCCATTGCGGTTTCCTTGTTTCCTGCCGGAATTTACGTTTCTTCCAGGAGCTCCGCCCAGTTCTTCGGCTCGTCGCCGTTCAGCGGGTTCTTGGGAGAGCGCTTGTATCGTATCGTTTCCATCCGGAAGCTGCGCGCGTCAAACATCATCATGCGGCCGACAAGGCCCTCACCCGTACCGGTGATCTCCTTGATGACTTCCATTGCCTGCATTGCGCCGACTATTCCCGTAAGCGCACCCAGAACACCGGCCTGTGCGCAAGTTGGCAGCAAGCCGTCGCGTGGTTTTTTGGGAAACAGGCATCGGTAGGTGGGGTTGAGGTTTCCGTCGTTGTCGGTCTCGAACGGTCGCAATGTCGTGATTGATCCGTCAAATTGGCCGACAGCTGCCGTGACGAGCGGCTTTTGGGCAAAGAAACACGCATCTGATGCCAGGTAGCGCGTGTCGAAATTATCCGAGCCGTCAACGACGAGGTCGTATTTGGAAATCAGCGCCAGAGCGTTATGTGCTGCAAGGCGTGTGGGGTGCGGTTCAACGGCAACGTTCGGATTGAGACGGGCAATGGCCTGCGCCGCGCTGGCAACCTTCGGTTCGCTCAGCTGGTCGGTGTCATGGATCACCTGGCGCTGCAGGTTGGACAGGGACACGGTATCATCGTCGACGATCCCGAGCGTTCCGATACCGGCAGCGGCAAGATATTGCAGGACGGGGGCTCCCAGACCGCCGGCGCCGATGACCAGAACACGGGCGTTCTTCAGCTTCTGCTGTCCTGCACCGCCGATTTCCTGCATGACGATGTGACGGGCGTAACGTTCAAGTTCGGCTTGGGAGAGCATGTGTGCTTTGATCCGTTGATCAGTTGTTTTCCGGAAACTCTGTGAAATGTGGTTTTCGTACATTTTTTAGAAAACGAAGTTCGCTGGCACCGGTCGCAGCGAAGGTTTTCTTGGCTTCATTTAACGACGGCACGTTCACTCCGCCAGCATAATCGGGATCGGCATTCTGCACGGGATCAGCTTCCCAGAAGCAGACGGGACAAATCTCGTAGCTAAAATCGCCTTCCGGACCTATCGTATAGTACCCGCAACACTTGCAAGCCACCTGGTCATTCATGTCATACGGTCCCTAGCCGAGGATCTTGCTGACGAGGCGGGCCGTGTAGTCCACCATCGGGATGACCCGTGCATAGTTGAGCCGTGTCGGGCCGATGACGCCCAGAACACCGACGATCCGCTGGTTGCTGTCACGATAGGGAGAGACGACGAGCGAGGAGCCGGACAGGGAAAACAGATTGTTTTCCGATCCGATGAAGATCCGCACTCCGTCGCCTTTTTCGGCAAGGCCAAGCAACTGGATGAGATCCTTCTTGTTCTCCAGGTCATCGAACAGCAATCTGATGCGTTCAAGGTCTTCCACGGCTTCCAGGTCGGTCAGAAGGTTGGACCGGCCGCGGACAATTAACGTACCCGGATCGTTGGTGTTCTCCCCGCTCCAGACGGCGAGCCCGGCATTGATCACCTTTTGGCTCAGCTGGTCGAGTTCCGCCTGGTCGGCATCGCGCACCCGTTCCAGTTCGGCGCGGATGTTTGCGATGGTCCGTCCCTGCAGCTGGGCGTTCAGATAGTTGGTTGCTTCCACCAGGGCTGAAGACGGCAGATCGGCCGGCAGATCGATCACGCGGTTTTCCACCGATCCGTCCTCGCTGACCAGAATGACCAGCGCCTTTTGTGGTTCGATGCGGACAAATTCGATGTGTTTCAGCCGCATGTCCGTCTTGTGAGTCAGGACCACGCCTGCACCCATCGACAGGCCGGACAGCATCTGGCTGGCTTCGGTCAGCACCTGTTCGGCGGAATTCGCCTGCTGGGAGGCGCGAACCTGAACATCGATCTGCTGGCGTTCGTCCTGCGTCAGGTCACCGACTTCCAGAAGCGCATCGACGAAGAACCGCAATCCGATTTCGGTCGGCAGGCGCCCGGCGCTGGTGTGGGGCGAATGAAGCAGACCCAGATGTTCCAGATCGGACATGACATTGCGCACCGATGCTGGCGACAGGGACATGGCCAGGTTACGCGAGACATTGCGTGACCCGACGGGTTCGCCGGTTTCCAGATAAGTTTCCACGATTGAGCGGAAGATTTCGCGGGATCTCTTGTCGAGGTCGCTGAGACTCAAGGCATGTTCTCCGTCTGAATGACTGCAAACCGGGGTCCGGAAAGGTCTTGCTCCCAAGATATAGGCCCAAAATGGGTCCGGCGTGAAGCTGGCCCTTTACGACTTGTTAAGTTGAGGTCTACAAGGCCCTCAGGAATGAAGGGAAACAGCTGTTTCATTTAAGCGAAAGTCGAAAGGGATTTTCATGCGTCCGTCAAAACGCGCAGCCGATGAACTCCGTGCGGTCACACTTGAGCGCGGTGTCTCCAAACATGCGGAAGGCTCCTGTCTCGTAAAATTCGGAGACACGCATGTGCTTTGCACCGCCAGCCTTGAAGAACGCGTTCCGCCGTGGCTGCGCGGTCAGAACCGCGGTTGGGTAACCGCCGAGTATGGCATGCTGCCACGTGCAACGGGTGATCGCATGCGCCGCGAGGCAAGCGCCGGAAAGCAATCCGGGCGTACGCAGGAGATCCAGCGGTTGATCGGCCGGTCCTTGCGGGCGGTGGTTGATCTGGAAGCGCTTGGCGAAGCCCAGATCACGGTCGATTGCGACGTTATCCAGGCTGACGGGGGAACACGCACGGCTGCGATCACCGGCGCCTGGGTTGCGCTACGCGATTGCATCGAATGGATGAAGTCGCGCGACATGGTATCCGGTGAGGTGCTGAAGAATCACATCGCGGCGATTTCCTGCGGTATCTACGAAGGTACGCCGGTTCTCGATCTGGATTATGCGGAAGACAGCACAGCCGAAACCGATGCAAACTTCGTTCTCACCGGCTCTGGCGGAATTGTCGAAATTCAGGGAACCGCGGAAGGTGCGCCCTTCTCCGAAGAGGAATTCGGACAACTTCTCGGTCTGGCGAAAGCCGGAATCGGGCGTTTGGTCGACTTGCAGAAAATGGCAATTCTTTAAGGATCCGACGTAATGAGCCACCGGAAACTGAAACCTGGAAAACTTGTCGTGGCCAGCCACAACAAGGGCAAGATCCGAGAGATCAACGAACTGCTCGCTCCCTACGGATTTGAGGTGGTTTCAGCCGGTGAGCTTGATCTGCCGGAACCGGAAGAAACCGGTCTGACCTTTGAAGAGAATGCCGCCATCAAGGCAGTGGCGGCAGCAAACGCTTCCGGTCTGCCGGCCTTGGCAGACGACAGCGGCTTTTGCGTCGCTGCGTTGAACGGCGATCCGGGCATTTACTCCGCGCGCTGGGCTGGTCCGGACAAGGATTTTGCCATGGCCATGCGCACGATCGAAGAAAAGCTCCAGTCGATGGGAGCATCGTCACCGGAACAGCGGCGCGGTTCGTTCGTTGCAGTTCTGTGTCTGGCCTGGCCGGATGGTCATCAGGAGTTTTTCCGCGGCGAAGTTGACGGCGACATTGTCTGGCCGCCGCGCGGAACTCAGGGCTTTGGCTATGATCCGATCTTTCAGCCGGATGGCCATGCCATCACCTTCGGGGAAATGTCGTCGGAGCAAAAGCATGGCTGGTCGGAAGACACGCCTGCCCTTTCTCATCGTGCCCGCGCGTTCCAGAAATTTGCCGCTGGCTGCTTGGGAGACTGATGACAGTGACGTCGCATGCGACCAGGGATGGTGGATTTGGCATTTATGTTCATTGGCCTTTTTGCGCGGCCAAGTGTCCATATTGCGACTTCAATTCTCACGTTCGTCATCAGCCGGTTGATCAGCTCCGATACACCGCTGCGTTTGAGCGCGAATTGGCCCATTTCGCGGAGTTGACTCAAGGCAAGACCGTCGAGTCCGTCTTCCTGGGTGGTGGCACGCCGTCCCTGATGGATCCGAAAACGGTTGAGAACATCCTTGAGGCGATCGCCAAGAACTGGTCCCTGGACGCAAATGTCGAAATCTCGATGGAGGCCAATCCGTCCTCGGTAGAAGCCGAACGGTTCCGGGGATACCGCTCGGCAGGCGTCAACCGGGTGTCCCTCGGCGTTCAGTCCCTGATCGACAGGGACTTGAAGCTTCTGGGTCGTCTGCACGATGCACAGACCGCCCGCGCGGCTATCGAAACAGCGCGCGAAACATTCCCGCGCCTGTCCTTCGACATGATCTATGCCCGCCCCGGACAAACGCCGGAAGGCTGGGCAGAGGAACTGAACGAAGCCATTGCACTTGCCGCTGATCACCTGTCTCTCTATCAGCTCACGATAGAGGAAGGCACGCCCTTCCACACGCTTTATCACGCGGGAAAACTCAAGATGCCGGATCCGGATCTTGGAGCCGCCTTCTATGAGTTGACCCAGGACGTGACCGCCGCTGCCGGAATGCCGGCCTATGAGGTTTCAAACCATGCAAGGCCGGGAGCCGAATGCCGTCACAATCTCGTCTACTGGCGATATGGTGATTATGTCGGCGTCGGTCCGGGAGCCCATGGCCGCCTGACGGTCGGGGTCAACCGTCTGGCCACGTCTATCGAACGGCACCCGGAGACCTGGCTGGAAAATGTCGAGCAATACGGTCATGGCATGATCGAAAACATGGGCCTGAGCGAAGAAGAGCAGGGAGATGAATTTCTGCTTATGGGACTGCGGCTCACCGAAGGGATTGATCTGTCCCGCTACGAGATGTTCTCCCATAGATCTGTCGATCAAAGACGGCTGAACGCCCTTCTCGAGCATGGAATGATGGAAGAAATAGGGGAAAACCGTGTAAGGGCGACCCGAGAAGGTTTCTTTGTTCTCGATGCAGTCGTCGCCGATCTCGCAGCGTAATTCCAAGCTTACTCTTCGGAAAATATTTCTACCAAGTTGATTTAAATACCCTATCTGTTTTTGTGCGGCGCACAGAAATTTGATGCCAAAATGAGTTTAACCGCAATTGCGCGAAGTTATGCTCGCGGCCAGATAACAATTAGCAGTATTGCAGGCGGTTGCATGCCTAGCTATTCTGTTGCGATGCAATAGGTGACGCGAAACAAGCGAGCCGCGCGAGTGCGTATTGGAACTTCGCCTAAGGGGAAGGCAGCGGCTTTGTAAACAAGGGAGAGGCTTCTTTGCCTTTTTATCATCTTTACGAGCTGAATCACGCGGCCATGGCGCCGCTCAGAGCTGTCGCCGACATGACCAAGCTCTACTTCCAGAACCCGCTTAACCCTCTGACTCATACCAGCTATGGCCGATCGATTGCCGCTGGTTGTGAAGTTCTTGAACGCACCACGCGGCGATACGGGAAACCGGAATTCGGCTTGAAGGAAACAGTGGTGGGCGGTGTCCGCGTTCCTGTGCGCGAAAACATCGTCTGGAGCCGCCCATTCTGCGACATGGTTCACTTCGAGCGCGGGGTCACTTCGCACCGCAACGATCCCAAGGTTCTGATCGTGGCTCCCATGTCAGGCCACTATGCAACATTGCTGCGGGGCACAGTGGAAGCGCTGATGCCGGACGCTGATGTCTACATCACCGACTGGATTGACGCCCGCATGGTGCCGATCCAGGAAGGCAAGTTCGATCTGGACGATTACATCGACTACATCATTTCGATGCTGCACTTCCTGGGACCGGACACCCACATTCTTGGCGTTTGCCAGCCATCCGTTCCGGTTCTGGCGGCCGTCGCGGTCATGGAAGGCCGTGAAGATCCCTATGTTCCCTCATCAATGACCCTGATGGGCGGTCCGATCGACACACGTGTTGCTCCCACGGCCGTGAATGACCTCGCCGTGTCAAAGGGTCTCGACTGGTTCAAGAGCAACGTCATCATGAAGGTGCCGTTCCCGCATCCGGGCTTCATGCGCGATGTCTATCCGGGCTTTCTGCAGCTCTCAGGGTTCATGGGTATGAATCTGGACCGACACCTGACGGCTCATCGGGACTTCTTCCAGCATCTGGTCGAGGGTGACGGAGACAGTGCGGAAAAGCACCGTGAATTCTATGACGAATATCTCGCTGTCATGGATCTGACCGCTGAATTCTATCTGCAGACTGTGGAGACGGTCTTCATCGAACATTCGTTGCCCGACGGCAGGATGCTGCACAATGGCAGCCTCGTGGATTGCAGCAAGATCAAGCGCACGGCATTGATGACGGTTGAGGGTGAAAAGGACGACATTACCGGTCGTGGCCAGACCCGCGCCGCTCACAAGCTCTGTTCAAATCTGCCGGATGAAAACAAGGTTCATTACGAGCAGCCGAATGTCGGCCACTACGGCGTCTTCAACGGCTCTCGCTGGCGGTCCGAAATCGCGCCTCGGGTCATGGACTTCATCCGCTCGAACCGCCCGGGTGCAGTCAAGCGTGCCGCAGGAAACGCCTCGGAGAAAAAGATCGCAAATCCTTCTGCAAAGTCACCGGCAATGCCCCAAACGATGGCCAAGGAAGTGACAGGCTCTCTTGAGGAAATCCTGTTGGCCAAGCCGGACGGAGCTGCTGACGATTTGAAAGCGATCAGCGGTGTCGGTCCGAAGCTGGAAGTCGCGCTGAACGAGGCCGGAATTTTTCATTACTGGCAGATTGCCTCCCTGACGGAAAGGCAGATCGAGGCACTGGACACGAAGCTCGATTTTCGGGGTCGCATTGCCAGAGACAAATGGATCGAACAAGCAAAACAACTGTCTGAAGTTGTCAGCTGACGACCGGTGCTGCGGGCGCATTGCATAAGGCGCCCGCGCCTGACTGGCGGCATCATTTCCAATGATATTTCAAATAAATCGCTGCAACGAACAATTGCAGCGAATAGATTATTCCTGAATTTTGTTTATCAGTTAAAACAGACACTTACAGCTAGTTTAGCCTGAGGAATTGTGACGGGATCAGGCGTTTTCTTCAGCGTTTTCCGGTCACAAATCCTTGAAGCCGCATCGGACAATCCCCACCTGATTGACGTGGATGTCTTAAATGGATGGGACGATGACGACGACTAAAAGTTGCATGATCAAACCTGCCTGGACACCTGTGACCATCGGTCTGATGGTATTGGGGTTTGTGGTGTTTTGGCCGCTTGGCCTTGCCATGCTGGCCTACATTTTGTGGGGCGACCGATTTGAAGGCATGGCCCGAGACGCAAAGGATCAATGGCGGTCGAGCCCGCTGAAGGGAGCATTCGATCAAATGTCCAATACCGCAGGCTACGCACGTACAGGCAACGTTGCTTTCGACGACTACCGTGAGCGCGAGTTGAAGCGCTTGGAAGAAGAACGCGCGAAACTCGATACGATGCGCGCAGAATTTGACGACTTCCTCCGTGAACTGCGCCGCGCGCGCGACCAGGAGGAATTCGATCGCTTCATGGCCAACAGGGGCCGGACGACCGGCGGTAACGATTCCGCTGGGTTGTAAGTCCTCCTCCTCCCAGACCCGTCTCCTGACGGCCAGACCGAGAGCGGCGCCTTGATAGGCGTCGCTTTCGTCCGTTTATGGATAGAAGTTTCTCCCTTAAGCTTGTCGCAACTGATTCGTTTGGGTTCCGCTGTTCATGCTGTACCGCGCCGGCAAGAAATCTCTGCCAGAGCACATAGACATTCAAACAGATACCAGGGACGTGCGCATTCGCCTGCGTGCGAACCCAAGGGCACAGCGGTATCTGCTGCGCATTCCCGCCGACCGCTCCGGTCCCGTTCTAACGGTCCCGAAAGGTGGCGATCTTGCCCGCGCAGAAAAGTTTGCCCGCCAGCACATCAACTGGCTGGTCGAGCGCCTGCAGGGACGACCCGATCATGTTGAGTTTTTGCCCGGAGACATCGTGCCTTTTCGCGGAGAGGACCACGTCATCGTTCCAACAGGAAAGCTTCGCGGGCTTGTTTCGCTGGGAGAAACGGAAGACGGCTACCCCGCTCTTCTGGTTCCCGGTGCGGATGACCACATTCCCAGGAAAGTGACAAACTGGCTCAAGGAACAGGCACGAAAAGAGCTGACGCAGCGCTCGGAAATTCATGCCAGGACGATCGGCAGAAAAATCACCGGGATCAGCGTTCGCGATACCAGGAGCCGTTGGGGATCATGTGCATCCAATGGCCGGATTTCCTATTCGTGGCGTCTGATCCTCGCCCCACCGGACATTCTTGACTATGTGGCGGCGCACGAGGTGGCCCATCTGCAGGAAATGAACCATTCCGCACGCTTCTGGCGCCTGTGCGAGCAACTGGCGCCTCAGACGCCGACGGCACGGATCTGGCTGAAGGAAAACGGCCAGCAACTGCATGGTTTCGGCTAAAGCATCTTGTGCCAAGACTGGGCCATCTGATGCTGCCTGAAATCTTGCAATAATTTGCAGATGTGGTTCGCTGAGCCGATGAATTCGGAAAGGCGGACCATGCGATTTTACAGCGCGTCAGATACGATACGAACCGGCTCGATGCTCCGCCAGATTACGGGGCACATTCGGTCGGCGGGCATTCGCATCCTGCTCGGCATTGCCTGTCTGCTGGCTATGACCGGCTATTCTTTGGCCAAAAAGCCGTTCGAAGTTGTCCATTTTCCATCGGGCGCCCTTCCTGGTTCAGCTCAGGGGAAGGAGAAAACACCGATCTGGGGGCATCTGGCCAAACCAGATGGCGAGGGGCCGCACCCTGCGGTCGTTCTCCTGCATGGCTGCGGCGGCATTCAGCAGTCCTATTTTGATTGGGCCCAACTGTTGGCACGCGCAGGATTTATGGCTCTGGTTGTCGATAGCTTTCATCCCAGAAGCCTGACAAGTGACTGCAGCGGTCTCAGCAGCAGCGCGTCTCCAACGGCGAGGACACTTGATGCATTTGGAGCACTCCGGTTCCTGAACGGGCTTGAATTTGTCGATCCCGACCGAATTGGCCTGATTGGTTGGTCCCAAGGTGGAATTACCGTTCAGTATGCAGCAAACGCGCATGGTCTTGGCAGCAGGTTTGAGAACAGTTTCAAAGCAGCTGTTGCGCTTTACCCCTATTGCATTGCGGACCGGACTTATGCGGTTCCGTTGCTGGTTCTTATCGGAGAAGCAGACGACTGGACACCGGTTTCCGAATGCCGAAAGCTGGAGCACCGTAACAGGGAACGGCAGAACGACGTTGAGCTTGTCGTCTATCCCGGTGCATTTCACGCGTTTGACAATCCGGCAATTGGAGCCGGCTTCTATTTTCCGGGGGCCTCGGGGCAGCGCCACTGGCTCCAGTACAACGCCGATGCACACACGGATGCCACGGAGCGCATCGTCACGTTCCTGAAGGACCGCCTCTAGGAACCGGTCCCTAACCGCCGCCAAACAGATTGCGCAGAAGATTGAGCGGTCCGCGCCGCTCCCCCGTACCTTCACCACCGATTGGGGCTGGTGGGATAGGCTCGCTGCCGGAGCCGACGCTGTCCTGCCCACCGGGAATGGGTTTGCGTGGTGCCGAGACATTTGCAGGCAGGTTCGGGACGCCGGGTAGATCGGCAACCGGCAGATCGTTGTGTGCCACGTCCATCACGTCTTTCCAGACCAGGGCAGGCAGGCTGCCGCCAGTGGCTTTCCTGGTTGGCGAGTTGTCGTCATTGCCGAACCACACCGCCGTTGTCAGGTTGCCGGTGTAACCAATGAACCATGCGTCCCTGAAGTCCTGACTGGTTCCGGTCTTGCCGCCTGCCGGACGTCCGCTGTCGAGCCGTGCCTTGCGGCCGGTTCCGGTCAGCAACGTTTCAGACATCATCAGGTTCATGTTGCCGACCTGCTGACGGTTGACCACCCGCCCACGGCCATCTCCGGAGCGCGAGTAAAGCGTCTTGCCGTCCACGGTCTTGATGCGCCGGATGACATGCGGCAGCACGCCATAACCTCCATTTGAAAACGGGACATAGGCCGCCGCAATTTCAATCGGAGTAACCTCGGATGTCCCCAGGGAAAGTGACAGGTTCTTCTTCAGCTCGGAATTGATACCCAGCCGTTTGGCGGTGCTTGCAACGGTGCCGGCGCCAACCTCATAGGCAAGCCGCGCCGCCACCGTGTTGAGCGACAGGCTCAGCGCCCGGGTCAGCGTGACCGGCCCGTAGTGCTCTTTCGTGTAGTTCTTGGGTGACCAGCCGCCGATCGTGATCGGTTGATCCTGGCGAATGGATTGCGGTGTCAGACCGTTCTCAAGAGCCGCCAGATAGACAAACGGCTTGAAGGCCGACCCGGGCTGGCGTTTGGCATAGACGGCCCGGTTGAACTGGCTCTTCGAGTAATCGGCACCGCCGACCAGCGCTTTGACCGCTCCGGCTGTATCCAGCGTGACAACGGCGCCTTGCGACACGCCGAGTTTCTGCCGGTTTTCATTCAGTGCGGACCGAAGGGCCGTTTCCGCAGCGCGTTGAATGTCGGGGTCTATGGTCGTGTCGACAATGATGTCGCTTTCAATCGAGCCGACATAATGCGGCAGGACATCCATGACATAGTCGGCCACATAATTCTCGCTGGCGGTGGTATAGCGGCGCACCACCTTGGCCGGGGCCGCGATCGCGTTCTTGGCCTCATCGGAATTGATGTAGCCTTCCTCATGCATCGCGGCGAGCACGAGCTGGGCACGATCTTCGGCAAGATCCGGATTGCGTGCCGGTGAATAGCGCGAGGGTGCCTTCAAGAGCCCGGCAATCGTCGCCGCCTCTGCGACCGTCATCAGTCTGGCAGACTTTCCGAAATAGCGCCTGGCTGCCGCATCCACACCATAAGCCCCTGACCCCAGATAGACCCTGTTGAGATACATTTCCAGGATCTCGTCCTTGGAGTATTTTGCTTCCAGCCAGAACGCGAGCACCAGTTCCTGTATCTTCCGTTTAATTGTGCGGTCCGGTTCCAGGAAGAGGTTCTTGGCGAGCTGCTGCGTCAGTGTCGATCCACCCTGCGCAAGGCGTCCGGTTGTCAGATTGGTGTAAAAGGCACGCGCAAGACCAATGGGGTCGATGCCGAAGTGAGACCGGAAACGCCGATCTTCAATGGCGATCACCGCATTTGGCAGATAAGGCGGCAGCTGTTCCAGGCGTACAGCTTCACCGCCAGTGTCTCCACGGTTCGCTACCAGCTGACCGTTGGAAGCAACAATCTTCACGTTAGGTGGACGTGCCGGCACCTGCCATTCGGACGTGGGCGGCAGAAAGGCTGCGTAATAACCGACGATGCAGACGACTGCGATCGCGCCCCAAATGCCCAGGACAGCGCTCCAGTAAACACCGCGCTTGAAAAGGCGTCCGAGGAAAGTCGGCGCCTGAAAACGGTTCTTCCGCTTGCGGCTGCGCCGTTTGGCACCGGACCGCCCGCCCCCCCGGTTGCCGGAGCCGGCCTTGGTGCGGCTGGCCTGGGGACTAGATGATTTCTTCGTGGAGGTTTTTTTCCGTGAACCGGACTTGGCTGTCTTGCGGGTTTTGGATTTGGAGGAAGATTTACCTGGAGACGCAGCCGGGCGATCCTGCGGTCCCAGGCGCAGGTCGAGCAGACTGCTGCTCGTTTCCCCAAATGTCGGCTCAATTCGCGGCTGGCGTTTCGCCCGAGGCGCCATTGATCATCCGTCCCGTAAAATTTCCGGCAATCCACCGGCTTCCCCGGTGATGATCCTAGAATGCGGCAATTTAAGGGGGCGTTAAGGCTTTGGACGTTTGCGCCGACTCAACCGCAAAAACCGGCCGATATATCGGCCGGCGGTTTGCAAAGCAGCGGAATGTGAATGTCAGCTGGCGTAGCGGCTGGCGTCGGCGCCGTAATAATTGACGTACCGCGCATTGAGTTCGGACACGGGCATAATGATCAGGACATCCGTCGTGCCGAACTGCTGGTCCACAACCGCGCCGTCACCGATAAAGGCTCCGAGGCGCAGGTATCCCTTCACGAGTGGAGGAAGTGCGCGCAAAGCCTCTTTGGCGTTTATCTTGTCGGCCGGCAATCGGTTCATCTCCACATACCGGTCTTCCACGGCGCGCACACGCCATTGTTCCGGGGCCCGGGCATTGTGATGAAGGAATGACAACTGATCGGCCAGAGCGTCCGGGTTGGTGCCTTCAATCGACGCACAACCGATCATGACGTCGATCTTGTGGCGAAGCACATAGGACCAGATGCCGTGCCACAGAAGTTCAACAGTCTTCTTGTTGCGGTAAGGCTTCAGGACGCAGGACCTGCCCAGCTCCATGAATCGCTTGCCAGGATTCGCGTCGATCAGCTTTTGGACGTCATATTCGCTCGCGGTGTAAAATCCGCTGTGCTGGTCAGCCACTTCCTGTCTCAGGATCCTGTAGGTTCCGACGATTTCCGGCTTCAGGCGACCCAACTTGTTTCGCTTCAGCGTGTCGTGATCCACGACCAGAAGATGATCGCAATACGCGTCAAAGGGATCGGCATCGCGGCGGGTGGTCTGCGTCTGGGCATCGGCAATCGCCGACATTTCCTCGTAGAAGACTTCGTAGCGCAGGCGCTGCGCTTTTTTGACTTCCTTGAAGTTTCTGGCCATCCGGACTTCAAGAGATCCGATGCGGCCGAGCGATTCTCCGAGTTTGACGGGAGAGTGGAGCGGAGCACTCAAGCGAGCGGCATTGGTCATGGGCGCACCTGTGCGTGATGCCGGCGCAATCTTCCGAACCAGCTTTCGTGGAGAAAATAGCCCTTGTCGCATTATGGACATCCCACCCTCTTGCTTCCGTTATAGGGCACTCTGACGGGTTTCACAGTCTTGGAGCTGTTTCACCGAAGTTTTTTTCTTCGCCGGCATATATCCCCCGGCGCAGGACAGCGTGCTTTGATCCTGGCGTAGAACATATTTTTCCAACAGCTGCATGACAGTTGGTTCTTTTCCACGCAGGTTCAAGGCAAAGCTTATCCCAGTCTTTGACTTTTGTGAAATTTGACGAGTAAAGCGCAAGGTTTCAGCCACAGGGTTGTAGCCGGGCGCGTCGGAGTCTCAAGTTAGCCGCCTCATAAATGGCTCTCAAATCAACTCCGACCAATCTTTGCAAGGGCTTGGGAAATCGCTTCGACCGAGAGTGGCTTTGTCAGGTAACCGGCAGCGCCAACGTCGGCAGCTCTGTCTCTGGCGTCCTTCATGACATCCGCCGTGACGATCAGCACCGGGACCGGCGCGCGTCCACTGGCTCTTTCATCTTCGCGAATTTTCTCGATGGCCTGAAACCCATCCAGTCCCGGCATGTGCAGATCCATGAGAATGGCGTCAAATGATCCGGTTGCCGCCTCTTCGACAGCCTTTTCGCCATCCACCACCATCACCGGAACGTGGCCAAGCTTCCGAAGCATGGCTTCGCCCAACAGTCGATTGATGTCGTTGTCTTCGGCCACCAGCAGACGTAATGGACGGGCCGGGAGCCCGTTTCGACCGGAAAGAAATCCGTCCTGCACCGGCTCGGCGCTGACGTCCCAGGCATGCGCGGCATCTTCTTCGTTCAAAAGTCCCGTGAAGATCTGCATCAGGGTTTCAATCCGAACGGGACGGATGAGGAAAGCTGCGTATCCTGCTTGCCTGAGATGGTTCAGCCGGTCTCTCTCCGGAGGCGAGATCATGACGACTGCCGGCGCTTCGCAGCCCGCCAGACGGGCAGAGGCCAACCAGCCGCCGCTGTCCGCGATCGCTCCGCTGTCGACGATCAGCAAATCGGCTTCGGGCAAGCCGTCCTCGAGACCGACGCTGCCTGGGGCATGGATCGACACATTCGCCTTGTGATGAGACAGACGTTTGGCAAGCAGCGGGCATTCGATGCGGCTATCCGTCACGAACAAGATTTTCCGCTTCTCAAAAGCTGCAAGGCGAGGGTCGGTGCTTTCCGCCAGAACTTCCGGAATTGGCAGCGAGACATGGAAGATCGCGCCCTCCGTGGCAGAAGGTCGGGCACTGATCGTGCCACCCATCAGTGTGGCGAGGCGTTGTGCAATGGCAAGGCCGAGACCGGTTCCACCGAATTTGCGAGCAGGGCCGTGATCAACCTGCTCGAACTCCTGAAACAGCCGCTCCGCCTCGGCTTCGTCAAAGCCGATGCCGGTATCGCGAACCTCGATTTCAAGAAAACTGCCTCCGTCGGGATTGGCCCTTCCGGACAACTCGACCGCTACGCCCCCTTCGTCGGTGAACTTGATGCCATTGCCGATCAGATTGAACAGGATCTGGCGCACCCGGGTTGCATCAAGTGTGATTTCCTCGGGAAGGCGGGCGTCGAGCATGGTACCGATCTCGAGGTCTTTTGCGTGCGCTTTCGGAGCCAGCAGTTCCACGACACTTTCCGCCAACGCTCCAACGCGAACCGGTGCTGCCTGTATGTCGAGCTTTCCGGCTTCGACCTTGGAAAAGTCGAGAACCTCGTCAATCAGCAGCAACAGGGTTTCACCCGATGTCTCCAGAGCTTCGATATAGGCAAGTTGCTCTTTCGTCAGACGTGTGTCCCGCAGCAGGGCCGACATGCCAAGAACGCCATTGAGGGGCGTGCGGATCTCGTGACTGACAGTCGCCAGGAACCTCGATTTTGCAGCGCTCGAGCTTTCCGCCGAATGCCGGGCGGCAAGCAACTCTTCCTCGATCAGACGGCGTTCGGTGACGTCTCGCAACACAGTTTGAACGAGCTGCCGGTCAATTGCGGTATCGCGAACCGGAATATCAATGCGGGAGAACCAGCGACGTCCCTGTTCGGTCTCCAGATGAAGGTCCTGAAAGCCCATTCCATCCGGATTGCTTTCAAGGTTTGGGTCTCGCGTCTCTATCGGATCGGTCACGCGGACCTGAGGCAGATCCATGAGATTGCCCGGATGCAGGTCGTGATCGGAACCGAAAACATCCTCGGCGGCGGAATTGACGTAGGTTATAACTCCGTCCGCATCGCGCCGGATGACGACATCGCCCAGTGTGGCAAGAATGCTCGCATGGCGTTCGTCGGACTCGCCCAGTTCCCAGGCCTTGTCTTCCAGCTCTTCGGTCCTGGCCATCAGACGCCGGATCTTGTCGTCCTTGGTCTGAAGCGCCTGTGCGGATCGCTGCATTTCGTCAGCAAAGAGGCGCCAGACCGCCAGACCGCCGGCAAAGAAAGCCAGTCCAACTCCCAGGAACCGATTGAAACCGTCTGTCGATACAAGAAAGAGAGCGGATACCAGACCGATTACCAGACCGGCAACAGCAAGATGTTGAAGCGACTTTTTTGGTGCAGAGACCGGTACATCCGTTGCCCTGCGCCCGGGGCCGACTTCGGGGCCCTCCGCCGCATCCGATCTGACCCGGTTCTGCCGCGTTTCATGCCGCTGCGTTTCGCGGTTGGTGGATCCCGAGCGGCGGTCACGGCCAACGAAGTACTCATTCGCGGCTTCGTCTGCCTCCGTCACGGCTTTGGCAGCCCGTTCGCTGTTTTTGTTGACCAAGATCGATACTCACTACAAGACCCAGTTTGTGTGAGTGTGCCTCTTAATCTTTGATAAACCGTTTCAATCAGAGCCCGAATTGGCCGGAACAGCGTTCTGATGACGCGATTGAAAAACTGCTTCAGCCGCGTGATGCTGCTGATGATTGAAGATCGCACGGAAACAAAAAAGCCCGGGACGAAGCCCGGGCTTGAATGTCGATTTCAGAAGACTTAGCGGACTTCGAGGAAGCCGATGATCTTGCGAACGTCCTTGAGGACAGGTTCCGCGATTGCCGATGCCTTTTCAGCACCTTCCTTGAGAACGGCGTCGATCTGCGTCTTGTCGTCCATCAGACGGCGCATTTCGTCGGTCATCGGCGACAGTTTGCCGACGGCCAGCTCGGACAGAGCGGGTTTGAAGGCAGAGAACTGCTGACCGCCGAAGTCCTTCAGAACCTCTTCCTTGGACATTCCTGCCAGAGCGGCATAGATGCCGACGAGATTGTCAGCTTCCGGACGGCTTTCCAGTCCGTCGGCTTCACTCGGCAGGGCATCCGGGTCGGTCTTGGCCTTTTTCACCTTCTTGGCGATCGTGTCGGCATCGTCGGTCAGGTTGATGCGCGAAAGATCCGACGCATCAGACTTCGACATCTTCTTGGTACCGTCGCGCAGGGACATGATCCGGGTGGCCGGTCCTGCGATCATGGGTTCCGTCATCGGGAAATAAAGCTGCTCGGGCAATTCCGGCGAAGGTGTCGGATTCGGCACACCGATCCCTAGTTCCTTGATCCGGTCGCCAAAGTCGTTGTTGAACTTGGCGGCGATATCGCGGGTCAGCTCCAGGTGCTGTTTCTGATCATCACCGACGGGTACGTGGGTCGCCCGGTAGGCGAGGATGTCCGCGGCCATCAGATTCGGATAGGCAAAAAGCCCGACGGAAGCGTTTTCCCGGTTCTTGCCGGCCTTTTCCTTGAACTGGGTCATGCGGCTGAGCCAGCCCATCCGCGCCACGCAATTGAAGATCCAGGCAAGTTCAGTGTGCTCGCGAACCTGGGACTGGTTGAAAATAATAGACTTCTTCGGATCAATGCCGGCGGCCATATAGGCAGCGGTCACTTCCCGTGTGGCATTGGTCAATTCGAGCGGATCTGGAAATCCGGCGGTAATGGCGTGGGAGTCGACCACGCAGAAAATGGTCGGCATCTGATCCTGCAACGGAACCCAGCGCGAAACCGCGCCAAGATAGTTGCCTAGGTGAAGATTGCCGGTTGGCTGAACGCCGGAAAATACACGGGGCTGGAACTCCGTCATTTCAATTCCCTTTATTGGTGCGGCCGGTTGGAAGGGCGCTGTGAACATTTGGGCGCGCCGGGTGTAAGCCCGGCGGGGCTGCTATGCAAGCGGATTAGAGGAAGAATTCGCGTTTCAGGCCTGTGTGTTGCGTCTTGTCAACGTTTTCAGCATGCCAAGGAGATCCGCACCGCCGCTGATTTGCGCAAAAATAGCAAAGGTCACGATGCCGGTACTGACAAGAAGTGCGAGGCTGGCAACCCGGATGGCGAGCCAAGGGCTGGTCAGATACGGCTCCAGGAACAGGGCGGTAAAATGAATGCTGATCCCCATCAGCAAGCTGGCCACCAGCACCAGGGCCAGTCTGCGCAACAGACGGAAATCCGGCACAAAGTGACCGCGTCGCCAAAGAACAACCACCAGAAGGCCTGTGTTCACCCATCCTGCCAGCGTCGTGGCAAGCGCAATACCGACATGCATAAAGACCGGGAAAAGAGCAATCGACAGCATCACATTCACAATCATGCCGACGGCCGCGAACTTCATTGGCGTCTTGGTGTCCTCGCGGGCGAAATAGCCCGGTGAAAACACCTTGTTCAGAACAAAGGCCGGAAGACCAAAGGAAAATGCCATCAAGGCAGCAGCCGTGCCGTCAACGGCGGCAGCGTCAAAGCGCACCCTTTGAAACAGGACCGCGACGATTTCGTGCGGAATGACTGCAAGTGCCACAGCAGCTGGCAGGGTCAGAACCAGAGAGATTTCAAGGGCCCTGTTGAGACTGTGCTGATAGGCATTGAATTCACCGGAGCGCAACTGGCGGGTCAGGCTTGGCAGTAGCACCACGCCGATCGCAATTCCGATGACACCGAGCGGCAGCTGGTAGAGCCGGTCGGCAAAATAAAGCAACGCGTTGGCGCCTTCCTGAAGAGAGGCGATGATCTGGCCGACGGCAATGTTTATCTGTGTAACTCCGCCGGCAATAATGCCGGGAATTCCCAAAGCCAGAAGACGTTTCGCGGATTTGGTATAGCGGGGGCGAAACACCGGAATGCGAAAACCCAATCTCTTCAAGTCGATAACGACGACAAGAAGCTGAATGATGCCGCCAACGCTGACGCCAAGGGTGAGGATGATCCCGAGATGGGTGTTGTCGGTTACCCCGGTCACAAGCACGGCGCCCAGGACGATGCTCATCACAACATTCAGCATCACCGGCGCGAAGGCGGCTGCGGCGAACCGTTGATAGGTGTTCAGAATGCCGCCGACAAAGGCCAGCAAGGACATGAAGATGAGATAGGGAAACGCAATCCGCGCCATCAGCACGGTGAGGTCATACTTTTCCGGGTCCGATAGAAAACCTGGCGCTAGCACCCAAACCACGGCGGGCATGAATATCTGGGCGACTGCTGTCAGGATCAGGAGACAGAACAGAAGGGCCGCGCCGATTTCCCCCGCAAAGCGCCGTGCACCTTCGTCGCCGCGTTCTTCAACGGCGCGTCCGAACAATGGAATGAATGCTGAGTTGAAGGCACCTTCAGCAAACAGTCTGCGAAACAGGTTCGGAAGCCTGAAAGCCACAACGAAGGCGTCGGCAACCGGACCTGCGCCGACCGCTGCGGCCAGCAGCACATCGCGCACGAAACCGAGCAGCCGGCTTAACAGCGTCGCACCGCCAACCGTTGCGAAATTGCGGACAAGGCTCATGCAGATTGGGCTCTGTGAGAGGTTCGGGTCACTTAACTCACCTGACGTTGGGCCTTGCGGGCGACGGGCGCCGCCGGATCCAGCTCGATCTGGCCTTCAACCGCATTGGCAAGGCGTTCGCGGATGATGTCCTGACGGCCGATATTGGAAATCTTCTGTCCGGTCAGGTCAGTGACGTAAAAGACGTCGACCACCTTCTCGCCAAAGGTGGAAATGTGGGCCGAACCGATATTCAGATTGAGCGTGGCGATGGAACGCGTGAGATCATAAAGAAGTCCCGGCCGGTCAAGGCCGCTGATCTCCAGAACCGTGTAGTCGTCAGAAAGCGCGTTGTTGACCAGGACTTCGCTGGCAACCTTGAACGCTTTCATCCGGCCTTTCACGGCGCTTTTCTTCGCCACAGGCTCCGGCAGGCGCTCTTCCCCCCGCAAGGTGGTCTTGATCAGTTGCGAGATCCGCTCTCCGCGCCGGCGTTCATCTTCGTTGTTCGGCAGTTCCCGACCGATGAAAATCGTATCGAGCGCAAAACCGTCGGTGGTGGTGTCGATCTGCGCATCCACGATATTGGCGCCGGTTGAGAAACAGGCTCCCGCGATGATCGACAGCAGCCGCGGATGGTCCGGCGCCATGATGGTCAGCTCAGTCACCCCTTCGAATGCGCGCGGAACGACCTGAAACGCAAGTTGCTTGCCGCTCTTGTCCGCCTTGTGCAGCAGCTCGGCATGCGAGACGAGGCGATCAGGTTCGGTCCTGAGCCAGTATGCCGGATAATGCCGCTTCAGATAGGCGTTTCTGTCTTTCTTCGTCCAGTGCTCAAGCTTTTCGGAAAGGGCTTCCTTGGCTTGCTCAATGGCCTTGGCATGCGACATCTTGCTGTGCCCGCCCGACAGGTGCGGTTCGGTGGTGTAGTAGAGCGTTCTGAGGAGCTGCCCTTTCCAGCCGTTGAAGACACCCGGTCCAACGGCGCGGATATCGGCAACTGTCAGGATGAGCAGAAGCTTCAGGCGTTCCAGGGACTGCACCGTCTGGGCAAAATCAGTGATCGTCTTGCGATCGGCAAGATCGCGGGACTGGGCGATCGTGCTCATGTCCAGATGATGTTCTATGAGCCAGGCAACCGTTTCGGTTTCCGCGTCGTTCAGGCCGAAGCGCGGACAGATTTTCCGGGCGACTTTGGCCCCCGCTGTGGAGTGATCTTCCGGGCGTCCCTTGGCAATGTCGTGCAGGAACATGGCCACAAACAGCACCTTGCGGTTCTGAAGGGTCAGGATCAAATCGGTCGCCAGGGGGTGGTCGTCACCTGAATCTCCCCGTTCGATTTCCGACAGGACGCCGATGGACCGGATCAGGTGTTCGTCGACCGTGTAGTGGTGATACATGTTGAACTGCATCATCGCCACGACCTTGCCGAAATCCGGAACGAACCGACCGAGTACTCCGGTCTCGTTCATCTTGCGCAAGGTCTTCTCAGGTGAAACGCGAGAGGTGAGCACCGACAGGAACAACCGGTTGGCTTCCGGATCAGCGCGCAGATTGCTGTCCACCAGCTTCAGGGAATGACGGATCAGACGCGTCAGTTGCGGATGCAGATTGTATTCATGCTTGTCGGCGAGTTGAAACACGCGGAGAATATTGGACGGGTCGGTTGCGAAAATCGTGTCGGACGTGACATTGAGCCGGTTGTTTTCAACCACGAAGCCGGGTGCACCCTTCACCGGCTTTGCAGCGCCGGATATCCGGCCGCTGCGCAGCCGTTTCACGATGCTGGACAGTCCCTTGCCGCGCGGCGCCTTGACATGCTCCTCCTCCAGCGCGGCACAGATGATGCGGGTGAGGTCACCGACATCCTTGGCCACGAGGAAGTAATGCTTCATGAAGCGCTCGACATCCTTCATGCCCGGGTGCTGGGTGTAGCTGAGCCGAACGGCGATCTCGCGCTGGACGTCGAATGACAGTCTTTCCTCCGGCCGCTTGGTCAGAAAATGCAGATGGCACCTGACCGCCCAGAGAAAATCTTCCGATTTCACGAACCTTGAATATTCGGACCTGGTGAGAACGCCTTTCTTGACCAGTTCGGACTGGCGATTGACCCGGTAATGGTACTTCGCGATCCAGAAAAGCGTGTTGAGATCGCGCAATCCGCCTTTGCCTTCCTTGATATTCGGCTCGACCAGATAGCGTGACATGCCCTGGCGCTGATGGCGCTCATCGCGTTCCTGCAGCTTGGCAGCGATGAATTCCGAACTCGTTCCTTCAACGACTTCGGTATCGAACCGCTGGACCAGATCGCGGAACAGATCTTCATCACCCCAGATGTAGCGGGCTTCGAGAACAGCCGTCCGGATTGTCATGTCCGACTTGGACAGACGGATGCACTCATCCAGATTGCGCGTTGCGTGGCCGACCTTGAAGCCGAGATCCCAGAGCATGTAGAGGATGTATTCGACAACCTGTTCGCCCCAGGGCGTTTGCTTGTAGGGAAGGATGAAGAGCAGGTCGATGTCGGAACCGGGAGCCAGTGTCCCACGGCCATAACCGCCGACCGCGGCAACGGACATGCGTTCCGCCGCGGATGGGTTCTTCACCCGGTAGACATGTTTTACGGCAAACTCGTAGATCAGCCGGATCAACTCGTCCTGAATATGAGACAGCCGGGCAGCACAGAGCAGTCCCTTGCCGTCTTCATTCAACATTTTCTGGGCGGTTTCGCGGGAAGATTTAACAGCCGACTTCAGCTCTGCCAGGACAGCGGAACGTGTTTTCAGGTCTGAACCGTTGCCCTCGCTGCCCGAGGTCAGGGCGGTCAATCGTTTTCCGAGGTCTTCAGAATCGATCAATCCGGCAAGTTCGTCTTGGGAAAACTTCATTCTCTTTACGCGTCCGTTCAACAGAGGCAGGAGCAGGCATATCCAGAACCCACGAGCCGGTTATATAGGGAACGAGGAATAAGGACACGTAAATCTCGTGATGAGATGTTCATCAGGCAGTGTGCAGATTTTCATCACCTTCCCGCTCTCAAGTCCTGGAAGACATCTCCATTTGCGAAGGTTGGGTGGGACAGCAATCTTTCGAAATCGTTGCTTCAACTGGTCTGTTGATCTCGCCACCAGAGAGACGTCGATCAAACATCGTCCTTCACCGCAGCAACACGGAGCTGGTGTAGCAGGGTACCGAGGGACTCTTCGGAAAGACCACCGATCTTGAGTGCCAGGTGATTGGCAAGTTCGGTCGCCTTGGGGTGCATTCCGGCGGTGTCGATCGTCACCCTGGGATCGGAGAGTTCCGCCAGCCGCTGGATTTCCTCGGCCTCATCCCAGATAACGTTGAAATAGGTGATAATTCTTTGAACCAGAAACCAGGTCGGTTTCCCGCGTTTCCCGTGTTCGAGTGCTGACAGATAAGCGCTGGAGACGGAAAGTGCCGCAGCCATCTCCTTGAGCGACACACCCTGCTTTGCCCTCAGCTCCCGAATTTTTGCCCCAAGCGGTGTCACGTTCCTACCTTTTCTTTCGAATGCGGACGTAAAGCGCCCCTGCCCCACCGTGGCTGGGATGTGCTTGTTCATAACCGATGACGACCGAACGCAAATCCGGCATGGCCAGCCACTGGGGAACCATTCTGCGCAAAACGCCGCGTTCGTCCATATAGGCTCGCTCCGGGCCGCCCCCTTTTCCTGTAATCACGAGAACCACCCGATGTCTGCGGGCCTGTGCCTGATACAGGAAACCGAGCAACCGGTCATGGGCCTGGAATTGCGTCAGACCGTGAAGGTCTATGCGGGCGTCGATGGCCGTGACGCCTCGAACAATCTTTCGGCGGTAGCGATGTTCCAGCTGGTGCAATGGCAATGGCGCCTGCGGCTGTTTTGCAGGCGAAGGAGCGCTGATTGCGGTCGCGGTCTGCTGTGACTTGACGGGCTTCCGCGGTGCGGCTTCGGCGACCTTTGTCAATTCTTCTTCAAGCGCCTTGGCGCGATCCGGATGCAAGGGCGTCAGGGTTTTTGCAACCTTGCCCCACAGGTCCCGGTCTTCCGGTGACAGCGCGCCCTTTTTTCCCCTCTTGGCCATCGATCAGTCCACTGCCGCCCCGGCTTTCGCCAATCTCGAATTCGGCACCAGCACGACGAAATCCGCTTGGTGACGGATGTCTCCGGCGATCTGTCCGGCGCGATTTCCCGATCCGGTAAAGATATCACCGCGCGCCGGGCCCCTGATGGCAGACCCTGTATCGTCGCTCACCATCAACCGGGCAAAGGATTGATCAGCCGCTTCCGGGTCCTGAAACCCGGCAGATACAAATATCAGTGCGCCGTAGGGAAAGTGCGACGGGTCGACAGCCAGGCTCCGGCCAGAGACCAGAGAATGATTGGCGGCACCTACCGGACCGTCTTCCGGTTTCGCTTCGTGAACTTCGCGAAAGAAAATATAGGACCGGTTTTCCTTGAAAAGCGCATCCCGCTTTTCGTGGTTTTTCGTCAGCCAGGCGCGCAGGCCTGACATGGTAAAGTCCTCGGGGCTTCCTTCGCCGCGTTTGACCAGCAATCGGCCGATGCCGGTATAAGGATGACCTGTCTTGCCCGCATATCCCACGCGCATTGTCGAACCGTCGGTCAGACGCAGACGAGCGGATCCCTGTACGTGTATGAAAAAAGCATCAACGGGATCTGCCAGCCAGACAAGTTCGAGATTTTCCTTGTCCAGAGCACCATCCATGATCGCGCCTCGATCGGGCAACTCCTGGAGCGTTCCATTCACCCTGCGGCCATGGCTGAGATGCGAAGGCCAGTCAATCGGCCGGTTCGTTGCTGTTGCAGCCTCCAGACCAGCGGGCTTTTTGTGCAGCGGAACGGAATAGTCTTCGGTTTTCTTGCGGGAAGCCGCCACCTCGGGTTCAAAGTACCCGGTCACGAAGCCTTTCTCGTTGATGCGGTAAGGTGTGAAGTGGGTTTCAAAAAAATGCCGGGCCGAGCTGTCGGTTTCCAAGGCCTTTCCGCGTGCCACCTCGCATAGCGACTTTAGCTCGTCCGATGTGGCCCGCAACAGCTCGGGGCCACCATCCATGACATGGGAGCGTTTGCAAAAGCGAAGAAAGCCCTTCAGAGCAGCCAATTGGTTGTCCTGTTTCCACCCTTCGACATGATCGAAGGCGGTTTTCTGAAAATGTTCGGGAATTTGCGGGCCTTGCTGCATGGCCGAAGCAGCTCCTGCAAAGAAAAGCGGCGCGGCCAGAACCGCGCCCTTCAGAATTACGGCGAGCAATGGGAAAGGCGTTGCCCCTTTGGGCCGCCCCGTCTGCGCCACGATCACTCGGCGGATTCGGTCGCGACCAGCTTCCAGTTCGGATCGCGGGTGCTCGTGTCACGCGCGAAGGTCCAGATATCGACCACTTCGGTCACCTTGGCAGGATCGCCGTCCACCACTTCGCCCGCCTTGTCACGTGTCGCGGAAATCAACTGGCTGTGGATCTTGACCGTGACCTGAGCGGTCGAGCCCTTGAGGGCCGCTTCAACGATCTCGGCCTTGTCGATGCCGACAAACGTCGACTCGATGGTTTCGCCTCTCTTTTCGCGATCGTCTATGGCCGCAACAAAGCCTTCATAAACATCTCGTGAAAGAAGATTCTTGAGCGCTTTCTTGTCCCCGTCGGCAAATGCCATCACGATCATTTCGTAAGCGGCCCGTGCGCCCTGCAGAAAGGGTTCCGGTTCGAAACTGCGATCAACGGAAAGAATTTGCTTCAGCGCGCTGTTGAGTGCCGATCCCTCAGGAGCGACCTTGTCGATAACCACGTCGCCGACGGGCGCGTTTTCTTCTCTGCCTTCGGACTGTTGAGCTGTCTGGTTCGGCAACGGGATGACGTTGTCCTGTCCGTTTGCCTGATCCTTGGATTGCTCGGGCTTGGAATAAGGATCAAAAGGCGGGCGCTCGTTGCCGGTACGCTTGCCCAATACAGACCGCAGTCTGAAGAGAATGAAAACCGCAAGTCCCATAAGGAGGAGGTTTAATGGGTCAAAAATCTCATTCATTTTTCGTTCCGGCTACCCTTTTAAGGCAATTAACGCCGCCCTTTTGTTCTTTAAGGTGCGCGCTGGCTCACACTCAACTCTGTTATCTTCCTATTTAGGGGGTTCTTGAACCAGCATCCAGACCCAAGAGCAAGACAGAATTTTTGCTAAGAGCTTCTTTCGTGCGACTGCCTGCTCGCATTTTTGTGAGCGAATGTCTACCTTAGGTCTCGGACTCATAATTGAGTTTGAAATGATTTGAGGCGGATTGCTCGTCTAATAGTAGTGAAAGTGCAGGAAATGTGGTTCATTTTCAAGCCTTTCGCAACAATGGCGAGGAACGGTCCGGTCAAATGCGAAGGTCATGGAAACGGCCCGGCCACGCCGGTTAAGCGCAAAGCCCCAGGACATTGACCTGTGCCGCGCGAAAAATTTCGTGGTCCTTTGCCATTTCAAACTCATTTGTGAGTCCGTGGCCCAAGTCCAAACAGCTTATCAGACGTTGGAGGTCCCGTGGGACTTTATATCATTGCCGCTATTCTTTTGCTGCCACTGATCGAGATTGCAGTCTTCATCTGGGTTGGCGGTCTGATCGGGGTGTTCCCGACCATTTTGCTAACGCTCGTCACTGCTGTGGCGGGCACCATCATGCTGCGCCAACAGGGACTGTCGCTCCTCATGCGCATGCAGAAGGAACTTGATGCAGGGCGGGCTCCAGGCAATGAAGTCATGCAAGGCGCAATGATCGTCCTGGCAAGCATCTTCCTGCTTATCCCTGGGTTCGTAACCGATGCGATTGGCCTTTTGTTGTTTATTCCGCCGGTTCGCGAGGCGCTCGCCAAGTTCATCATTTCCCGGTCCGATGTGGTGATTGTCCAGGGAGGACAGGGTGCTCGCAGGCCCGGCGATCATGTTGTCGATCTCGATGAAGCTGACTGGTCGGAAAAGAACGATGATCCATCCGGCGGGGCGTCAGGAAAGGGTCAACCCAGAATAAGCCCCTGGCAGGATGGTTCCGACAACGCAAAATCTTAACAGAACCTCGATCCGCCTCACCAAATCGTGACAGGGGCCGTAGGGGCAATATTTACCAGTTGGGCGTATTTCTGCACGCTGATCCCGGATGAAATCCGTTCCGGAACAGGAAAAGGATGCGGACCATGAGTGCACATCGCGTTGACTGGGTCGACACGGCCAAGGGCATCTGCATCATTTTTGTGGTGATGATGCACTCCGTGCTCGGCGTCGAAGCCGCCGCCGGCGAGACAGGCTGGATGCACGCCGTTGTCGCCTTCGCCGCGCCGTTCCGGATGCCGGACTTCTTCCTGATTTCCGGCCTGTTCCTTTCCAACGTCATCACTCGCGACTGGAAGCTCTATCTCGATCGCAAGGTCGTGCACTTCGCATATTTTTACGTGCTCTGGATGACCATCCAGTTTGCGGTAAAGGCTCCTGTATTTGTCGGTGAAATGGGCACGGCCGGCGCACTGGAGTTCTACGTCCGGAGTTTTGTCCAGCCATTCGGCACTTTGTGGTTCATCTACATGCTGCCGGTCTTTTTCCTGGTCTGTAAGCTGGCGCATGACAAGGGAGTTCCCTGGCAGGCAATGCTTGTGATTGCCGCGATTCTGCAAATCGCGCCGATCCATACCGGCTGGCTGCTGGTTGACGAGTTTGCCTCACGCTTCGTCTATTTCTACTGCGGCTACATTTTTGCCCCGCAGATCTTCAAGCTGGCCGAGTGGGCGCGCGAGCGGATCGGTGTGAGCCTCGTCTATCTGTTGGGCTGGGGGCTCGTGAACGGAGGATTGGTTTTTGCCGGGTATGCGGCCGCACCGATCATTTCTCTGGCACTAGGCGCAGCTGGCGCCGGCGCAATCATTCTGACCAGCGCGTTGATAGTGAAATGGGGTCAGATGAATTTCCTGCGCCACTTCGGCGAGAACTCCATCGTTATCTATCTCGCATTCTTCTTTCCGATGGGGCTCACCCGGGTGATCCTGCTGAAACTGGGACTGCTCGACATCGGTACGGTCTCGCTGATCGTGACCATCGTCGCTTCCGTTAGCCCGATGGTCCTGTTCTGGCTGATCCGCAAGACGGACTTTGGGTGGTTCCTGTTCAAAAGGCCGCAATGGGCTTATCTGAGCGGCACCTTCGGGCGCAAAGGCCAGGCTCAGGCGGCGGAGTGATCCGGCAACTGAAAAGTGTTGAATTGAGCTTTGAACATGGCGCCGGTTGGGATTACGCTCTGGCGCGCTGAGAGATCCCGTCTCTCGGTTCCTGCCTCATCGGGTCTTGCTTTCAGACCAAGCATCCTGACCTGAAATTTGCTGCTCATGCTCAATTTCTGAACGTGGGCAGCTCTTGCATCGGATTTTCAGCCAATGAGCGAAATTGAAGCAAACCTTGTGCGTCTTGGAATAGACCTGCCTCCGGCGCCTTCAGCACTTGGAAACTTTGCGCCCTATTTGATCGACGGTGCGTTTCTCCATGTTTCGGGCCAGATATCTGCAGATCTGCAGGGAAAACCGATTACCGGAAAAATCGGTAACGAGCGTACACTGGAACACGGTTATGAGGCCGCACGCTTCTGCGCGATCAATCTGCTGGCCCGCGCGAAAGCTGCGCTGGGAGATCTCGATCGCATCGAAAGGCTGATCAAACTTGGTGCTTTCGTCAACGCCGAGCCGGATTTCTCGCAACATCCGAAAGTCGTCAATGGCGCGTCGGACCTGATGACGGAAGCGCTGGGGAGAGAAAAGGCCAACCATGTCCGCTTTGCGGTCGGAGCCAGCAGCTTGCCTTCCAATGCCAGCGTCGAAATCGAGGCAGTGTTTCGCATCGCCGGCTAGACGGAAGGGAACCGAACGGTGCGATCATCGCCGGAGACGGGGAGGGCATTCCAAGGATCTCCTCTTGGCCGTGACATTCCTGAGAATGGCTGAAATTCCCTCTTCCCTCCTCGGCTCAGTCCGGGCATGATCCGCGCCATGTCGACGCAAGAATCCTCACCCGCCCTCACCGCTGACGACCACCTTATCCTGGTCGATGGCTCCACTTTCATCTTCCGCGCCTACCACGCGCTGCCGCCGCTGACCCGCAAGCCGGACGGGCTGCCGGTTGGTGCCGTGTCCGGTTTCTGCAACATGCTGTGGAAGCTGCTGCAGGAAGGCCTGACACCGGAAGAAGGGGATGAACCGACCCATTTCGCGGTGATTTTCGATCATTCGGCCAAAACGTTCCGGAATGACATTTATCCCGAATACAAGGCCCAACGGCCGGAGCCACCGGAAGACCTGGTGCCGCAGTTCGGTCTTATCCGTGAGGCGACACGGGCGTTTTCCGTTCATTGCATCGAGCAGGCCGGCTTCGAGGCGGACGACCTGATCGCCACCTATGCCCGTCAGGCATCCGACATGGGTGCAACTGTGACAATCGTCTCCGGCGACAAGGACCTGATGCAGTTGATCGGCCCGAAGGTCGGCATGATCGACACCATGAAGAACAAAACCTTCGGTGAAGAGGAAGTCTTCGAGAAATTCGGCGTCGGTCCGGACAAGGTTATCGAAGTGCAATCGCTGGCCGGTGACAGCGTCGACAATGTTCCGGGTGTCCCGGGCATTGGCCTCAAGACCGCGGCTCTCCTGATCAACGAATTCGGCGATCTGGAAACCCTGCTGGCTCAGGCCGAGACGATCAAGCAGAAAAAGCGCCGGGAGAACCTGATCGAGTTCGCTGACCAGGCGCGCGTCTCCAAGGAACTTGTGACCCTGAAGCAGGATGTCCCGGTTGAAGTTCCGGTGACAGACCTCTCGGTGACGGAAATGGACGGTCCGAAAGCCGTCGGCTTCCTGAAAACCATGGGCTTCAACACGCTGACCAAGCGAGTGGCCGAGACGACCGGTGCCGAACTTGCCAATATCGAGGCAACCGATTTTCAGGTGCCGGGTTGGGATGTTCCCGACCATAAGGGCCGCATGGCGGAGCGTCCCGAGAGCGCGAGCGCTTCCGGATCGGGTTCGGCAGATGCCGGTTCAGGTGTAGACGGGGCAATGGTGCCGCAGACGGTGGCCGATGCGCGGGCAGAAAGCATCAAGGCGATCGCGATCGACTCCAATGCCTATGAGACCGTGACAACGGTTGAACGGCTGCAGGAATGGTGCGAGGCGGCGTTCGAAAAAGGCTATGTTGCCTTTGACACGGAAACCACGTCCCTTGACGCCATGCAGGCCGATCTGGTCGGCCTGTCGCTGTCCACGGAGCCCGGCAGGGCCTGTTACGTGCCGCTCGCCCATGTTGATGGTGAGGGCGATCTTCTCGGCGGTGGTGGCCTGCTGCCCGACCAGATCCCGCTGAAGGACGCATTGGAAGTCCTCAAGCCGATGCTGGAGGACCGGTCGGTCCTGAAGATTGCACAGAACCTCAAGTATGACTGGCTAGTGATGACCCGTTACGGCATCGATATCGGCCCGTTTGATGACACCATGCTGCTTTCCTACACCGTGGATGCGGGCAAGGGCGGCAACGGCATGGACGAGTTGTCCGAACGTTGGCTCGGGCACAAGCCGATCCCGTTCAAGGAAGTTTGCGGGTCCGGCAAGTCGATGATTACCTTCGACAAGGTGGCCATCGACAAGGCAACGGCTTACGCCGCCGAAGATGCCGATGTCACCCTGCGTTTGTGGCTGATCCTGAAACCGCGCCTTGCCAGCGATCACATGGCAACGGTCTACGAGACCCTGGAACGGCCGATGGTGCCGGTTCTGGCTCGCATGGAAAAGCGTGGCATTTCCGTCGACCGTCAGATGCTGTCGCGTCTTTCGGGCGATTTTGCGCAAGGCATGGCCGGGCTGGAATCTGAAATCTACGAGCTGGCCGGACAGACCTTCAACATCGGCTCACCGAAGCAGCTTGGAGACATTCTCTTCGGCAAGATGGAACTGCCGGGCGGCAAGAAGACCAAGACGGGTGCCTGGTCGACCTCCGCACAGGTTTTGGAAGAGCTTGCGGCCGAAGGCCACGAGCTGCCGTCCAAGATCGTTGCCTGGCGCCAGCTCTCAAAGCTGAAATCCACCTATTCCGACGCCCTGCCCGGCTACATCAATCCGGAGACGGGCCGGGTGCACACGTCTTATGCCCTCGCGGCAACGACGACGGGTCGTCTGTCATCTTCCGAGCCGAACCTGCAGAACATTCCGGTTCGGACCGAAGAGGGCCGGAAGATCCGTCAGGCCTTTGTTTCGGAAAAGGGTCACAAACTGATCTCCGCCGATTACAGCCAGATCGAGCTCCGGGTGCTTGCGCATATTGCCGATATTCCGCAACTGAAAAAGGCCTTCGAGGACGGGCTCGACATTCACGCCATGACGGCGAGCGAAATGTTCGGAACACCGATCGAAGGCATGGACCCGATGGTTCGCCGTCAGGCCAAGGCCATTAACTTCGGCATCATCTACGGCATATCCGCCTTCGGGCTCGCCAACCAGCTGGGCATATCGCGCGGCGAGGCGGGCGATTACATCAAGACATATTTCGAGCGTTTCCCCGGTATCAAGGACTACATGGAAGAGACGAAGAAAAAGGTCCATGCCGACGGCTACGTCACGACGATTTTCGGCCGCAAAGCCCACTATCTGGAAGTGAATACCAAGAACCCGAACCACCGCGCCTTCTATGAGCGCGCGGCGATCAATGCGCCGATCCAGGGCTCGGCCGCAGATATTCTGCGCCGGGCCATGGTGCGCATGGAGGACAAGCTCCTGGATGCCAGGCTCGACGCCCAGATGCTGCTTCAGGTGCATGACGAACTGATCTTCGAAGTACCGGATGCCCAGGTCGACGACACGATCCCGGTGATCCGCGAAGTCATGGAAAACGCCTGTGAACCGGCGCTGAAACTGTCGGTGCCGCTGAAGGTCGATGCCCGCGCGGCAAGCAACTGGGACGAGGCGCACTAAGGCATTTCGAGAAAAGATTCACTCACCTATCGTTGTCTGAAATCAAAGACTTCAACGCGATAGGTGATCCTCCATGTTTCAAGGCTTTCACGAAACGCTATAGCCGCCCGTACAACGAGGCCTTTGTGACCTCGGAAGGAGCCGGTTTCATTGCCGGTTCTTGCGCCAACTCTCAAAACTTGCAGACGCTGGATGCCAGCAATCCGGCCGACAGTTGCTGTGTGACTTCCGGCCTTCCAAGCGTGGCAGTGCTCTTCATCGAAAGCAGGACTTCGCTCATGGATTCGGAGAGATCGACCTGATCTATCGGGATGAAATGTGCCGTCGAAAAATCCGGTCCGGCTCCACGCAGATTGACGCTTGGCGGCGTGTCACGACATTCAAAATCTAGCGCTGCAAGATCGAGCGTGAGGTCCCCGTCATGTCCGCTCACACGCAAGGTGATCCGCTTGGCAACCGGTTCGAAAACGATCTGCCAGCGTGTTGAAGGGGTGGCGAGATTGTCCAGCACATCGAATGCCTGCGCGCGCGTTGTTTCCTCGCTCGTCATTGTAGTTTCTGCCGCCAATCTGAACCGCTCGAGACTGCCCGGGCCGCCTGAAACTCCACGTGACGGATCGATTGTTGCCACGCGACCATTGAGAAAGTCGAGAGCCTTCGGATAGCTTGTGTTGGTCAGGGCTGAGATGGGAAGTTCGCTGCCCTCATGCACGATCAGTCCGGCCTCGCCCGGTGTCACGATTGCTGCAGCACCGGATGCGTCGAACAGGAAATAGTGAATGGGAACGAGGTCCTGAATTCTGACCTCGTCAATCTTCGCAAGGGCTTCCTCAACGGTTCCGCTGGTGTCGAGAAGTCGTTGAATGAATTCCAGTTCGGAAACAACCGGTGCATGGCCTCGTTTCGAATAAACGGCTTCGCGGTTCCACATCAGCGATATGACGAGACCTGCCGTGTTCATTCCTGCGGCCGGCATTCCAGGGCCGATCTGATTGACGGTTACGCTGCCGAACCTGGAATTCCAGTTTGCGGCATCACCTTCCATGACCGAGTTTTTGGATGCGCCAATCGGATTGATCAGCAGAAAGCCGGCGTTTGTCGCCTCGAAATCGAAATTATAGGCAAGAAGCGGGTCGCCGGTGTTTCGGAACGCCACAGTTGAGCAGGCAAGCGCTGCTGAAAAGGAAAAGACGGCAATAATGCTGATTGCAAGCCGAACGATGCCGGTCCACGTTTGAAACGATCCGTTGCCTCGCATGGTGTCTCCGGTGAAACTGAACTAGATTTGGTTCCGCAGGAGGAGCGCGAAAGATACGCCGATCAAAGGAGGATTTCGCCAAGTGCAGGAAAGTTTCGCGAACAGCACGATCACGGGCCGGTTTCTGCAAGATCTTGCTGCGCCGTTCACATCAAGGCACAGCCTGGCCTTGCTTGCAGCGCTGTCAATCTTCGCCGGGCTGGTCGGTCCCTTCGGGACTTATGGTGATTTCCCGCTCGCGACCCGGCTTTTCTACTGGACGGTGATGGTGGCCGGAACCGCCTCGGTTGGTCACGTCAGCGCAACATCACTCGAGCGCCTTTTGAAAAAGACCGGATGGCCCTTGTATCTGGAACAGGCCGTAATGTCCGTGCTGGTTGCCATACCGGTCTGCCTGGTTGTTGCGACCATCAGCACGGGCTTGGGCTTTGGCAACTTTGTTGGAAGCATGCCATCGCTCTACCTCCAATGCGCTGCGGTCACGGGATTTGTGGTGATCCTCTTCAATCTCCTGCCCGCGGAACCTGCGGAAAAGGCCTCAGGTCTGAAATCGGAAAAGCCTGTGCTGTTGGAGCGGTTGCCGCTTGCAAGGCGCGGCCGCATCCTGCGATTGATGGCACAGGATCACTATGTCGAGGTGATCACTGACAAAGGCAGAACACTCATACCGATGCGTTTCAAGGATGCCATTGTGGAAGCGGGACCGGAACCTGGTCTTCAGGTTCACCGGTCCCACTGGGTCGCTCTTCATGCTGTGACGGGCCGGTGCAGGTCGGAGAAGAAATCCGGCCTTCGGATTTCCGATGGCAGTTTTGTCCCTGTCGGCAGGAGCTTTGTTGCAGCGGTTAAAAAGTCTGTCCCCCGCTGAGCCCCGGTGTTCTTTTCTTTTGGATCACACCATCGCCATCACACGCGAGGGGCCACCGGTACCGCCCCGGAATTTCGGCGCTCCGACGATCAGAGTCGCTCCGACCGGCGGCAGAGCATCAAGATTTGCAAGGCATTCAATGCCCCAGCGATTGCTCGGCAGCCAAGCATAGTGAACGGCAAAATCCTTGGATTGGCCATAGTCGAGCGACAGCGTATCGACCGCGATACCGGCAACATCAGCGTCTTCCATCAGCATTTGAGCCGCTTCCAGATGAAACCCCGGAAAATGCATGATGCCCTCACTCCCGGCATTGCGGAACTTGCCTGAGTTTACATGTGCATCCCAGCCCGAGTTCATTGCAACACAGGCACCCTTGGGAATATCGCCATGGGTTGCGATCCAGGCTTTCAGGTCGTCCGGTGTGACCTGGGCATTGGGGTCTTCAGCCGCTTTGGCCTTTATGTCGACGACACACAGCGGCGCGATGAGGTTCTCGACCGGTATTTCCGCAACGGATTGACCGTCTGCGGAAAAGTGCAGCGGAGCGTCCATATGCGTTCCGGTGTGCTCATTTATGGTCAGCTCCAGCAGGTTGTAGCCGTCCTTGGCAATCTCGAAGACCTGATTCACATGAAACTGCTGTCCGCCGCCATAGGTCGGAAACGTGCTGTGAAGTTCGTGGGTCATGTCGGTGATCTTTTGCGGTGCCTGTGCCATCGCGGGCATGGCACCCGTGATCGAGGACGTCGCTGCAATTCCGGTTCCCACGGCTGCGGCCCTGAAAAAGTCCCGCCGCGACAGCATCCTCTCCTTGACGGAATTCATCACGCAAAGATCACACATGAAATCACCCTCCTGGTCCTGTTGAACATCATCGCAACGAGAGCGATTCCGGCGTCTGTCACGGACTTGCGGGCAATTGCGTCCCGACTTCTTTGCGAATGAGTTTCTATTTTGGGCCCGTGAACGCTCAGCTCTTCTCGTTTTCAAACTTGCGATACGAGGTTGCGAAACTTGCAACCTCTGGGCATGTTCAGGCTTTGAGAGGCAAAACACAATTGGATTCGTGAACGGATGATCGTCAGGAAGGCCACGCGCGCGGATGCGAATGCCATGAGCGCAATCTTGGTGGAAATTTTCAAAGAGTGGGGCAGCGATCGGCAAAGCGCTCCTGAATTCGTGACCGAGTACTATATCGAGCATCCTGACAATGTGCGCTGCTCGGTGATTGCGGATGATGAAGGTAATGTCTTCGGCTTTCAGGCTCTGAAAAGAGCGACGGAAGGCAATCCGTTCGACCTTCCTGTCGGATGGGGCATTATCGGCACCTATGTCAGCCTGTCCTCCGGAAGGAAGGGGGCCGGTTCCGCACTCTTCGCCTCATCTCTGGAAGCGGCCAGGCAAGCCGGTCTTCAAGACATCGACGCTACCATCGGCAAGACCAACACCGTTGGGCAGGCCTACTATGAGGCAATGGGATTTCGGACCTATCGGGATCTGCCAACCGCTGTTGGCAAATGTTTCAAGGTGTTAGCGCAGATCGAGTGACGATCGTTCCGTCTTTGTTCTTGCATCCTTTTACGAGATATGGTTCGCTTGGCTACATCTCAAGGTAGAGGGCAGTTTATGGTCAGTCGCGTTACGACGGTTGCGTTTCAGGGGATTGAAGCTGTGCCGGTGGATGTGCAGGTGCATGTCGGACCGGGCATGGTGGCCTTCACCATCGTCGGTCTGCCGGACAAGGCAGTCGCGGAAAGCCGGGAACGTGTGCGCGCGGCGCTTTCCGCCTCCGGACTGGCACTGCCGGCCAAGCGCGTCACTGTCAATCTGGCTCCGGCCGATTTGCCCAAAGAGGGGTCCCACTACGATCTGCCGATTGCGCTTGGTGTGATGGCTGCAATTGGCGCAATTCCGGGTGAGTTTCTGGAAAACTTCGTGGTGCTGGGCGAACTTGGCCTGGATGGCACGCTGGCGCCGGTGACCGGAGTCCTGCCTGCGGCCATGGGTGCAAATGCGCTTGGAAAAGGTCTGATCTGCCCGCAGGAAAGCGGCGGCGAGGCTGCATGGGCGGACAGCGACATGGATATTCTGGCGCCTCGCTCGCTGATACAACTGGCCAATCATTTCAAGGGTACACAGGTGCTCTCCCGGCCTGCCGCGAAACTTCACGGCAATTCCGGTCAGCTTCCGGACCTTGCCGAAGTCAAGGGACAGGAAAGCGCACGGCGAGCATTGGAAATCGCCGCGGCTGGCGGACATAATCTCTTGATGACAGGCCCTCCAGGATCCGGAAAATCCATGCTGGCGAGCCGACTGCCTTCGATCCTTCCGCCTTTGACCCCGCGCGAATTGCTGGAAGTCTCAATGATTGCTTCTCTGGCAGGAGAGCTCGCAGAAGGAAAGCTCACTGACCGGCGCCCGTTCAGGGCACCGCATCATTCCGCGTCCATGGCGGCTTTGGTTGGCGGCGGTTTGCGCGCAAAGCCCGGTGAAGTGTCGCTTGCTCATCACGGCGTCCTGTTTCTCGACGAGTTGCCGGAGTTCAATCCGCAGGTTCTCGATAGCCTGCGCCAGCCGCTTGAAACAGGCGAAGCGGTGATTGCGCGAGCCAACCACCGGGTCACTTATCCGGCACGCATTCAGCTTGTCGCTGCAATGAACCCGTGCCGCTGCGGGCACGCCGGGGAACCCGGTCACCAGTGCCGTCGGGGCGAGCGCTGCGTGAGCGACTATCAGGCGCGGGTATCGGGACCGTTTCTGGACCGGATAGATCTTCGGATCGACGTTCCTGCTGTCACCGCAGCCGATTTGATCGGACCGGCGGAAGCAGAACCCTCCGCGGTCGTGGCCGAACGGGTCGCTCAAGCACGCAAGATTCAGGAAAAGCGCTTCTTCGATCTCGGCATTGTCTGCCGCACCAATGCCCAGGCACCTGCCTCGGTCGTTGAGGCCATGGCACAGCCGGATGACAAGGGTCTTGCGTTCCTGCGCGATGCCGCCGAAACGCTCCAGCTCAGCGCGCGCGGATATCATCGTGTTCTCAAGCTAGCCCGCACTCTGGCAGATCTTGATGGGAAAGACGAAGTCAGCCGCATTCACCTGGCTGAAGCGCTGAGTTATCGGGGTCAGGACGCATCGCGACTGGCTGCATAGCGGTTTGCGATGCTGGCCGTCTATTGACAGGCATATTGAATCTGGACGCCATCCTCTGTCCGGGCGATGACACCGCCCTGAACCAGATAGAAAGTTGCGTGGGTGGCGCGATGGGCCTGACCGTTGACCACAATGCCACCGGTTCCCTGACCGCCGACCATGTTGGGGGCTTCGATGTGGACTATGGCGCCGCCGCCCTGGAATTCACCCATGAGCACGAGCGTTCCTGGAATTTGTGCTGCCTGCCCACGCCGTATCATCAGATTGAGCTGCTGGCGCAATCCGGCTGCGCCTTGGGGCACCGCGGAGGCGTACTGAAACAACTGAACTTCGAAGACGCCGATAAACGGAATGCCCTGGTAGGTCGTTTGGCACTGCATGCGCGAAATCAGCAAGCCTTGCGCGCTGCCCGCCGAAACCCAGAAAACAAGTGTAAGCGATAGAAGAAGCGATTTGACGGACATAGAGGCACCTCACCTACTCTGGAAAGCCTTTCGATAGTCCTTTGAAGCGCTCAGATTACCACAATGGGTGATCGCGGAGTACGGTGCGGAAAGTTGCGATGGTCACGAGATCATCCCTCGGCCGTTCGAGAAGCTGAACCGAAGCCCGAACCAGGAGAAACAGATTGCAGATTGTTTGCGAAGAAACAAAAGACCGGGCCAAAGGCTGTCTGTTCGGACAGCTGGCAGGAGACTCGCTCGGTTCGCTTGTCGAATTCAAAAACGCTTCGAAGATAGCAAAGCTCTATCCGGAGGGTGTTCGGGATCTGAAGGACGGCGGCACCTTCAATCTAATCGCCGGTCAGCCGACGGATGACAGCGAGATGGCCCTGGCTCTTGCCCGAACCATTGTTCAGTATGGCACTTTTGACCCGGACAGAGTGGCGGAAGCCTATATCCGCTGGTGGATGTCGGCACCGTTTGACATCGGCTTGACGACGAAATCTGCAATCATTGCGCTGTCGAACGGAAAAAGAGCGGTGTCCGGCAGTCTGGCCAACGGGGCGTTGATGCGTGTCAGTCCGATCGGCGTGTTCGCGGCGGGAACCCCGGCCGAAGCTGCAACCTTAGGAGCGTTGGACGCTGCACTGACCCATCCTCATCCCGTCTGCCAGTCGGCAAGCGCGGCCTTTGCCGCGGCGATTTCTGTGGGAGTAGCTGGAGCGGATGGCGAAGCCATGTGGCAGACCGCAAACGAGTATGCAGATCATCACCCTGGATCGGAATCGGGCGCGGCAGCTGTTCGTGAGCGTCTGGACCTGGCAAGAACGAATCCTCCACCTGAGTTTTTCGATCAGATGGGATGGGTTCTGACGGCGTTTCAGAACGCCTTTTTTCATCTGCTGTCCGGCATCACTTTCGAAGAGGCAGTGGTCTCGACCGTTGGCAATGGGGGCGACACGGACACCAACGCAGCCATCTGTGGCGCGTTGCTGGGTGCGGCTCAGGGTCAGTCGGCAGTTCCTAGGCGCTGGATCGACAAGATAGAGGATTGCCAGCCATCTGACAGAGAAGCTGTTGTGTATCCCAGACCTCAAGAATACTGGCCGACAGACGCGGCTGAATTGGCTGAAGCCCTTCTATCGGTGCGTTTGCGGGAGAAATCCTGAGGCCAGCATCGACAAAGGCTCCCTTAATTCCGGGGGTATTCCTACAGACACGGCATTCTTGCATTGCGTTCGCCCGGTTCCCATGTGTCCGAGGGCAAAGGACTAAGGAGACATGGCATGCTGGTGACGACGACGAATTCCGTTCAGGGCAAGGAGATTGACTACAAGGGTCTGGTGACCGGCGAAGCAATTCTGGGTGCCAATCTGTTCAAGGACATCTTTGCCGGGATTCGGGACATTGTCGGCGGCCGTTCAGCGGCATACGAGGAAGAGCTGGCAAAGGCCCGACAGATCGCACTGGATGAAATGTGCTCCCGCGCGCAAGCACTTGGCGGCAATGCGGTGATCGGTGTCGATCTCGACTATGAAACCGTGGGCCAGAACGGATCGATGCTGATGGTCAGTGCGACGGGCACCGCGGTTTACATCCGCTAACGACCTGACATGCCGACGGAGTTCCGCATCGAAAAAGGTTTTCCGGAAGACCAGCGGACAACCGCTGCCCTGCTCTTCTGGCAGGCCTTTCGCGGCAAGTTGGGCAAAATCCTTGCTCCTGAGCCCAAGGCACTCCAGCTTTGCGAACTGCTCCTGAACCAGGAGTTCGCGTTGAGTGCTCTGAGCCCGGAGGGCGAATTGCTCGGCATGGCCGGTTTCAAGACGGATGAAGGTGCGCTTGTTGACGGCACCCTGGAGGACATGCGTTCTGTTTACGGCCTCTGGGGTGGGTTCTGGCGTGGTTTGATTCTGGATGTGCTCGAACGGGAGGCGACATCGAACCAGTTGCTGATGGACGGTATTTTCGTCTCAGAAAAAGCACGCGGAAATGGCATCGGCACGGCCCTGTTGGAGGCCGTGTTCGAAGAAGGCCGGCAGCGTGGCCTTTCAAGTGTGCGTTTGGATGTTATCGACACAAATCCCAGAGCGCGTGCGCTTTATGAGCGCGCCGGATTCAAGGCGACAAAGAGCGAAGAGACTGGCCCGTTCAAGCATGTGTTCGGATTCTCTTCCTCTACCAGAATGGAAAGACAGATTTGCTGAACACCTTTCTGCAAAGCTCTTAATTGCCATGATTTAGCAGAACGGCCAGCTCCACCGCACGCTCCCAGGAAATGCCTTCACGCTGATCGACGGCAAGTGGGTGGTCCTGATCGTCGTGTATTTTCAGCTCAGGGCGTTCATTGCCCCACACAACGTCGGTTGCGAGGCTGGCATGATCCGTATCCTTCGATGAATACCCGGGCATCGATACAGCGAGCCAACCAAATGAACGGTCACCAGTCTGATCCTGCTCATAAGTCTCGACGTAACGGTCGAAACTTTCCTTGCTTTGAGACACCCACACGCCCCAGAGAAAGCTGTCGTCGGAACCGTTTATCGGAATCTCGAGCGTCGTCCGGATAAAGTATGTCTCATTGTCCACGACACATAGGTCACTGTTCAGGAAAACCCGCTCAGCGCGCTCTTCTTCGGAAATATCGCAAATGAATGAAGGTTCGTTGAATGCGAATGACGGCCCGCCTTCGTGAATTTCTCCACAGCAGGCGCATTTGAAGGAGAAGCTCTTCTTCTGGCCGTCAATCGCAATTGTCATTGGTTACAGGCCTTCAAAGAGGGCCGTTGTCAGGTAGCGCTCGGCAAAGGACGGGATGATGACGACGATGTTCTTGCCGTCCATATCGTCCCGCTGGCCGACGCGGATGGCAGCCGCCAAAGCAGCACCGGAGGAAATGCCCACTGGAATGCCTTCCGTCTTGGCAATTTCGCGTGCCATGGCGAAAGCGTTTTCGTTGGCAACGGTCTGGACTTCATCAAAGACGGACGTGTCCAGAACGCCCGGAACGAAGCCGGCGCCAATGCCCTGGATCTTGTGTGGACCCGGCTCACCGCCTGAAAGAACCGGGCTGTCTTCCGGCTCGACGGCGACGACACGAAGGTCCGGTTTGCGCTGTTTCAGCACTTGGGAGACGCCGGTGATCGTGCCACCGGTACCGATACCGGACACGAACACGTCGATGCCGCCATCGGTGTCGTTCCAGATTTCTTCCGCCGTGGTGTTCCGGTGGATCTCCGGGTTCGCCGGATTTTCGAACTGCTGCGGGATCACCGCATTGTCGATCTCGCCGAGAAGCTCTTCCGCGCGCGCAATCGCGCCCTTCATGCCCTTCGGGCCTTCGGTCAGTTCCAGCTCGGCCCCGAGGATCTTGAACATCTTGCGCCGTTCGACCGACATGGTCTCCGGCATGACGAGGATCAGCCGGTAACCCTTTGCGGCGGCGACGAAGGCAAGCGCGATACCCGTGTTGCCGGAAGTCGGCTCGATCAAGGTGGTCTTGCCCGGCTCGATGCGGCCGTCCTGTTCCATTGCCTCGATCATGGCGACGCCGATACGGTCCTTGACGCTGGAGATCGGATTGAAGAATTCCAGCTTGGCAAGCAGGTTGCCCTTGACGCCATGGGCCTTGGCAAGACGATCCAGCCGCACGATCGGCGTATCGCCGATGGTTTCGGTAATGGAGGAATAAATCTTCCCGCGGCCGTTTGTCGTCATTGTCATGGTATTCTCCCTGTAAAACGGCTTTTCTTCCGTCCGCATTCAAGTCATTCGGTGGGCTAAGATAGTATGGGCCCTTGAAAGTTTTAAGGGGCGCAAAGTGCCTTTGAAGTGGTTCCCGTAAAACCTTTTTCCAGAAAATCCCTAACTGTTGGAAAAGAGCAGATCCGGCAAATCAGCCATATGTTCAAAGAGGATACCGCCTGCATCGGTCATGGCTTGCCGGTCGCAGGAAGGGTCTTCGACAAAGGCGAAGACGCGCATGCCCGCCGCACGCGCCGCTCTGACACCGGGCAGGCTGTCCTCCACGACAACACAGGTCTCCGGTGGATGGCCCATGGTGCGGGCCGCCAGCAGGAACACATCTGGTGCCGGCTTGCCGCGTTCGCAGTCCTGGGCGGAAAACAGTCTGTCTTTCAGCCGGGGCAACAAACCCGAGCTTCCAAGCGTCGCGTTCATCTTCGCGTATTTTCCGGAGGAGCCGACGCAATAGGGCACGCCACGGTCGTCCAGGTCATCCAGGACGGCTTCAATGCCGCTGATCGCGGGAACACCGGCCTTGAAGCTTTCAAGGTCGCGTTCACGAACCTGGTCCGGCCAGTCGTTTGGCAGTTCCCGGCCAATCAGCGCCTCGACCATTTCCTTCACGTTTTCCAGTGTTCGGCCCATGAAGCGCCGCTGGCATTCCGGTCCGGTAATCGGATAGCCGAGTTCCGTGACCAGATCGGCCATGTTCTGATTGGTCATGCGTTCCGTGTCGACGAGAACACCGTCGCAATCGAAAATGACGAGACTGGGAGACATTCCGTATCCTTGAATTATGTGGGTCAACCGCGGCCGGTGGAACCGAAACCGCCGCTGCCGCGTTCGGTGTCGGACAGAGTGGCGACCTCCCGGATATCGGCCTGAAGTACAGGAGCAACAACCATCTGCGCGATGCGTTCGCCGCGGGTGATCTCGAAAGGCTCCGTGCCGAGATTGATCAGGATGACCTTGACCTCACCGCGGTAGTCCGCGTCGATTGTCCCCGGCGTGTTCAGAACGGTTACACCGTGCTTGGCGGCAAGGCCGGAGCGTGGTCTCACCTGAGCCTCGAAACCGGCCGGCAAGGCCATGGCGAGCCCGGTTGGAACCAGTGTGCGCTCCCCGGGGGCCAAGGTGACGCTGCTTTCGACAGCTGCCTGCAGATCAAGACCGGCGGCCAGCGTGGATTGATAGGCTGGCAAGGGCAGGTCCTTGCCGTGGTCGAGACGTTTCAGTTCCAGTGTGACGGTCATGGTAAAAATCCGGCTGTTCGATCCAGCGGCGAGTGACGATATTCTCCGGCTGCTGTCAAGGCCGATGGCATGCTGCGAGGGGGCGCCATAAATACCAACTACCTACTTGAAGTCGTTGTCATCTCCTGAAACACTCTGCCGCATCGTAAGTTTATCTGGGGCGCAGACCCCGGTTGGGAGATTTACAATATGAGACGTTTGATTTTTGCATTCACAACAGGTGTTCTTTTAGCAACCGCCCCGGCGGCTTTTGCTCAAACTGTGGGCTTCGCTGAAGCAATCAAGATTTTGTCGGTCAGCTGTGGCAAGGACATCGACAAATACTGCAAGTCCGCGACGCTTGCCAATAACGGGATTGGCAAATGTCTGGCCGAAAACCAGGCGAAAGTGTCTGAAAAATGTAACGCCGACCGTGCGGTCGTCGCGTCTCTCATTCAGGAACGTCTGGCAGCCCAGGCGGCAGCTCCGAAGATTTGCGATCGGGATGCTGCCCAGTATTGCAAGGGCGTGAAAGCAGGTGCCGGTCACATTCTGCGCTGCCTCCTCAAGGCGCAGCCGTCCGTCAGCGCCAAATGCAACACCGCCATCGATCTGGCTGGCTACCGCTAATACCTGCTTCGGAGAATTTCTATGAACAAGACACTTCTGGCCGGTATTTCGGCTGCCATCCTTGCCGTTTCGGTTTCCGGCGCGTCCGCGCAAACCAAACTCAGCCGCAACGAGATCATCAACTCGCTCCAGGGCGCACAGCAGGAAGTCGACGTGAGTGCCGACGAACTGCAGAAAGCCGCTTTTGAGAACATCCAGAAATATCCTGGTGCCAATTCCCCCGGCAACCTGCCTCTCTGGGACAAGCTGGCTTCCCTGCGCCAGTTCAACGTCGAAATCACCTTCGATCTGAACTCGGCTCGCATCAAGCCGGAGTCTTACGAAACCGTCGGATTGATCGCCGATGCCCTGCATACGCCTTATCTTCAGGGGCAAACCTTCTACATTGTCGGTCACACGGATGCGACCGGTACGCGCGAATACAATCTCGAACTCTCGATCAAACGTGCCAAGTCGGTTCGCGAGGCGCTGGTGACCACGTTCCAGGTTCCGGCGGAGTATTTGCAGGCCGTCGGTCTCGGTGAAGAACAGCTGCGCGATCCGTCCAAACCGGATTCGGGCATCAACCGCCGGGTTCAGCTGATCAACGTCGGATACCGGTAAGCGGAAGCCACGTTTTGACATGAATGTGTCCGCTCCCGGCTACGGGGGCGGATTTTTTTGTTTGCTGACCGGAATTGATTGTTCCCGATTATGGAACAGGCCTTCTCCAAATACTGAACTTCTGATCAGGCGTTTGATCCCTATCCTTTTAGAGATCTGAAGATTTCAGCCCAATGGAGATATCCGCATGCCGGTGGCAAGCATTCCACCCGTATTCTTCGCTCATGGCGCGCCGACCTTGGCGCTGGACGAAACGTCGGCGAGCCGATTTCTGAAACGCTTTGCGCAGACACAGCCGATACCGGCGGGAATTCTGATCCTGTCTGCCCACTGGGAGACGGAAGGGCTGAAACTATCCTCCCCCGGCCCGCTGCGCACGATCCATGATTTCCGCGGGTTTCCTCCCCCTCTCTATGAGCTGCGGTATCCCGCGCGCACCGATGAAGATCAGGTTGATGAAGCAGCCAAACTGCTTGAAGCCGCTGGTCACGACGTGGAACTCGACAGCAGCTGGGGGCTGGATCATGGCGCCTGGGTTCCGCTTTCGCTTGCCTTTCCGCAGGCCAATATACCCGTAACAGCCTTGTCATTGCCGAATGGCAGCTCACCGGGCTCCATCTACGCCCTGGGACGTGCGCTCGCGCCGCTGAAAGAGCAGGGAATCCTGATCGTTGGCTCAGGCAGCACCACGCACAATCTGCGCGAGGTCTTTCCTCGGGGCGCCGAAGTTCCTCAATGGGCCCAGAAATTCGACCAGTGGCTGGATGAGGGGCTGAAGGCAGGCTCAATCGACTATTTTGAGGACCTGGAAAAAGCACCTGATTTTCGTCGGAACCATCCGACGGAGGAACATCTTCTGCCGCTGTTCTTCACCTTTGGAGCCGCCGGTGAAAAGGCGAAGCCGGAACTGATGCACAGAAGCTACGAATATGGTTCGCTCAGCATGAGCTACTATCGCTTCGTGGCCTGAAGCGGATCAGAGGGTTTGAGCGACTGAAACTTTCAGGAACCGGACCGGTTGTTGAGTGCCTCGGCAGCGCGCGCAATGATCTGGCGAGCGACTTCGGCCTTGTCCATCTGCGGCCAGTCTTCAACGCCGGATTTGCTTACCAGGCGAACCGTATTGGCATCGCCGCCCATGATCCCGGTTTCGGGACTGACATCGTTGGCGATGATCCAGTCGGCGTTCTTGCGCTCAAGCTTGGAGCGGGCATTCTTCAAAAGGTTCTGGGTTTCTGCGGCAAATCCGATCAGCAAATCGGGGCGCAGCTTCTCGTGATGGCCGACCGTCGACAGAATGTCCGGGTTTTCGACCAGATTGAGAGCAGGTGGTTTCCCGGTGCCGTCCTTCTTGATCTTCTGCGTGCCTTCCGAGGCAACACGCCAATCGGCGACGGCAGCAGCCATGATCGCGATGTCGGCCGGAAGATTTGTCTCCACCGCCTTCAGCATTTCAGCGGCGGATTCCACCGAAATGACCTTGATGTTGTTGGGATCGGACAGACCGACCGGGCCGGAGACAAGCGTGACCCGGGCACCGGCCGCGTAAGCGGCTTCAGCAAGGGCGTGTCCCTGTTTGCCGGAAGAACGATTGGCAATGTAGCGAACCGGGTCGATCGGCTCGTGGGTGGGACCTGACGTGATCAGGACATGTTTTCCGGCAAGTGGAAGTTCGCCGTTTTCCAACTGATTGTCCCGGAGCACGGCTTCGGCGGCGGCAACGATCTCCAGCGGCTCGCTCATGCGGCCAATACCAGCTTCACCACGCTCGGCCATTTCACCGGAAGCAGGGCCTACAAATCGGATCCCGCGTTCTTCGAGCGTCGTGACATTTCGGGCGGTAGCAGGGTTTTGCCACATCTTCGGGTTCATGGCGGCGGCCACGAGAACAGGTTTGTCCGTTGCCAGCAGAATGGTCGATGCCAGGTCGTCCGCGATGCCATGTGCCATCTTTGCCATCAGATTGGCGGTGGCGGGGGCAATCAGGATCAGGTCATGATCCCTGGCCAGACGAATATGGCCAACATCGTGCTCGTCTTCCCTGTCGAAGAGGGTTGTGAACACTTTCTCGGCTGACAGGGCGCCAACGGCAAGCGGGGTGATGATTTCCTGCGCCCCGGCGGTCATGACCGGCACGACTCTGGCGCCGCGCTCCTTCAGCCGTCGGATCAGATCCAGCGACTTGTAGGCGGCAATGCCGCCGCTGATGATCAGCACGATCTGTTTGCCGCTTAACATCTGCATTCCTTATCTAACCTAAAAACCGGTCCGGAAATCTCTGGGTGCCGGTGAAATGACCTGCGTTCCCTTGCCGGTGACCTGATAGACGGCAAGTCCACGCTCGTTGAGGCCGTTGGACCTGAACCGGAACAGGCCGTCGATACCGATGAAACCATCCGGGTTGGTCAGAATATTTTGCTGGAACCGCTGAGGCCCGGCGGAGCGGATCAGGCCCGCGGCCAGCGTGACACCGTCATACACAAGGCTGGCATTGCGTGGCGGTCGTGAACCGTAGGTGCCCTGGTAGCGCTGTGCAAAGGACTGGAAGCCCTTGTCTTCCGGTCCGGCAAACCAGGAACCGGCCAGAACCGGATTGTTCTTGACCTGCTGGGTATCCCATTGCCCGGAGCCGAGCAGCTTGATCTGCCCGAGATTGGCGCCCTGGCTGACCAGGGTCTGGATAACCTGAGCCGGAACGTTGCCGCCTTGCGGAACGAACAGAGCGTCAATGTTGTTGAGAACGGATTTCAACGCCGTTGTCTTGGCAATCAGGTCCGTCGCGTCCGATCCGGTCATCTTGTACCGCTGAATGGTCGCGATCCGCCCTGCTCCGCGCCCGACTTCCTGGCGGAAGGCAGCTTCGACGACGGCGCCGTAAGCCCCTTCGGGGACCAGGGCTGCGTAGGATTGCTTCTGTTGGCTGTTGGCATAGCCAATGATGCGTTTGACGTCGCTTTCGGGCAGGAAGCTCAACAGATAGACGCCGCGCGCTGCAACGGAAGTGTCGGTCGAAAACGCGATGACCGGTACACCGGTTGCCCTCGCCGCCGTCGCAGCGCCCGAAACGGCCGGTGAAAAGACCGGTCCAAGGATCAGCTCGGCACCTTCGGAAATGGCGGCCTGTGCCGCGGCCCGTCCACCTTCTGCCGTGCCACCCGTATCCTTGACCAGCAATTGGACGTCTGCACTGGGAAAGCTCTGCAGGGCAAGGGAGGCGGAGTTCTTGAACACGGTGCCGATGGAGGCATTGCCGCCGGACAGTGGCAACAGCAGACCGACCCGGACACTTCCTGTGCCGATTACCTCACCCGAAACCTGCGGCTGTCCGGTTGGCTGGATCGTTTCACCGGGGTATGACCCCAGAGTTGACCCCAGGCAGCCGCCGAGCAGCATGGTGCTCGCCCCTGCCAACGCGGTCTTCAAAAAGACACGACGGCCCTGTTGCTTGTTTTTGCCCCGCATTGCACTTGCCATATTTATCAATCCACCTTTTGGCAAAGACTTACGTATTCGTTACCGACATGTCCAGTTTTAGCGCCCTTTGAAGGGGGTATCTGCTTGAAGAATAGTGGATTTGCCTTGCATGAGTTGCGTTCTGCAGGTAGCGCAGAAAAAGAATTGCACCACAGCGACTGGATATTCGGTCGAAGGACCGGACTGTAAGGAGGCTTCATGGGGACGGACGCAACCGCCTCGCCCGCGGAAAAAAATCGCTTCAGCCTTGCAGAACACGCTTTCTCGGCACCCAATCTGGAACCTGCACTCTATATCGTGTCCACGCCGATCGGGAACCTGGGAGACATCACCGTCCGCGCACTTGAAACACTCGCGGCAAGCAGCGTCATTGCCTGTGAAGACACGCGTGTGACGGCAACTTTGACTCAGAAATTCGGACTGAAGACACCGCTTCTGCCTTATCACGAGCACAATGCCGACAAGCAGCGCCCGAAGATCCTGGCGGAGCTTGCAAACGGCAGGGCCGTTGCTCTCGTCTCCGACGCCGGCACGCCGCTGGTCTCGGACCCCGGATTCCGGCTTGTCAGGGACGTTGTGGCCGAAGGCTTCAAGGTGATTCCGATCCCGGGCGCGTCTGCACCACTCGCCGGTCTGGTGGCGTCGGGACTGCCGAGCGACACGGTGCTCTTTGCCGGGTTCCTGCCACAGAAAGGCGGCCCGAAGACCAAACGTCTTGAAGAACTCGCCAAGACGCCGGCGACCCTGATCTTCTTTGAATCTCCGCACCGCACCGCTGCGACGCTTGAACTGATGGCCGATGTTTTCGGCAGCAACCGGGAAGCGGTCGTTGCGCGCGAACTCACCAAGCGCTTCGAAACCTTCGAACGTGGAACGCTGACCGAGCTCGCGCAACGCTTTGCGGACCAGCAGGTCAAGGGTGAGATCGTCATTCTGGTTGGGCCACCGGAAGAAAAGCCGGAAGCCGAAGCTTCCGATCTCGATGAGCTGTTGAAAGAAGCGCTTGCCGAGATGCCGGTGAGCGCGGCCGCCAAGAAAGTCGCCAAGGCAACCGGCTTGGAAAGAAGCGAGGTCTATAAGCGGGCACTCGACCTGAAGTCGGGAGACGGCTGACGATGGCGAGAGAGAAGGCGGGCGGAACCGAAAGTCGCCGCCAGGCGCATGCGCGCGGATTGTCGGCGGAATTCTGGGCCGCCTGGTATCTGCGTCTGACCGGCTGGCGCATCCTGAAACATCGCTACAAGACCAAGGCTGGCGAAATCGATCTCATCGCCAAGAAACGCAAGACCGTCGCCTTCATCGAAGTCAAAGCCAGAAAATCCCGCCGCGCGGCCATGGAAGCGGTCACCCCGGCCAGCCAGAAGCGGATTTCAAAAGCAGCGAAAATTTTCGTTTCGGAACATCCGAAGGCTGGTTTCTTCACCCTTCGTTTTGATGTGGTCGTTGTCCGCCCCTGGGCGTTGCCCGAGCGGATCGAAAACGCTTTTGAGGCCTGGGAATAGATCCGAACCCTTTCCGAGGATTGCCGATATCAGCGTCGTGAAGGGCAGTCGATCAGCTGCCACTGGACAAAGCCGAATGCGGACCGCATATCTGGACCAATCGATCTGAAATACCCCGCGCAAATCTGCGCCCCGCCGGGAGTCGCCTAATGGCTTTGAAAGTTGCGGTCCAAATGGACCATATCTCCACCATAAACATTGCCGGTGACAGCGCTTTCGCGATGATGCTGGAAGCGCAGGCAAGAGGCCATGAACTGTTTCACTATACGCCTGAGCGTTTGGCGCAGCGAGGTGATGATGTTTTCTGCGCTCTGGAACCGGTCCGGGTAAGCGACGAGAAGGGCAACCATTTCGAGCTGGGTGAAAGACAGCGCACGGACATGCGCGACATGGACGTTGTTCTGATGCGTCAGGACCCGCCTTTCGACCTTGCCTACATTGCCGCTACCCACATTCTGGAAAAGATCCATCCCGACACATTGGTGGTCAATGATCCTGCGTCGGTGAGAAACGCACCGGAGAAACTGTTCGTTACCGAATTTGCCGATCTGATGCCGCCGACCCTGATCACCAAGGACAGGGCTGAAATCGACCTCTTCCGCGAGGAATACGGCGACATCGTCATGAAGCCGCTGTTCGGCCATGGTGGAGCAGCCGTCTTCCGCATCACGAAAGATGATCTCAATTACGGCTCGCTCTACGATTTCTTCGACGCAACCTTCCGCGAACCCTGGGTGATCCAGCAGTTCCTTCCGAATGTGAAGCACGGCGACAAGCGTATCCTGCTTGTGGACGGCGAATTTGCCGGGGCGGTCAACCGGGTTCCGGCGGAAGGCGATTTGCGTTCCAACATGGTGCGCGGCGGTGCTCCGACTGACAGCGATCTGAGTGACCGCGAACGGGAAATCTGCGCCCGTCTCGGCCCGTCGTTGTGGGAAAAGGGCCTGATCCTGGTCGGTATCGACGTAATTGACGGCATGCTGACGGAGATCAACGTCACCGCGCCGACCGGAATTCGCGCCATTCGCAATCTGGGCGGTCCTGATGTCGCGGCGATGGTCTGGGATGTGCTGGAGGCAAAGGTCAAGGGCTAGGTTTCCGGGTCTCGGTTTCGGGCCTCAGACCAAAAAAAACCTCCGCGCGGGGCACGGAGGTCAGAAGTTTGTGCTTAGACAATGCAACAGAGGGCCTACTCGGCAGCCTCTGTATGGTAAAACCCGTCTGGTGAAATCTTCTTCCGGAAAAATTTTGAGAACTGTGGTCGCCAGGACACAGTTTTTGAGGTGAGTGGAAGGCAACTCAAGCTTTTTCAATAACTTACGGCGGATCACTTTTTGAATCTTTTTTGAAAAAAAGTGCACGACCCACCGAAAAAACAAAGAAGAGGCCGTCTTCCGGTCGCGGAACACGGCCTCTTCGAGATCTGGTTTGCCGGGATTATTCGGCTGCTTCAGGCTTGATCACACCACGTCGGATCTGATCTTCCTCGATCGATTCAAACAGCGCCCGGAAGTTTCCTTCACCGAAACCTTCGTCGCCCTTTCTTTGGATGAACTCGAAGAAGATTGGTCCGATGACGGTCTTTGAAAAGATTTGCAGCAGGATCTTGGTCATGCCACCGTCGACCACCCCTTCGCCGTCGATCAGGATGCCGTGACGTTTCATGCGGTCGATCGGCTCGTCGTGTCCGTTCACTCGTTTATGGGACATTTCATAATAGGTTTCAGGCGGGCCCGGCATGAACTTCAGTTCGTTTGCCGCCAGCTTGTCGGTGCTGGCGTAAATGTCGTCCGTGCCCACGGCAATGTGCTGGATGCCCTCGCCGTTGTACTTCTTCAGATATTCCTCGATCTGGCTGGTGTCGTCCTTGGACTCGTTCAGCGGAATGCGGATCTTGCCGCAAGGGCTCGTGATTGCCCGGCTGACAAGACCGGTAATCCGGCCATCGATATCGAAGAAGTGGATCTGCTTGAAATTGAACAGATCCCGATAGAAATCCCACCACTTGTCCATGTTGCCGCGATAGACGTTGTGAGTCAGGTGGTCGAGATAGTAGAAACCGACGCCTTCCGGCTTGGGATCAGGGTCGCCCAACCAGTTGAACTCGTCCGAGTAGGCGGCCCCCTTTTCACCATAGGTGTCGACAAAATAGAGCAGTGAACCGCCAATGCCGACGATCGCCGGTACATCAAGGGTCTTGTCGTTGCCTTCATAGGGCGTAGCACCCCGGGCAACGGCATATTCGTAGGCCTTCTGGGCATCGACCACGCGCCAGGCCATGGCCGGTGCGCATGGGCCGTGGACGTCGACGAACTTCATGCCATGGCTGCCGGCTTCCGCGTTCAGCACATAGGTTACGTCGCCCTGGCGGTAGAGCGTGATGTTTTTGGACCTGTGCTTTGCGACAGGTTCAAACCCCATCTTGCGGAACAGCACGTCCAGCTTTTTCGGTTCCGGATGGGCAAATTCGACAAACTCGAAGCCATCGGTCCCCGCCGGATTTTGTTGTGTTATCCGGGCAGGGGGCGCGTCGTGCGGAAACGGTCCCATGGCTGATCCTCCTTTGAATTGACATTCATTGGAGACAGAATGCCGGGGATGATGCGCAGGGTGTGTGCAATCCACGTGTTTTCGCGTAATCTTATACACATAATGTGCAGAGAAGATGAGAAAGACGCATGACTGTTGCACTGGATGGCTATGACGTGAAACTGCTTGCCGCATTGCAGGACGATGCAGCTCTGACCAATTCAGAGCTTGGCGACATCATCAACCTGTCTGCCAGCCAGGTCTCTCGCCGCCGCCAGAAATTGGAAGAGGCAGGTGTCATCCGCCGATACAAGGCCGCGCTGAACCCGGAAGCGCTGGGCCTTATGGTGACCGCCTTCGTCGGCGTGACACTTGGCGCGCACAGCAAGGAAAATGCGCGCAAGTTCCGTAACATGGTAACTGCGATGCCGGAGGTCCAGGAGGCCCACACGCTGACCGGCGACGTTGACTACATGCTGAAAATCGTGGTGCCCGACCTCAAGGCGCTCAGTCACATCATCAACGACGAACTGCTGCCTCAGGAAGCGGTTCATCACGTGCGATCATCGATTGCCATGGAAACCCTGAAAGACGACAATCTGTTGCCTTTGAAATAGCGCCTTTTGCTGACATCGATCCGAAGCGTTCAATTTCTTCGGAATTTCAATGACCAGCAGATTTGTATCGATATCGACGGCTGGCCTGGCTGGTCACGGCGCAGATCGTTGCATTCGCCATTAAGCTGATACCGATGCGCCATCCCGCTCCGTCAGGCGGTTAGAGACCGAACACCTTCATCAAGTCGGACCAGAAGTCGTCCCTCAACCCGGGCAAATCCGGAGCTGGGTTTCCTTTGCTATCTACCAGACAGACATCCGACCAGCCTTTTTCGGCTGATAGCAGGCACACGTCTTCTCCCTTCGGAGGGTCTGCAACGAAAAGGCGGGTCCCGGCGTGGGTCTTGTAGATCAGGGCGGGAGTTTCGGAAACGCGGTCGGAGGTGAACACAAATGTCGGATATTCTGTGCCGCGCGGCAGTCCGCGATCCTGTACTGCGTGCACGGTTAGACTATGAGTTGAAGGAGTATCTGTGTCTGACGAGGTCTGGTCGCCAAGGGCGTCAATGCGAAAGGCATGCAGCTTCCCGGTGGAACTTTCGCCCGCCGCGACAAGGGCCTCCAGATACGCAGCCTGAAGATTTGGTTCCTCCACCACGAAATAGCTGTCCGGATCTTCGCCGGAGAGAAACGCCTGAGCCGGAGACGCGAAGCAAAGACTTGTGGCCGCAGCAACGAGCATGAGAGCGAACTTCGGCAAATCACGGTTCCTGAAGTGGCGTTGGACGTAGGATAAGAAGAACCGATCTGAATCGGAAAACTGTATTCAAATGTAACCCAAACTTGCGCAGCTTGCAGAAATTCCCATTTGATAGAGCAAGTGTGATTTGACCTTCTCCGGGTTGTTTTAGGGAGCCAATTGATGTTTGACGCAAAATCCTTGCTGGACCAGTTCCTGGGTGGTCAGTCCGGCAATCAACAAAGTGGTCGCGGCGGTGCTGCCGCAGCACGGGGCGGATCCGGTGATCTGCTGTCACAAGGCAAGGATTTTCTGTCCTCACAAGGTGGTGGTCTGGCGCTCGGCAGCCTTGCCGGGCTGATGCTCGGCACCAAGACAGGGCGCAAGATGGGCAAGAAAGCCGTGACCTATGGTGGTCTGGCGCTGGTCGCCGGCCTTGCCTACAAGGCCTACCAGGGCCACAAGGCCAATCAGCAGAACGCGCCGCGGCCGCAATATCCGCAAGATGAGCCGATCCCGCTCGAGGCTCCGCGCGGGACCGCCTTCGATCCGGCCCAGCAACCGGGCGGTGAAAACCAGTTTGCCGTTGCGCTGCTGACGGCGATGATCGCCGCGGCCAAGGCCGACGGTCACATCGACCGCGAAGAACAGGATCGGATCTTCGAGAAAATCGATGAGGCCGGTCTCGACAGTGAAGCAAAGGCCTTCCTGATGGACGAGCTGCGCGCGCCACTGGATCTCGACAAGGTCGTCGCTTTTGCAACCTGTTCCGAAACGGCTGCCGAAATCTATGCAGCCTCGCGTCTTGCCATCGATCCGGATCACCCGGCTGAAAAAGCCTATCTGCAAATGCTTGCAGCGCGGTTGGAACTGGATCCCGGTCTTGTTGACGAAATCGAACTGGCCGTCCGCGAAGCAGAAATGGCCGGCTGAACCGGTCAGCACCGGGCCTTTTGAGCCCGCGGCATCACGTCTTCGGCCGGCATCGTGCCAATAGCAGTCAAAGACGATAGATTTTGAGCCATCTCGCGATTGGTCGTGAGATGGCTCTTTCCTTTTGCGGAAACAGCTTGTTGTGTCCGGGAGTGATTTACTCCGGCATCGGCCCGACATATTGCGATGCCGGGCGAATTAGCTTGCCGTTTTGCTGCTGTTCCAGAACGTGCCCGCACCAGCCCGGCGTACGACCGGTAGCAAACAGCGGAGTGAAGAGTGATCGGTCGATGCCGATCGCATCCAGAAGCACCGCTGTGTAGAACTCGACATTCGTGTCGAGAGTCCGGTCCGGTTTTGCCTTCTTCAACGCTGCAAGTGCTTCACGTTCGATGTCTTCGGCAAGTTTGACCTTCGGGTTCTCCTGACCGAGTTGGCGCAATCCGGATTTCAGCACATCCGCGCGCGGATCGCGTGTCCTGTAAATCCGGTGACCAAAGCCCATGAGGCGTTCCTTGCGCGCAAGCGTAGCAGTGATCCAGTCTTCGGCATTTTCGGGTGCGCCGATGGCGTCGATCATGTCCAGAACCGGTCCCGGCGCACCACCATGCAAGGGACCGCTCAACGCGCCCATGGCACCGAGAATGGCCTGCCGCATATCTGCCTGCGTCGAGCCGATGACGCGCGCGGTGAAAGTGGATGCGTTCAGGCCGTGGTCCAGAATGGTCACCAGATAACGATTGAGCGCATCGGCATGGGTTTTCGGAGGGACTTCTCCGGTAAGCATGCGCAGCAGATCCTTTGCGCAGCCAAGGGTTTCATCCGGTGCGATCGGCTCTTTTCCGTGCGCGATCCGGTGGGAAGCCGCCAGAAACACCGGCAGGGCGCCGCTGATTGCAATCGGAGCCGGCAAGGCTTCGCTCAAGGGAAGAGCGGCAAGGCCGAGCTGCATGCGCTCATAAACGGAAAGCGTTGGCGGGGCTGCTTCCAGCAGAGGAACCACTTCAAACGCAGCAAGTCGCGCCTGGCCGAAGGCGGCAACCATCGACGATACCTTGGCAACGTCCAAATCCTGCCAAAGATGCATGACAGCTTCTTCAAAGGAAACGAGCCCGGCCAGGTCCTCGATCTTCTTGCCGCGCAGGATCAATATGCCGTTCTGGCCGTCGACATCGCTGAGCGAGGTTGTCGCGGCAACAACACCTTCAAGGCCGGCAATCGGATCCTGGGTCATGTGGGCAGGATTTGGCGCTTCGGTCATGGTCATCTCCTTCTTCGGTTTGCGCCAGATAGAGAGAAGGAATTGCATTGATCAATGTTGATAACTAAAATCAATATATGAGCACGCCAATCTATCTTTCCGCCCGGGAGGCCGCCGCTGAACTCGGGGTTCAACCGGCAACCCTCTATGCTTATGTCAGCCGGGGACTGATTGCTTCGGTCGCCGGTCCGGGAAAGAAGCGCCGTTACGATGCTGCGGATGTGCGTCGTCTGAAGGGCCGGAAGGCATCGGAGGACCAGACGGGTTCGCGTCCCTTGACCGGTGACCCGGTTCTGGAAACCGAGCTGACGCTCATTGCCGAAAACGGGCCGGTTTATCGCGGCCGGCTGGCAACCGACCTTGCAGCGACATCAACTCTGGAAACAGTTGCGACCCTGCTTTGGGATTCCGGCGACGATCCATTTGCGAAAAATGTTCCTGAAGGCCCCCCGGAGTTGCCGGCAGGACTGGCCCCGCTCGACCGGTTGATGATGGCACTGGCTGCCTGGCCGTTGCAGGACCGCGCGGCATATACGCTGGCGCCAAGGCTCTTGCAGCTCAAGGGAGCAGCGCTGCTTCGCTATTCCATCGCCGCGCTTCTGGATCAGGAACCCGTCGCAACCCCGATCCATACGCAAATTGCCAATGCCTATGGAGTGTCCGCCTCGGCGAAGAACCTCATTCGGGCAGCTCTTGTGCTTTGTGCCGACCACGAACTCAACACCAGTGCCTTTGCCGCGCGCTGTGCGGCGTCGACACGGGCGCCGCTGCATGCGGCGCTGATATCAGGTCTGGGCGCTTTCACCGGTCCACGGCATGGCGCTGCGTCTGATCGGGCAACGGCCTGGCTGGCGGAAATCACCCCGGATTCGGATATCGAAATGGTGCTCGCGGACCGGCTCGGGCGAGGCGAGTCTCTGCCCGGTTTCGGACATTTGATATATCAGGAACGGGATCCGCGCGCCGACTGTCTGCTTGATATCCTGCTGCGAACGGAAGCAGGCCACCCCTTCGTGGAGCGCTTGCCGGTTCTGATCAAGGCAGCCGATAATCTTTTCGGTTTGCCACCCAATGTTGATTTTGCCCTTGCGGCGATCCAGAAAACCTATGGTCTGCCGAAGGATTCAGGCAAGACCATCTTCTGTGCAGGCCGGATGACAGGCTGGATTGCTCACGCTCTGGAGCAATATGCGGCACACGAAAAGATCCGCCCAAGAGCGGCCTATGTTGGCGAGCGTCCCGAATGAGCCGAATTCCGGTTTGCACGAGAAGGTTGATTTTCACCGCCGGGCACCTCTAACGTTTGCACGAGAAGAAACCAGGCTGGAGGGACCTATCGGTGGCGGGCACCGTCGAACATGTCGCCAATGTTGAGCTGCTTGCTACTCTCGGTCTGATAGTCGTGTTCGCGGTCGTCGGGTATCTGGTGCTGAAGCTTCCGGGTGTTCCGGTCAGGGCTTATTTGGGGCCGATGATGCCTGTGAATGTGGGCAGCGTCGGTCTGCAGGTCGCGATATTTGCCCTCATGCCGGATGGCGCCTCTGTCACAATCGGCTTCATTCTTGTTTCAACGGCTCTTACTCTGGTGACGCTGCCGCCTGTCCTGACTTTCTGGGCAACGGGATGAGGGCCGGGAATGCTTGATTAGTCGAATGAATTAGATCTGGGGGCAGATTTGGAAGTCATATTCGGTCACGTCGTCAATGTCATGCTGCCTGTGCTGCTCTGCGTGCTGCTCGGTTATATGCTGGCTCTCGTCAAGGCACCTTTCGACACCAAGATGTTGGGCAGTCTGGTCGCCAATGTGGGATATCCGACGCTCATCCTGGCGCACCTGGCAAAGGAACATGTTCAACTCGGCACATTTCTCACGGTTTTGGCGGCTGCGGCCGGAATGGTCCTGGTTTTTGCCGTGCTGGGATTCGTGGTCCTCAAGCTGCTTGGGGTCTCCATCAAGGCGTATTGGTCGTCAATGATGCTGTCCAATGTCGGCAACATTGGTCTTCCGGTGGCAACGCTGGCCTTCGGTCCTGAAGGAACAGCCGTTGCCATCGGCTTCATAGTCGTCGTGTTGGTCGGCATCTTCACGATCGGGATCGCGATCCCGATGGGAAAGCCGAACTTTGCGGCTCTGGCTCGCCAGCCAGTGATCTACTCGGTGATTATTGCACTCGTCATGATGTCAACCGGTTGGAGATTTCCAGGACCGGTCGATCAAAGCCTGGAAATCATGTCGGGACTGGCTATCCCCATCATGCTGCTGACTTTGGGTGTCAGCCTGGAAACCCTGAAACTCGGCGCATTGTCCAGAGCGTTTATCCTGTCCATTCTCCACATTGGGATTTCCGCGGTTGCGGCGCTGGTTCTGACGCAGGTCCTGACGCTGGACAGCAAGATCGAAAGCATCGTCGTGCTGATGTGCTTCATGCCACCATCCGTCGCAACCTATCTGGCCGTCTCGCAGCATCAGCCGGATGAAGCCCATGGTGTTGCCGGGTTCATCTTCATTTCGACAATCCTGACGCTCGTAACCCTGCCCGTCGTTCTGACCTACTGGGCAACCGGATAATCCGTGCTGCCAGCAAGTCCCAGGACCTTCGGCTTCAGGACAATGTCACAAATTGAGCGAGGCCTGCAGAACCTCGCTCATGATTGTGCCATGCAGTCAGGCATCGTTCAGATGCCTCTACGACTTGGCCGGATCAGGGCCGGGCTTGCATGAAGGATTCGAAATCGGCGGTGCCCATTGCCCGGTCGAAGCATCCGAACGATCCGCCGTCCTTCATGTCTTCTGCGGCGGCGATGAACGACCCGAACGCGATGCGTGCAAGACCGGCTCCGATCGACACGCGCGAAACGCCCATGTCGCCGAGTTCCTTGCGGGTCATGTGAAAGTTTTTGCGCCCGGCAAGGATGTTCAAAGGCGCCTTCACGGCGGCAAGGACGGTGGCGATCTGCTCCTTGTCCTTCAGCTGCGGCGCATAAACGCAATCGGCGCCGACCTCGACAAACGCGTTCAGGCGCTTGATGGTTTCTTCCAGTTCATATTGCGTCTGGACGGGCCCTTCGCTCCGGGCCGTCAGCACAAAATCGGGCGCGAGCCTGTTCTTGACGTCGACTGCCGCCTTGATCCGCTCAACGGCAAGATCCAGGGAGTAATACGGAAACTGCGGATCTGTGGTGTAGTCCTCGATGGAGCAACCGGCAAGCCCGACCTCGATGGCTCCCTTCACCGTCTCCACGACATCGTCGGGACTGTCACCAAAGCCGTTCTCAAGGTCACCATTCACCGGCAGGGCGGACGCGCTGATGATTTCCTCGGCATGCGAGAGAGCATCTTCTCTCGTGATCAGCCCTTCGGCATCCTGAACGCCCCGCGTCCACGCATATCCCGCGCTGGACGTTGCAAGGGCGTCAAAGCGCAGCCCATCCAGAATGCGCGCAGTCCCGATATCAAAGGGATTGGGCATCAGGAAAGCCCGGCCTTTCTCGTGAAGCGCCTTGAAGGTGGCGCGGCGGTTGGCAACGGTTGGCATGGCGCGTGTCTCCCTTGGGTAGAAGATTTCTGTCGTTCTATTCAGAGTTTGTTCCGGAAAATGAGTTCCTTTTCTGGCGACGGTCACAAATGCTGATCGCAAAGGTAAGAACCAGTTTACCGAAATTTCAGGCACCGGTCAGGACAAGAGCTTCATTTTGCTGCCAGGTTTGCCTCAAACCGTACATGAACCGGTAAAAGAAAAGGAGGCGCTTCAATCGAAGCAGCCTCCATTCAGCGTTCGGAAATGTCAGGATCAGACTACGCCGCGACGCGGGTCACTTTTGCGGCAAAACATCCACGGCGGGCATAATGAAGATGAATGTAATCGACGTTCGGGTTGGCGAAGAAGGTCGAGATCAGATCTGAGACTTCCGAGCCATCAGTAACGTCTGCATCGATCATCTCGTGTTCGGCATCAAATGCGCGCACGGAAAGAAGCCGGCTTGAAATCGAGTCCGGGATCGAACCTGCTTCCGGATGACTTTCCACCGCACCTTCCTTGACGAAGATCGCATGCCTGGAGCGATAAGGCGTGTCGCCGGGTTGATGCTCGAAGTTGAGCAGGAAAACCCTTTCGCCTTCGGCTGCATCCGCCAGCGAAACACGGCAGGGAAAGCCGCCATCTGAAATGTGTACCTGGACATTCTTTTCCGCCAGAGCGTCGTCGGACAGGCCGTTCAGGTTAGTAAAGTCGGCTGCAGAAAGCGGGTGGATCTGAAACATGGGTCTGGCTCCTCAACTCATCTGAGGCGACCATAATCATGGGCTCTTTCAGGGGCGACCCGATTTGCGAGCGGGGCGGATTTTTTTGCTCAACGGGCGCGGCGGGACATTCCGACAGAGCGCGGCGCGGTTTCCTTGAACCCGAATTGTTTGTAAAGTCGGTTGGCAGGCACATCTGCGATCAAGCTCACATAGGCCGTCGGAGGCAATCTTGTTTCGATGTAGTCGGTCAGGGCGGCCATGATTCGTTTGCCAAGGCCCTGCCCCTGGTAATCCGGGAGCACAACGATGTCAGTGACTTGGACAAAACAACCGCCGTCCCCCACGAGACGGCCCATGCCCACCGGCTTCTTACCGGCAAAGACCATGACGGAATAGAGGCTGTTCTTCAGTCCGGTTTCAGCAGCTTCCATGGCATATGAACTCAAACCGCCTTCTGTACGCAGTTGCAGGTAAATCTCAGGACTGGGGATCCGGGAAACCAGTTCGATTGTCATGATGCTCTCTGTCTGCCTCTCAGCGTCGTTCGTGAATACGTTACATACGACAATCAACGAGGCTTGTGCGGCGGAAACTGAAGGTTGACCAATCAGGATAGGTTCTCCAAGTGGACAGCTTGACCCGGCGTGTTCTCCGTGCCTCCATCGCAAAAAGTGTTGGGAGGAATCATGCAAGACCTGGGTGCCTGGGACTATGTGATTGTCGGCGCCGGTACCGCCGGCTGTGTACTGGCAAACCGTTTGTCCGAAGATCCGAATGTGAAGGTGCTTCTGCTGGAGGCGGGGAAAAAGGACGACTACATCTGGATCCACATCCCTGTCGGCTACCTGCATTGCATCGGCAATCCGCGCGTGGACTGGGGGTTCAAGACCACCGCAGATCCCGGCTTGAACGGGCGTGAGCTGATTTATCCGCGTGGCAAGGTTCTGGGCGGGTGTTCGTCCATCAACGGCATGATCTATATGCGCGGCCAGGCCTGGGATTTTGATCACTGGCGGCAACTGGGCCTGGCGGGCTGGGGATGGGAAGATGTCCTGCCCTACTTCCGCAAGTCTGAAGATCACTATGCCTGGGACAACGAGCTGCACGGCCAGGGCGGCAATCTCCGGGTGGAAGAACAGCGCATCTCCTGGGAATTGCTGGACGCTTTCCGGGATGCTTGCGAGCAGCTGGGCATCCCCAAGACGAAGGATTTCAACGGCGGTGACAATTTCGGCTCGGCCTATTTTCAGGTGACCCAGAAATCCGGTCTGCGATGGAATGGCGCCAAGGCGTTTTTGCGCCCTGCCCGCAACCGGCCAAACCTGAAGGTCGTCACCGAGGCGCATGTCGAACGCATTGAGTTCGACAACGGTACGGCCTCTGGTCTCAAGCTCGACATTGCCGGGGAACCGGCAAAGCTAAGCGTGGAAGGTGAGCTGATACTGGCTGCCGGGGCGATCGGGTCTCCGCAATTGCTGGAACTCTCCGGTATCGGCAACCCGGAGGTCCTGAAAAAGGCCGGCATTGAAGCACGTCACGAGATGCGGAGCGTCGGTGAGAACCTGCAGGATCACCTTCAGCTCAGGCCAGTGTTCAAGGTGCAGAACGCCATGACGATGAACGTGATGGCGAACTCCTGGCTTGGCAAGGCAAAGATCGGGCTGGAATATCTGTTCAAGCGATCCGGTCCGATGGCGATGGCTCCCAGTCAATTGGGCGTATTCGCCAAGACGGATCCTTCCTTTGAGACGGCCAACGTGGAATACCACGTGCAGCCATTGTCGCTGTCGAAATTCGGTGAACCGCTGCATTCCTTCCCGGCAATGACAGCAAGTGTCTGTAACCTTCGGCCTGAAAGCCGCGGACATGTCCACATCACCTCGCCGAGAAAGTCGGATCAGCCAGAAATTCTGCCGAAATATCTGTCAGCTGCAGCCGACAGAAGAGTGGCAGCGGACGCGATCCGTCTGACCCGGAAGATCATGTTGGCACCTGCCATGAAGCCGTATCAGCCCGAAGAGTATTTGCCCGGGCCCGACCTCACCAGCGAGGACGAGCTGGTGAAAGCCGCAGGTGACATCGGAACAACGATCTTTCATCCGGTCAGCACCTGCCGCATGGGAACCGATGAGGCATCGGTTGTCGATGAACGATTACGGCTGCGCGGCTTTGGCAATATTCGGGTGATCGACGCTTCGGTCATGCCCACAATCACCTCCGGCAATACCAATGCGCCGACCGTTATGATTGCCGAAAAGGGTTCCGACATGATCCGGCAGGACAGGATGAACTGAACGGCACATGCTATTGATCGCAACCTGCACATGGCCTAGCTACAGGGTCGAATTTCGATATCCGAGGACCTGATGTTTCGCCGTCTTTTTCTTTTCTGGGTTTTGTCGGTGGCGTTTCTGCTGCCTGCGGCCGCGCAGCCGCCCCTGACGGTTTTTGCAGCTGCCAGCATGCGCGAAGCGATGGAACGGATCGGCACGGTTTTCGAAGAAGAGACTGGAAACAGGGTGGTCTTTTCTTTCGCCGGTACCGGCACCTTGGCGCGCCAGGTGGAAGCGGGAGCTCCTGCGGACCTTTTTGTTTCCGCGGATGTGGACTGGATGGACTACGTGGTGGAGCAGGACGCCGTTCAGGCTGACACGGTTCGCCCGATAGCCTCAAATGCATTGGTTTTGATAGGCACGGCGGACGGACCGAAAGTCGGTCTGGATGCAGGTGACCTGGAAACTGCGCTCAATGACGGCAGGATGGCGATTGCCGATCCCGATACCGTGCCGGCAGGCCGCTATGGAAAGGCCGCTCTGGAAAGCCTGGGTCTCTGGCAAATCGTTGAAACCCGTCTGGCGCCCATGGAAAATGTCAGGATTGTTCTGGCCTCGGTTGCGCGCGGAGATACGCCGCTGGGCCTTGTCTATCAGACGGATGCCGTAATCGAACCGGCGGTAGCGACACTTGCCGAATTTCCGGCATCGGCACATCCCAAAATCGAGTATCTCGCCGCCTTGACCGTGGACGGGTCACATCCGGCCGCCGAGCCTTTTCTTGAGTTCCTTCAACAACCTCAGGCACGAGAAATCTTGCACTCGCTGGGGTTTTTAACCGATAAGATGAATTAGGCCGCTGGCGACCGGCGGCATTTGCAACAACTGACCGGGCGCACGTGGATTTTTTCGACCTTCAACCTGCCGAGTGGCAAGCTTTGCTGCTGACCCTGAGGGTCGCCGCTGCCGCACTCGCCGTTGCTCTTCCGCTTGCGGTTCTGACGGCCTTTGTGTTGGCGCGCTATCGGTTTCCGGGACACGGCTTCGTCAACGCTCTCGTTCATTTGCCTCTGGTTCTGCCGCCCGTCGTCACCGGTTATGTTCTGCTTCTCACATTTGGTCGGAAGGGGCCGGTCGGTTCATTTCTGGACGATGTTTTCGGCATCAGTTTTGCGTTCAACTGGACCGGTGCAGCACTCGCGGCGGGTGTCATGTCCTTTCCTTTGATGGTTCGTCCCATCCGCCTGTCCTTCGAAGCGGTCAATCCAAAACTTGAGGAAGCCGCAAAGTCGCTGGGTGCCCACCGAATAGTTGCCTTTTTGACCGTCACGCTTCCGCTGGCGCTGCCCGGCATCCTCGGCGGCGCAATCCTGGGCTTTGCCAAGGCGATGGGGGAGTTCGGTGCAACGATCACCTTCGTATCAAATATTCCCGGCGAGACCCGCACGCTTGCGCTGGCGCTCTATACGGCCACTCAAACTCCAAGCGGTGACCTTGCTGCTTTCAGACTGACGTTGATCGCTGCCTTTGTTGCCTTCGCAGCACTTATTGCCTCGGAAATGCTCGCGCGCCGCCTGCGGGCCCGGCTTGGAGGTGGCAATGCTTGACGTCGACATCACAGGCAATGTCGGCCAGCTCGACCTTCAGGCCCGTTTCACCAGCGATGGCGGGGTGACATCGCTGTTCGGCCAGTCAGGGTCCGGCAAGACGACACTGACCAACATGATTGCCGGGCTTGTCAGGCCGTCATCCGGGCACATCAGGCTCAATGGAACGAGCCTCTTTGACTCGGCGAAGTCCATAGACCTGCCGGTTCAGGCGAGACGCATTGGGCATGTCTTTCAGGACGCCCGGCTTTTTCCGCATCTCAGTGTCAAGGCCAACCTGACCTATGCGCGCTGGGCCGGACGCAGGCAGGGGACGAGAGATTTCAACGAAGTTGTCGATCTGCTCGGATTGAATGCCCTGCTTGATCGGAAACCGGAGACCCTGTCTGGTGGTGAAAAGCAGCGAGTCGCCATCGGGCGGGCTTTGCTGTCCGATCCGAACCTGCTCATCATGGACGAGCCTCTTGCCAATCTCGATCAGGCCCGGCGCAATGATATCCTGCCCTATCTAGACCGCCTCTGTGTCGAGGCCGGAATTCCGATCCTCTATGTCAGCCATTCCATCGAAGAGGTCGCGCGTCTTTCAAACACACTTGTGATCCTGTCCGAGGGCCAGACTCCCGCATTTGGCCCGGTTGCCGAGATGCTCGCCCGAACGGACCTGGGCAGGGCCACCGGTCGGCATGAAGCCGGCGCCCTGATCGAGGGCACGGTCACCCAGGTCGATGATGTCTGGGGGCTCACCTTCGTTGAAATTGGCGGTGCGGTCCTTCAGATCCCGGATATGGCCGCCCGGGCTGGAGATCATGTCAGGCTGCGTATCCGTGCACGCGATGTGTCTCTGGCATCGATCCCACCGGAAGGCCTTTCGATCCGGAATGCATTTGAGGCCAAGATCAAAAGCATCTCCGAGGAGAGCGGGCCTTATGCTGAAATCCTGTGTTCTGTTGGTGAGCAGGTTATCAGGGCGCGTATCACGCGCGCATCGGTCGCCGACCTGGATCTGTTCACCGGCAAGACGGTTACCGTGCTGATCAAGAGTGTCGCCATCGACCGGAGACAACGCAGTCCCGTTCTGCCAAATGCAGCTGAACTCCAGGTCTAGGTGTCGGTGCCCGTTTTTTCTCCGTCCTTGGGTCATCTTCACGGATGCTCAAGCTTGATTATACTGGCAGGATGACACGCAGACCCGAGCGCCACGCCTGGCGCAAACTGAAGATGAGTATCGGCACCGCGACGATTGCCGCCGCGCTGGTGGTTCTGCTGTTGACGGGTCTGACAAGCCTGCGTCTCACGCTGGCTGAATCCGAAACCAGAGCAGAAGCGAACCTTGCGGTGCAAACCGCAGTTCTGGAACGGCTGCTGGACAAGTTCCGCCTGCTGTCCCCATTGCTTGCAAGGGGGCCGGACATTGCCCAGATGCTTCATCTGAACAACGGTCCGACTGAGCCGGGCATTGCCGCAATCGCGGCTGGCATGTCCGGAGCAGAAGAGATCTGGCTGATGGATTCGGCCGGAAAGGTCATCGTTTCAAGCCAGGATCCGGTTCCCTCCGGGGCGATTGGTGGCGCAGACAAGATCCCGCAGGCCTTTGATCAGGCAAGGCAGGGACAGCTCGGCCGCGAACTGATCCCGGGAACGCCGGAGATGCCCTCCAACTACGTTTTTGCCTCGCCGCTTCGCTCAGGTGAGAATTTCCTGGGTGTTCTTGCGGTCAGGGTCAGTCTTGAAGATGTGGAACAGGCCTGGGCTCTCAGCAAAGATCCCATCATGGCGTTCGACGGAGCCGGCAGGGTTGTCGTGACCAACATACCGGCTTGGCGCGGCAAGACGGCAGAACAGTTGCACCCGGGCGTCAATATCGCTGACCTCTCGTTTGTCGGGCGTATCAATCTGTTGCTTCCCAAGACCGGCTCTACCAAGAACTACATGCAACTGACCTCGAACCTGCCGGTTCTGGGCTGGGAGGTCAGGACGCTGGTCGACATTGAAGACGCGCGTCATCAATCCGGATGGGCGATGCTGATCGCGCTTTTGATTTGTGTGATTGCGGCCGGTGGTATCTGGTTCCTCATCACAAGGCGTGAGCAATTTGTTCGCGAGGAGCGGCGCAGGCGAGCTGCCGCATTGCGACTGGAACGGCGGGTTCAAAGCCGGACGGCCGAGCTGCGCCACGCCAATGCGCTGCTCGAACAGGAGGTCCGTGAACGTGAACAGGCCGAAGCCAATTTGCGCCTGACCCAGGCCGAACTTGTCCAGGCGGCGAAACTGGCAACGCTGGGTCGCATGTCCGCAGCTCTCAGTCACGAATACAATCAGCCGCTCGCGGCGATCCGCTCAGACGCTGAAATTGCCGAAATGCTGATTGACCGCGGCAGGGCGGAAGAAGCGAAGGGAAACCTTACCCGCATTGGCGGCATGGTGAAGCGCATGGCGGAAATCGCCAAGACCCTTAAAGGGTTCACGCGAAAATCGGGCACCGACATCAAGCCGGTCTCCCTGCGCCAGGTTATCGATGAAGCCATGTTGCTGCTGCAACCTCAGATCAAGCAGAACGAGGTCAGTCTGCGGCTCGACCTGCCTTCCACCGATATCATCGTCAAGGGTGGCCGCATTCGACTTGAGCAGGTTGTCATCAATCTGCTGTCCAACGCTGTGGACGCAGTCAATGGCCGGACCAATCCTGAAGTAACACTCACCCTTCAGCGCGAAAACGGTGAAGCGGTGCTGACGGTGAGTGACAATGGCTCAGGAATCGATGAGGACGTGTTGCCCCAGATTTTCGATCCGTTTTTCACGACCAAGGATGTCGGCGCGGGGCTGGGGCTCGGCTTGTCGATTGCCTATAAGATCGTCCATGACTTTTCCGGAACGCTGAAAGCGGCTAATCGGGAAAGCGGTGGAGCTGTCTTCACCATGCGCCTGCCGGTGGTGGACGAGCGAGTGTTGGCGGCGGAATAGGGAACCCGTAGATGGATCAGGCAACCGTCCTGTTGATTGATGACGAGGAAGCGCTCAGAGGTTCGTTGAGCCAGGGGCTGGAACTCACCGGACAGGACGTATTTGCCACCGGTCAGCATGAAGAAGCGTTGGAGCGCATCAATCGCGACTTTTACGGCGTTCTGGTCACGGATATCCGCATGCCGGGGACCGATGGCTTCCAGGTGATGAAAAAAGCCTTTGAAATCGACCCCGCACTTCCCGTCGTGCTTATTACCGGGCATGGCGATGTCCCGCTTGCGGTCGAGGCCATGCGCGCCGGGGCCTATGACTTTCTGGAAAAACCGTTTTCCGTTGCGCATCTGGCGTCTGTGGTGGAAAGAGCGCTGGATAAGCGCCGGCTGGTTCTGGAAAACCGCAAGCTGCGCGAGGAACTCGCAGACAGGACCGGACTGGAAAGCCGTCTGGTTGGACGGACGGCTGCCATGGATCTGTTGCGCCGGAATGTCACCGCCCTTGCAAGCACCGATGCGGACGTGCTGATCCTGGGTGAAACCGGGTCCGGCAAGGAAGTTGTCGCAAGAGCTCTGCATGACGAAGGGCCACGCAAGGACAATCCGTTTGTCGCGCTCAACTGCGGCGCGCTTCCGGCCGAAATCATCGAATCTGAACTGTTCGGACACGAAAAGGGCGCTTTTACCGGGGCCAGTGGCCAGAGGATCGGCAAACTGGAACATGCCCACGGTGGCACGGTCTTTCTGGATGAGATCGAGTCCATGCCGCTGGAACTTCAGGTCAAGCTGCTGCGCGTGATCGAAACCAGAACCATTGAACGGCTCGGGTCAAACAAGCATATCGAGCTGGACGTGCGCTTTATCGCGGCCACTAAGGAAGATCTCGAAGCAGCCGGCAAGGAAGGGCGTTTCCGTCTGGATCTTTTCTATCGGCTCAATGTGGTCAATGTTGCAATCCCGCCTCTTCGGGATCGATTGGAGGATATTCCTCTCCTTTTCCAGCATCTCGCCGTTGAAGCCAGGGCCCGTTACCGGCGGGAAATTCCGGATATCAGCGACGCCTACCTGGCCGATCTGATGGCGCGTGAGTGGCCGGGAAACGTACGGGAGTTGCGCAATGTGGCCGACCGCTTCGTGCTCGGGCTGGAGCAACAGCCGGAACTTCAATCCGCACCTGGAGCCAGCTTGTTCGACCAGGTCGCCTCCTATGAACGCGCCTTGATAGCCGCGGAGCTGAAGCGTAATGGCGGTGCCATCAAGCCGACCTATGAGAATCTCGGACTTTCCCGCAAGGCCTTGTACGAGAAAATGCGAAAATACGGCTTGGGCAAGGAAGAAGCGGTCGAATCTGCATAAAAATCTGCAGCGCGTGTCACAAGCAAGGCGCACCGATCGTCATTGGGGTGTAAGTCACTCAAACCTCCAATGGATGACACTATGACAAGTCCGAATGCAATCAACTACCTGGAATATGTTCCAACCGTTCTGAAGCGCTTCGAGGCGGCAAGCGGTGAAATCGGCAATACGGAACTGGAGCCGAAACTGCGACATCTGATCGAGTTACGTGCATCGCAAATCAATCAGTGCGCCTATTGCGTCAAAATGCACACCGAGGAAGCGCTGAGGGACGGTGAAACCGACAAGCGTCTGCAGCGCATTACGGTTTGGCGCCACGTTGGGGATTACACCGCAGCAGAAAAAGCAGCGTTCGCCTGGACAGAAGCCCTGACCAGTCTCGATCCGGCAACCGACTATGAGACGCTGCGCGTCGAGTTGCGGCAGCACTACAGTGATGCTCAGATTAGTGCGCTCACATCTGCAATTGCCATGATCAATCTCTGGAACCGGATGCAGGTCTCAAATCACTAACGGCGTTGGAGTTGGTATGACCGGAATTTCAGACAGCGAAAAGTTCGAAACGTCTCGCCCGCGTCTGTTGGGACTTGCGTATCGCATGCTCGGTTCCATGGCGGATGCGGAAGATGCCGTCCAGGACACATTTGTCAAATGGCAGGGTACGGACCAGGCAAAGGTCTCCAATCCGGATGCGTTCCTGACCACGGTTTGTACCAATCGATGTCTGGATTTCCTCAAAGCCGCTCACAGAAAACGGGTCGACTATGTCGGCCCGTGGATTCCCGAGCCGCTGCAGACTGAGACGGGCACAGACCCCGAAGCCGATCTTGAACGTGCGGAGTCCCTGACGACAGCTTTCTTGTTATTGCTTGAGCGATTGACGCCGAAGGAGCGGGCGGCGTACCTGCTCAGGGAAGTCTTCGGAAAATCCTATGCCGAAGTCGCCGAAACACTGGAAATGTCCGAACCGGCTTGCAGGCAACTTGTTTCGCGAGCTGCAAGGTTTGTTCGGTCCCAATCCACCAGATCCATACCGACGGCCGAGCAGCAGGATACTTTCCTGAAGGCGTTCCTGAAGGCGATCGAGACCGGGTCGACAGACAGCCTCGCAGGGCTCTTGACCGAATCTGTCCAGCTGCGGGCGGACAGTGGTGGCAAGGCGCCTTCCATCAGCCGCGTCATTGAAGGTGTCGAAGTCGTCAACTTCATCACAAGGGCAATCAGCCGTCTCTGGGATCGGGACCGGATGATCGAATTGGAGATCAATGGTGTCCGCGGTCTGGCCCAACTTGAAGGCGACCGGATCGTCACCGCAATGACGCTTGGCTACACCAGCGACGGAATTGTTGACCAGATCTATGTGATCAGAAACCCGGACAAGCTGGAGCGCCTCTTGACGCCCACACAACACGATGCCGGGAGTGGTGGTCTCTGGCAATAGTGGCTCCAAGCGGGCGGGAATGTGTCGAGTTCGACACATTCTGAGCTTCCCATGTGTCGGAGCCGACCCATCTGTTTCCCAGTTGCTGGCTACTCGTTTTGATGACTCTCGAAAAAACGGCAAAAATCAGCCATTTTGAACATGTATAGGGCAGTTGGCACGCACTTTGCGATTAAGCTCGCGACCAGCCTCGCGCTGTCCGGCCATATAATCGGCCGCCATATTTGAAATGTCTGGGAGGACATCAGATGAAAAAGTTTGTAATCGCCGCCGCCACTGCGGCTTCTTTTGCCATGTCGTCCGCAGCATACGCTGCTGATGAATGTGGTGACGGCGAAGTTGTCATCAAGTTCAGCCACGTTGTTTCGGCCCAGGGTCACCCGAAAGGTGAAATGGCAAACGCACTTGCCAACCGCATCAACACGGAAATGGATGGCAAGGCCTGCATGCAGGTATTCCCGTCCTCGCAGCTGTTCGACGACAACAAGGTGATGGAAGCGCTGCTGCTGGGAGATGTCCAGCTGGCCGCACCGTCGCTGTCCAAGTTCGAGTCCTATACACTGAAGTACCGCCTGTTCGACCTGCCGTTCCTGTTCACCAACATGGAAGCGGTCACCACCTTCACAAAAGGTGAAAAAGGTCAGGAACTTCTGGGTGCCATGTCCGACTACGGTTTCGTTGGTCTCGGCTACGTCTTCAACGGCCTGAAGCAGTTCTCCGCCAACAAGCCGCTTCTGGTGCCGAGCGATGCGAAAGGCCTGAAGTTCCGCGTACAGACGTCTGACGTGGCCGTTGCCATGATTGAAGCCATGGGTGCTAACGCTCAGAAGCTGGCCTTCAAGGAAGTCTATGGCGCGTTGCAGACTGGCGTTGTTGATGGTCAGGAAAACACCTGGTCCAACATCTACACCAAGAAGTTCTTTGAAGTTCAGGACGGCACAACGGAAACCAACCACCAGCTGCTGACCTACCTGGCCGTCACTTCCCAGGAATGGCTGGACAGCCTGGACGCTGATGTGCGCGATCAGTTCGTGACGATCTTCAACGAAGTTTCCGACGAGTACAACGCGCGTTCCACCGAGATCAACGAAGCGAACAAGCAGAAAATCATCGAAAACGGTGGTGTTGTCCGCGAACTGACCCCGGAACAGCGTGACGAATGGGTCAAGACCATGAAGCCGGTTTGGGACAAGTTCCGCGATGACATCGGTCAAGACGTCATTGACGCGGCCGTTGCTTCCAACCAGCAAAGCTAAAACCTCGATCCCGAGGAGGACGGGCTGGTACGCCTGGCCCGTCCTGCTGCTCTGAATTTCCTTAAAAACAAGCCGCACTCAACGCGGCGCAAGACTGGAACGGGTACGTTCCGGTAGGGGAGGCCTGCATGTCCCGCGTCGGACGGTTTGTCGATTCCTTGGAAGAAAATATCATCGCCTTCATCCTGGCGTTGATGACCCTCGTTACCTTTTCTCAGGTGGTAGCCCGATACGGTTTCAATTCCGGTTGGGGAGGTGCACTTGAGCTTACTCGCGTGTTGTTCGCCTGGCTGATCCTGTTCGGCATGAGCTACGGCATCAAGATCGGTGCTCATCTGGGCGTTGATGCCGTCATCAATCTTCTGCCGAGGCCGCTTTTCAGGCTGGCCGCGCTGCTGGGAGCGGCTCTGACGGTGCTCTATGCGGTGCTGTTGTTCGATGCCACCTGGTTCGGCGGCATGCTTGCTTTGGAAAACAAGGGCTCAACGGGCGGTGCCTACGCCTATGTCGCGAAATTCTACAAGTTGCCTATCGGCATGGAAGATCTGAAATGGCCGGTCTTCATTCAGGAGTGGTTTGGCGTGAAGGAGCGGGTTCCCCGTTGGATGCCTTACGTGATCCTGCCCATCGGCCTTGTTCTGCTGGCTTTCCGTGCAGCTCAGGCTTTCGTGCTGATCCTCATCGGCAAAAAAGACGCCATCATCGCCGCTCACGAAGCGGAGGAACTGGTGGCTGAAAACAAAGATGTGCTGAAGGACTAAGCCCCGATGGAAACGGCATTTCTCTTTATTTTCGTCTTCGGCTTTCTGTTCCTGGGTGTTCCGATCGCCATCTCGCTCGGCCTGTCGGCCGTCCTCTATATCGCGCTGTTCAGCCACGACTCCATGAGTTCGGTGGCGGTGCAGCTCTTCAACGCCTCGCAGAACTTCACGCTGCTCGCGATTCCGTTCTTTATCCTGGCGTCCAGCTTCATGTCGACCGGCGGCGTTGCCCGGCGGATCATTCGCTTTTCGATCGCGACAGTCGGATCGATAAGGGGCGGTCTCGCCATTGCCGGTGTGTTTGCCTGCATGCTGTTCGCGGCGTTGTCAGGCTCTTCCCCGGCAACCGTTGTCGCCATTGGCACCATTGCCATCGCGGGTATGCGCCAGGCCGGTTACACCAAGGAATTCGCAGCCGGCGTTATCGCCAATGCAGGTACCCTGGGCATTCTCATTCCGCCGTCCATCGTGATGGTTGTCTATGCTGCAGCGACAAACGTATCGGTTGGCCGCATGTTCCTGGCCGGTGTCATTCCGGGCCTCATCGCCGGCCTCATGCTGATGGTCGCGATCTATGTCATGGCTCGGGTGAAGAACTTGCCCGCGCAGCCCTGGCCCGGGTTCAAGGAGATCTGGGGAGCGCTGTCTGAAGCAGCGGTTGGCCTGTTCCTGATGGTTATCATTCTCGGCGGCATTTATCTGGGCATCTTCACGCCAACCGAAGCGGCTGCCGTGGCAGCGGTCTATGCCTGCCTGATAGCCCTGTTCGTTTATCGCGATATGGGCCCGCTTTCCGGCATCGGCTGGATTGAAGATGAGGACGGTCCTCTGGCTCTTACAGGCTTCAAGGCGATCACTTACGCGGTCGTCGCAATGTTGACCTGGTCCGGAATTGCCGCACTTGTTACGGAGCGCAGCGGAATTTTCGGTATCGACAGCGCAATCGTGCTTGTCGCAGCCCTGATTGGATATCCGTTGCTGCGTGGTGGTGTCTCTGCCGCAGAGCTTCCGGGAACCTATGCGGTTGGCGGCAAGGTCTGGGGGCGGAATCTTGGCATCATTGGCCTGAAGTTCCTGCCGGCGCTGTTCCACAGGGATACCAAGAAAGTTCTCACGGACTCAGCGAAGACGACCATCATGCTGATGTTCATTATCGTCAACGCCCTGCTGTTTGCCCACACGTTGACAGCCGAACAGATCCCGCAGGTGATCACCGACTGGATGGTCGAGGCCGGCTTCAACTGGTTCACCTTCCTGATTGCGGTCAACGTTCTCTTGCTGATCGGCGGCCAGTTTATGGAACCGTCAGGTCTGCTGCTGATCGTGGCGCCGGTGGTGTTTCCGATCGGTCTGGAACTGGGCGTCGATCCGATCCATCTCGGCATCCTGATGGTCGTGAATATGGAGATCGGCATGATCACACCGCCGATCGGACTGAACCTCTTCGTGACCTCGGGTATCACGGGCATGAGCCTCGTTCAGGTAGTGAAAGCCGCAGCACCGTTCGTGCTGGTTCTGTTGCTGTTCCTGGTCCTGGTCACTTATGTGCCGGCGCTCTCGACCTTCCTGCCCTACATGCTGATGGGGCCGGAGATCATCACACAATAAAAAAGATGTCTCCGGACAAAAACTTGACTGCGGCCCACTGGGCCGCCGTTTTTTGTTTTGCAGAATGACAAACAAAAAAAGCCGGCCCCAAAGACGCCGGCTTGTTATCGCAATGGATCGCGGAACGAATGTTCAGACGATGCTGCCCAGCTTCATCGCAACGCTCATGTCGCCTTCCACCTGCATCTTGCCGCCCATGAAAGCAGCCGTCGGGTTCAGGTCTCCGGAGAGAAGCTCGCCAAGATCTTCGGCGGTCATCTTGATGGTGCAGTCTGCTTCGCCGTCGTCATTGCTGACATCAGAGCCTTGCAGAAAGATGACACCTGCATCGCCGAGATCGAATTTCACGCTTTCTTCGATGCCGCCACTGGCAACTTTCTCGCGGACACCTTCAGTAAGCTGTTCCAAGGACATATGTCTTCTCCCATTCGGTTATGACGCTTGTCTGTCGTTGCCCTCTTGAAGCATGCCGTTTACGTAATCGTCAAGTGCGAAAATTGGTTTGTTCGCACTGACGCTTCCGAGACATCAGGATCCTTAAACCGGGCCGTCACCGGTTTTGTCAGCCAACCTAGTGATTGTCGCGCGGAAGTCCCTTTGTGTGGGCCACATCCTGGTATTTCACTGCGGGTTCCAGCACCATGCCCTTGTCGAACTGGCCGATCATGGACCGCTGGATTTCTTGCCAGGGCGTCTGGCTCTCCGCAACTTTGAATCCACCAGCAGCCTCCAGGTCTGCCTTGCGCTGTGCAAACTCCTCATCGGAGATCAGAATATTGGCAGTGCCCTTCTTCAAATCGATCCGCACCTGGTCGCCGGTCTTCAGAAGCGCAAGCCCGCCCATAGCCGCCGCTTCTGGCGAGGCGTTCAAGATGGAGGGAGAGCCGGAAGTACCTGACTGGCGACCATCTCCGATGCAGGGCAAAGAAGTGATGCCGCGCTTGATGAGGGCGGCAGGTGGCTGCATGTTCACCACTTCCGCCCCGCCCGGGTAACCAATTGGACCGGTCCCGCGAATGAACAGCATGCAATGCTCATCGATGTTCAGATCCGGATTGTCGATATTGTCGTGATAATCTTCCGGCCCTTCAAAGACGATGGCTCGGCCCTCGAAAGCTTCAGGGTCGTCCGGATTTGAAAGGTACCGCTGCCGAAACTCGTCCGAGATCACGCTGGTCTTCATGATCGCGCTGTCAAAGAGATTGCCTTTGAGATTGAGAAAACCGGCGTGTTCCATCATCGGTTTGTCAAACGGTTTGATGACATCCGGAAGATCCGTGGTGATGCCTTCGCAGTTTTCACCAATTGACCGGCCGTTTGCAGTGACAGCACCCGGATGAGGCAGTTTCCCGTTGCGCATCAATTCAGCAACAACCGCAGGAACACCGCCTGCATGGAAATAGTCTTCGCCCAGATACTCGCCCGCAGGCTGAAGATTGACCAGCAGCGGCACATCGTGGCCGATGTCCTGCCAATCGTCATTGGTCAGTTCGACGCCGAGATGACGGGCAATTCCGTTAAGGTGGATCGGCGCGTTCGTGGATCCACCAATCGCTGAATTGATGACAATCGCATTTTCAAAAGCTTCCCGGGTCATGATGTCGGAGGGCTTCTGGTCGGCATGAACCATGTCGACGATGCGCTTGCCGGTTTCGTAGGATATCGCTCCCCGCTCTCTGTAGGGCGCGGGAATGGCCGCGGAGCCCGGCAGCTGCATGCCAAGGGCTTCGGCCAGAGAATTCATGGTCGTTGCGGTTCCCATCGTGTTGCAGTAGCCGACAGACGGTGCCGAAGAAGCGACGAGGTCCATGAAGCCTTCATAGTCGATTTCGCCTGCGGCCAGCATTTGGCGAGCTTTCCAGACGATGGTGCCTGATCCGGTTCGCTCGCCCTTGTGCCAGCCGTTCAGCATTGGTCCGACGGAAAGCGCGATCGCGGGAATATTGACGGTCGCAGCTGCCATCAGGCAGGCAGGCGTGGTCTTGTCGCAACCGATTGTCAGCACGACCCCGTCGATAGGATAGCCGTAGAGCAGTTCGACAAGGCCAAGATAGGCCAGGTTCCGGTCGAGCGTTGCCGTTGGCCGCTTGCCTGTTTCCTGGATTGGATGAACAGGAAATTCGAATGCGATACCACCCGCGTCCCGGATGCCCTCGCGAATGCGCTTGGCCAACTCGAGATGATGGCGATTGCATGGGGACAGGTCTGAGCCGGTCTGGGCAATGCCGATGATCGGTTTGCCGGATTGAAGCTCTTCCCGGGTAATGCCGAAATTGAGATAGCGCTCGATATAGAGCGCGGTCATGCCTGGGTTGTCCGGATTGTCGAACCAGGCCGCAGACCGCAGCTTCGGTTGTTTTGTATCGCTCATGGCGCCTCGTCCCTCAATTCAATCGCTTTAAAGCGTCAGGATCGATAAACACCAGCTCCCGGACGCTGTAAAGGCAGCTACCGGTCAAATCGGTTCCAGCATTCGAAATCGGGAAAGCCTGGAGACGCACTTAAACCTGCAAGGTGCCGCGCAGATCATCTCAAGGAAGTCGTCATCTGAGCCAGGAACCAGGCTCCAGGTGGAGCCTGGTCGGGTATCGTTGTCTTAAACCGTTTCCAGGTTGGCGCGTGACAGCAGCTCCATGGACGGCATCAGGTCAAGCAGTTCCCGTGTGTAGGGATGCTTTGGTGCCTCGAACAGCTGGTCGCAATCGGAAACCTCGCACAATTCGCCATGGCGCATGACGCCGATGCGGTTGCACATCTGGCGAATGACCGCGAGATCGTGACTGATGAACAGCATTGTGAGACCGAGCTCTTCCTGCAAATCTTTCAAAAGATTGAGGATCTGCGCCTGGATGGAGACATCGAGCGCGGAGGTCGGTTCATCGCAGATCAGGAATCTCGGCCGTGTCGCCAAGGCCCGCGCAATGGAGATGCGCTGGCGCTGGCCACCGGAAAATTCGTGCGGGAATTTTTGACCTGCGAGAGCCCCAAGACCGACATGATCCAGAAGATCGTCAACGATCCGCCGAACCTCGGCATTGCTGGATGCCAGTTTGTGGAACTTGATCGGCTCGGCGATGATGTCCCGGACACGCATCCGCGCGTTCAGCGAGGAATAGGGGTCCTGGAAGATCATCTGCATCTGGCGCCGCATTGCCAGAACGTCTTTTCGGTTCGTCAGCGACGTCAGCTCGGTCTTGCCGAACAAAATGGACCCACCGGTCGGATGGTAGAGACCGGTTATGAGCCGGGCAATGGTCGATTTGCCCGACCCGCTTTCGCCCACCAGCCCGAATGTTTCGCCTTCCTGAACGTCGAAGCTGACCTTCTTGACCGCATCGAAGTATTTTCGTTTGGACGGGAAAATCGAACCGCGGATTTCGAACCGCATGTCGAGATCGCGGATCTGTACCAGCGGGCCGACGACTTTTTCGTAGTCGCGCGACTTGCCCAGCCAATGGGTGGAAATATCGATCTGCTTCTGAGGGGTTCCCGCCTTTTCGATATAGTTGACCACCGGGAAGCGCTCGACTTTGACATCGGGACGCGGAACCGCGGATATCAGGCTTTGCGTATAAGGATGCTCCGGCGCGCCCAGAACCTGGGTGGTTTCGCCATATTCGACCAGTTCACCATGGTACATCACCGCAACATGGTCGGTGATGTCGGCAATGACGCCCATGTCGTGAGTGATCACCAGCATCGCGACATTGCGCTCTTCGCAGAGCTTTTTCATCAGCACCAGGATCTGGGCCTGAATGGAAACGTCGAGGGCTGTCGTCGGCTCATCGGCGATGACCAGCTCCGGCTCGGCGCAAAGTGCAAGTGCGATCACGACACGCTGGCGCATGCCGCCCGAGAACTGGTGCGGATACTGCTTGATCCGTTCTTCCGGATTGGGAATGCCCACGGCATCGATCAGCTCAATCGCCCTTGTCTGCGCTTCCTTTCTGGAGAGCGGCAAATGCGTACGGATCGTTTCCACCAACTGGGACTCAACCGTTTGCAGAGGATCCAGTGAGGTCAACGGATCCTGGAAGATCATGCCGATCTTGCGGCCGCGCAACAGGCGCTTGTCCTTGTAGGGCAGGTCATCGATGCGCTTGCCGTGAAGGAAAATCTCTCCACCCGCAATGTGACCGGGTTCCTGCAGCAGACCGATGACTGCATTTCCGACCGTCGACTTGCCGGCACCGGATTCCCCCACGACGCCCAGGATCTTGCCTGCTTCGACGCGCAGGCTGACGTCGTCGACCGCGACAAAGACAGATTTGCGGCCAGGAAACTCGACCGTCAGGTCCTTGATATCTAGAACGCTCATGCCGCCCTCACCGCAGTTTCGGATTGAGGGCGTCGCGCAGCCAGTCGCCCAGAAGGTTCACGTTCAGCACCAGCAGAGCCAGTGCCAGACCCGGGAAGATGGCGATCCACCACTCACCGGAATATAGAAAGTCGTTGCCGACCGCGATCAGGGTCCCGAGCGAGGGTTGGGTGGGCGGCATGCCGACCCCCAGGAACGAAAGGGTCGCCTCGGTAACGATCGCAAGGGCAAGGTTGATGGTAGCGATGACCATCACGGGGCCCATGACGTTCGGCAGAATGTGGCGTGCCATGATGATGACCGACGGAATTCCGATGACCCGTGCAGCCTGAACATATTCCTTGTTCTTCTCCACCATGGTGGAACCGCGCACCGTGCGTGCGTATTGCACCCAGAAGGACAGGGACAGTGAAACGATCAGAATGTAGAAGGCAAACACTTCCCGGTCGATCGATCCGAAGATGCCGGCGGCCACACCGTCAATCAGGAGCGCAATCAGGATGGCTGGAAAAGTCAGCTGGACGTCAGCAATCCGCATGATCACGGCGTCGACTCGGCCACCCATGTAACCCGCAACGAGGCCAAGGCTGATACCAAGGACCGCAGCGGCGATCACCGAGCAAAAACCGACAATCAGCGAAATCCGCATGCCGTAGAAAATGGCGGACAGGAGATCGCGACCCTGATCGTCCGTTCCCAGAAGGAAACGCGGATCGGCATACTCCATCCAGACCGGCGGAACGCGGGCGTCCAGAATGGAAATAGAGGCCAGGTCAAACGGATTGTGCGGGGCGACCCAGGGTGCAAGAAACGCCAGCAGAAACAGGATCAGCGTTCCACAAGCTGCAACCACGGTGACTTTGGAGCGCAGAAACGAATGGAACATGTCGCTGTCCAGGATCTTGGTCAGGCGGCCTTGTTCGGAAGGCACGCCCGCGCGATCCTGGATTGCGGCTTTTGCTTCTTCGTTGGAGACGTAAGGCATGAGTAACTGTCTCCCTTATGGCCGACCGACGCGCAGGCGCGGGTCGATGAAGAAATAGAGAATGTCGACGATGAAGTTGATCGCCACGAACAGGAATGCGGTCAGCAGCAGGTAAGCCGACATGATCGGAATATCGACGTTCTGCACGGCCTGCAGGAACATCAGTCCCATTCCCGGCCACTGGAAAACCGTTTCTGTGATTGTCGCAAACGCGATGATGGCGCCGAGCTGCAGACCGGTGATCGTGATAACGGGAACAAGCGTGTTCTTGAGCGCATGGCGGAAATTGACCAGCCGGTTCGGCAGCCCGCGCGCTCTGGCAAACTTGATGTAGTCGGTTCGGATGACTTCCAGCATTTCCGCGCGGATCAGGCGCATGATCAGGGTCATTTGATAGAGGCCGAGCGTGATCGACGGCAGGATCAGGGCTTTCAGGCCCGAGATGGTCAGGAAACCCGTTGTCCACCAGGAGCCGATCTGCACCGTTTCGCCTCGGCCGAAGCTTGGCAGCCACTGTAACGTCACGGAAAACAGGAAGATCAGCAAAATGCCGATGAAGAATGTCGGCAGTGAAATTCCGATGAGTGAAACGGACAGGAACAGTTTCGAGATTGGAGATTCGCGATTGAGCCCCGCAAATATGCCCATGGGTATTCCAACCACGAGCGCGAACAGCGCTGAGGTGAAACTGAGCTCAAGCGTTGCCGGTATTCGCTTGGCAAAAAGCTCCGAGACAGGTTGCCGGAACTGATAGGACGTACCGAAATCAAATTGGGCGGCGTTGGTAACGAAGCGCAGGAACTGGACCGGAATTGGATCGTTCAGACCGAGGCGTTCTCTAAGAGCCTCGCGTTCTTCGATCGAGGTTTCGATGCCGACCATCTGGTTGATCGGGTCACCAACAAACCGGAACATGGTGAAAGCCAGGAGCGCCACCACCAACATGACAATCAGCGCCTGGAAAAGGCGGCGGGTCGCAAAACCAATCATTTCGGCTCTTTACGTCTAGGGCAAGGTTCAGTCAGCCAAACCTTCCAGTTTGCTCTGACGAGATGAATTTGCCCGCGTATTTAAAGTGAAAGAACAACTTTGTCTGGTCTGTTCGGGTGAAATTGCGACTTATTCAGATCGAATGTTGCTCTTGATATGAAAACCGCGCTCCCGGCACTGCCGGGAGCGCGAAACGTGGGCCTGACAGGATCAGTTCTTCGTCACGAAGCGGAACTTGAACTGGTTGTCAGCGCGCTGAACGAGCTGGACGTCGTCTGCAACACCCCATGCCAGACCTTGCTGGTGCAGCGGGATGTAGTAGGCATTGTCGTGGCTGATCTTGTAAGCCTCGGCGATCAGGCCGTCGCGCTTTTCAGGGTCGATCTCAACCAGAACTTCCTTGGTCAGGCTGTCGATCTTCTCGTCGCAGAAGCCGCCGAGGTTGAACGGAGAGCCGGCACCAGCTTCATCGCGGCAGTTCATGAGGTTGGACAGAACGTTCCAGCTGTCCAGAGAACCCGGAGTCCAGCCGAGAAGGTAGAAGGAGGTGTCGAAGCCGCCGGACGCCAGAACCTTGGCGAAATACTTCGCTTTCGGCTGAGCGTTGAGGTCAACTTTCACACCGACGCGTGCCAGCATGGCAGCAACGGCCTGACAGATGGCTTCGTCGTTGACGTAGCGATCATTCGGACAGTCCATGCCGACGGAGAAGCCATCCGCATATCCGGCGTCGGCCAAGAGCTTCTTGGCTGCTTCCGGATCATACGGATAGCGCTCGAATTCGCTGCCTTTGGAGAACAGGAACGGCGAGATCATGATCGCGGACGGCGTGGACAGGTCGCGCATGACTTTCTTCTTGATCGCTTCGATATCGATCGCCTGGTAGAAAGCCTGACGTACCTTGGCATCCTTGAACGGGTTCTTGCCCTTTACGTCCGAATAGAGCAGCTCATCGCGCATCTGGTCCATGCCGAGGAAGATCGTGCGCAGCTCCGGACCGGTCAGCGCGACTGTGCCGGCATTGTCGTTGATGCGTTTGATGTCCTGAACCGGGATCGGATAAACCATGTCCAGTTCGCCGGAAAGAAGCGCTGCAACACGTGTTGCGTCGGAAGAAATCGGCGTGAACTCAACCGTATCGAGGTTGTGCTTGGCCTCATCCCACCAGCCGTCGAACTTTTCGTAGACAGTCTTTACGCCGGCCTCGTGGCTGTTGATCTTGAACGGGCCGGTACCGTTTGCATGAAGCGAGGCGTAGTTGGGCGTCGTGTCGGAAGCGGACGTGACCTTGACCGCATCGTTCTCGGTCGTCCAGTCCTTGTCCATGATGTAGAACGTATCCCACTCATAATGCAGGATCGGGTTCGGGCCCGGCAGGACGAAATCAACCGTGTGGTCGTCTACGATCTCCACCTTGACTTCCGGATCGACGCGTGTGCTGAGGTCGGAGCCCTCGGACCGAACGCGGTCCACCGAGAAGGCGACGTCTTCAGCCGTAAAGTCATTGCCGTTGTGGAACTTCACACCCTTGCGCAGATGAAAACGCCAACGGTTCGGTTCGATGATTTCCCAGCTTTCAGCCAGAGCCGGTTCGATCGCAAGGTCTGCGCCGCGGCGTGTCAGGCCTTCGTAGGTGTTGCCGAGCGAAGACAACGTGAAGGTTTCGTTGAGGCTGTAAGGATCCAGTCCGTTCAGGCTGCCCTGAAATGCGAACTTGAGTGTTTCAGCTTGCGCAGCCGCCCCTGTTCCCACCGCCAACAGCGTTGCGGCTATAACCATTGATTTTTTGTACATTTTCCCCTCGTTTTTCCGATATTCGGAACTGCCCGGAGGACGTTCAGACTGGCGTCAGTATGGAACGTCCATCGTGTTTGACCGAACTATGACATTGTAAATGTCTGTTTTCAAACCCGTTTAGCTGACAAATTAAGACATTCCCTGAAGTAAATCGTCCAAAAACCCAGAACATCTGTCCAGTTCGGCAAGTTCAATAAATTCATCCGCCTGGTGCGCCTGGTCGATTGAGCCGGGCCCACAGACCACTGTAGAGAGACCGTGATGCTGGAAAATTCCGCCCTCGGTCGCGTAGACGACGACGTTTCGCGCATTGTCGCCGGTCAGGCGGCGTACCAGCATTTCCGCTTCACCATCCGTTTCCTCCTGCAGTCCGGGAACATAGGCCAGCTCGGCGACGTCAATCCGGCAGTCCTTTGAAACGGCAACCATATCGGGCAGAACGTCGGTTTCGATGAAAGACCGGTAGGCGTTGATCCAGCTTTCGGCGTTTTCCTCAGGCAGCAAGCGGATGTCGGTCGCGAACTCGCAATGCTGGGCGGTTATGTTGTGCGCTTGCCCGCCCGTAATCGTCCCGCTGTGTAAAGTCGTATAGGGCGGTTCAAACGGACAGTCCGGATCTGCCTTGGCCCTGTTTTCGGCGGTCTTCCCATCCAGCCAGGTAATCAGTTTCGCTGCGGCTGATATCGCCGAAACACCGCGATGAAGCTGGCTGGAATGGACGGCATGGCCACGGATTGTCGTTCTGAGAACTGCGATGCCCTTGTGACCGGTGACCACTCTCATGTTGGTTGGCTCACCCACGATGACCAGATCGGGCCGGGGACCTTTTGCAAGGATGTCCTGAGCAAGGGGTCCTGCACCGAAACAGCCGACTTCCTCGTCGTAGGAAAGCGCGATGTGCACCGGTTTGCGCAAATCCGCCGTCAGAATGTCGGGAACCTTCGCAAGAACCGTTGCCGCGAAGCCTTTCATGTCAGCAGACCCTCGCCCATAAAGCCGGCCATCGGCTTCCCAGGCGGTGAATGGGTCGCGAGTCCAGTTCTGCCCTTCAACCGGAACGACATCCGTGTGCGCCGACAGGACTGTACCGCCATCAACTTCCGGGCCTATCCTAGCGTGAAGTGATGCCTTTTCACCGGTTTCATCGGGCACCAGCACGGAGCTGACACCCCATCCGGCAAGGTAGTGCTCTACGAAATGGATCAGATCGAGATTGCTGCGGTCCGAAACGGTGTTGAAGGAGATCAGCTTTTCCAGCATTTCCCGCGGCGAATATTGAGTACTCACACATCCTCCGATGTTCCCGTTAGCCTTGCGGCACGACCAGGGTATCTAATCGGTTCAATGTGAATATTTGCAAGGGAATTTCTTTTCCGCGCAGCTTGATTTCTGATGTGTTGGCATCCGGAAGCTCAATTTCCGCAGCGTCGATCACGTCTTTTGAAACAGCAAGAAAACTGTTGTGGTTCTTGTTTTCCGTTTCCAGCCTGCTGGCGGTGTTGACGACGTCGCCCAATGCGGTGAGACCGCCATTGGCGCCAGCCGAGCCGATCCGGCCCAGAATGGCAGGGCCAAAATGAAGGCCGATCCCCAGTCGAATGGAGTCGCGGAATTGAGGTCCCTTTTCCGCGTCCAGGGACCTCATGACCTCTTCAATCCCTTTCGTGGCACGCAGGGCCTGGCGGGCTCCGGTCCGGGCATCGGTGTCCATGCCGAAAATCGCCATTATGCCGTCGCCAATGAACTTGTCCACATAGCCGCCTTGTTCCCGGATCGCCAACGAAGCCTGATCCAGGTAGCTGTTGAGCAGGTGCACCACATCGTAGGCGAGTTGGGACTCGGTTATGCCGGTGAAGTTGCGCAGGTCCACGAACATCACCGAAACTTCCTTTTCGACACCCCAATAATAGGCGTCCTTGAGATGTTCACTGGTGCTCGCCTTGGCCTTGACGGCAACAAGTGGCTGAACTTCGATATTGTGTTGTGGCCGGAGTTGGCAGGCCAACCTGACGTCGTCCGCCGCTCCGATCCGCGACAGCACAGCTGCTTCGGCAGGTGCAGGATCACCCAGGTGGTCGCCGCCATTCAAGACCTTCACCCGGCAGGTAGAGCAACGCGCACGTCCCCCACAGACAGACGTCAGCGGAACGTCGTTCATGCGGCTGATCTCGAGAAGGGTTGCTCCCGGTTTGGCCTTGACGGACAGGCCGCCAGGATAGGTGATTGTCAGTTTCTGTGCGGTGAGGCTGATCAGATAGCGAAATACGATGACCAGCAGGCTGACGGCGATCAGGCCGAACACGACTGCGCGGGCCTGGTCGGCTGTCTCGAAGACCCAGTCATACTGCTCCGGCGTGATCTTGAGCTTGACGTCCTTGGTCAACTCGAGCCGTCTTGCGCCTTCTATAAAGCCCCACAACGCCAGAACCGGCAACGCGATTGCGAAAGCCAGCGCAGCATATTTCAAACGGCGGTAAATCGGATAGAGCCGCAACCAGAAATGCAGACCGATCATCGAATGCGTCCACACAACCAGTAAGAGGATGGATTGCGCGACGCCCCTGTTGGGCCAGAGCGACGTCAACATCTGGTGATACGTCGGCAGGAAACCGAAATTCTCATTCAATCCCATGGTGACGGTCACGTGGGGGATCAGCGACCAGGGAATGTAGAAGCCCAGAACAAGCTGTGCGAATTCCCACGGTGGAATTTTCAGGGTTCTGCGTTTGGCGGTACGCCACAATGCCAAGGAAACATGTGTCACAGCTGCAATCAGGAGCGTCGCTTCACCGACAGGATTTCGCCAGATCCAATAGTGCCACAGGGAGCCCTCTTCCATTGCATTGACCGAGATGATCCCGAGTGCATGGTTGGAAAAGTGGCTAAGGCAGAAAACAAACAGGATCAGCCCGCTCCACAGGCGTAGCCGTTGCCTCCAGTTGCCCCAGGCCGGGCCAGCTTTTGCCTTCGCCAATGGAACTGCCGCGCTTGAGGGGGCAGACGGTGATCCAGACGCTGTCATAGAAAGGTCTCCGGTCGTCCTGCCTGACTCAATTTGGCTGTGGTCGTCAAGTTTCGAGCCCTTAAATGAGTGACCTGCAAGACCTGTGCGGTCAACCCGGGTTTTTGCCAGACAGGAGCGCTGTCGTGGAAAGTGGCGTTCTGCTCTTGAAACTCCTGCATCAAACCGCAACTGTCCTTCCAGAAAATTCGGCTGAGTACAATCTGGGATATCTTTGCATGAAGGTCTACGGCATCAAGAATTGCGACACGGTAAAGAAGGCGCGAAAGTTCCTTGAAGAGGCCGGCATCGATTACGAGTTTCACGACTACAAGAAAGACGGCGTCAACGCAGACAAGTTGGCGGCATTCGTTGGGGAATTCGGCTGGGACACCGTCCTGAACAAGCGCGGCACCACCTGGCGGCGGCTTGACGAGGCGACGCAGGATTCCGTTGTCGACGCGGACAGCGCCCTGGATGTCATGATTGAGCAGCCGTCCATCATCAAGCGCCCCATTGTCGAGGGCGAGGCCAAGAATTTCATCGGATTTGATCCGGTTGCCTGGGAAATGGCACTTGAGCTCGGAGAGCTGAAGTAACCCTGCCTGCCTGTCGGGCAGCGGCAGGGCCGCTACCAGGTTCTGCGTGGACCGGTATCAATGTGATAGTGGCCGGAGGAGTAGCGTTTATATCCGCCGACTTCCGGCTGCGCCTTCAAAAAGGCAACAACGGACGCAGGGTCGCCGCGTACAGAGAAATCCACGGCCCGGCAATTCAGGTGGTAGGAATTCTTGGCACCGCCCTTCCACCAGTTTTCCAGCCACCAGCGTTTGGTGGAGTGGACAGTTACCTTGCCATATCGCTTCGCGACCCGGTTCAGCACCTTTTTCAGTTTGCGTGGCACGCACCACGATGTGTCGTTGTAGTCGATGGAATTGTGGGAGGCTGTCACCCAGCCCATTCCCGTCACTCCGGCAACAGTTCCGCAGCCTGCGAGGGCGAGTGTAAATCCGATAAAGAAGATCCAGGCGAAGAGGCGTTGACGCATGACTGGCGTGCCTTGTCGAGAGTTTTGGTTGCGATGTCGTCCCCCGCGCTGAAGTTCGGGCAATTTGATTAAAATTGTGATGAAAAACGTGGTTAACGCGATGCAGAAACAAATGTTTCAGAAATGGCCATTCTCTGATACAAATGTCGCAGATCCACATTGAATTTCATTCAGGCAACCTGTCAGGCTTCTTCTCATGTCGCACGTATTCCCTCGTCACACCAAGGCCAATCCACCGGCGGCTGTCTCTGGAGATGGCTGCTATATAATTGATAAGTCAGGAAAAAAGTATTTTGACGGATCGGGCGGTGCTGCAGTGTCCTGTCTTGGCCACAGCGATCCGGACGTGATCCAGGCAATCAAGGACCAGGTGGACCGGATTGCGTTTGCGCATACGGGGTTTTTTACCACCGAACCGGCCGAAGAGCTTGCGGACCTGTTGATTGAACATGCTCCGGGCAATCTGGACAGGGTGTACTTTGTTTCCGGTGGGTCCGAAGCCGTGGAAGCTGCGCTGAAACTGGCACGGCAATACTTCCTGGAAAAGGGCGAAAGTTCGCGTCATCGGGTGATCGCGCGTCGTCAGAGCTACCACGGCAATACTCTGGGCGCGCTGGCAACAGGAGGCAATCAGTGGCGGCGGGAGCCCTTCTCGCCCTTGATGATCGAGACGTCGCATATTTCACCCTGCTTTGAATATCGAGGCCGCCGTGAAGACGAAACGGCGTTCGAATATGGTCAACGGGTCGCGAACGAGCTGGAAACCGAAATCCAGCGCCTGGGTCCTGAAAATGTCATGGCGTTTGTGGCCGAACCTGTCGTCGGCGCGACCGCCGGTGCCGTGCCGCCGGTTGAAGGCTACTTCAAGCGCGTTCGCGAAATCTGCGACCGGCATGGGATCTTGCTGATCCTGGATGAAGTCATGTGCGGCATGGGCCGTACCGGCAGCCTGTTTGCCTGCGAACAGGATGGTGTCGCTCCCGATATCCTTTGCATCGCCAAGGGTTTGGGTGCAGGCTATCAGCCGATCGGTGCCATGTTGTGTACGGCTGAAATCTACCAGGCGATCGAGACCGGTTCCGGTTTCTTCCAGCATGGTCATACCTATATCGGGCACCCGACGGCCTGTGCAGCGGCGCTGACCGTATTCCGCAAGCTTTCGGGAGGGCTCGTGGATCGTGTCCATCCGATGGGCGAAAAACTGGACGCTGCTCTCAGGGACGCATTCGGTCAACACCCGCATGTCGGTGATATTCGTGGGCGCGGCCTGTTCAGGGGTATCGAAATCGTCGAGGACCGGTCAGGAAAAACACCGTTCGACCCCAAGCGCGGTATCAACAAGGCCCTCAAGAAAGCCGCCTTCGAAGCTGGACTGATCTGTTATCCGATGGGCGGTACGATTGACGGCGTGAATGGGGATCACATTCTGCTTGCGCCACCATTCATTCTGGAAGATCAGCACGTTGATGAAATCACAGGAAAACTCGATCAGGCGTTCAGAGCGGTCTTCTAGGAATGCCAGGTCAAACCGAACTTCAGCCGTTGCCATTGATCATGGTGGCGCCCAATGGTGCGCGAAAGACAAAAGCTGACCATCCGGCGCTGCCCATGAGCATCGCTGAAACCGTCGAAGCTGCGCAGGCGTGCCTGGAAGCCGGCGCCGGTTGTCTCCATGCCCATGTACGCGACGAAACTGGCGCACACGTTCTGGATGTCGACCTGTACAAGACACTCTTGGCCGAGCTTGAAGCGAAGGCTCCCGGCATGAAGGTACAAATCACGACGGAAACCGTCGGAAGGTACTCGCCTGAAGATCAGAGAATGCTTGTCCGCGAAGTGCAGCCTCCGGCGGTGTCCATCGCCATTCGGGAAATGGTACCGGACGACGAATTCCATGATGCGCGCAATTTCTATGCCTGGGCATATGTTGAGAAGATTGCCGTGCAGCACATCCTTTACGATACACAGGATCTGCTGCGGTTTTTCGAGCTGGTCGAAGCTGGAGTAATTCCGGGCAAGGAGCACCAGCTTCTGTTTGTACTCGGTCGCTATGCCGCAAACCAGGAAAGCGAGCCGGACGACTTGGGCCCGTATTTGACGGCTTTGGCCAAGGGGCAGGGCAATCTTTCCCTGGATTGGGCCGTTTGCGCATTTGGTCATCGGGAGACAGAGTGTCTCGTGGCAGCAATCGAAAAGGGTGGCAAAGCCAGGATCGGGTTGGAAAACGGTTTGTGGAACCGGGATGGATCACTGGCAAAGGACAATGCCGACCGGGTTCGGGATCTCGTCGCGGCCCTTGAGCAGAAGGGTCTTTACACCTGACGACCCGTGTCATGTGAGCGCTCTCCCCGACGAGCGCTTTCATGAGGCGGCGCTTATCCGGGCCTCGTCGATCTTGAGACCGTCCCGCTTCAGTTCGCCGACCAGCCAGTCGCGGAAAAGCCTGACCTTTCTGCTGGATCTGTTCTGAGGCGGATAGCTGAGGCTCCAGGCTTCATCTTCAGCCTTGCAAACGAGATCGAAAGGCTGGATCAGCTGACCGGTCTCCAATGCTTCTCGGCAGAAATACGGCGTCAGGATCGCGACGCCCTGCCCTGCAATGGCCCGGTTGGCTTCAAGGGCCTGGGAGCCCATGCGTGACGTCGGCCATTTCTTGACATCTGCATCGGGAAGGCCGGCGGCTTCAAACCATGTGAGCCACCATGGGTCGTCCGGATCGATGATCGGCAGTTTGAGCAGGTCCTCGGGGGTGTTGATTCCACCGATGTTGTCAGCGAGCTGCGGTGCGACCATTGGAGTGAATGCCGCCTCGACCAGGGGAATGCAGAAATTTCCGGCCGGTGGCTGATAACAGGCCGAGATCGTGATGTCGGCTTCTCCGAATTTGGGCTTTTCCCACGGACCATACGACACCAGACGGACGGCAATGTCCGGATTTTGCATCTGGAAAGAGAACATGCGTGATGCCAGCCAGTTCACCGCGAAGGTCGTGTTGCTGGAGATGACCAGCTCCGCCGCTTCTGCTTCCTGAACATCCTGAAAGGTCTGCCGCATCCGGGTGAAGGCTTCCACGACACCTTCAGCAAGCTGTGCTCCCTTGCTTGTCAGCTCGATTCTGCGCGTCTTGCGAATGAACACTGGAAAGCCCAGCTTTTCTTCCAGCAGTTTGATCTGGTAGCTGACGGCCGCCTGAGTAAGACCCAGTTCGTCACCCGCCTTGGTGAAGCTGAGATGACGACACGCAGCCTCGAAGGCACGAATGGCGGAAAGGGGTGGCAAGTTGGTGATCATGCATAAATCTCCCTTATGCATGCTTGTTGATATTTCGTTGGTCAGGCAGCCGCAACGAACCGATATGTAACTCACAAAGATATGGAGTTACAACAATGTCTGACCATGTTTGTTGCGAGCAAAATGCCACCTCCAGGAAAAAGGGAGTTGTCTTTTCCCTAGTCAGGTTTATTTCAAGCCTTCTCAGCGCCACCTCAAGTCCAAAGCGGGTCCGTCTTCACAGAAGCGACCTGACGCCTGAGCTCAGGAAGGATATCGGGTTCGAAGAAGCTCCGAGGGGCATCTCCTCGCTCGACCAGAAGTGGCAGGAGGAACTCGACCGGCAATCGCGTTAGACTTTCCGCCGGTCAATGACCTGCCCGATCAACGGCTGGCGAAAATCTCATTCCTCGTAGAACTGGATTTCCATGTCGCAGGCTGCATCCCGAAGAGGAATGAGTTCCTGATAAGCGCTGGAGGCATAGAATCGCTTGGCAGTGTTCAAATCGGGGTACCGGAACACAGCGGCGACATGCTTAGTCTTTTCAGCACCGCGCAGTGTCTCCGAATAGGTGCCACGAACAACAACTTCCACTCGCTCCTCCGCCATGAGGCCTGAGGCCTTGCGGATATAGTCGCTGAACGCCTTTGCATCCTTGATGATCGCATAGGAGAAATTGAGAACGGGCATTTCGGTCTCCGTTTTTGAAATGAACTTTAAAGGACGAGTGCCCACAACGTTGCGGCAAGCATCGCAAGCGCCATCGAAACGGTAATCGCTCTCATCAAGGGACCGTCACCGATCAGGGCAAGGATCGAAACGCCGACAAGAGCCCAGAGAGAGTGAAACACCAGACCGCCCAGCATGAAGCCGGTGACCAGGATGATGGCGTTTTCGGGAACGCTCAAAGTGTTGCCGGCAAGGAAGGTTGAAAAGGCGACCAGGCTCATGGCCCATGTCTTGGGGCTCAGGGGGTGTATGAGCAGGCCTTCCCAGAAACTGGGCAATGCCGCATCTCCTTTCGGCTTCACGCTCAGTGAGATAATCCGCCAGGCGAGATAGGTCATATAGGCCATGCTCAGCACCTTGAAGACCGTCACGACAGGGCCGCCGCCGGCCATGACGTGACCGAGCCCGAAGGCAACGCTCACGTTAAGCGCAAAGGATCCCACCTGAGACGCAACGATGACCGGAAACGCCGTTCGATACCCGGCCGACGCACCGATCGCCAGAAACGTCAGGTTCCCGGGGCCGGGAGTGCCGGTCATGACAATGACAAACACGGCAAAGGCTAACAGCGTGGCGAGGTCCATGAAACGTCTCCAGACAATATGATCGATACAATCGATACAAAATGGCGAAGATACTAATTGTCTTGAGTAATTGTATCCGTCAATGTAAACATTGTCCTCATGACAATGTGGATCCCCAACATCGAAGCAGCTGAAGGGCCGATTTACCTTGCGATTGCCGATGCGCTGGAAGCGGACATCACTTCAGGTGCACTGGCTCAGGGCGATCGTCTGCCACCCCAGCGCGAGCTTGCCTACCAGCTCGGCGTAACGCTCGGGACAATCACCCGCGCCTATGGCGAGGCCGAACGGCGGCGTCTTGTCAAAGGGGAAACCGGCCGGGGCACCTACATTGCCTCCGAGACGCAGAAAGTCTCGCCTCTGGTGCCTAAGGAAGACGAACCGGAATCCTGCGACCTGGCCAGGAACTTCGCCTATCCGCATCTGAACCCGAGCCTTTCGGAAGGCCTGGTTCGGATGGCGCGAACGGCGGGTATCGATCGCCTCAATGGCTTTGTGCCTTCCGAAGGCCTCAAGGCACACAGGGAAACCGGTGTTCTCGTTTTCAAGGATTATGGCCTGGATGCAGACCCTGCCAGGGTGGCTGTGACCTGTGGTGCGCAGCACGGAATTCAGGTGACCTGCCAGGCGCTTTTCCGCACTGGCGACGCGATTGCAGTGGATTGGTTTACCTATCCATCCATTTTCAGCTCATTCGCAAGCCTCGGGCTGAAGCCTGTCCCCCTGCCCGCCTTGAGGCGCGATGATGGTGGTTTTGGTGCCATGGATCCGGCTGCACTTGCGCAGGCCGCCCGCACTCATGCGGTCAAAGGCGTCTTCCTGATGCCCAACATGCAGAACCCGACAACGCATACCATGTCGGTAGAAGAGCGCGAGGATCTTGTCCGGGTGGCGCGGGAGTGCGATCTCAAGATCGTCGAAGACGATCCTTACACCCCCTTTCTCACCGAGACTCTGCCGGCGTTCGGCGCGCTTGCGCCGGAGCGGACGGCCTCGATTGCCAGTATATCCAAGGTCTGTTCACCTGGTAGCCGGATCGGTTTCGTACAGGTACCGGAGCCCTTTGGTGACACCATTCGCAACAAGATCGGAGAAAGCACGTGGATGGCCTCGCCGATTACCGCCGAACTGATTGCCGGATGGGTACGCGAAGGGCATCTGTTCAAGACGCTGCGGCTGAAGCGGAAGGCGAACCGGGACAGGTTTCTGTGCGCGATGGAACACCTTTCACCCTACCATCTGCAGGGTGACGCAAACAAGGTTTTCGGCTGGCTGCGTTTGCCTGATCAGGTGGATCCCGATGCGCTTCAGGCTGCGCTTGGCCATCAGGGCGTTTCGGTTCTCTCTTCACGATATTTCCAGGCCAAAGATCACACCCCTGCCCCCTATCTGCGCATCACTTTTGGTTCCGAGGAGTCTGACGAGCGTTTCAGTTGGGCGCTCAAAAGGGTCAAGGCGACCATTGACCAATTAGCCGATTTGCCTGCGCTCACCCGCCCGGTAGGATAAGACGACTTTGACAACAGGCCCTATCCGGTCAATAAGCGCGCGCAGAAACGGAACGGAACTGCCGTTCTGAAGCGCCTGCTGCGAGGTGACATGGCTTTCTGGCCCAAGAACAAATCAAAAGAAAAAAAACAGGTCTGCAATGCGGACGTGAGCCCGTTCGCGGTGTTTGAAAATGTCGGTCTGACCATCGGACAGCGGAAGATTCTCGACGGCCTCACTTTGTCGCTGGCAGAAGACCGGATTGGAGTGATTGGCCTGAACGGGTCGGGCAAGAGCACCTTGATTCGGATGCTGAACGGCCTGCGTCAGCCCGATGCCGGTTCACTCAAGCTCTTCGGGGCCGATTGCGAGGAAGCAGCGCCCGAATTGCCGCGTCACGTCGGCTTTGTGTTTCAGAACCCGGATCATCAGGCGATATTCCCGACCGTTGAAGAGGAGATTGCCTTCGGATTGACCCAGCTGGGCGTCGACAAGCAGGAAGCCCGCGAGCGAGCATTGGAATTCCTTGCCCGTCACGGCTGTGAAGCATTGGCCAGCTGCCCTATTGCCGAACTTTCCGAAGGCCAGAAACAATTGATCTGTATTCTGGCGGTCCTTGTCATGGAGCCGCAGCTTCTGGTTCTGGATGAGCCGATGACCAGTCTGGATGCCTTGGCCTCCCGCCGGATCCGCGACAAAATACTTTCTCTTCCGCAGAAAATTGTCATGGTTAGCCACGATCTCAGCCATTTCGAAGGCTTTGACCGTATCCTCTGGCTGGAGGGAGGCCATCTGCGCATGGACGGCAACCCGTATGAAGTGTTGTCGGCCTACAGGCAGGACATCGACGACAGATCCGGCTTCAAAATGGAGCTGGCGGCGTTGTGATTTCGGTCTATCTACAGCAGGAAAGCTGGCTCCACAGATTGCCGGCAGCTCTCAAGCTCCTGACGGTGGCGATCGCCAGCCTGTTGCTGTTCCAGGTCAAGTCTGTCTGGATCTTCCTGCCGTGTCTCGCGGTGGTATTTCTGCTCTATGCTTCACTGGGGCGGGATGGGTTGGCGCAGCTGAAGCTGTTGCGCAGCATGACGCTGTTTTTGGCCATTCTTCTGGCGTTGCACTGGTTTTCAGGAACATTCTGGGACGGCATTGCCGTCATCATGCGATTGGTGGTCCTGATCCTGGCGGCCAATCTGGTATCGATCACCACACGCATGGACGATATGCTTGAGGCAGTTCAACCGTTGTTCCGGCCACTGCAATGGTTCGGAATGTCAGCACGCAAACCGGCCTTGGGGGTGACCTTGGTCCTCCGCTTTGCGCCGCACATGTTGCAGGTTTTTTCGCTACTGAGAGAGGCTTATCAGGCGCGCGCAGGCGCTAAGGGCTCCTGGCGACTGCTGGCGCCGTTCGCGATTCAATCCCTGCGCATGTCCGACAATGTGGCTGAAGCGCTGAAGGCCCGGGGCGGTTCGGAAGGTTTGTCAAGATAACCCAAGAAGTAGTGGGGTTCAGTGTGGCAATTTCAAAGAAATTGCGTTATCCGGCTACTAGAACATGCTGTGGTTTGCGAGTAGAAGATTGATTTTCAACTCAAGGCAGCAAGAATAACATCGATACGGAGGTGTAAAATAGCATGACTGACCGTTCCCTCGTACATATTGCATTCTATGCAGCTTTGATTGCTGCGTTGGGGCTGGTCCCGCCGGTCGCTATTCCTTTCCTGGGCGGCGTGCCGATCACGGCCCAGACACTCGGCGTGATGCTGGCAGGCGTGATGCTTGGTCCGGTCCGCGGCGGTCTCGCAGTCCTTCTGTTCCTGTTCCTGGTTGCTCTCGGCGCGCCGATCCTTGCAGGCGGCCGCGGCGGTTTGGGCGTTTTTTACACCCCGTCCGTCGGGTTCCTCATCGGTTGGCCAATCGGTGCCTTTGTCACCGGCTGGATCATGCGCGCAACTGGCGAAATGAACATTCTCGCCTCCGCAGCTATTTCGGCGGCTATCGGCGGCATCCTGGTGGTCTATGCTTTCGGTATCCCAGGTGTTGCTTACATGGCAGAACTTTCCCTGGCGAAGGCGGCTCTCGGCAGCGCCATCTACATCCCGGGGGATCTGGTAAAGGTCGCAATCACGGCAATCGTCACTCAGACTGTTGCCCGCGGTCTGCCGGGCGCCCTGTTCACGCGCACCTGAGCGCCTGAGCCAGGAGCTGTTGCCGCATGGCTTTTATCGGCGACAAGCTGGAGACCCTGGCCCGGAGTCGACCGGACAACACCGCTCTGACATGCGGCGCAGTCAGATGGACCTGGCGAGATCTGATTAAAAGAATTGAGGCGGCTGAATCTCATATCAGCCGCCTTTCGCCGCGCGGTGGAAGAGTCGCGCTGCTCTTGAGTGACCCCGCATCGTTGATCGCCTGTTTCTTTGCCTGTGCAAGAACGGGCCGGATTGCGATGGTGATGGATCCCCAATGGCCGGTCGAACAGATCGAACACGTTCTTGACCTGGCAAAGCCGGATCTTCGATTGGATGCTACAAGTTACGTATCCATCGAACATGCCCGGGTTGATCAGACTTTTGCGGAAGACCCGCCCGGAAAATCCGATCTCTTTTATTGCGGCTTCACGTCCGGCTCCACCGGAACGCCGAAAGGCTATGTACGCGATCACGGTTCCTGGCTGAAAAGCTTCGATCTCAGCAACCGCGAATTCGGCATATCGCAGGAAGATCGGGTCGTTCTGGCTGGGCAGCTCACGCATTCGCTGCACCTCTATGGGGCCGTCTGTGGACTTGCCAGCGGTCAGGAAGTTGTGCTTTCCGCCCGGTTCGACCCGCGTTCCATTGTTGAGGACTTGCGATCGGCGGCATCGGGCGCGGTTCTTTATGCAACGCCGACACAAATCCATTTCATTGCCGAGGCGGCAAGGCGCGCCGGGCCGCTGCCGAATGTACATCAGGTGCTTGCCAGCGGAGCCAAGTGGCGCGACAGCGACCGCAAGGCTCTGCAAGGGACGTTTCCAAACGCACGCCTCATCGAGTTCTACGGCGCTTCGGAAACCAGCTTCATCACGATATTAAATGACGCGGATCATGCGCCAGCGGGTTCTGTTGGCCAGGCTCCGGAAGGTGTTGCGATTGCCATTGGTGATCCGAAAGCCCCTTTGCCTTCGGGAGAACCGGGAGCGATCTGGGTTAAAAGCGCCCTGCTCTTTTCAGGATACCTGTGCGGTGACGATCCAGAAACGCGCTGGAAGAACGGATGGCTGACATTCGGCGATCATGGGTATCGGGACGCTGAGGGGTATCTTTATCTGACCGGCAGAGCCAATCGCATGATCATCACGTCGGGGTTGAATGTTTATCCGGAAGAGGTGGAGACGGCTTTGTCGTCTCATTCTTCTGTTGTTGCCGCTGTCGTCGCCGGACTTGAGGATCCGGTTCGTGGGCAAAGGCTGGAAGCCGCAGTGCAATTGAACGAACCGATCACTGATGCGGAGCGGGAGCTCCTGGGCCACTGCAAAAGCAGGCTGGCAGCAGGAAAGTTGCCGCGCAGAATTCACATTCTCGATGAAATTCCTCTGACAGCGGGTGGAAAACCCGATATTCAACGGGTCACGGCAGATCTATCCAAAGGTGGTCAGAACGATTGAGCGGCGCCGGTAAGCCAGAAGCCTACATCATCGCGGCAAGGCGGACGCCGGTCATGCCTCGCGGAGGAGTGCTTTCCGGCTATCAGGCGGATGAGCTTGCGGCTCCGGTTCTGGTCCAATTGCTGAATGATGCGGGCCTGGAGCCGAACCAGGTGGATCAGGTAATTCTGGGCAACGCACTTTATGCAGGTGGAAATCCGGCGCGGCTGGCCGCTTTGCGGGCGCAACTGCCTCCGACCGTTCCGGCAATGACCATAGATACTCAGTGCTGCTCCGGTCTGGACGCTATTCTGCAAGGGGCCCGCCTGATCAATGCCGGTGCCGCAGATTGTGTTCTGGCGGGAGGAGCGGAAAGCTTCAGCCGTTCCCCGATCAGAATGCATCGTCCGAAAAGACCGGATGACGAACCGGTACCCTATATGCGTCCCGACTTTGCGCCGCCCCCGTACGGTGATCCTGATTTGACCGAGGCAGCTGCGATGCTGGCAGAAGAACGCGGTATTGATCGCCTGGCACAAACGGACTTCGCCGTCACATCTCATCAAAAAGCGCTAAGGGCACATGACCATCTCCAGGGGCAACTTGTTTCAATCAAAGGCGTAAGTGCAGACCGGGATGGATTTACGCGCGCGCTAAGGCCAAAGGCAGCTTTGCGCGCGCCAGTCCTTTCCGGAACTAAGGATACAGGACTGAGTGCAGCGACGATTGCCTGTGAAGCCGATGGTGCTGCAGCGGTCATGATTGTTTCAGAACGGTTTGTGAAGAATGGCGATACAGCAGCCTTGAGGATTGTCGAGGGAAGGAGCGCCGGAGGAAACCCCTCTGAGCCGGCACTGGTGCCGATTGATGTGGCCAGAGCCCTTTTTGATGACCTTGGTCTCGCTTCTGGTGATTTCAGTGCGGTCGAGCTGATGGAAGCTTATGCTGTCCAGGCCATGGTCACGGCAGACCGGTTGGGCATGAATGCGGGGCAGCTCAACCAAATGGGTGGCGCGCTTGCCAGAGGGCACCCGATAGGGGCCTCGGGGGCCATTCTGGCCGTTCATCTGTATGAGCAGCTGGCCAAATGCCGGGAAAGCTCAGGGAAAGCCCCGGTTTATGGCCTGGCATTGATCGCGGCGGCCGGTGGACTGGGCAGTGGTTTGGTCGTTCAAACCACCTGTTAGCAAAGGTGGATAAAACTTAAGCTATTGAAAACATTACAAAAAATTCATGTGCCGAAACTTTTTTCGCTTTTTTTGATTTTTTTCGAATTCGGCTGTTGACGGTGGTGGGATGGGTGCGTATAACCGCGCTCATCGACGGCGGCAACGTCGCTGGCGGCAAGGTTTTTTGACCTTAATTCCTGAAAATTGGTCTGATTGGGCCGGATCTAGAGGTTCGGTATCGGGTTGGTTTTCGCTTGAGGGATGGGTTTGATCCTGAGAGGTTTTGAGCCTCTGTTCTTTGACAATTTGGTTATGAAGGAAGGGAAGCGTAGGCGGCGTTGGCCTTGCGATCTTTTCGGGGTTTCGGCCTTGGAGAGGTTTTAAGGAGTTACGCAGGTACGCT